>CADBWR010000032.1 GCA_902798425.1 uncultured Bacteroidales bacterium
GGCTTACTCTGAAGGTGCAGGCTTTCACGTCTGGGCGATAGACATGCTTGTGTGCATTGAAATGAGTAGTCTTTTTGTCAACGACTACAACAACTTTGTAGTTTTTACCATTGTTATGCTGACGACTGGTGCTCACCGTCGTCTTATTTCCTGCCATTGCTGGCATTGCTGATGTGATGGCCATCATCATCATGGCTGCAATCACCTTATTCAGCCAATTAGTGCTCACTATTGGCCGATTGGTGCTCACCATCGTCTTCTTCATATTCAAATCTCCTATTCTTTAAATGTTAGACATTTGTTTCTTGTTCACGGTGCAAAGATAGGGCGATTCCGTGAGGTTTCAAAAAGATTATTCCTATTTGGAGGGAGCGTTTCCCTAAAGTTGAGTGGGGAAAATCCCCAATACCGGATTGCTGCGCCTCCGCATTCTTTGCTAATCATTTTTGATAGATAAGTTCTTTGATTTCTTGGCTGATGCCCCTGCGTTTGGCATAGCGCATCAGTCTTTGGGTGTTAATGGTATATAGGTCAAAAGCCATCTGGTACATGTACAGGCTTTCTGCACCCCGGAGATAGTCGAAATCAGCATCCTTCTGTATATCTACCAGCAGTTTCTCCAGTGTGGGAATCCGAATACCTTCCACATCTGCCAAAGGTGACTCTGTGACCAGACAAAGACTACTGCGGTAGTCAAGTCGTGGTCAAAACGACTAACAGAAACGTGTTGCATTTTGTGTTACGCAAGATATTGGCAGATTGCCAACTAAATGATAATGAGTGGGATTCAAAGACCGGTTCAGAAACCTCTCCTTCCGCTAAATTCAAATGGGAACCCGAAAGGTTCCCATTTTCCATTTTCGTGCAGCTCGATACGCCAAGCGTGGTCTTCGGGGCGCAACAAACAAGTTACTTGACAAAACTCTTGGTACGCCATTTCCCTGATTGCCAGCGACGTACGAGGATAACACCGCGAATGCTCTCGTCGAGGGCAAAACCTATCCACATACCAACAAGGCCATAGCCCAGCGGAATGCCGATGACGTAGCTCAATCCGACAGCGATGCTCCATTGGAAGATGATGCCCACAACGAAGGGATAGACGACGTCGCCCGTAGCACGAAGTGTGCTGCCTGCAAAGATGTTGGACGTACGCCCTGCCTCCAGGAATACGTCGACGACAAGTACCCAAATACCCATCTGGATAATCTCTTCATTGTCGGTAAAGGCATTGAGCAGAGTGGGGCCGGCAAGAGCCAGCATCACAGACCCCGTGAGCGTAATGATCAGAGCCCAGCGGAAGAAGTAGTTGCCCAGAACATAAGCAGCCTGATGGCGCCACTGGCCTACCAAATGTCCTACTAGGATATCGCCGCCTTGCGTGATGCTGAGACAGAACAGGTAGACAAACATAATCATATTCGCGCAGTAGGTGCGTGCTGCCAATGCTTCATTGCTTATCTGGTTGATGAAATAGGTTATTACGACTTGTGACAGACTGTATGAGATGTTCTCACTCATAGCCGGAATGCCTATCTTCAGCAGGTTGCGGAGCTCCTTCCAAGGGATGGGACGGAAATAGCTCAGCGGGAAACGGGGAATGTGGACGCGGAAGTGGACAATGGCCAACAGGACCATCGAGACGGCACGACTGGCTGCTGTGGCAATGGCAGCGCCTTCGACACCCAACTGCGGGAATCCCCAATGACCAAAGATGAGAACGTAATTGCCCAGTATGTTCAGCACATTGACGATACCCGTCACAGCCATAGGCCACACCACTTTGTCAGCGCTGCGCAGTGACGCTGAGAATGTCAGCGACAATGCCTGGAAGAACGATAGTGCTCCTGTCAGTTTCAGATAGACCAGTCCGTCGCCCATCAGTTCTGTGCTTAGTCCCATCAGTATCAACAAATGCTCTGCATAGAAGAAGAGTAGGGCGCTGACAGCCATTCCAAGCAACAGGTTCACCACCAGTGCCATGCCCACCACTTGTACTAGTCGCTTGCGCATTCCTGCTCCAATATACTGTGCACAGAGAATGGCTGCACCCATGGAAAAGAACTGATAGACGAGAAAAATGAGTGACATCAGCTGGTTGTCCAGTCCCACCGCTGCCACGCTGTTGTCGCTGTAGCGGCTCAGCATGACAGTGTCTACTGCTCCCAGCAGCATAACCAATGCCAGCTCTACGAAAACAGGGATGGTGATGACTTTCAATTGTCGTTTAAGTGATGTGTTGGCCATTTATCTTGTACTAGTACTTTTCTCTCGCTTTGTCTAATTCGGGCTGCAAAGTTACGAAAAATAAACCAAATACAGCCTGTTTGCTTTGTAAAGATGTAAAAGAAGTGCGTATTATTTGGATAATAATGGAATAAAATGTATCTTTGCAGTCGCTAACAACCCCATAAACGATGAAGAGAATACTATTTTTAACGATTACTACATTCCTGCTGTTTGCTGCTGAGGCTCAGCAAGTTCGAGAGACCATTCTGCTGGATAAGGGGTGGAAGTTTATGATGGGCCATGCTGCCCTTCCGCAGAAAGACTTCGGCAATGGTACGGAGTATTTCAACTACCTGACGAAGGCCAACTCCATCCATAACGAGGGACCATACGCACAGAAGTTTGATGATGGGAAATGGCTGGAGGTACAGCTGCCGCACGACTGGGTGACGACGCTGCCGTACGACTGGGCTGCCAGTCACTCGCACGGCTACAAGACGGTGGGGTGGAAATATCCGGAAACCAGTGTGGGGTGGTATCGCAAGGTACTGACCATTCCTGCTGGCGACCTTGGCAAACGCCTCATGCTGCGCTTTGACGGCATTTTCCGCAATGCCACCGTGTGGTTTAACGGTTTTTATATGGGTACGGAGCCCAGCGGCTATGTGACACAGGTGTATGACATCACACCTTATGTGAAGTATGGCGAGCAGAACCTTATCTGCGTGCGTGCCGACGCCACGCTGGAAGAGGGCTGGTTCTATGAGGGTGCCGGCATCTATCGTGATGTGTGGCTGGAGAAGATGGCAGCGGTCAGCGTAGCCCCCTTTGGCACCTTTGTCTATGCCGATATGCAGCAGCCCTATAGCACAGCCACCCTCCATGTGGAAACCGAGGTGCATAATGCTTCACTGACCACTCGTCCGTGTGAGGTCACTCACCGTCTGTTGGATGCCGAGGGTAGGGAGGTGGCTAAGTCAGCTCCCGTAAGCCTCACACTAAAGGCAAAGCAGACGATTAATGCTCCACAGTCAGTGCTCCACGTGAATAGTCCGCACCTCTGGAGCACTAGCGACCCCTATCTCTATCAGGTGGAGACCACGATTCGTGTGGCGGGTAAGGTGACAGATGTCTATACAACCACGACGGGAATCCGTGATATCCAGTTTGATGCCGAGCGCGGCTTTCTGCTGAACGGCAAATCACTGAAGCTGAAAGGCGTCAACATGCACCAAGACCATGCTGGCGTGGGCGCTGCCATTCCCGATGCCCTGCAGGCGTGGCGCATCAAGCAACTCAAGAAGATGGGCTGTAATGCCTATCGTGCCTCGCACAACCCCATGACGCCAGCCCTGTTGGATATCTGCGACAGGGAGGGAATGCTGGTCATCGACGAGAACCGACTGATGGGCATCAACGATGAACACCTGCGACTGCTGGAACGTATGATACGACGCGACCGCAATCATCCCAGTATCATCCTCTGGAGCGACGGCAATGAGGAGTGGGGATTGGAGAACAGCATCCAGGGTACCCGACTGGCTGAGGCCATGCGTGAATATACCCGCCTGTATGACCCCACACGTCCCAGTACGGTGGCCAATGCAGGAGGTACAGAACTCATCAAGGGTCTCGACGTGGTGGGCTTCAACTACATCGTGCAGAACGATGTGGACAATCGCAAGCGGAACAACCCTTCGTGGAAGATTGTGGGCACGGAGGAAACCAGCGGCTGCGGTACACGTGGCTGGTACTTCAACGAGGAAAACTACAAAGGACGTATGGTTAGTCTGAACCGTACCAACGAACAAGGATACGAGAACATCATTGAGCGTGGCTGGAAATTCTATGCTGAGCGCCCCTGGGCTGCCGGACTGTTCTATTGGACGGGCTTTGACTATCGTGGTGAACCCAATCCGCTGTCGTATCCTGCCCACGACTCGGAATTTGGCATCTTAGACTACTGCGGATTTCCCAAGGATGAGACCTACTACCTGAAGGCATGGTGGACGGAGGAGCCCGTGCTGCACGTCTTCCCCCACTGGAACCTGCAGGGACACGAAGGCGAGGAGGTGGAACTTTGGGCCTATAGCAACTGTGACGAGGTGGAACTCGTCGTAAACGGGAAAAAGCTGGGGCGCCAACATATGCCGAAGAACGGACATCTGAAGTGGAGGGCAACATACCAGCCAGGCAAGGTGGTGGCCTACGGCTACAAGAACGGCAAGCGCACGATGACGCAGACCATAGAAACCACCAAACCCGCCTACAAGACGGTGCTCAAAGCTGACCGCCAGGAACTGACGGCTGACGGGCGCGACGTGGCTGTGGTGACAGTAGAGGTTCAGGATCAGAAAGGACGCGTGGTGCCCGATGCCTGTCCGCTGCTGACCTTCACGCTGGAAGGCAACGGCCGTATACTGGGCGCTGGCAATGGCGATCCGATGTATCTGGGGGCCGACCATCCCAAGGAGAAAGACTGTAAGACATTCACCATACCGGCCTTCAACGGTTTGGCGCAGGTGTTGGTGCAGAGCGGTGAGAAGCCATCGGCCATCGTGCTGCGCTGTCAGGGCGAAAAACTGCAGACGGGAAGTGTCAGTATGAGTACTTGCGCTCGGAAATAAATTTTCACTTGTTCGGAAAATTGCAATTTTATTTGCATTTTCGCTCACTTCTTTGTACCTTTGCACCCTCATTAAAATAATATAAGGTGAATCAGGAAATAGAACGCAGGCGAACATTCGCCATCATCTCGCACCCCGATGCTGGTAAAACGACACTGACAGAGAAATTTCTGCTCTTTGGCGGACAAATCCAGGTGGCTGGTGCTGTAAAGAATAACAAGATTAAGAAGACAGCTACTTCCGACTGGATGGATATCGAGAAGCAGCGTGGTATCTCGGTGTCGACCTCTGTGATGGAGTTCGACTACACGCCCGAAGGATCTGACATAGAATATAAGGTGAACATTCTGGACACCCCAGGACACCAGGACTTTGCAGAAGATACCTACCGCACACTGACAGCTGTTGACTCTGCTATCATCGTGGTAGACGGTGCCAAGGGTGTGGAGGCACAGACCAGAAAGCTGATGAATGTGTGCCGCATGAGAAATACCCCTGTCATCATCTTCATCAACAAGATGGACCGTGAGGGTCGAGATCCCTTTGATTTGTTGGACGAGTTGGAACAGGAATTGGAAATCAAGGTGCGCCCCCTGTCGTGGCCCATCAATCAGGGTGCTAAGTTCAAGGGCGTCTACAATATCTATGAGCAGCAGCTCAACCTGTTTACCCCCGATAAGCAGCGTGTCACCGAGAAAGTCAGCGTAGAACTCGATTCTGCCGAGCTCGATGAGCGCGTCGGCGAAACCGACGCGAGCAAGTTGCGCGAAGACTTGGAACTGGTGGATGGTGTTTATCCTGAGTTCGAGGTAGAGACCTACCGCTCGGCAGAGGTGGCTCCCGTCTTCTTCGGTTCGGCGCTGAACAACTTCGGTGTGCAGGAACTCTTGGACTGTTTCGTAGAGATAGCCCCGTCGCCCAAACCTACCAAGGCTGAGGAGCGTATGGTGCAGCCCGATGAGCAGAAGTTTACGGGCTTCATCTTTAAGATTACCGCAAATATCGACCCCAATCACCGCTCTTGTATTGCCTTCTGCAAGGTGTGTTCTGGAAAGTTCCAGCGCAATCAGCCTTATCTGCATGTACGTCAGGGTAAGACGCTGCGCTTCTCCAGTCCTACGCAGTTTATGGCTCAGCGCAAGTCGACCATTGACGAGGCATGGCCAGGCGACATCGTTGGTCTGCCCGATACGGGTGGCATGTTCAAGATTGGCGACACCATCACCGAGGGCGAACAGCTGCACTTCCGTGGTCTGCCTTCGTTCTCGCCTGAGCTGTTTAAGTATATCGAGAACGATGACCCTATGAAGTCGAAGCAGTTGCAGAAAGGTATCGACCAGCTGATGGACGAGGGTGTGGCCCAGTTGTTTGTCAATCAGTTCAACAACCGCAAGATTATAGGTACTGTTGGTCAGCTGCAGTTTGAAGTCATCCAGTATCGCTTGGAGAATGAGTACAATGCCAAGTGCCGCTGGGAGCCTGTACATCTGTATAAGGCCTGCTGGATAGAGAGCGACGACGACAAGGAGCTGGACAACTTCAAGAAGCGTAAATACCAGTATATGGCAAAAGACAAGGAGGGACGCGACGTATTCCTGGCTGATTCAGGCTATGTGCTCAGTATGGCGCAGCAAGACTTTGAACATATCAAGTTCCACTTTACATCGGAATTCTAATGACGAGAGAAGAAGATATAAAAAACGCAGTGGAAGTGCTGCGAAAGGGTGGGGTTATACTCTATCCCACAGACACCGTATGGGGCATCGGCTGTGATGCCACGAATGCAGAAGCCGTCAAACGTGTCTATGACATCAAGCAACGCGATGACTCGAAGGCACTCATCTGCCTGGTGGACTCTGACGCCCGTATGCAGCGCTATTTTCGCAATGTCCCTGATGTGGCTTGGCAGCTGATAGACAGTCTGAAAGAGGGCGATGCCAAGCCTACCACACTGATTCTGGACGGTGCCATCAATCTGGCCCCCAACTTAATTGCTGAAGATGGCAGCCTAGGCATTCGCATCACACAGGAGGCATTCTCTAAGGAGTTGTGCTACCGCTTCCAAAAGGCACTGGTGAGCACCTCTGCCAATATCAGTGGCGAGCCTGCTGCCCAGAATTATTGCGACATAGACCCTCGCATCTTGGAACAGGTCGACTACGTCTGCTGGAGCCGTCGGCAGGAGCATAAGCCCCACACGCCCAGCAGCATCATCCGCTTGCGACAGGACGGGGAGGTGACTATTATTAGGAGTTAAGAGTTGAGAGTTAAGAGTTAGGAGTTAAGAGTTAAGATGAAGACTGCATATCCACAATGGTTACAGCGAATGCACGAATGGCGTGTGCAGAACGTGAGCGACAAGACATTCCTTCTTGTCCTAGCATTTGTGGTGGGTGTGCTTTCTGCCGTAGCTGCTTTTGTGCTGCACGGACTCATCAATACCATCGTGGCACTGCTGACGGGTCGTTTCCATGCTGACACCTATAACTGGCTCTACTTGGTATATCCCGTGGTAGGTATCTGGCTGACGTCGCTGTTTGTGCGCTACGTGGTCAGAGATAATATCTCGCACGGCATCACACGTATCCTCTATGCCATCTCATCGAACCGCTCGCGCCTGAAAGGCCACAATACATGGTCGAGCGTCATCGCTTCAGCTATCACCATCGGCTTTGGTGGTTCGGTGGGTGCCGAGGCGCCAATCGTACTCACAGGTTCAGCCATCGGCTCTAATCTGGGACAGCTGTTTCGACTGGACAACAAGACGCTGATGACACTCGTAGGCTGTGGTGCCGCAGGTGCTATTGCCGGCATCTTCAAGGCTCCTATTGCCGGACTGGTGTTTACCCTGGAGGTGCTGATGATTGATATGACGATGTCGGCACTGTTGCCAATTCTGGTATCGTGCGTGACGGCAACCTGTTTTACCTATCTGTTTAGCGGCAATGCCGTGCTGTTCTCCTTCCATCTGGACAGCGACTGGACGGTAGAGCGCGTACCTGCCTGCATTCTGTTGGGTATTACGTGTGGACTCGTCTCACTTTACTTCATCCGTACGATGAATGCCTGCGAAGACCTCTTTGCACGCTTTAAGAACAGACCCTACGTCAAGCTCCTCATAGGCGGTGCCATACTGAGCACACTCATCTTCTTGTTCCCTTCGCTCTATGGTGAGGGCTACCATTCCATCAACCTGCTGCTGAACGGAAGAACGGAGGCAGACTGGAACCAGATACTCGATGGCTCGTTGTTCTATGGGCATAGTGAGTATATCATCCTCTATCTGGCGCTGGTGCTCTTTACGAAGGTCTTTGCTACCTCAGCGACGAATGGTGGCGGAGGCTGTGGCGGTACCTTCGCACCCTCGCTGTTCATTGGCTGCTTTACGGGTTTCCTGTTCTCACGGCTGTGGAACATCAACCAGATAGGTGTCTATGTGCCTGAGAAGAACTTCGCACTGCTGGGTATGGCTGGTGTGATGTCGGGTGTGATGCATGCCCCGCTGACGGGTATCTTCCTCATTGCCGAGATTACCAGCGGCTACAACCTCTTCATGCCGCTGATGATAGTCTCTGTGGCTGCCTATCTCACGATTAATATCTTCGAGCCCCATAGTATTTACGGCATGCGTCTGGCCAAGCAGGGACGTCTGGTAACTCACCATACAGACCATGCAGTACTGACGCTGATGAGTCTGGACTCTGTCATCGATCGTGACTATCAGGGTGTTGATCCGGATATGGAACTGGGACAGATGGTGCATAAGATTAGCCGTTCGCATACTGACGTGTTGCCTGTGACGGATGCGGCAGGCATGCTGTTGGGCGAGATAGATATCCGCAAGATACGTCATGTGGTATTCCGCACGGAGTTGTATCACCACTTCAAGGCACATCAGCTGATGGTGGCTCCTGCTGCCGTACTGAATGATGGCACAGCTATGACAGAGGTCATGAAGACCTTTGAGCGTACCCATGCCGACTGGCTCCCCGTTCTTGATGCAGACAACCACCTGAAGGGGTATATCTCTCGCAAGCGTATGTATAATATGTATCGCAAGATGGTACAAGACTTTAGTCAGGAGTGAAGAGTTAAGAATAAAGAGTTAAGAAAGAAAGTTAAGAGATAAGAGTGAAGAAAGAAGATTTAAGAATCGTTTTTATGGGAACACCGGAGTTTGCAGTAGAGACACTGCAGGCACTGGTGGAGAACGAATATAATGTGGTGGCTGTAGTGACACAGCCTGACAAACCCGTTGGGCGCCACCAGACAGAGATGCAGCCGTCAGAGGTGAAGAAATATGCCGTAGCACATGGCTTACCTGTGCTGCAACCAGAGAAGATGAAAGACCCCGCATTCATCGAACAGCTGCGCTCATATCATGCCAATCTGCAGGTGGTAGTGGCATTCCGCATGCTCCCTGAGGTGGTGTGGGCGATGCCGGCATACGGCACGTTCAACGTGCATGCCGCCTTGCTGCCTCAATATCGTGGTGCTGCGCCCATCAACTGGGCTGTCATCAATGGCGAAACAGAAACGGGCGTGACTACTTTCTTCCTGGATCACGACATCGATACAGGCCGCATCATTCTGAAGAAGCATTTTCCCATCCCTGATGAGGCTGATGTGGAGTATGTCTACGACGGACTGATGCACTTGGGGGCCCAGATATGTCTGGAGACGCTCGATGCTATCATCGTTGCCGATGGTCATCCTGTTAGTATCCCCCAGGATAGCGTGCTTGCTGATTCACCCATCAAGAGCGCTCCGAAAATATTCAAGGAGACCTGTCAGATAGACTGGACGAAGTCTGCCAAGCAGGTCTACGACTTTGTGCGTGGCTTGAGTCCTTATCCTGGAGCATGGACAATGCTTGTTGCTCCCGATGGCAAGGAAACGGTGCTGAAAGTCTACAAGACCCGCAAAACGGGACGCGCGGCAGGGCAGGGCAGTGGAACCTTACAGGTCGACGGCAAGTCCCTTCTGGTAGCTTGTGCTGACGAGTGGCTGGAACTGGTTGAGCTGCAGCTGGCAGGCAAGAAACGCATGCAGGCTGGCGACTTTCTGAACGGTATGAAACAGGTTGCTGACAGCAGCGTAAAATAATTTTTTCATTTGGTATAATAAACAGGTAGTGCTGTACGTTTCTACAATAGACAACATTAATACAGCGTGCCTATGCAACATTTTACTCAAAACGAATTTCAACCCCATCCATCGACCATCCTGTTTATTAAACAGTTTGCTCGAATGTGTAACAACAAGAAGACTCTGACAAATGGCTACAATGGTATCGCCGTCGCTGCTTGCAGCTGACTTTCTGCATCTCGAAGAAGAGATGGACATGATTAACCATAGTGAGGCAGACTGGCTTCATTTGGATGTCATGGATGGCGTCTTCGTGCCGAATATCTCGTTTGGCTTCCCCGTGCTGGAGGCTGTTGCCAAGAAGTGTAAGAAACCTCTTGACGTGCACTATATGATTGTGCAGCCGGAGAAATTCATCCAGCGCACCGCTAAGCTGGGCGCAATGATGATGAATGTCCACTACGAGGCATGCACCCACCTGCATCGTACCATTCAGGAGATTCACCTGGCAGGTATGAAAGCTGGTGTCACACTCAATCCTGCCACGCCTGTCAATGTCTTGGAGGATATCATCTGCGATGTGGATATGGTACTGCTGATGAGTGTTAATCCTGGCTTTGGCGGACAGACCTTCATTGAGAATACCATTAAGAAGGTGCGCCAGCTACGCCAGTTGATTAGTGAGCGTGGCTCGAAGGCCCTCATCGAGATTGATGGTGGTGTAAACCACGAAACGGCTCCTCGCCTTGTTGAGGCTGGTGCCGATGTGCTCGTAGCAGGTAGCTATGTGTTCCATAGCACCCATCCTGAGCAAGTCATTCATGACCTGCATAGCCTTTAGCTCTTAGCAAATTGCCAACAGCTAATAGCTAAAGTTCCATGTTCAGCTGAATATGGTGGCTCTTTGCCATGCGGCGCATGTTGATGAGCGCATAGCGCATGCGTCCCAGTGAGGTATTGATGCTGACGCCCGTCATCTCGGCAATCTCTTTGAACGACAGATCCTGATAGTAGCGCATATAGACCACCTCACGCTGTGGGGCAGGCAGTGCATCCATCAAATGACGCACGTCGTCCATCACCTGCATGTTGACATATTCGTTCTCGCGGTTCAGGTCCATCACCTGACTGCCGCTCAGCTTGTTCAGATCGTTGTCCTCTGAAGGCTCCACGATATGCGCTGAACGCTGCTGGCGATAGGTGTCCATGATGATGTTATGAGCAATACGTGTCAACCAGAAAGCAAATTTGCCGGAATCGGTGTACTTGCCCTCTTGCAGTTTCGTAATGACTTTGACGAAGGTTTCCTGGAATACGTCGTTGGCCATTTCGGGGTCACGAACCACGAACATGATATACGTGAAGAGTTTTTGCTGGTTACGAGCTAATAACTCATCGAATGCCTTGTTGTCTCCGTCTATGTAAAGTAGTGCCAACGCTTCGTCAGTACAACTTGCATAATTCTTCATAGTCTATGTATTAAATGTTATGAAGTAGAGCTTTTTCGATAGGCAATGATATTTTAAGTTATTAACTGTTTTTTTTGATTATTTCGTTGCAAAAGTAACCAAAAATATCTTTTACGCAAAATATTTTCATAAAAAAATGCCTATTTTAATGAAAAAAAGTGTACCTTTGCGCTATATTAGACTAATAAATACTACCGAAAACATGATAAAGTTGTTTGTGCCGGGCCGTCTGTGCCTCTTTGGTGAACATACAGACTGGGCTGGTCACTATCGCACCATGAATGCAGACATTCTGCCTGGCTCCGCTATAGTAACAGGTATAGAGCAGGGCATTTATGCTGAAGTAGAAAAATCTCCTATTTTTGAATTATATAGCGATGCTCCGGAGATATCAGATGTCTGGAGCAACTTCTCTTGTCGCATGAACGAGGCAGAGTTGAAGACCGTAGCCAAGTCGGGCTCTTTCTTCTGCTACTGTGCTGGTGTGGCAAGCTATATGCTGGAGTGGTACAAGGTGGGTGGTGTGCGCATCCGCATTACGAAGATGACGCTGCCCATGAAGAGTGGCTTGTCATCGTCTGCCGCCATCTGCGTCTTGGTGGCTCGTGCCTTCAACCAGTTATACAAGCTGAACCTCAACACGCTGGGTGAGATGAACATTGCCTACCTCGGCGAGTTGCGCACCTCTTCCCGTTGTGGTCGTCTGGATCAGGCGTGTGCCTTTGGCGTTAAACCTAATCTGATGACATTCGATGGTGATGAAATTGAGGTTAAGGCGCTGAATGTGAAGAAACACCTTTACTGGGTCTTTGCTGACCTGTGTGCCGAGAAGGATACCATCCGCATCCTGTCAGACCTGAACAAGTCGTACCCCTTTGCCACCACCGAGGCTGAAGAGAACCTTCATAAAGCGTTGGGCGAGTGGAACCAGGAGATTGTAGAACGTGCCATTCGCTATATGGCAGAGGGTGATGCACAGGCGTTGGGTCAGCTGATGACTAAGGCTGAGGAACAATTCGACAAGTATGTCGTCCCCATCTCTCCAGCCTTGCATGCCCCCAAACTTCATGAGGTGTTGAACGACCCCAAAATACTGCCGCTGGTCTATGGTGGCAAGGGTGTGGGTTCGCATGGCGATGGCTCCGTGCAGTTCCTGGCACGCAGTGAGGCGAGTCAGCAACAGCTCATCGACTATCTCAATGCGCAGGGCATGCGTGCCTATGCCCTCACACTGCATCCCGTTCATACTGTCAGAAAGGCTATCATCCCTGTGGCAGGCTTTGGCACACGTCTCTATCCTTCTACCCGTGTCCTCAAGAAAGACTTCTTCCCTATACCCTGTCCAGATGGTATGGTACGCCCGGTAATTCTTATATTATTAGAGGAATTGGTCAAGAGTGGTGTCGAGGAGATTTGTCTGGTGTTGGGCTCTGACGAGGAGCGACAGTGGTATAAGGACTTCTTCGAACGTCCTTTGCCTGACGAACACTTGCACAAACTGAATGCCGAGGCTCAAGAGTACGAGAACCGCATCTTGGATATTGGTAAGCGTCTGCGCTATGTCTATCAGCGCGAGAAGCGAGGCTTTGGCCATGCCGTTTATCAGGCTGCAGAGTTTGCTGGCAGCGAACCCGTACTTCTTCTTCTGGGTGACACACTCTACCGTTCCACTACCAACAAACCCTGCGCCCTGCAGCTTATTGAACGCTACGAACGCTACAACCAGTTGTTGGTGAGCATTCACAGCGTCCCGTTGGCCGAGGTCAGCCATTATGGTATTCTTAGTGGCGTTTGGGAGGATAAGGAGCATACAGTCTTGAATGTCTCTGTCATGCACGAGAAACCTAAGGCCAGCTATGCCGAGGAGTTCTTGGGGGTTCGCAACAGTGAGGGGCAGAAAGAGTACTATAGCGTCTTTGGACAGTATATCCTGACACCTGATGTATTTGCTCAGTTGGCTGACGATATTGCCCAGGCCGATGCAGAGGGTGACACAACCCGCGAGATTGAGCTCACTGCCGCACTGGATGCTGTCCGTCAGAAGAGTGGTATGATGGGTGTGCGCCTCAATGGTGAGATGTTTGATATGGGCAATCCCAACGCACTACGCCGCTGTGTTCAGAACTATATATAAACAAATAAGGAATGTTAGTTGCAACATTCCTTATTTGTTTGGGTTTTACGATGGTTTATTTTTCTTCTGCTCTGCGAAGGAGGTATTTGCCATAGTCGTTCTTGGCCATAGGCTCTGCCAACTTACGCAGTTGTTCGCGGTCTATCCAGCCACGCTTGTAGGCTATCTCCTCCAGACAAGCCACCTTCAGACCTTGGCGTTTCTCAATGACTTCAATGAATGTCGATGCCTCGGAGAGAGAGTCGTGTGTTCCCGTGTCGAGCCAGGCAAAGCCACGCTGCAGGGTCTGTACCAGTAGGGTGTGATCTTCCAGATAGCGCTGGTTGACGGTGGTAATTTCCAATTCTCCACGTGCCGAGGGCTTGATATTCTTGGCAATCTCCACCACACTGTTGGGGTAGAAGTAGAGACCAACCACCGCGTAGTTGCTCTTTGGTTTGGCGGGCTTCTCCTCAATGGAGAGGCAGTTGCCGTCCTTGTCGAATTCTGCGACACCATAGCGCTCGGGGTCGTTGACATAGTAGCCGAAGACGGTAGCACGACCATCCTCCTCGGCACTCTTGACGGCCTGCTTCAGCATACCTGTAAATCCGCTTCCATAGAAGATGTTGTCACCCAAGACAAGGCATGCACAGTCGTCACCAATGAACTTCTCGCCAATGATGAAAGCCTGAGCCAGACCATCGGGTGAAGGCTGTTCGGCATACTCAAAGCGCACACCCAGATCGCTGCCGTCACCCAGCAGACGTTTGAAGCCTGGCAGGTCGTAAGGTGTAGAGATAATAAGAATCTCACGGATGCCAGCGAGCATGAGTGTCGATATGGGGTAGTAAATCATAGGCTTGTCGAAGATGGGAATTAACTGCTTCGACACACCCTTGGTAATGGGGTAGAGGCGTGTTCCGCTGCCTCCTGCTAATACGATACCTTTCATGATATTTTTGATTTTGTTGGTGCAAATATACGAAATAATTGAGAATTGCGAATGGAGAATGGAGATTTTTTTGTAATTTTGCAGTCGATTTAATTAGTAAACAGATTATTATGGCTTTTTGGAATAAAATTTTTGGAAAAAATGAGGAGGAACAGAAGGTCGGTGGCATGGAGGATTTCATGACGCTGATTCGCGTATATTTCCAAGCAGTGATGGCTGCCGACTTGGGCATTACCAATCTGGCTGCACTGCCCGACCTGCGTACGTTTAAGGCTACACTGAAGGTACCAACCCAGAACAACAAACTGGGACTGGCTGAGAAGTCGCGCTGTAAGAAGATGCTCAAGGAGCTCTACCAGATGGACGATGAATTCACCAAGGAGATTGAGCAGAGCATCCGCAAGCGCTGCAAGAAACCACAGGACATCCAGACCTACATGTATCAGTTCTCTGGGTTCTCACAGGACCTGCTGATGCTGATGGGTAACCTGATGAAATTTAAGTTGCGCCTGCCCAGTTTCATGAAGGGTGCCATCCGTACCATGACGGAGAAGACTGTCAACGACATCTTTACGAAGAACGACTTTAACGATGCTGGTGTGATGAAGACGGTTGTTGCCATCCGCCAGTACGACCAGAAGTTGGGGTTCTCACAAAAGTGGGTAGCTGATTTTGTTTTCCGTGTGGTAATGCTGGCTAAGAAAGAGCCTAAACCGAAAGAATAAAGTTAAAAAATGATAATTATCAATTGTCAATGAGCAATTGTCAATTATATTTCATTACCTTTGTGGAATAAAGTGAGAAAGGTATGACTGCTAACGAGAAAACCTTAGCAACATTTGAAACCCGTCTGCATCAGATGATACTCCGTTTTCAAGAATTGAAGAAAGAAAATGGAGAGTTCTATGTGATGCTACAGAATCAGGAGAAGACGGTAAAAGAGTTGCAGGAAAAAGTGAATCAGCAGCAGTACGACTACGACTCACTCAAGATGGCCAAGATGATGGAGATTACCGACGGTAACTTGGAAGGTGCCAAGAGTCGGTTGTCGAAACTTATCCGTGATGTCAATAAGTGTATTGCTATCCTCAGCGATGAACATCAGTAACTAAGGAAAGACAAGCCATGGCAGAATTGAATCAGGACAGATTACGTATCACGCTGCATGTGTACGATGAAGAAATAGAAGTCGTCGTCAAACGCGAAGAAGAAGAGTACTATCGTGCAGCCGCAAAGCTTATCACCGAACGCTATAATGCCTATTCACAGGCATATAAAGGACGTAAGAGTGATCATATAATAGCGCTTATGACGCTTATCGACGTGGCGCTGTTGTATCAGAAGGAGCATGCGCACAACGATACGTCACCCTATGATAATGTTCTTGCCCGTCTGACCGCAGAGATAGAGGAAGCACTGAAGGATTAGGCCCCAAGAGTCAGAAAGAACATTAACACTACATATATAATTATTTTATGAACATTATTGTTGCGATTATTGCCATAGTAGCTGCCCTTGTTCTGGGTGGCGCATGTGGCTTCATGATTTTCCGCTTTGTCATCAAGGGAAAATATAATGAGATGGTTAACGCTGCCAAGAAAGAGGCAGAAGTCATCAAAGAGAAGAAATTGCTGGAGGTGAAGGAGAAATTCCTGAACAAGAAGGCAGAGCTGGAGAAGGAAGTGCAGCAGCGCAACCAGCACATCCAGCAGAGTGAGAACAAACTGAAACAGCGTGAGATTTCGCTCAACCAGCGCCAAGAGGAATTGGGCCGTCGCAAGAACGAGCTGGACAATCAGCAGACGCGCATTGACAATGAGAAGAAGTTGCTGACGCTGAAGCAGGAGGAACTGGAGAAGATGCAGCTGCAGGAGCGTGCTAAGTTGGAAGAACTCTCTGGACTTAGTGCTGACGAGGCTAAGGCTCGTCTGGTAGAGTCGCTGAAAGACGAGGCAAAGACCGATGCGCAGGCCTACATCAACGAAATCATGGACGAGGCTAAGCTGAACGCCAATGCCCAGGCCAAGAAGATTGTTATCCAGACCATCCAGCGTGTAGCTACAGAAACGGCTGTAGAGAACTCTGTCAGCGTATTCCATATTGACAACGACGACGTGAAAGGTCGCGTCATTGGTCGTGAGGGTCGTAACATCCGTGCGCTGGAGGCTGCCTGCGGTGTGGAAATCGTTGTCGACGACACCCCCGAGGCTATCGTCATCTCAGCCTTCGACCCCGTACGCCGTGAGACCTGTCGTCTGGCTCTCCACCAGTTGGTAGCCGACGGACGTATCCACCCCGCACGCATCGAGGAGGTTGTTGCCAAGGTGAAGAAGCAGTTGGAGAACGAGATTATTGAGACGGGTAAGCGTACTGCCATCGATCTCGGCATCCACGGCTTGCATCCTGAGCTCATCCGCATCGTGGGTAAAATGAAGTATCGTTCTTCATACGGTCAGAACCTGCTGCAGCACGCTCGTGAGACTGCTAACCTCTGTGCTGTGATGGCTGCAGAGCTGGGTCTGAACCCCAAGAAGGCTAAGCGTGCCGGACTGCTGCACGATATTGGTAAGGTGCCCGATGAGGATACTGACGATCCACACGCTATCTATGGTGCAAAGATTGCTGAGAAATACAAGGAGAAGCCCGATATCTGCAATGCCATCGGTGCCCACCACGACGAGATGGAGATGCAGACCCTGCTGGCTCCCATCGTACAGATTTGTGACGCTATCTCTGGTGCCCGTCCTGGTGCCCGTCGTGAGATTGTCGAGGCTTACATCAAGCGTCTGAACGACCTGGAGGCTATCGCTATGTCTTATCCTGGCGTCACCAAGACCTACGCCATCCAGGCTGGTCGTGAGCTGCGTGTTATCGTTGGTGCCGACAAGATGGATGATGCTGAGACAGAGGCACTCAGCGGACAGATTGCATCGAAGATTCAGAACGAGATGACCTATCCTGGTCAGGTGAAGATTACCGTTATCCGCGAGACACGCTCAGTGGCTTATGCAAAGTAAACGATAACGGAAACGATAATGAAAAAGAGACTCCCAACGGAGTCTCTTTTCTTGTTGTTAGTAGGGACACCCGGGCTCGAACCGGGGACCTCTGCAATGTGACTGCAGCGCTCTAAACCAACTGGGCTATGCCCCTAACTTTGCGATAGCGGATGCAAAGTTACAAATTATCTTTGACAAACAAGCACATTCGTTAGTTTTTTTACTCTTTTTATATGTTGTTCTCGTATTTGGTGATGCTCATCGACGTCTTCAACTTGCCAATGGCTATCAATTTCTCAGACTTGTCGTAGTCAAAACTGCCATAGCGGCTCATCTGTATGTCTACCAACATGTCGGGCTTTGTCAGCTTCGTCATCAGGATGGAGTTCTGTCTGATCATAATCGAACTGGTGCGCGACAGCATGGTGTAGTAGTTGAAGTGGTTCACGTTCTCCTTCTTATAGTCGTGCCCACTGACGTCAATGCCTACCAGGATGTCGCCAGCCTTGCGCTTGACACGGTTCAGGGGAATGGGGTTCACCACACCACCGTCAATGAGTATCATGCCGTCCTTCTGCACAGGTTCGTAGAATGTGGGCAGGGAGATGCTGGCACGGATGGCCTCAAACAGACTACCCTTGGTGAAGACTACCTCGCGACCGCTTTTCCAATCGGTAGCCACACAGCAGTAGGGTATGGGCAGATCCTCGATGGCCATATCGGGTACAAACTCCATGATGGCTTCAATGATGCGCGTACCTTTTACTAAATGGCTCAGGCTGAACGAGAAGTCTGTCAGCTCCAGCATCTTCTTGCGGTCAATGGTCTTCATCCACTCCCTGAACTCCTTCAGCTTGCCAGCAGCATAGACACCACCGACGAGTGCTCCCATCGAACAGCCAGCCACGGCGCTGATGCAATAGCCCTGAGCCTCTAGTTCCTCAATGGCGCCGATGTGTGCCAATCCTCTGGCGCCGCCACTCGACAGCACCAAGGCTACATCCTTTTTGATCGTATTGTCAGTCATGTATCTCTTCTTTTAGGGTGTTCCAAACTCCTGGCGACAGAATAGGGCGGGGGACGATGTTGTCCTTGAAGTGCATCTTGCGGATGTTCTCTGCACGCTCCTTGCTGTCGGCATGGTCTGTCAAATACGACAGGATGCCGTAGCTCTCAAATGTCTCCAGCGTGTTTGCCATTTCCATCGGGTCCTGCTGCATGGCATAGAGATAGCGTGCTCCCTGTGCGTCAGCATCGTTCTCCTTGGCACGGGTAATGGAGTTGCTAATCATCAGGGTGGTGATGTTCACTACTCCCTCCATGTTGCCATTGCCTGTCAGCAAAGTCAGTAAGACCTGGAAGATGGCTTGTCTGCGGATGCTCGACTCAATATGTCCTAACTCCAGATGTGCCAACTCGTGACCAATGACGGCACAGAGCTGTGTCTCGTTGTCCATCTTCTCAATGAGTCCTGTGTTGATGATGATGTGTCGACCTGCTGTGGCATAGGCATTGACCTCCTTGTCTCTGCTAACGACGATATGCACGCTTGCCGAGTTGATGCCGTTGGCTCGGCACATTTCGCTAACCAGCGTGTCTATGGGCAGACAGACGCTGGCGTCCTGCACCTCGTCAATACTGGCATATGTCAGTTCCCACACCCATTCCGACAGCTTGTCGCCAACGATGGTAGGTCTCAGGTGCAACAGCTTCATCCAGTCTACCTGCAGCGTGGCGCAGAGAACGCCGAAAAACAGCAATGCCGATACCAGTAACTCCTTGACAATCTTTTTCATCTGCTGCAAATCTTGTCGGTGATAGTGCTATAGAGATACCAGCGGTGCGTCCCTCCCTTGCGTGTCACGATGGCTGAGCGTACGGTTTCCACGAAGTCGTAGATGTTGTAGAGGTTGACGGTGATGAAGTAGGCTATGTAGGCCGATGAGAGGTTGCTAAAGCTGAACAGCACCCTGACAGTCCACCAGAACAGGATGTTGTTCATAATGAACAGAGGCACCTGGGAGACCAGCGCCTGTATGGAGTGCCAGCGCACAAAGAAGGTGGCGCGACGTGACATGAAATAGAAGATGCCCGTAGCCAGCAGATTGATGATGGGCATCGGCAATCCTATCATGACGGCCACCAACGACATCACGTAACAACTGGAGGCACGCTCTTTCTCGTCCTCGTGGGGCGTCGCGTCTTCTATGCGTTGCGTCTGTTCTTCTTCTATGTGTATTTCACGAAATTCCATATCCAGTTTGCTATAATTGCCAAGATGGCTGTCACTGCGATGGGTCTGCTTTGAAGTTTCTGCTCTGTCAGACGATAAGCCCTCAGCAGTGACGATGTGCCCAGCAGCAGGTCAGCCGCTATCCATACCGGAATAGCCACCATCAGCGCTGCCAGTAGGATGCCCAGCGGGTTATAGTACAGTGCCTCTATCCACTCACCATGAAAGACAGCACGTACGGCGCGTGTGGTGCCGCACGACGGACAAGGAATCTGGAGGAAGTGTCTGATCAGACAACCATCCCAACCAAGAATCCTACTGCTATCATTGCTGACGGCCAACCACAGATAGCCTCCAGCAGTCAATAATAGGAGTAGGGGATAGAGACGCCCTTTGCTAAGAATCATCTGCTGTTAGAGCAGTGTCATCAGGCGAGACAGGTTCTTCTCGCGTGTGGCTTGCATAATCAGGAACAAGTCAATGATGGTCCAGATACCCAATCCACCACAGGTTACCAACTTGCCGATGCCCAGTCCTGTGTCGCCAATATAGAAACGGTCAATGCCTAAACCGCCGACCAGCAGACTCAGTACCAGCGAGATAATGGGGTCCTTGAACTGTATGGTGTGCAGAATGCCCTCTTTACTTTCATCGACGCTAAGCAGATGCTGGCGAATGAAAGGTATTTGTGCCTCTGGGAAATACTTGTTGTTCATCATCATGAACATGTCCACTTTTTGCTGTTCCATTTCTTTGTGGTTTAATAATTTGACGTTAATAAATAGTTAATAGGGTTTACTTGTGCAAAGGTATGAAAAAAAATGATACGCGCCAAATAATTCTGACTTGAATTCGATACGACTCTTCGATTTTTATTCGTATCTTTGCAGATGAATACATAATGAAGCGTTTCGTATGAACAGTTACTCAATGAAAAACTACCTTATCCCCATTCTGCTCTGCCTCTTGACGATGGGAGTGCAGGCACAACAGATACCGCACTTGGAACACTGCGCAAATAGTACAGCACGGATTGTTGTCAACAACAAGCCGATGCTGATGATTGGCGGAGAACTGGGCAACTCGTCGGCGTCGACACCAGCGGACGTAAAACGTACATTCTCGCATCTTCGCCAGATGGGATTAAACACTGTGCTCGTTCCTGTATCGTGGGAACTCATAGAACCACAGGAGGGAACGTTTGATATGCGTTCGCTGGACGTCATTCTGACAGAGGCAAGGCGTAAAGAACTGAAAGTAGTGCTACTGTGGTTTGGTGCCTGGAAGAACTCGATGAGCTGTTATGCTCCTGAGTGGTTCAAACGTGACGTGAAGCGTTTCCCCCGTGCGCATACCTCGGAGGGGAAACCCGTTGAGGAGGCTTCTTCACTGAGCAGGAATGTACTGGAGGCCGACAAGCGTGCCTTCTGTCAGGTGATGGCTCATCTGCGCGATCACGATGCTCATGAACAGACGGTTGTCATGGTGCAGGTGGAGAACGAGATAGGTATGATAGAGGTGCCGCGCGACTATTCGGATGATGCCACGCGTATGTACCACAGTGCAGTGCCTAAGCAGTTGACGGACTATCTGAAGGCGCATCAGAAGTCGCTGCACCCGTATCTGAAAGAGAAACTGCAACCACAGGCAAAAGCTAACGCTGACTGGGCACAACTGTTTGGTGACGATATCTATACGGAGGAGATCTTTCAGACGTGGACTTACGCCACATACGTGGAGCAGATAGCCAAGGCAGGACGTGAGGTCTACAATCTGCCGATGTACGTCAATGTGGCTCTCGACAGCCGAGGTCGCAAGCCAGGACAATATCCATCGGGAGGTCCGTTGGCACACCTCATAGACTTGTGGCATTGCGGAGCACCGTCCATTGATGTACTGGGTGTCGACATCTACGACAAGGGTGTCAGGTCGTGGATGGCAAAATACCACCTGCCCAACAATCCGCTCTTCATACCTGAGATACGGCTGGAGGACAAGGATGCCATGTATGCGCTTTATGCCTTCGGTCATCATGGAGCAATGGGGTTCTGCCCATTCAGTATTGAGGACTATCCGCTCACTGCGGCATCTGGCACCAACGACTGGAAGCAGATGGATCTGTCACAAGACGACCAACTCAATGCTTTCTCGTCTGTCGGCACGTCCGTGTCTCCGCTTGTAGCGTCCTACCGGCTGTTGCGGCAGGCAGAACCGCTGATGCTTGAGCGACAGGGCACAAAAGACATGGATGCTGTTCTTCTCGATAATGAACAGCGAGAGGCTGAAATCGCTACACCCGATGGAATCCGTCTCACCATAAAACATAGCTATACGCTGGGCTGGGAACCTGGCGCAAAAGATGCGGAATGGCCTGAAACAGCATGTATCGTCCTGCGGCTGGGCAAAGAAGATTATCTGGTAATAGGTAGTGGGGTAGTGGTTACCTTCTCTTCTGCTGTGTCATCAGCCACTTGGCAGAAGGGCGACCAGCGCATCGGCTTGGCAAAGTGTGAGGAAGTGGAGATTGCTGACGGCAAGTTGAATATCGTCCGTCACCTTAATGGCGACCAGACACACCAAGGCCGTCATGTCCGCATACCTGTAGGTTTCTTCCAGATTCAACATTTCAAATTATACCGATACTAAAAAGAATGACAATCGTATGAAAAAGAGTCTTCTGAGCATAGTGACAGTAGTAGTGCTGCTCTTGGTGATTACTATCGGAACAAGTTTCTATATGTTGAGTTATGCGCTGTCGCCAGATGGCGGCAAGGCAGATGTGGACTCCTGCTATAACCAATTGTTTGAACGCTACCCCGATACCAAACCATGGGTAGACAGCTTGAACAGAGTAGGGGCATTGCGTGACACGTTTGTCGTCATGCCGACAGGCGAGCGGCATCATGCCCTTTATGTCCATCATGGTAGCCAAAAAACGGCATTCATCATTCATGGATGGCGGGACAGTGCTGTAAAATATCTCTTTTTGGCTCGCCTTTACGAGCACGTGCTGGGTGGATACAATGTGGTGTTGCCCGATCTGCATGCCCACGGCTTGAGTGAGGGCGACATGATTCAGATGGGGTGGCTGGACAAAAAAGACGTGCTCCACTGGCTCACCATCTTCCAGACGGACACGATGGTGGTGCACGGAGTGTCGATGGGTGGCGCTACAACGATGATGCTGTCTGCCGAAGAGATGCCAAAGGGTATCAAGGACTTACGCTTTGTCGACGACTGTGGCTATACGAGTGCGTGGGACGAGTTTGCTAGTGAACTGAAGAACCAGTTCGGACTGCCTCCATTCCCATTGATGTACACCACCAGTCTGCTGTGTAAGATGCGCTACGGCTGGAGCTTCAGCGAAGCCTCAGCCATCGATGCTGTACGCCAGTCGCCCTATCCGATGCTCTTCATTCATGGTGACGAAGACACCTTTGTGCCTACAGAAATGGTCTACCGCCTTTATCAGGCGAAGCCCTCCAACAAAAAACTCTGGATAGCACCTGGCGCCGAACATGCCAGTTCTTACCTGACGCATCCAGACGAATACATCCGCCAACTCAGTGACTTTCTGAAATAGGGTGCGTGCAAAAAGACACCATCTAAATAGAAAAAATATAGTCACATAGTTCGTCAACATCCATCCAATGCGGTGAACAACTCTCTTCTTGCCTATTCAGCAAACTTTGGGCGGTCTTTTCCAGCCCCTCCACTTTCTCAATGAGGTAGGACAATGCACCTGGCATCTCCTCCAATGTTTTTAATCTTTCCATATAGTTTGTTATCCTTAATAAACGGGTGCAAAAGAACAACAAAAAAATAACTTTTCAAGAAAATATTAGAAAAAGTTGAAATTTTAACATTTCGGGGACTAACTAAAAGGCTATAAAAATAGAGGTATAGTGGTTAAAAATAGCAAAATACGACAAAAATTGGCAGATTGTTTTAGTAAAACAGAAAACAATTGAAAATAAATCACTACCTTTGTGGAATAAAACTATAAGTATGGAAGATATAAACCGACTGAAAGTTGTAATGGTAGAGAAAAAGCGTACCTTTTGTAGGTGCAAACAAGGTAAATAAAGAAAATATGGCAAAGAAAGTAATAAAAGAAAAGGCAATAGAAGAAGCGCTGTGGGAATCAGCCAATAAACTCCGTGGTTCCGTGGAACCATCGGAGTATAAACACGTGGTGTTGAGCCTTATCTTCCTGAAATATGCTCACGACCGTTTTACAGAACGGCGCAATGAGCTGGTGGCAGAAGGCAAGGAGGCTTTTGCCGACAATCCCGTGTTCTATAATGCCAAGAATGTCTTTTATCTGGAGCCTGAGAGCCGTTGGGATTTTCTGATTGAGAACGCCAAGCAGAATGATATTGCTATCAAGATAGACAAGGCATTGGCGAAAGTGGAGCAGAGCAATCCTACGCTGAAGGGTGCCTTGCCAAGCAATTACTATGCAGGGCTTTCGCTCGACCGTACCAAGCTCGCTGCTCTGCTTGATGAAATCAATAAGATTGACACACTGAAAGACCCTGAGAACGATCTTATAGGTCGTGTCTATGAATACTTCCTTGGTAAGTTTGCCATTGCCGAAGGTAAGGGTAAAGGTGAATACTACACGCCTAAAACCATCGTCAACCTTATTGCTGAGATGATTGAGCCTTATCGTGGTAAGATTTATGACCCTTGTTGTGGCTCTGGCGGTATGTTCGTACAGAGCATGAAGTTCATCGAGGCGCATCACGGTAACAAGCGTGACATCTCTGTCTATGGGCAGGAATATACTAACACCACCTACAAACTGGCAAAGATGAACCTCGCCATTCGTGGCATTGCCTGTAACCTGGGCGAGATGGCTGCCGATACGTTCCACAACGACCAGCACAAAGACCTGAAGGCAGACTTCATCATGGCAAATCCGCCATTTAACCAGAAGGCTTGGCGCGCAGAGAACGAACTGAAGGACGACCCACGCTGGGCTGGATACGATGTGCCTCCTACAAGTAATGCCAACTATGGTTGGATTCTGAACATCGTTTCTAAGCTCTCTGCCAATGGTACGGCTGGTTTCCTTCTTGCCAATGGTGCATTGAGTGGCGACGGCACAGAACTGGAAATACGCAAGCAACTACTTCAGAACCATTTGGTAGAAGCTATTGTTATTCTGCCTCGTAACATGTTTTATTCTACGGACATCAGCGTGACGCTTTGGATTCTGAATAACAACAAGAAAGCCCGCACGGTAGAACAGAACGGCAAGATGGTTCGCTATCGTAATCGTGAGGATGAGGTGCTTTTCATTGACCTGCGTCAATGGGGAGAGCCATTCGAGAAGAAATACATTCAGTTTTCTACGGAGCAGATACAGCAGATAGCCGAGAACTTCCACAACTGGCAGCGTGTAGGCTATGTAGATACCTATCATAACGAACCAGAATATTGCTACTCTGCCACCCTCGACGAGATTGAGAAGAAAGGTTGGAGCCTTGTGCCAAGCAAATACATCGAGTTCCGCAACCGTGATGAGCAGATTGACTTCGACACTAAGATGAAGCAACAGCAAGCTGATATGCGCGACCTCTTACAACAGGAGGAAGAGAGCAAACAGCAGTTGAAAGACCTCTTTGAAAAGTTAGGCTATGGACTCGAATAATCAAATCATCATATATCAGACGGAGGACGGGCAGACGCAAGTGGATGTCCGGCTGGAGAATGAGACTGTGTGGCTGACGCAGAAACAAATTGCTGAATTGTTTGGTACAAAACGCCCTGCTATTACGAAGCATTTGAAGAATATATATGCATCGGAAGAACTTGACGAAAATAGCACATGTTCCATTTTGGAACACATGGGTAATGATGGTAAGCAAACTTATAGTACAAAGTATTATAATCTCGATGTTATTCTTTCAGTTGGCTATCGTGTAAACAGCAAGAATGCCACTCGTTTTCGTCAATGGGCGAACAAAGTATTAAAACAATATCTCATCAAGGGTTATGCCGTCAACGAGCGAATGCGAAAGGAGCAGATTGGCGAGCTGCGACAGTTGGTAGGTATGCTTGGACGCACCATTCAGAACCAGCCACTGCTGTCTAATGACGAGACCAATGCCCTCTTTGAGGTGGTGACAGATTATACTTACGCTCTCGACACCCTTGACAACTACGACTACGAGCGGCTTACTATCAATAAGACCACCAAAGATGAGCCATTTCATGCTACCTATGAGAATGCGATGGAAGCTATCAATGGGTTGCGAGAGAAATTCGGTGGCTCAGTTCTCTTTGGCAACGAGAAAGATGACTCTTTCAAAAGCAGTATCGGACAGATTTACCAGACCTTTGGTGGAGAAGAACTCTATCCCAGCGTGGAGGAAAAAGCCGCCATGCTGCTCTATCTCGTCACTAAGAACCACTCTTTCAGCGATGGCAACAAACGCATTGCCGCCACGTTGTTCCTCTGGTTCCTCAACAATAACCACATTCTCTATCATCCAGATGGCAGCAAGCGCATAGCAGACAGCACTCTCGTTGCCCTCACGCTGATGATTGCCGAGAGCAGAACTGAAGAGAAGGATGTCATGGTAAAGGTTGTTGTTAATCTGATAAACAAGAACAATGATGAGTAAAGCGGAATACAAGCGTTTAGACGACTATATCAGAGAGGTGAATATTCGTAATCGGGAGTTGAAGGTTACGAACTTACTGGGTGTGAGCATTTCGAAAGAGTTTATGCCTTCGATTGCTAATACCATTGGCACGGACATGTCCACCTATAAAATTGTGGAAAGAGGGCAGTTTGCATACGGTCCTGTCACTTCACGCAATGGCGATAAGGTATCTATTGCTTTACTCGATGGATACGATGATGCTATCATTTCTCAGGCTTATACTGTTTTTGAGGTTATTGACCACGAACAGCTATTGCCAGAGTATTTGATGATGTGGTTTCGTCGTCCAGAGTTTGACCGCTATGCCCGTTTCCATTCACATGGAAGTGCTCGTGAGATATTCGATTGGGACGAACTTTGTGATGTCATGCTCCCCATCCCCTCCATCACTCGCCAACGTGAAATCGTGTCAGAATACGAAACGCTGACCAACCGCATCCGTCTCAACAATCAAATGATTCAGCACCTCGAAGCCACCGCCCAAGCCCTCTACCGCAAAACCTTCGTCGATAACATCGATAAAGAA
>CADBWR010000033.1 GCA_902798425.1 uncultured Bacteroidales bacterium
AGAGAGATAAGTCAACAAAATCAGTATAATAAACAGTAATTAACAAAACAGTAACAAATCAAGGCTCTGAGGGAGTCAACACTATACAGGGAAAGACACAGTGGCCCACCCTAACCTGACGTTCTGACTTCTGACTTCTGACGTTTTGGTGTTTTTTAATTGCGCAAAACATAATAGCAGATATTATATAATATTATAATATTATATAATATCTGAATAATATATTAACTATATATATATTATTCTCTCTTTCCTTCTATTTTCCCCCTTCCGACTTCTCCGTTTTCCACTAAAATTTTGGGAAAACGTCAGAAGTCAGAAGTCAGAATCCTACACCAACGGCCATTTTTTTGCTGTTCAGATTTTTTAGAGCTTGATGACGAGGGACTGGCAGTCCCTCGTCACAAGGTCCCTGTCACAATTTTTCATATCACTTATAATGACTGCAGAATCTTCAGCATCTCAGCAGGGGTAACCACAATCGGAGTCTGTGGGAAGTGCTTCTTGTTGCCTGTCACCAGATAGGCATCATCCTTAGAGAGTGCTACTTCGTAGAATACGACATCTTTGGGGTCAGGGAAGTGTTCAAAACTTGCAACACGCTCAGTACTAATGCCATATTTCTGCACAGTGCTGATAATAGCATCGATTGATTCTGAAGGAAAATGGAACTTATCTCGATGTAGCACATCTTGATATTCGTTGATAATCTCCTGATTGTACAAGGGGCAGATACCATGATTCAACAGCGTGTCCACGACTAATACTGTAGCAGAATTGGAATGGCGAGACAAAAGTGCTGCAACAAACACATTCGTGTCTATAACGGCATAAATCATTTCTGCTTACTCCTTTCTTCGCGTGCTTGACGGATTTCCTCGTTAATTTCTTCAAGAGTCATTTCGGGGAACTTACCGCTTTCTGCCATTTTACGCATTTCACGAACCTTAGGAGTCGCCTTGATTTCAAACGGAATACCTTGGGCCTTTACTGCTGCATTCACAAACACGTTGATGGCGGTATTAACGCTCATTCCTATCTCATTACACAGTTCATTGAACTGCTTCTTTAGTTGTGAGTCCAGTCTCACGGACATTGATACTTGTGCCATAATCCTAATGCTTTACTGCCCGCAAATATACACATTTTATTTCATTCTGACATCATTCTGACGTAATTATTTGAATAATTAACATTTAAGATGCCTATCGGGATCACAGGGACCTTTGATCAACTATCTTATAACTCGGTGTTGTATTGTGAAAAAAGCCCCCTCCAAAAAGAGGGGGCTTTTTGATGCCTTGATTTACATGTCTTTTATTTTCTCCAGATACTCTTCAGACTACGTGCTTCACACTTGAAATCAGCACCCTCAACCTCTACACTATTGTAGATAGATGATGGGAATACGAGGTTGGTCATAGCCATCGTACCTTGCTGGGTAAAGATTTCTACTGAAGATTGGTCTACGAAGAAGTCGAGGACAACTTTGTCACCCGTCACCTTCAGTGGAGCACGCATGCTGGGCAGTGAGAAGTTGCCATTGAAGTCTACCTTTCCTGTATGTGCATTGCGGTGCGCAAAAATCTCGCGGACTGATGCTTTCACGTCAACCGTGTAGTACTCACCCATGTCATTCTTCAACGTAATCGTTGAATTCTTGTCAAGGTTTACAGTCACACGCAACTGATATGCATCTTTAGCATCAATAGCACCGTTGACCTCTTTCCATTCGCCTGCAATATTGTCAATCTCTTTGACGACAGTGCTGGTGACGAGGGGCTTACCATCATACATCGTAATACCCAGTTCACGAGGCAGCGTAAAAGCAGAGCGCCAAGGAGAGCAGGGAACGTTGCCGCTATAGCTCCAATTATTCATCCAGCCTATCATGATGCGACGATCACCAGTATTGCTCCATGTCACAGCTGCATAGTTGTCCATACCGTAGTCCAGCCAAAGTGGATAGTCGAGGGCATCGGCAGTAAACTTTGTTCCATCAAACTGACCCACGAAATACATAAGGCCATCACCTATCCATGGCCCTCCCGGATTCACACTAAGCAGCAGCACCCACTTGTCGCCCAGCTGAATGAGATCAGGGCATTCCCACTGCAGGTCGCGACGTCCTGAACTACTCATGTCTACGAAGAAGTTACTCAAGAAAGTCCAGTTGGTGAGATTCTTAGAACCATAGAAGTCAACACCTTTCTTCCAACCCTTGGCCAGGGCCATGATCCACTGCTGTGAACCCTCGTGCCAGAACACCTTCGGGTCGCGCAGGTTATCGTCATCATTAGGAATAACGGGGTTATTCGCAAACCGAGTGAACGTTTTTCCACCATCTGTCGAGTAAGCAATAGACTGCTGCTGTTTACCGTCAGCAGATGTATATGCTGCAACCATCGCGTTGGCACCGAAACCAGCCGTATTATTCTTGTCAATAACACATGAGCCTGAGAAAATGTCACCCAACTCATCACGAGTCAGCGCAACAGGTTGTTCCTCCCAGTGCATCAAATCTGTTGAAGTTGCATGCCCCCACGACATGTTGCCCCAATCATTTCCTTTCGGGTTATACTGATAGAAGAGGTGGTACACTCCATCTGCATAGACCAGACCATTGGGGTCGTTGACCCAGTTCTTGGCTGGCGTATAGTGGATTTGCGGACGATACTTCTCGTCGTAACCCGATGGACTTTCTGGGTCTACAGGTTCCTCGGCAGGTTCCTTGGGGTTATCGATAAGGGGATTGTATTGCTGCGAGTAATCATTATTTTCGCTGCATCCCACAATGGTAGCTGTCAGAACGACAGCTGCCATATGGAATAATGATGATATTCTTTTCATAACGGTTTAAACTTTAGCGGGTCTTCAGATATTCCAGTGAATTCTTTGCCAACGTAAGGACGTTGTCCTGATAGAGATTATTCTTCGGATAAGCGCTCTTGTCTGGCGTGCCGTCAGGATTTTTCATAGAGAACTCACAGCCACCATTACCAATGCAAAGCACGGTACCCTTGAAGTCTGTATTGCCCTGCTGAGCCTCCCAGACGTTGAGCTGGCTGACCCACCAAATCTGGCTGTCCCATGTTCCCAACGGATAGATGCCGAGCGTCTGGGTGCATTGTGTGTAGCATGCTTCGTCCTGATTGCCCTTACCAGTCCATAATGATGGCAGGTTGAAGAACAGGCAGTTATGGTCTTCCGTCCAACCTGGGCCTTTGAAGGCGATAAGCTTCGTGTCAACATTCGTCTCTACCTCAAGTCCTTTATAGATGGGGTGCGACGAGTGGTCCTTCTTGAACTTGTGGTCAGGATTCAACTCAACAGCCATACGCCAAATATCATTGTTAATGCCACCAGGACCGGCACCGATAGTACGGTCGTTGCTCTTCATGTCGTCCAGGCTGACACGTCCCAGGTGTCCTACATAAACGGTAGCATGGCTCCAGAGCAGCAATGAACCACCGTCTTTGTACCACTGTCTGATAATGGGAGTTGCAGCTTCTACATCAGCAGGCATGGTAAATACTTCAGCCTCACCGACACCTTCCAGGTCGCGCAGCCAGAAGAGTACGCGGAAGGGCTCTACGTCACTTGCCGCCTTGATGCTGCTGAAAGGCAGGAACTTAGCGCTGGGATAGTTGTCGTGCAGCCACAGCCACGCTGAGGCTTCATCGTCGTCACCATTAGCCACTAACTCCTCAGGTGTTGCGTAGACGCTCAGGAACCCGATGGCCGTCTTGCCGATACGCAGTGAGGCAGAAACCGTCAGCGCCGTTCCACTCTCATTCTCAGCAACCAGACTGACGTTCCATGTGTCGCCTGTCAGCACATCGGGAATGGTGAACGATGTAGCGGTGCCAGCCAAGTCCTGCTTGATGGTCTTTGCACCGTTGGTAGCCGTCAAGTGGATGGTTTTTGCGTCAGCCGACTTGTCCCATTCTACCAGTGCATCGTAGCCACCCGACTTGTCCAGTTGGCGCATCTGTACACCAGTAAGACTGGTAGCGCCTTTACGCATATAGCGTGTTACGACACCTGTTGATGAATTATCACCTTCAACAATCTTGAATACATATTCAAACTGTACGTTCGTGGGAACATTCTTGTGAGTGAACGAATTGCCCGTGGCGCGCTCTACCGACGACAGCGTACCGTCACGATAAATGGAGATTACCATGGTTTGTCCGCTGGCCAAAGCAGGCCATGTAAGGGTGTAGTCATCGCCTGAGAGTTGACCACTGATCTGAGTTGCATCAGGTGCAGAGACCTTCATTGATTCCTGGTCGTAGTCTTTGTCCTGACAGGAGGTGAGGGTTGTTGCCGTCAGACAGCAACAAACCAAACCTATACCTAAATTTATAATAAACTTTTTCATATCGCTATCGTGTTTTTAGTTATAACCTTTGTTCTGGTCGTACAATCCAGGTACATAGTACAGCTGGTTGTAAGGCAGTGGAAAGTACTCGTTCTTGGCAGGTGTGAAGTGAGCATCCTTATAGTACTTGCCATACTCCTGACCATCGTAGACACTGTTCTGCTCCTTCTCGAAGAACTTGTTAAGTGTCTGTGAGGCAATTCCCCAACGGCGCAGGTCGAAGAAGCGGCTCTGCTCCATGGCCATCTCCAGACGGCGCTCCCACTGAACACGCAGACGTGCCTTCTCAGCTGTCGAGAAATCGCTGCTGGTGTAGAGATTAATTTCACACTGGTCGGCAGCATAGCCGATATGCTTGCCAACAGAGTTCTTGGCACGCTGACGGATGTCGTTGACAATGGCAAGAGCACCTGTCAGGTCACCCGTTTCTACCATAGCCTCGGCACGCATCAGCATGACGTCAGTATAGCGCAGCACGTAGTCGTTCATGGCAAAAGCCTGCCAGGGGTTGTCGTATGTCTCGCCCTTTGAGCGCTGAGGCACTTCCTTCAGTGAGGTATAGTAGCCATAGGTGCTGGGGTTACGCGAGTTGTCCTTGGTCATGGTGAATGCATCCTCATATTTGTAGGGGAAGCTTGGCATGCCAACAGTATGGAACAAACGCGGGTCCCACTTCTGTGCGGTAGGAGCGCCGTTGATAGGATAAGCGATAACATCATTATAAGTGTCAAACATGGGCAGACCATTCTGTGTCTTAAAGGCGTTGACCAGGTTCTGCGTGGGCTTGTGGAAGTCCCATCCGCACGACCACATCTGCCAGCAACCGTTCAGCATATTTGACCAGTTGGCGCGTCCAAAACGGGTATTATCTTCCTCATAACCAGAGTGTTGTACAGCAAAGATACTCTCCTTCGAGTTCTTGTAGTCAGGCAGGAAGATGTCACCGAAGTCCTCCAGATAGCCATATTCTGACTCTTCCACTACCTTGGTGTACTTCAGCACTTCCTGCATGTACTGCTTATTGATGTGACTGACACCAGTAGTAGCCTCGTAACCGTCGCCCCAAGCCATTGTCAGGTAGCACTTAGCCAGATAGGCAGCAGCAGCAATCTTGTTGGCACGAGCCAGTTCCGTCTGTTTGACAGGCAGCAGGTCGTAAGCAGTCTTGAAGTCGGCTACAATCTTCTGCATCAACTCGTCGTGCGTAAACTCACGATTTGAGGTCTGTTCCTCGCTATGGTCACGATATACGGCCTCATTAATCCAGGGCACACGGTTCCAAAGCTGCACCAACTTAAAGTAGAAATGGGCACGCAGGAAGAGCACCTCGCCACGACGGATATTGGTTTTCTCCTCACCCAGCATTTTAACACCATACTCATCCAGAGAAACGAGGGCACGGTTGCAGCGGCTGATAGAGCAGTAGAGGTGGTACCATAGCTCGTCCATATGACCACCAGGTGTAAGGGCTGACAGCGTAGACCAAACTTCCACAGAGTGATAATCCGTATCTGTTGTACCTGAACCACCCTTCATGGCATCGTCAGACGACACGTCTCCATAGGGCCAGAGGTTAAAGGGATAAGTATACCAGTCGTCACCCAGCTTGGCATAGGCCGATGTCACCATCTCATTGGGCTGGTTCATAGCCAGGTCTTCGTCGATGACACCCTGAGGTTCGACATCAATGAAATCGTTGCAACTTGTCAGTACTGCAGCAAAACCGCAGCATACCAGACCAGCGCATAATGTTTTATATATCTTAGTAATCATAACTATTTACAATGATTGATGAACAATTTAATTAGAACGATGTTTGAACACCAAACGAGATGGAAGTAGAGTTAGGATAAGCCCATCCGGGGTTCTCAGGGTCAGCACAGGTCAGCGAGCTACTCTTAATAGTCAGCACGTTGTGAGCTGATACATATACGCGGGCACTGGTCATCTTCACCTTCTTCAACCACTTGTCGGGGACATTATATCCCAGCTGAACCTGGCGCAGCTTACCATAAGAGCCATTCTCTACAAAGTAGCTTGACGTACGATTCTCATTACCAGTATTGTTCGTGGTCAGTGCAGGAATATCACTACCCGTATTGGCTGTTGTCCAGGCATCAAGCATGCGGTTACCCTTGTTAGAACCTGGGTCAGTAATAGAATAGAAGTCCGTCTGGAACTTCTGGTCGTTATAGACATCCTTGCCGGCTACACCCTGCCAGAACATCGAGAAGTCGAAATTCTTATAGGCCAGTTCAATATTCAAACCCCAAGAGAAATTGGGAACGGGATTGTAAATCCAAGTCTGGTCCTTGTCATTGATAACACCATTGCCATCAAGGTCTGCATATTTCAGACCACCCACACGGGCATTCTCCTGTCCGCTGGCCAGAACCTCCTCGCGATTCTGGAACAGACCCTCAACGACGTAACCCACAATAGAGCCATAAGGCTTGCCAGACTCTACCAGATTCTCTTTAGAAGTATGTACGTATGAACCTGTGGTCGTTTCAGGCAGGTAAGTCACCTTTGAGCGGAAGAAGTCCAAGTTACCATTGACATGATACTTCAGACCATAGTTCGTGGTGTGGCGGAAGCCAAGGGCAAATTCCATACCCCAGTTCTGCAGAGAGGGACCATTAAGCCAAGAGGCACCACCCTCACCCATCGAACCCAGATAAGCGGGACTGATGAGCATATCCTTCACCTTTTTCTTATAAATATCTACCGAACCATACAGAGAGTTGCGGAACATGGTAAAGTCCAGACCAGCATTCAACTGCTCAGTGGTCTCCCATTTCAGGTCGTTGTTTTGCGACTGGATAGCACGGAAGCCAGAGGGATAGGTTCCCTTGCCGACACCAGACAGGTCATAGGCAGTAGACTCATTGCGCTCACCACCATAAGTAGCGGCGTAGAGGCCGAAACGAGCATAGTTAGAGATGGCCTGATTACCTGTCTGTCCCCACGAACCACGAATCTTGAGGTCGTCCAGCCATTCCAGCTTCAGGTTCTGAGAGAGACGGTAACCCAGTGTGAAGGCAGGGAACGTACCATAGCGGTTGTTCTCACCAAAGCGGCTGGAACCATCATGACGGATGGTGAACGATGCAAGCACCAGGTCTTTCCAGTTGTAGTCAACCTTACCGAAGAAAGATACCAGTGCATATCCTTCCTCAATACCACCTGCACGCTGTGTACCAGTAGCAGCATCGGGCCACATATACTTATAGTTCTCCAGCGCAAACATCTGTGCATAAGCAGACGAACGGTCTTCCACATCTCTGTGCAGCTCCATACCTGCCAGCAGGTTGAAGGTGTGATCACCAAAGAGCGTGAGGTTATAGTTTGCAGTGTTTGACCACGTCCACTTCATCGAAGTTTTGTTGCCAAGGTTTGTCGATGGAGTATCGTTGTTCACCACGTCAGAGTGCCAAGTGTAGGTCACGCTGTGTATAAACTCTGACCAATAGTCGATACCGAAATTAGAGCGCAGCATCAAGCCCTTGACAGGTTCAATGTTGACGAAAGCGTTACCAAAGATACGCCACATCTTCAGACGGTTGTCGCGGTTGTGGTAGAGCTCACGCAGAGGATTCTGACGATCACTCATGCCACCGACAGGACCTGAGAAGGTGGTATTATCCTCTTCATAAACGGGCAGCGTAGGTGACATCTTCAGCGCATTCTCCAGCGGACGGCAGTCTACCTGATTAGAATAGGTGATGGTGGCGTTCTCACCAACCGTGATGTATTTGTTCAGTTTGAAACTGGTATTCAGACGACCAGAGATACTCTCAAAGTCAGTGTACTTCAAGATACCCTTGTTCTTCTTATAACCCAGCGAGAACAGTGCTGAATACTTGTCAGTGGCACCAGAGATAGAGAGGTCGTAGTTCTGCGAGAAACCCGTGCGAGAAATCACATCCAGCCAGTCAGTATCGCTATAGCGCATAGAGCGCTTCTCGTTCAGATAGCCACCATAGCGTCCGTTGACAATATAGTTCTCCATCTGTCCTGTAGCAGGGTTATAGGCTGAAATCGGTGTACCATCTTCAGCATGCAGGGTCAGACCATAGTTGTTGGCATACTGCTCTGGATTCAAGCCGTCGTTCAGGGCAGCCTGTGCCATAGCGGTAGCATACTCAGCAGAGTTTGACAACTTCATCATGGTCTGCTTATTGTAGAACTGAGCTGTCAGGTTGGCAGAGAAGTCCACCTTCACCTTGTCGCCCTTCTTACCCTGGCGAGTGGTGATAATGATGACGCCGTTGGCAGCACGCGAACCATAGATAGAGGCAGAGGCAGCATCCTTCAATACCTGCATGGACTCGATATCGTTCATGTTCAGCGTATTCAGATTCGTCGTCGTGGGCACACCATCAATGATAAACAGAGGGTCCTGTGACGAGTTAAACGAACCAATACCACGGATGCGTACCGTACCAGCACCAACAGGAGAGCCGTCACTGGTAATGGTCATACCAGGAACCTTACCCTGCAGGGCACGCATAGGATCGGTGTCTGCACTAGTCTTCAGCTCCTTGGTTTGTACCACGGCAACAGAACCTGTCAAGTCGGCCTTACGCTGGGTGGTATAACCTGTCACCACCACCTCGGCCAGTTCCTTGGCATTTTCCACCAAGGTGACTTGCATACCATCCTTGGCAGGAAGCTCCTGGCTCTTGTAACCGATGTACGAGAAAACCAGTGTCTTACCTGCCTGCACCTTCAGCTTGAAGTTGCCGTCAAAGTCAGTCACCGTACCATTCGTTGTCCCCTTTTCCATCACCGTAGCGCCAATGACGGGACCCATGGCGTCGGACACTGTACCCGTAATTGCTTCCTGCGCGTACATCATTGTACACAGAAGCAGCAACAGGCCACTCAGAAAGAATCGTTTGGATTGTTTCATTTGCTTTTGCGTTTTTGTTAGTACTAATGTTTCAGATTTCACTGACGCAAAAGTACGCTCTTTACGCGCAAAAGACTAACAATTATCGTTCACAGAACGTAAAAAATGATACATGAAACAAATGTTGACTATAAAGTTTGTTTCGTTGAATGCTTTACATCTCCCTTATCTCACCCGGCAGTTTACCATATTCTTCTCTAAAGCACTTTGAGAAATAGCCTGGTGTATTGAAACCTACCTCAAAAGCTATCTCAGCCACGGTCTTGGTGGTAGAACCTAACAGCACGTAGGCTTCTTGAAGGCGCATCCTTCGCAACAATTCTACAGGAGTAACACCAGTGACAGCCTTCACCTTTCGGTACAGTTGCACGCGGCTGAGCCCCATTTCCTCGCCCAGTTCTTCCATCTTCAGGTTCGGATTCGACATATTCCTGCGGATGGCCTCGTTCAGCTGCTCGGCAAATAGCGTGTCCTGCTTCTTGGGGGCAGGCAGTTTCTCCTGTGGTGTACTGAATATCTCGGCAATCTTACGACTATTGGCATCGGTATAGAACAACAACTGCTCCTCGTTCATCGACTGGCGCTGGCGGATGGTCTTCCTGGTCTGCCACCAAGCACGACAAGCTATCGCTACCGAAACGATGAGCAGCAGAATGGTCACTATGCTTGCCAACAACAGCTTCCGTTGCGTGTAATAGAGTCCGAAGTAGTTCTCCAGTTTGTCCTGAATAGTTACCAAGTCGTTGTTCAGCTTCATCTGCTCATTGCCATAGAGAGCCACCATATTCACATTGTCAGGCGTTATGAGCACGCTGGGCAATACATTCTGACGCTCATAAGGTTTACCCGTCAGAATGTCCAAGGCCAGACGAACTATTAGCTCACCATGGGTGGGATAGACACAAGTAGCTGCAAAGTGCCCCTGCTGCACGTGTTCAATGCCTTCATCAGCACCAGGCAAACCGTCTACACCAATAATCTTCACCTGCCCCTCCAATTTAGCATCCCTCACAGCCCAGTAAGCGCCGCGAGCCATAAAGTCACTATGGCAGAAGATGACGTCAGGACGATGCTCACGCTTCAGCACCTCCTGCACAATATCCTGCGTGTGGTGATCGTCCCAGTCACCGAAAATACATTCATAGTACACCTCAGGGTGCTGGCGCATAGTCTCCTCAAACCCCTGATGGCGGTCACGCGAAGGTGACGTGCTTTGCAGGGCGGCAATTTCCAGCACCTTACGCTCAGCCATCTCGGCAGCCAGACCTGCCGCATGTTCGGCAGCAATACGTCCCACGCTGACATTGTCACCACCAATGAAGGCCGTATAGTCATCAGTATCGGCTCTGCGATCAAACAGAATGACGGGCACGCCCTTCTCCTTGGCACGTTTTAAGACGGGAGCAACCACTTCGTACTCGTTAGGAGCCACCACCAACAGGTCAACATCGCTATTCACCAGCGAGTCTATCTGCCGCACCTGCACATCCGACTGGTCAAAGCAGTTGATAATCTCCACCTTGACATCCTCTTCATACAAGTGCTGTGCTGCCAGCATCTCATTGTTCAGCTTAAACCGCCAGTTTCCGACGGAGCATTGCGACACGGCTATCTTGTAGGTCTGTTCCTTTTGCGAACAAGCTGTCAGCATTGCCAAAAGCAATAGTAGCGCAGCTATCTTTTTCATCCGTAAACAATTGTTTTGGTTAGTTTCGTGATGCAAAGATAGGAAAATCTTACCTAAAAACAAGTCTTTCTACCTTTTTTATTACAATATTTTTCAAAAAACTGCTCTGACAATAAAAAAAATCGCCCGCAATCTACACAGACTGCGGGCGAAACACTAACTAACTAACTTACTTACTAACTAACAATCTTTTCATCAAAAAAACCTACTAACCAAACCTAACTATTTTACAATCACTTTCTTTCCATTGACGATATACAGGCCCTGGGTGGGCTGAGCAACACGCTGACCAGCGAGGTTGAAGTATTGGCTGTTGGCAGTTTGCTCTTGGCTCTTGGCAACATTGGCAATGCCAGTAGCATCAGTACGGATTACAATGTTAGGACACTTAGCCTTAATGGCTGTCCAGTCCTCGTCCCAACGGTCTGCTTCTGAGACGTCGAGAACAGTAGCTGTAGAAGCCAACTTCTTAGCCAGCAGAGTATAGTCGTCGTAAACCTCCGCATGCCAGGGGTCAGCCCATGTGCACTGATAGGTACCCTTGCCAATGACACCAGTCACCTTGACTTCACCTGTCAGCGAATTGTCGGCACATGCAAGAATACCCTTGCCATTCACCATCGTACCCTCAAATTTGATATCATCCACATAGAAGGTCTTACCCTCACCGGCTGCAGTCTTCTCAAAAGGCCAGATAGCCAGTGCGTTGTTGCCAGTATCCGTAACCTTTTCGTTATCAGGACCAGCAGCGAATTCGTAAACCAGGACCTGCCATCCGTCACCACCGTCATACCATGCTACGCGCTCTACGTTGTAGGCGCTGGCCTTGCCTTCCAGCTGTACCAGCACATTGTGGGCATCAGTCATTTTCAGGCGCATGGTCAAACGGCGCAGGGCCTTGAAGTCAACATCACCGACGGGCAGTGCTGCATTGTGGTGCTCGTCGCCCCAGCCACCAGGGTTAGCTTTCAGCGTGAACTTCATTATCTTGTTGCCATCTTCTTCTGCTACCACAGTAGGATCTGCACGGTCCCAGAAACCACCGTCCGAACCGACTTCCTTGTCTGTTCCATCCCACAGAACTACCTGTGCATTACAAACTGTTGCTGCGAAGAGCATTGCGAGTAAAAATACTTTTTTCATAAGCGTTGTTGTTTTAGAGTTAATATTGTTTTTTGTTGGTGCAAAGTTATACCATCTGCCTATTATATACTATAAGGTATGTTACACAGAATAAAAAAAATCGTTCAATGTAACATTTTTCAGCTACAATGAACGATTATTCATACGAGTCGCAAAACCTCTTACTGCCAGCTGACCTTCTTGCCGTTGACAATATATAGTCCCTTGGTGGGCTGGGTTATCCGACGACCTTGCAAATCGAAGAAGACACTTTTTGCTTCTGCCCTTTTACCTCTTACGCCAGTAATGCCGGTAACGTCCTCGTCATCAGAATTCTCAATGACAATATTGTCAATAAACACATTCTGGGTTGACACTATCTCGTCAGTCTGAGCCGTGATTGTCATCACGCCAGGATAGTCGTTCAAGCCTTCATTGGCAGAAAAGTCGAACACCAGTTTCTGCCATTTGTCTGCGTTGTCGTACTTTGCAGTGGTCTTCTCCCAATACGCCTTTGGTTCGTCAACCGTCTGCAGTGCAGGTATTACCGATACGCTCAGGTCAGTAACCTGAAGGGATCCCGTGCTGCTATAATTGTTGATACTCCAGCCGTTATCCTCAATGCCGTAGATGCGCTGTGTATAGGCCAGCACGTCGTTGACATACATGACGACTACTGAATGGTCGGTATAAATGTCGATATGATAGACATTGTCCGACGGACGTTTGAACTGGTAGCTTTCGACTGACTCAATGAATCCTCTGCCATTCTCGCCTTCCTGCTCAAAGCTGACCCTGCGCATGGTATTCATTTCTTCTGGATTAAATACGAGCGAATAGTATTTAGCAGACGGATTGCGCACCAGTGAAATGCCGAATTTGTCAGAATCGCCCGATGTGGCAACCGTCATCGACAGATGATTGTAGCTGCCGAGAGCTGAGAATGCGGCTTTTTCGTTATGTGCTATGGTAAAAGCGGATTTTTGCAGCGCTGTCTCGCTGTAACGCTCATCGATAGCACCAACAGCTCCAAAGGTCAACGTCCCGTCAGCATGCTGGATGAGTTTGTGGCATACCAGTGCCCCACTCCAGTTAGGCTCATTGCCATCGCCAGCACCTACGTTGATGTTTTGTTCGTGGATGTTGGCACCAGAGCGGAACGGTGTCCAGCCCCAGATGAAGCGGTCTGCGCCGTTAGTGGCTGTCTTGCCGGCATAGAAGGCACGGCTGTCGAGCACACCTTCCTTGTTGTCAGGCCATGTGGGACCGTTGTTGAAGCATGCTTTCAGTTTTTCCCACGTGTCGGCTTTCATATACTTCACCTTACGGCTCCAAGAGGCACGGGAGCTCTCGCTGTAGATCAGATACCAGTAATCGCCCATCTTGAAGATGTCGGGGCACTCTAAGAAGCGGTCCCATATCATCTTGAAGTGACCAACGTGCTCCCAGTTCTTCATGTCGCTCGACTTGAACTCTGCAAAGCAGGGGTCGCCACCGCCTGCGGGATAGGTAGCAACCACCATGTGATAGAGGTTGTCGTCGCCCTTGAAGATGTGCGGGTCGCGGAATACAGAAGCCGAGTAGCCGTTGGCATTGCCCGCTAACCGCCAGTCACCGTCCTTCGTCCAGCTTCGGAAGTCTGAGGACGTGGCGCGCATCAGCACCTCCTTGGCGTTCACATCGTTATGCCCGGTATAATAGAGATAGTATTTGTCGGCAGTCTCGTCATACATACAGCAGCCTGTACCCAATGCAGCATCATCAGCAGAAGTGTCGCCGCCTGTCGGTAACACCTCACCGACAGACGTATAGTTGGCACAATCCTTTGTGAAGGCTCCCCACAACGGATGATAGCAGGCTCCATTGACATCCCACTCCTGAAGATAGAGCACCTTGAACTCACTGGTCTTCAGGTCGTAGAAAGGCACAGGGTCGCCACATCTTCCTTTTTCAGGCTGATAGTAAACATGTGCTGACCTCCAGGCAGTAGGATCTGTCAGTTCCATTTGTGACGTACCTGCCGTCTGCTTACGCATCATCAGCGATACACGACGTGCCCCTTGCATGTCGGGCTTTATCCAATCGCGGAACGGTATCTTGACAACACGTGAGTTGCTGGTCATGGTAAACATCAGACACTTGTCGCTGCCGTTGACGGCGTCCTTGGCAGGGTTGGCGACCACCGTCGGGTTGCCATCGTCCCAACATCCACCCTGAGAGCCTAATATTGCTTCCTCGCCGTCCCATAGCATGGTCTGGGCACTACACACTGTTGCGGCAAATATTGTTACAAGAAGAATTGTACGTTTCATATACTAAGACCTATAAGCCACACTTATTCCTCATAGTCCCCAAAGTCAAACTCTCTGCCATAGAACTCGCCAGTGTAATCCGTGTTTTCTTTTTCCACGTTAACGGGATCACCAGAAGCGGCCAGGAAATGAGTCGTCTGCATATTGATTACCTGCATGGTGGGAGCCTCATAAATATTCTTTTTCATCATCTTGTCCTCCTTATTTATTTGATGACCACTTTTTTACCATTCACAATATAAAGGCCACGAGTGGGCTGAGCAACCTGCTGACCATTGAGATTGTAGAATTTCTCATTTTCCACATTTTTCATTCTCTCAATTTCATTGATGCCAGTCACATCCTCATCGTCGAAGCTAATCATGCTGGCACGGGCACCAACTTCGCCCGACAGATAAGCATGGAACGCCTTGATGGTTGCCGTCGAGTTGCCTGGCTGCAGCTTTCCGCTATCGGTGATGCCCCACAGTCCGTTGGCACTTTGTTGAGCATAGACACCCACAAAGCCTGCGCCCAGCGAGTTGGGAGTAGCCACAACGGTCTTGTTGTTTACTGAGCAGTCAATGGTGATATAGTAACCATCGGTATTAAGGTTGCTCTCTGTTACAGCATATTTGCTATCCAAAATGAACGGGGTATTGGCAGCTACCGTAGCATGCTTTGTAAACACGACGTTGGTACCTGTCTCCTTATAGGTGGCTAAATAGTTGGCCAATGGGTCTGGGTCGGCATCCTTGAACATCAGGTCGCCTTCACTGACTTCGACAGGCAGGCAGAAGCTGTTGATGCCAGCCCTTGTGGTACGGAAGATATTGACAGAGCCCGTAACGGTGAAGCCTGACGGGGCGTTGAACGCATAGCCAGCATTGAGATTCAGGTTACCACATGCACCGTCTACAACAACATTTGCATGTGAACCACTAGTACCTGTAGGGGCGTATAACACATTATTTACATTCTTGTAAAAGAACTGGTTGGCATCAAAGTCGTTCAGCGTAGCACCTGTCGCATCAACAGAGGTAATACCCGACGAAAGCTTTGAGTTGAGCATGACATAATCATCATAAGATACATTATGCCAGGCCCCGTCCCATGTACATTGATAGTCACCTTTGCCCATCAAACCCGTCAGCGTTACAGCTCCTGTCAGAGCATCGTCAGAAAGTGTTCTTACAGCAGTACCATCGGCCAATGGTCCTTCCAACTGGATGTCGTCGATATAGATAGTCTGTCCCCACTTATTTTCAAATTCATAAGGATAAATCTCCAACAGGGTATTGCCTGTTTCGACAATATTCCCGCTATTGGGTCCGGCACCGTATTCATACACCAATGTGCGCCATTCACCTTCACCGTCATACCAAGCCCAGCGTCTGGTATCATCACCAGTATATCCTCCGTCGCCTTCTTTTGTAAGTTTAACTAATACGTTATGATTTTCAGACATCTTGATACGCATCGAGATACGACGCAGGCCTTGCAGGTTTGCACTGGCTAAATCCAGTGCTGCCATTCGATGCTCATCTGCCCAACCTCCACCATTTTCTTTCAGTGTGATTCGCAGGCATTTGTTGCCACCGGTAGTTTCCTCTATTACAACAGGGTCTGCCCTATTCCAGAAACCGTCATGGCTACCAAGTTCCTTGTCCTCGCCGTTCCACAGCACTACCTGTGCGTTACAAACTGATGCTGCGAAGAGCATTCCGAGTAAAAATAGTTTTTTCATAAGTTTTTTAGTTTTGAATTGTTTAATAATAGCAAGTGGAGGGAGAAAAACGCTCCCCCTCCACTTAATGTTTGATTACTGCTGACTGATCTTCAAGTCGCTAATGGTGATGTTACCACCATAGTTGTTGATGCTCCAGCAGTTCTTCTGGATGCCGTAGATGCGCTGCGTGTAGCAGACGATGTCGTTGATGTACATGACGAGCACAGAGTTGTCGGTGTAGATGTCGATGTTATAGACATTGTCTGCAGGGCGGTAGAAGCCGTAGCCGTCAGCACCCTCTATGAAGCCCTTGCCTTCCTCGCCCTCTTGTTCGAAGTTCAGCTTGCGGTCGTTCTCGTTCTCAGGGTTTACCACCATGGTGTAGTATTTCTTTGAGTCGGTGCCACGCACGAAGGAGACGCCGAACTTGTCCCAGTTGTTGGATGTGGTGACCTTGAACGAGATGTGGTTGCACGTACCCAGACGGTTGTAGAGTACATAGGCATCGTCGCCACTGAGCTTGCCATTGTCGTAGCCATTGGATGCCATCACCTTGGCTTCCTGCGGCTTGCTGTACTTGGCAGCCATGGCAGGCACAGCACCCAGCGACAGCGTGCCGTCGGCATGCTGGATAACCTTGTGGCATACCAGTGCACCACTCCAGTTGGGTTCATTGCCGTCGCCAGCACCGACGTTGACGTTCTTCTCGTGGATGTCGGCACCGGAACGGAACGGTGTCCAGCCCCAGATGTAGCGGTCGGTGCCGTTGGAAGCCGTCTTGCCGGCATAGAAGGCACGGCTGTCAAGAGCGCCCTCACGCCACAGCGGACCGTCGGCCGGCCAGCGGGGACCCTCGTTGAAGGCGCGCTTCAGGTCTTCATACGAGGTACCCATCAAGTACTTCGTCTTGCGGCTCCAGCTGGTCTTGACGCTCTCGCTGTAGACGAGATACCAGTAGTCGCCCATCTTGAAGATGTCGGGACACTCCAACATGCGGTCCCAGATCATCTTAAAGTGGCCCACGTGCTCCCACGACTTCAGGTCGCCAGACTTGAATTCAGCGAAGCAGGGGTCGCCGCCACCGATAGGATAGGTAGCGATGACCATGTGGTAGAGGCCGTCGTCGGCCACGAAAATCTGCGGGTCGCGGAAGTCGTTGCCGGAGTAGCCGAAGTCCGGACCGTTGAGTGTCCAGAGCTCGTCCTTGGTCCACGTCTTGAAGTCGGTAGACGTGGCACGCATCACCACCTCGCGGTTCTGGCAGTTGCCATTGTGACCGGTGTAGTAGATGTAGTACGTGCCGTCCTTCTCGTAGGCACAACCCGTGCCCAGTGCAGCATCCTGGGTGTAGTCGTTGCTGCCGTAGGGCAGCACCTCGCCCAGAGACTGGTAACTGGCACCGTCCTTGGTGCTGACGCCCCAGATGGGGTGGAAGCGATGGCTCATGTTGTTGTCGAACTCCTGCAGGTAGAGCACCTTAAAGTCGCCAGCCTTCTGGTCGTAGAAGGGCATGGGGTCGCCCACGCGTCCGATAGAGGGCATGTAGTAAGTGCCAAAGCCCTTTTCGTCGGTTGGTACGAAAGCTTCAGTAGTGCCTGCCCAGTCGCGAGCGGGGTCGCCCTCAATATCCTTATCTTTGCAAGATGTCAGGGTGGTTGCTATAATACTACAACACAGCAGACTCAAGCTAAGTGTATTCAGAATCTTCGTTTTCATAATACTTCTATTTTTCAAGTTCATCTATTGTTATTCAGCTTTTCCCACATAGTCCAGTGCATTGAGGATAATCTGACCCATGTTGTCGTGGTAGTTAGAGGTGTAGGGCGTGGGCGAATTCCAGTCGAAGACACCGGAGCCAATACAGATGATGCCACCCTTGCCATAGTTACCCTCGGCATTCTTGAGTTCCCATGACGATACGTTACCGTCACCACCGAGTACACGTCCGCCAGTCTTGGCTTCTACAGCCTCCTTGTTGGGATAGTCGCCCCAGAAGCCGAACTGTGATGTAGTGTTACAGATGGTGTAGCCCTCGTCGAGTGTGATGATGCGGTCGTCGCCCAGTCCTGGCGAGCGCTTCAGGTTCTTCCACAGTGCGTGAGCCGGATCAGCAACCAGATAGGTCCAGGGTTCAGCGCCCATGAGGTCGCTACCCTCGCCGTTGCCACCCCAGACGTTGTTGGGATATGAATCCTCCGGCTGAACACCCAGTGCAATGGCATAGTTGACAGCTGAACGCTGCAGCACAAAGCCTACGCCGTTCTTGTAGAGCTCCTTCATCTTGGGCAGGGCAGCCATGGCACCGGTCTCAGCATCGGCAAATCCGTTGTAGTTGCCGTAGGACGGGCAGTGGCGGTGGAAGAATACAAGACGTACCTTATCGAGAGGAATGACGCCGTCCTGGATGTCGCGCCATGATAGGTAGGCCGATCCGATGACGTTGCCGGTGAGCCACTTGGCAGCAGCCTTCTCCTCGTCGTTCAGTCCGTCAATGCTCTCAGCCTCGCCCACGAAGATGGCTTCGGGAGCCTGGATGAGTGTGACGTTGACGGTGTAGGTGGTCTCGGCAGTATTGTCCTTGACCGTCAGCAGGAAAGGCTCTGTGAAGTTGCCCTTGGTTCCGCTGGCTGGCGAGCAGACAGCATCCTCGCTGACCTCAGCCTCAAAGGTGGCGCTACTCAGGTCGATGCCACTGTTACCCATGACGCTGATGGTGACGGTCTTGTCAGCCTGATTGATGGAGCCCTTGATACCTTCCAGATAGAAGAGTTTTAGTTGTGCCTCGTCGTTGCGTACGGAAATCTGATACTCCATGACGGCATCGCCATTGGTGACGCGCAGCGTGCGGGCACCCTCCATATTGATATGGTCGCCCACCTTGAAGTTGGCCTGTGCACCGGCCGACACCTTCAGAGCGGTAATTTTCATGTCGCCCTTCTGAGCAAAGTCTACGGGCACCTTCACCTTGATGAGTCGCTTCTCGGTGCTAATGGTAGCCGTGTACTGGCCGTTGAGCTCAAAGCTCTCCACCAGGCAGGCTCCACCGACGTTCATGCTGCCTGAGTGGTCGTCCTTGGTGCATGACGTGAGGACGCAGAAGACAACCAACAGTCCCAACCCCCAGCAGAAGGCAGCTATGTTTTTAATATATGTGTTCATAATCGTTGTTCGTTTTTTGTTTATAATACGTTATCTTGCACTGTTACCACGCTCCGCAGTTCTGCTCGTAGTGGCCGTTAGAGGCTGATATCTGTCCGAAGGGCACGGGGCAGTACTCGTTCTTGTCGGCAGTAAAACTGGAACCGTCGAGGAAGCCCATCTTCTCCTTCTCCTCAGTATAGAACTTGTTGATGACGCGAGCGGCATCGCCCCAGCGTACGAGGTCAAAGAAGCGCTCGCTCTCCATAGCCAGTTCCAAGCGGCGCTCGGTCTTGACGATGTCAACGGCCTGCTCCTTCGAATAGTTGCCGTTATACTTGTTGATGGCAAAGTGGACACCATATTTACTATAGTTGGCCACAGAACCTGAGGTAGTCATGCCCATGGCACGCTGACGTACCTTGTTGACCAGCTGAATGGCTTCATCCGTCTGACCCAGCTGAGCCAGAGCCTCGGCACGCATGAGCAGCACGTCGGCATAGCGGAATACGATGCGGTTCATGGAACTGGCCCACTGGTTGTCGCAGTTGTAGATGTAGACATTGGTGAGGTCGGGGTCTATGTTCTGCTTCAGCGAGACAAAGTAGCCATAGGTACCACCGGAGCGGCTCCATGTATTGCTCTTGGCCATCATATAGGAGGGGTTGAACATGTAGGGAGTACCCGGCACACCGACGGTGACAAAGAGTCGGGGGTCAACGGTCTGTGCGGAGCCCACCTCGTAGTCTGGTGTCGAAGCCGTAGCCACGAGGGGCAGTCCGTCGCTGTTGGTGCGGTAGGCATTGACCAGATTGATAGAGGGCTTGTAGAAGTCGCCACCTGAGTCGTGTACCTTAGGAATACAGGGCACTATCAGACGGTTCGAGAAGTTCAGGTTACCATAGTCGGTACCGTCATTGCGCGAGTACTGGATGGCCCAGATGCTCTCGACGCCGTTCTCGTAAGCCTCCTCAGGACGGAAGTTGTTGTGCATGTCTGGCTCCAGGTCGTAGTTGGCATAGAGCGAGGGGTTGGTGTACTCCACCACCTTCTCCAGGTCCTGCTGGTTGATGCCGGTCACCTGATTGGTCTTGGGGTCGTCCTGGCGGTAAGCCTTGTACAAGTAGACCTTTGCCAGGAAAGCGGCAGCGGCAGCCTTGGTAGGGCGTCCCTTGTCGGCCTGCTTGACGGGCAGCACGGCATAGGCATCCTCCAGGTCGTTGATAATCTGCTGCCAACCCTCGTCGTTGGTGTACTCGGTATTCGACATGTTGTTATAGTCGTCCTCTGTCATGTTCAGTTTGTTCACGAAAGGAATCTTCTTGAACAGGCGCTTCAGCTGGAAATGGCCGTAGGCGCGCAGGAACTTCATCTCGGCAGTACGCTGCTGGATGGTGGGGTTCGACTGGTCGGCCTCGTTCAGCATGTCCATAGACAGTGATACACGCGACAGGAACTTGTACATGCGCTCCCAGATAGAGCTGAAGTTCCAGTCGGTAGTCAGGAAACCATTGCCGCGCTCCAGGTTGTGGAATACGTCACCGTCGGAGAATCCGGCACCGCCTACATAGGCATCGTCAGAGCGTGTGTCGTAGTTCCAGAGTGAGAACGAGGCGTTCATGTCCTCAATGGTCACCAGTCCTGCATAGGCTGAAATGATGACGTTGTCAATATATTTAGGATTCTTGACTTCGTCCTGGGTCAGCGTACCCTGTGGCACCTGCTCCTCAAGGAATTTGGAGCACGAGGTAAGGGTTGTTGCGGTGAGGCAGCAACCTACCAGTCCGGCAGCCAGTGTATATTTGATGTTCTTGGTAGTCATAATTGCAATATTTTATTTAAAAACCTACGTTTAAGCCAAATGTCAGATTGAGAGGAATAGGATATCCGAAGCCGGGATTCTCAGGGTCTGCACCAGAGAAGTTCTTACTCTTGATGGTCAGCAGGTTCTGGGCAGAGATGTAGAGACGGATGCGGTCCATCTTCAGCTTCTCGGTGACGCTCTTCGGCATGTTATAGCCCAGCTGGACAGTACGCAGTTTGGCGTATGAGCCGTCCTCAATGTAATAGGACGATACGCGGCCTTCGTTGTTGGAGTCGGTAGTGGTCAGTGCGGGAATGTCGCTGCCGGGGTTGGCCGGACTCCAAGCGTCAAGCACGCGTGTACCCTTGTTCAGGTAAGGCATGTTGATGGCTGAGTTGGCCCAGAAGTCGGTCTGCGACTTGAAGCCGCGGCAGTCTACGTCGACGCCCTGCACACCCTGCCAGAACATGGTGAAGTCAAAGTTCTTATACTGCAGGTAGATGTTCAGACCCCAGGTGAAGTCGGGTGTGGGGTCGAAGATCCAGTCTTGGTCAGCCTCGGTGATGCGGCCGTCGTTGTTCAGGTCCTTCCAGCGGATGCGACCCAGTCCGGCACCTTCCTGTACGGCATGGTTGTCAATTTCCTCCTGGCTCTTGAAGATGCCGTCAGCTACATAGCCCACCTGTGACTGGTAGGGATGGCCTACGACGCTCTTCACACCGTTACCACCGTGGGTGCCACGGGCTGCCACGGTCTCTGGCAACTTGGTAATCTCGTTCTTATACTTGCTGATGTTACCGGCAATGTCCCAAGAGAAGCCGTTGTCCAGCTTGTGACGATAGCCCAGCGAGAACTCCCAACCGATGTTCTTCATTTCACCGGCGTTGATCCATTGTCCGGCGCCCTCACCCATGGCGGCAATACCGTCCATAGGCAGCAGAATGTCGGTGGTCAGCTTGTGGAACCAGTCGAAGCTACCATAGATTTCGTTGCGCAACAGTGCGAAGTCAAAACCAATGTTATGCTGGGTAGTCGTCTCCCACTTGATGTCGTCGTTGGCACGCTGTGAGCGCACATAGCCACTGTTCAGGTCTACGCCGCCATTGTTACCGGCAACGTCATAAGAGGTACCGGCGTCGCCACTGCCCCACAGGCCGGTGGATACCACTGAACGATACAGGGTGTAGCGGGCGGTGTTGGGAATCTGCGAGTTACCGGTCTTACCCCAAGAATAGCGCAACTTGAAGTCGTCCAACCAGCTGCTGGTGGCTTTCAGAAACTTCTCCTGTGTCAGACGCCAACCGACACTGACTGAGGGGAAGGTACCATACTGGTTGTTCTTACCGAAACGGCTCGAACCGTCGTGACGTAGCGTGAACGATGCCATATACTTGTCAGCGTAGGTGTAGTTTAACTTGCCGAAGAACGATACCAGCGAGTAACCGTCGGCAGAACCGAGAGCCAGCTGGCGACCACTGCCGGCCGAGGGCCACATGTAGTCGGTATTCAGGATGGCCAGCTCGTAGCGCTTGGCACTGTTCCACTTGGTCTCCTCACGGTTGACCTCCATACCTATCATGGCGTCGCCACGGTGCAGTCCCACCTCCAGGTTGTAGGTGGCTATGGCGTTCCACATCCAGCGCATCCAGTGTTCCTGCTTCGACTCAACGGCCGACTCGTCGCGTGTCACCTTACCATTGGCAATGGGATAGGTGAAGAAGCGCTGCTCTTTCTGTGAATAGTCAATACCGAGGGTGGTGCGCAGGGTGAAGTTCTTGAACGGAGTGACGCTCAGGTGGGCATCGCCGAACATACGCCACAGGGTATACTCGTTGTCCTTGCTGTTGTGAAGCATGCTCAGCGGATTCTCGCGCTCAGAGTAGCTGCCCAGAGCCTGGGCATACTCACCATTCTCAGCGTAGATGGGGAAGTTGGGGTTGAACTCCAGCGAGTGCTCAATGATGCCGCCGGGAGCCTCAATGCCCTTGGTGCGGTTCAGCGTAAAGTTCTCGCCGATGACTACCTTGCCGTCGAACAGCTTGTAGTCGGCATTGGCACGGGCTGACAGACGGTTGAATTGGGTGTCCTTAATGGTACCCAGGTTGCCGTAGTAGCCTACAGAGAAGAAGGAGCTGCCCTTCTCGTTACCATTGCTGACCGACAGGTTGTACTGCTGTACGATACCTGTGCGTGTAATCTCGTTGAACCAGTCGGTATCGCTGGAGCGTACGGTGGCATTGTCGTCGAGGAACATGTTCATCGTCATGCCGTGGAGCGCGGGATTACCGTTCTGGTCGTAGCTCCAGTCGAAGTTGTAGCCCAGCGTATTGTTGTTCGGATTCTTGCCGTCGTTGACACTGGCCTGCCAGAAGGCCTGTCCCCACTCGCGGGCATTCATAGTTTCAATCTTATTGGTGTAGAACGAAGCGGCAACGCTGGCATCGAAGTTGACCTTCACCTTGCCATCCTTGCCCTTCTTGGTGGTGATGATGATGACACCGTTGGCAGCACGGCTACCGTAGATAGAGGCGGAGGCGGCGTCCTTCAGCACCTGGATGCTCTCGATATCGTTGCCGTTCAGTTCGTGCATACCCGACTTGGTGGGCACACCGTCAATGATATACAGCGGGTCCTGGTCGTTCAGCGTACCGACACCACGGATGCGCACGGTGGCAGCACCACTGGGATCACCCGTAGCCGAGATGTTCATGCCCGGCACGCGGCCCTGCAGGGCCTTCATCGGGTTGTTCTCGTTCTGCTTGGCCAGTTCAGACACGCTAACTACCGAGACAGCACCCGTCAGGTCGGCCTTGCGCTGGGTAGTGTAACCTGTCACTACTATTTCCTGCAGTTGTTTGCTGTCTTCTTTCAGCATAACCTGCATGCCATTCTGAGCAGGCAACTCCTGCGTCAGATAACCCACATAGCTAAACACCAGCGTAGTGCCGGCTTTCACTTTGAGTGTAAAGTTTCCGTCGAAGTCAGTCACCGTGCCATTGGTGGTTCCTTTCTCCATGACTGTAGCTCCAATCACTGGCCCAAAAGAGTCAGACACAGTTCCTGTCACCTCCTGCGCGTACGTCATCGTAGCGAGCAGCAGCGTCAAGAAACTTAAAAACAATCGTTTCGTTTGTTTCATTTGCTTTTGTTTTTAGTTAATACTATTGTTTCAGATTTTGCCGCAAAAGTACTAACGATATAGTTATTGGTATGAAAAATATCGTTCATCCCATTCAAATTTTGTTGCAATGTAACAAAATTACAATGGAATGAACGAATATTCTTAGTATGACAAATCGTTTCCGTGCTATTTCCGGATGTCGCCAGGCACCATGCCGTACTCCTCTTTGAAACATTTGGAGAAGTAGCTGGGGGCAGTGAATCCGACAGCGTATGCCACCTCGCT
>CADBWR010000034.1 GCA_902798425.1 uncultured Bacteroidales bacterium
GCCAATGCCTTCACTGAGGCTGACAGTCCTATGACCGATGGCACAATCCTGCAGGAAGAACTGAAATGGTAAGCGAGATGTTCGACAAAGCAATTCAGTTTCTGAAAGATCATAAAGAGATTGCCCTTGCAACGTGCGAGGGCAATCTGCCTAAGTTGCGCATCTTCCAGATCATGAAACAAGAAGGGCATGTGCTTTACTTTGCCACTTCTGCCCAAAAGGCAGTCTATCGGGAGTTGCGTCAGAATCCCAATGTTGAGATACTGGCCTATGCAGATAATATATCCGTTAGATGTTCAGGCATGGTGAACTTTAACGTCGAGGATGACGTGAAGCGATGGATATATGACCATAATCCCGTGCTGCCCCGTCTCTATACGAGCTATGACCAGCTGGAATATTTCTGCCTGCCAATAGCAGAGATGGACTATTACGACCTATCCCCAACACCGCCAGTATTCCAACATTTTGACCTCATTGCAGGCGAGGTCGGACAGGGTTTTGTCGGCGAGAGATTCAAGAATAATTAATTGTTTCCATTTTTTGAACAATCCAAGAAATGAATACAAACAGGCAACTTATTGAGCATTACACAAAAATAGAAAAAAACATTCAATTCAGGAGTGAAGAAGTGTTTTTTTTGCAAGAAAACTGGTGCTCACCATTATCTTCTGATGAAAAATGAGTAATTTTGCAGCCGATTATATATATAGTACAAAAAAGTAGTGAGGGCTAACTTTTACGATGATAAGATTGGAAAGATTAAAGACCTGGTTTCTGATAGCTGTTCTAACTATTTGTGGAACGGCCAGTTTTGCCTCATGCTCTTCAAATGAGGCCAATGCAACCGAGCAAAACAACATCGCAAATATTGCTGATAAAGTTTGGGCTTTCAGTCTGACCCACCCCGACGGATTCACGCTTGACATCCGCACGATGACGGAGCCGACTGAAGGGATAGCCGTCAGTTATGCAGCTACTCGGAACAGCCATTCGCGTGACCAGCTTGACAAGGTTGTGAGCCATGCCTTGCAGCATGAAGGATATGTAGACGGTTGGCTTAACCGCGAGAATGGCCTTTACTATTTCGACAGTACAAAGCTTTTCCCAGAGAATGACCTGCAAGGTGCTATCCAGTTCGGAAAGGAGAACGGCCAATACTCCATTTTCATTCTGTCTACCTATACAGAAATTCCCGTTGGAGGGAAAGTTGCGGAGATCCTTGAACGTGGCACAATCCTCTTTGGTACTACTGGTGACTACAGGCCGCTATCTTTCTGCGAACCCGATGGGACTTACTGGGGCTTGGGAATTGAGGTCGCAAACGAGATAGCGAAAAGGCTAGGTGTTAGCATTGAGTTCAAAAAGACCTCATGGCCTACGCTGACTGCCGATGTTCAGGCAGAACCACAGACTTTTGATCTCGCCATTGGTGGCATCACGATTACCGACACCCGAAAGGAAACGATGCTAATGAGTGAAGGCTATCTAGCTAACGGCAAGACCATCCTTTGCAGGGCTTCGGAGGCAGACCGCTACAAGTCGCTGACCGACATCGACAAGCCCGAAGTGACAGTTATGGTGAATCCCGGTGGATTGAATGAGAAGTTAGCCAAAGAGAACCTGACTCACGCTAACATCGTCGTTCACCAGAAGAACGAGGAAATACCTACACTCATTGCCGAGGGCGAGGCCGACGTGATGATAACGGAGATAACAGAGGCTCCCTATTATGTGCAGACTGACACCCGACTTGCCGCCCCACTATTGAATGCCCCCTTTACTCATGGAGAGATTGGTGTCCTTATGCAGAAGGGACAGGAAGATCTGTTGCAGATGGTGAACAATGTCATCCGTCAGATGAAGTCAGATGGCTTCCTTCGGAAGTTGCATGAGAAGTATGGACTGGTGTATGCCTACAAAAAGATAGAACAGATGGACTACCTACTCAAAGTTCCTGCCACCCTATACGCCACCGTCTTCAACGACCTGCTGCCCCTTCTACCAAGATGGGAACTTACTTTGCTTGCCAAAGAATAATATACCTGTGATTATAGTTCTACAGTGATGGCGGCAATCCAGGCCTCAATGCGGGTGTCGGTCTTGTCATCTTCGTTGATGTCATCAAGAGGTAGGCCGATAAACTTACCGTCAATCACGGCTTCTGAGTCGTCAAAGGTGTAGCCGTCGGTTTCTACAGCACCAATGAACCTCGCACCGCTGGCTTTTCAGTCGCTGTATAGCCAGTTCACTATACTTCTTGTTGCAGGTGAACAGCACCATGTGGCGCACTCCTTTATGCAGCTCGTAGATGTGGTTCATCAGCACTTTGATTTCTGTGGGAATTGTTGTTCTCGCTGTTGTCATAGTTGAATCACTTTTGCGCTGCAAAGGTACGGCAAATAGATATGGTGCGCAATACCTAAAACTCGGTGTTTTAAGTATTGCGCACCTGAAAATGCCTACAAGATAATATTTATGGTGGCATAACTACCAATAATCTGCGTAAAATTGCTATCTTTGTGCCAAGTTTTGAGAATTGTTAGGATTTATAGATGGGTAACTTACCTGATTAGTACTTTTGAAAAGCTGTAGAAATGATGTACGGTATAGCTGACTTAGACAACTGTTATTCCGAATAATTCTTTATTCCGAATTGTCTGAAAAAGTAATTCTGCATTTACTCAGTTTACAAGATTAATTCGGAATAACATAATAGTAAAATAGCCATCTTTTCAGTTTCTGGGATAGAGACCCCCTAATGGTAAACAGCCATCCTAAAGACCTAATAATCCTCTTAGTCCTCCTTGTATTTTATATTTCTTGGGCTGGTCAAGAGGCATATATTCCCTTTTTCTTAAGGCTGTTTCCAACTCTTCCCGACTTATCCCAAGATATACACGGGTCGTTTCGAGACTGGCATGGCCAAGATATTCTGAAATCATGGCGATGTTTATCCCGTCCATGAACCAATGCGTTGCTGCGGAATGGCGAATCTGATGACTATGCATCTTCAAGGGTATTTCCGGACAGGTCTTATGTGCAGTGTAGGAAATGGGGTATAGTCTGGTGTTCACTGCATCAGCGGACATCTTTTCCGTTCGGCCCTTATGGCTTGAATGGAACAGATATGTCTTAGCATCATACGGAATAGAGAAATATGCAATATATGCCTTGAGCGTGTTCACGGTTTTCTCAGAAAGTATGAGGCAACGGTCTTTATTACCTTTTCCTTTGACAATGACATAGGGGGATCCGTGGTCCAGTATGAGGTCGCAAGTCTTAACGGACAGGACTTCACCGACTCTACAGCCTGTGTCATACATGAATGAGAAAAGTGCATAGTCGCGCTTTCCTGCTATAGTGTTGCAATCAATACTGGCAAAAAATGCTTTCATCGCCACTTTACTCAGAGGTGCGACGACTTTGCCTCTTCCGTGAGAAACCATCGGTATCTCGCAGGACTCTATGTACCTTTTCGCATATGCTATATCACGGGACTGAAGATATTTCAGGAGTGACCTTATCACTGTTAGCCTGTGATCCCTCGTGCGGCGACTGCATGGTTTTCCTCCACGTCCATTTTGTAACCAGATCAGCCAGCTTTCTACAGTCTCACGGCTAAAACATATATCACTAAAACTGTCGACTGTGACAGATTTCTTTTCTTCCAAATATTCCACATAGAGGCGCATTACCTGCTTGTATGACATAACTGTTTGGACAGAATATCCACATGTCTTGGGAATATATACTTTCAGCCAAAGGTCTATATGACTGACAAGTTCTTTTGCTTGCTTAGATATTTTCATCGCTGTAAAAGTTTGAACGGTCTAATAATATGTCATTGAAAGTCTCAGCCTTGGCAGCCTTTATGTGCTCGGCCATCTTCGGGGTAAAATAGTAATAGTACATCGTCATTTTGAAACTCGCATGCCCCATGCTTCTTGACAAGTAGGCAATGTGCTTGTTGAACAGTGCAGAATCAGCAGGGAGGCCATTGATGTTCTCTGTGGCATATCGATGTCTGAAATCATAGGCCACGGCATGTTCTTTGTTAAATTCATACCAACATTTTTGGAAATTGTAATCAACCCATTTCACGCTATGGTGCTCGTCTGTGGAAGTCGGGAAAAAGCACTTTCTTTTTGGTACGAGTCTCTCTATAGCCTTATCATATTCCATAAGCATTTTAAGCATTGAAGGATGGAGGGCCACCCGGTGCTCCACATACCCTTTCGTATGCCTGACATTGATGATGCCGTTTTTTAAATCCACGTCCTTTGTGTCAAGCAGACGTGCCTCAAATGTTCTCAGCCCGGAGGAGAGCAATAGCAAGAAATATATGGGCAGAGATAGTTTTGTGATTTCTGATTCAGGAGAGTCCTTAATTGTCAGGTGAGATAGCGAGAAAAAGAAATTGCACAGTTCGGATTCCGTAAATGCATGGGGCTTCTTCAGCAGAGTCTCTGTCTTCGGTCTTGTCGTAAGGACAGGACAACAGGTACCTGTCACAATTCGATTGGGGTGGCTTTTTTGATGCACGCAGGAAAGTGGGGTTCTGGCTTTTCTGTTTTGTTGACATCTTTTAATAGCTTGGTGACACTCGTTGCCGAAATTCTTTGTACTTTTGCACATAGCATGAAACCAATAAGTGGGAAAATATAAAATGACATATTAACTATTAACATAAAATGATAAATAACATGAGGAAAAAAGAGTATCTGAGCCCGACGGTAGACATCGTCGAGCTGAAACACACTGGGATTCTTATGACCAGTGGAGATGTGAGTGCCACAATGGATGGAACCTTCACGGAGACGGATTTAGCCCGCGAATTTGATTTCGAGGACGATGATTTATCAACTTTTATGGACGAATAACTATGAAAACAAAGAATATCTTCAAGACTTTGGCACTGGCCATGCTGATGCCAACGATGCTGCTAACCACTGCTTGCAGCAGCGAGGACGATTTGGTGAACAATACCGCCGGCGAGAGCACCGCAAGCACGAAGGGCTACGCTCTGCCCGTAACCGTGAACGTCACCCGTCAGGGCGATGAGGGCACTACCCGCGCTACGTATAACGAATCGACCAGGACGCTGTCGTTCAGCGCGGGCGACAAGCTGTTCGTGGCGGGTGAGCATTTCGCTGTAGGCAGTTTTGCCGGCACGCTGGATTATGATGCTGTTTCTGGAAAGTTCAGCGGCACTATTTATACCCAGAATTCGTATAAGGGCACAGCCGAAGCACTCCTGGCAGGCGCCAGTGACCTTATGGCCACCCTGGTACCGGCCGGATATGACACCTATGGCTACTTGAGCATCAAAAATGAAGGATCGTATGAAGCTTATCTCAAGCCGGTACATAATAAAGCGTTTGCCCTCACGAAGAAAGCAGCCGTAGAGCAGTTCAGCGTTGAGCAAACAGACTCATATAGCAGCGGCTTCGCCCTGGCTCCCCAGAATGCCATTCTCAACTTCACCATCAGCGGACTGACGGCAAACAAAGAAGTCGCAGTAAGTTTTGATAGAGAAGGAACAGGTGTTATCGGCGGAAATGTAACGACCAGTGCTGAAGGCGTTGCCACCTTTGCTGTAGGCGTGTATGAATATTGTGAATTAGAGAATTGCACCCTGACGGTGGACGGCAACAACTTCGCGATGCCAACGAAGACGGCCGAAGCAGGCCACGTTTACAACATCAGCAGAGCAGTGGCTGCAGCAGCCACCGTCGTCGACCTCTCGACAATTTCAGGTAACTCTTATACTGTGACTGGAGATGTGATCCTCACGGGTACGCCTACTGAGAGTGAATTTGATATTAAGTACGGAGGCGACGACTATGAGGTAACGCTCGATAATGTAAACTCCGCAGGGAGTAAACAAGTATCGGTAGTTGGTAATAATCATAATTTGAATATAAAGCTGAAGGGTACGAGCAGATTGAAGGATATATTTACCAACAACGGTGCCACCTCCGGCAAAACAGTGACCATCGGTGAGGCAGCAGCTGGTGGCACATTGATTTTAACAGGTAGTACGGACCCCATCAGGGCAAAAACATTCACAATCAACGGAGGCACAGTGAAATCACAGGCGGTCACTGGTGATAATTGGGCCGTATATTTAAATAATACAGTTGGTGTTCTCACCATCAATGGCGGTGCTTTATATCTGGCTGCTGGCGAAGATGGGACACAAGCCGTTAAAGGCACTGTCTCGGGCACCTTATACGGCTGGAACGGTAGCGCATGGGTCGCTTATACGAATCAGCGCTACGCTACGACGGACAACACCAGCGGCGACCCCACAGCCTGGACATGGTAAAAATTCGGGTATCCCACAGATCCACTTTTTAAGAATAAAACAGAAAACGGAAGCCGACTGATGACTTCCGTTTTTTTTCGTGTGGTTTATGAAATATTAAAATACTGCAGCAATTCTTGGTATTTCCTTTAGTCGCTCCAAGAATGTTTTGTTGCGCTTTGCCGACAGTAAGTTGTATTTCATTTGTAGTCCAAGTAATGGTTCTGCATCTAAATCCAGTGCCTGGCCGATAAGTAGCGCCATCTCAGCACTCAGAGGGCGCTTAGCGTTCAGCACCTCGTTCAGCTGACTGGCAGGCACGCCAATCTCCGCAGCCAATCGTCGCTGACTGATGCCACGATACTCTAACTCGTCCTTTATCACCTCACCCGGATGGGTCAGGTAGTGCGGTTCCAAATTGTTGGCAACCATTCTGTCGTCTTTTCCCTCTACGTGTACCATAATCATGTCTTCTTATAATGGTTCGACAATTCCGTTAAACTCACCATCTCTGCAATGGTTTTATCACCCTCAAGAATCTCGCGAAACTCAATGCGATACTGATCGTTTATCTTCACCGACGAAAGACCTTCCTTGTCTCCATGTAGACGCTCGTAGTGCAGACCACCGTATTTGGTCAGGCCCATCACATTTGCCTCTTCCATCATCAAGTCTACCACACGAGTATATTTCTTAATGATTTGGGGTTGAAAGCGATGTTTCTTATCGCTGGCTTGCCCGTCCTCATAGAGCTCTCTGAGATAGTCTTCTTCGAATGTTACAATCATACTTCGTTCACTTTTCGGGGACAAAGATAATAATAATAATCGGTATTCACAAATTTGTGAACACCTTTTTCTGTATAAAATGCTTTTTTTATGAGAAAAACGAGGCCGTTCTTAAAGAACACCTTCGCACTCCATACAAGTATGCCAAGTAGAAAGATTGTGCTTGATACCAACTGCCTGATATCTTCCCTGTCAAGACGTGGGCAATACTATCCGGTTTGGAAAGGTTCCTGCTCCCTGATTGTCTCTGAGAGTCGAATTTATTCCCGCTTTTTATTGTTTTCCTGGTTTACGTGGTTTGACGCGTCGCTTATCCAGGTTGTGACGTTCTGACCTGTGCGTTGCTTGAAGGCGAGTGCGAAAGTACTGTAGCTGCGATAGCCACTCTCTTGAGCTAACTGCTGGACGGTGAAGGGCTTACCTGAAGCAACAGCCTTGTAATAGAGCTCGATGAAATGATTGATGCGCAGCTGATTGATATAGGTATTGTAACTGATGCCTTTTTGGGAGAAATACCGGCTGAGATAGTTGCGGTTGGTACCAATGACCATGGTCAGCTGTTCAGCGGACAGGTCGTGTTGCAGGTAGAGCAGGGTGTCGACACAATGACGCAGCAGCAGACGCTCCATCTTGCCCATGATGTATGGAGAGAGCTTGCTCTCATTCGTTTCGCTCGTCTCATTAACCTCTTCTGTGGTTTCCTTTTCCACGGGAATAGGTTGCTGCTGTTGAGAGAGGCTTAGGTCGCTCAGTGTTTCTACGCGCCAAAGGAGGTAGATAATCATTATCAGAATGACATACTGCAAGGTGTACTCTATAAACACATTCTCAGCAACAAACAGGTAGAGACCGAACGATGTCAGCATGATGAAGAGTGCTGCAACACTCTGCCATACCTCTTTATGCTCCAGGTCGGCATAGTTGCTGCGCAGCCAGCGGCCATAGCGCTTCAACTCACGTACCATATATATAATGAGGACAACCCAGATGAGGCCATAATAGACAAAGGCTACCATTGCTATATCCTTGCTTTCGGTTATTATGCACAGCGACAGTAAAACCAAAAGGGGAATCATGATAATGATAATAGGCAAGAGGGATCGCTTGCGGTCTTGCAGCATGGCGAACAGTACGGCGATGGCCGTGGGGAATATCGTCATACAATCGAGTATACCGCCAGCAAGATCGTACAAGATGGCGCTTTCGGTGGTGAGAAAGAAAAGCGGCATGTACCATATATGGCTCAATGCAAGGAAGGCAAAGAACAATGCTGTTCTGTAGCGCAGCCGTGGAGGGGTGGTAATGGTTACGTCGAAGGCATTGCCCCGACGGAAACATAAGTAACAGCTGGCCACGATGGCCGTAACCGTCACTATTCCATACAGCATGATAAAGAGAGCATCACTCTTAATTTGGTCGTACATGGGTTAATGGTGTTAATGGTGTTACTTGTGTGGTGCCGTCGCTGAGTCTGATGATGTAAAGACCACGCTTGGAGGCAGCATCGATGCGGCGTCCCTGTAAGTCGTAGACAGCAGTGCAGTGAGCTGCTGTGGCTGACGTGGTGAGAAGGGAGCTATGCGTCGCGCTGCTGTCCAGATAGAGATAGTCGGCTGTTGTGGGTGCTATGAGGTAGGCCCGGTAGCTGTCAATGACGTGTTGGTTGCTGCTGACTTGACAGAATACGGCATTGTTGCCCATTGCGCTCACCAGCACATAACTGTCGATGGGTGCTGTGGTGGGCTGGTAGACACCCGTCAGACTGCCACTGGTGTAGGTGGGCAGCGATGCAGTACCCCAACCCTTGAGCGGTTGACTGTAGCAGCCGTTAGGCGCATAGAGTATGTAGGGAGTATTGGCTGCCAGCGTTTGTTGTTCAGCCAGCAGCACATAGGTGGCTCCGTCCTTCGTCGTTGTACCGATGTACTGGTAGGCCTTCACGTCTGTTGGCAGGGTGGGGATGAAGGGGAAGATGCGTGTGGCATACTGGGTATTGGCATCGATGGCAACGGGTACGATGGCCTGCTGCGCCTCGGCAAAGGAGAAGGTGGCAGCGTTGGCCGTGTAGATGTTGTTGTCATCGTCGTGACCGATGGGCTCGCCTACATCAGTGTTGACCAACAGAAAGCAAGGTGTGTCGCCCAGCATCTTGACATACTGGATTTCAAAGACCTGTGCCAGACTCTCATCGTCCGTGGTGCGGATGTCGCGCAGCAGCAGCTCGTCCGTGCTTTCGGGGTTCCATTGCAGTCCGTTGCACAGCCAGCGCGTCTTACCGTCGTCGGTGGTGTAGCTGAGGGTGTAACGGTTCTGTCCGGCAGTCTTCGTGATGCGGAATGCCTGAATGTAGTTGACGTCGGCCTCGGAGGTGAGAAACTTAGCACCATAGTTGCCCTGCTCAGGATGCGTTCCCTTGTTCATGGTGACAGCATAGGCGTCGTTGCTGTCGCCGCTGTCATGCAGGAAGATGTTGTAGCGCTCGGCAGTAGGCTCGTTTAACTCGTCCTTAACGCGTGTGTACGTTGCTACGGCTTCCGTGAGCTGGTCAGCAGCAGTCTGGTAGACCTCAGCCTTCTGCGTGGCATTGTTATAGACAGCCTGTGCGGCGGCTATAGCCTCCTGGATGGCAGTGATGGGAGCTGCAGGAAACTGGAAGGCACCCGTACCGATGTTGTCTGTAGGAATCGAGATGGCCTCTGCCTCTTCCAGAGCTTCACGCAGGATTCCGCGAGTGACACTTCTGCTATGGGCATTGTCCAACTCGAAGCGTAGCGTGAAGGTCTGTGGTGTCGTAGGACAGAGATATTGGTCGAGTACACCCACGTTGGAGGTAGCTTCGCCAATGCCCCGCTGATAGGCATCGAAGTGTGCATAGACCGCCTTGCCGTCAGTGAGTTCCCAGGGATGCAGCTTGCTTGCCTTGAAGGTCTCCTCGTCATAGTGCATGAGCGAGAAGTCAACCTGTCCGAGCGTTGTGATGATAAGTTTTCCCTCGGCCATCTCGTTATCGTCCCACAGCTTCAGCTGGCGCAGTGACATGCGGTTGCCGCAACTCTGGGGATGGCTGTAACTCTCGAACATATCAGTGACGGTAGTCTGGTAGCGCCCGAGAATGTTGCCACTCTGGCGGTCAACGAAACTCTCCCAGGGGCCCTGGGCATAGTACTCCACTTGTTCGCGCTCGGCGGGTAGCTTCATCTTCAGACCGATGCGTCGCAGCTGCGACTTGCCAGCCTTCATAGTGGCGCTGTTGTCTTGCGGTACGAAGGTCGCTTGCAAGTCTACGACACCAGCGGCATAGAGCGTGTAGACGAATGTTGTGGCACAGCGGTCACCAGGTGCTGTCAGGGTAACGGTAGCCGTCTGCTGGTCATCGGCCAGCTGGCAACTGACGGTAGTGGCGCCTTGTGAACTGCCTTTCTCGCCGTGCGGGTCGTGAGAGATGTAGCGAAAGTTGCTGTAGACGGGTGCTCCATCGCTTGTGATGATTCGCTCACCCTTCAGTTTCAAGTTGTTCACGATGCCCGTCTTACTGACGGTCATGCTGACATGGGTGCCCACAATGCTATAGGTAGTGGCGTTCTCTATGAGGTGCAGCACGTCCTCCTCGGCTGCAGGAGCAACAGCAGGTAGGGTAGCAGGGCGCTCTTGCAGGGTAAACTGTTCCCACGCCATAGTGTAGCCAGGTCTTGCCCAGGCGGTAGACTCCTTCAGCTGTATCTCGACATTGAGCAGCAGTTCTGCGGTGGCATCGACATCATCAGTACTGATGGGCAGCGTAATGGTAGTCTGCTCTCCTGGCGCCGTAGCAGGCAGAGGGAGGTCTCCGCCGTCGATGATGTTACCATTCTGCAGCACATTGTAGTGCAGCGTGAAGTGGTCGAGATTCAGGAAGTTGTAGCGGTTAGTGATGGTAAGTTCATGCGTATTCTTGTCGTAGCTGTTGAAGTCCACATACTGGTAGACGTGCTTGGCAACATTCAGCTCGGCAGACCACTTGCGATCGGCAGTGACGACACCATCGTTCAGACTGGTTGTGACGTCGTTCTGGTCAGGACCGGGGAAGTCGTAACCTGCCATCAATTTATAGAAGCCGTTTTGCTTAGGCCATGTTTTCTCGTCGTCAGGGTCTACGTCCTTTAAGTCGGCGGGGTCGAAGATACCTTGGTCTACCCAGTCCCAGATGCAGGCCCCCAGACCGGCTGACGAACCGTCGATGAGTTCCCAGAACTCCTTCATATTGCCCAGCCCGGCACCCTTGGAGTGTGCATATTCGCAGATGAAGTAGGGCCAGTTGCCGTTGACATTGTTCTTGACAACGGTAAGGTTAGGATACATGTTGGAATGGATATCCGTGATGTTGTTGAAGGAACTGTTAGTGGCGTGACCTTCATAGTGGATAAGACGGTTGTCCAGCTGGCGCATAGCCTGGCAGGCAGCCTCCAAGTTGGGACCGAGGCCAGCCTCGTTGCCCAGTGACCAGAAGATGACGCTGGGATGGTTGCGGTCGCGTAGCACCATGCGCGTGGCGCGGTCAATGTATTGCCCTTGGTAGTCGTCTCTGCTGGCAAGCGTTCCCTTGGGAGCATGGTCAGACCAGTCCTTGTGGCTCTCGATGTCGGCCTCGTCCATGACGTAGATGCCGTAACGGTCGAACATGGCCATCATCTTGGCCTGACGCGGGTAGTGACTGGTGCGTACGGTATTGATGTTGGCCTGCTTCATCATCTTGATGTCCTTCACCATCGTCTTGAAACCCAGGGTGCGGCCTGTCACAGGGTGCGTGTCCTGTGTGTTGACACCCTTGAAGTAGATGCGCTGACCATTGATGTAAACAAGATTTCCGCGCTGCTCGATGTGGCGGAAGCCATACTTGGTAGAGAACACCATCAGCTCTTCGCCTTTGCTATCCATCTGGCGCACGATGACAGTATAGAGCTGCGGGTCTTCGGCAGACCAGAGCCGCAGATTGGTAAGGCCAGTCAGTTGAAGGTGAATGGGGGCATTGTCCGATGAAGTCGTAGACTTCGCACTCTTGATGCTTGTGCCATCGTTGTCGAGCAGCTCCACCTCTACAATATACCCATAGGTGGAGACCCCTATGGTGCCCATCGTCAGTTCTACATTGAGTGTACCGCTATGATAGCCGGTAGCGGCATCGAGGTCAGCTGTGATGACGTGGTCGGCGATATATGTCTCGGGCGTAGCATACAAGTAGACATCGCGGTGAATGCCACTCATGTGCCAGGCATCCTGTCCCTCCAGATAGGCACCATCGTGATAGCGCACCACCTGCACGGAAATATTGTTCTCGCCAGCACGCACCATTGTCGTGATATCGAACTCAGCATCGTTGTTGGCTCCCTGTGAGTAGCCTGCGTACTGACCATTTACCCAGACGTAGGTAGCACCATAGACACCATCGAAGTGGAGCACGGTGCGCTTTGAAAGCCACCCGTCGGGTAAGATAAAGGTGCGACGATAGGAACCTACAGGATTCTCGCCCAACTTCCCCTTGAACTCGGAGCGTAGCTTGATGTTGGGCGCATTGTCCTCAAAAGGATAGTTGACATTGCAATAAACGGGTTTGTCGTAGCCCTTCATCTCCCAACACGAGGGCACGGTGATATTATCCCAGCTGCTTACATCAGCATCGTCACCAAAGAAATCACTGCCGGGACGCTCTTGGGTGTCGCTGACGAAATGGAACTTCCACGTGCCGTTGAGCGAGAGGAATAAACTACTGGATGACGGGGAATACCATGGTTCCGAATAACGGGAGTCACTGGTCAGTTCTTGGGTGTTGGCATAGGGAATGAACGTAGCGTGACCCTCGAGTCTGTTCTCTTCGAAAACCTTGGGATCTTCCCAGTGGGGAGTGCTCAATATCCTTTCTTCCGGACTTAGTTCGGTCACGTTGGACTTTGCCAACAGACTGACTGAGCTAAGTACAGAAAGAAAGAGGACTATAATTCGATATCTTTTCATTTGACGCTATTGCGCGAAAATAGCTTAGTAATTTTCTGCCTTTACTTGGAAATAAGACTGTGGGTGGTCGCAGACGGGACATACGTCGGGAGCCTTCTTGCCAATCACGATGTGACCGCAGTTGGCGCACTGCCAGATGACATCGCCGTCCTTAGAGAAGACACGCTCGTTCTTGACATTGTCCAACAGCTTGCGATAGCGCTCCTCGTGAGCCTTCTCGATGGCAGCAACACCCTCGAACTTCTCGGCAATCTCGGGGAAGCCCTCTTCGCGGGCCTCACGAGCCATGCGGGCATACATGTCGGTCCACTCGAAGTACTCGCCACCGGCAGCAGCCTCCAGATTGCTGGCAGTATCCTTGATGGCACCGCCCTCCAGGAGCTTGAACCACATCTTGGCGTGTTCCTTCTCGTTGGCAGCAGTCTCTTCGAAGATGGCAGCTATCTGTACGAAACCATCCTTCTTGGCTTTGGATGCCCAGTAGCTGTACTTGTTACGTGCCATTGACTCGCCTGCAAATGCTTCCTGCAGGTTCTTTTCTGTTTTTGTTCCTTTTAAATCTTTCATAGGTTTGGTATTTGTTTGGTGAATAAATAATATCATGGATGTCAGCGGGTGAACCGCTGACCGCTATAGGCTGATTTCGCCACGGATGCTGCGGTTCATATAGTAGCGCACTTGTTCCGGGTCGTCATAGTGCGACTGGAGGAACATCAGCTTGGTGACGGCACCCTCGACGGTAGAATCGTAGCCACTGACCACGCCGGCTTCCTTCAGCTGGAAACCTGTATCGTAGCGACACATCTCCACACTGCCCTGCATGCACTGGCTGATGTTGACGATGACTTTGCCATTGCGCGTTCCTTCTTTCAGGGCGTTGAGCAGCCACGGGGTCTGGGGCGCATTGCCACTGCCGAAGGTGCGCATGACGATGGACTTCAGATTGGGCGTATGGATGATGTGGCGGATAAGGTCTTCGCGTACGCCTGGGAACAGCGAGAAGATGATGACATTGTTGTCCAGACGGAAGTGGGGCACCATGGGCTGCTGCCAGTCGGGCTGCAGCATGCGGTGACGGTGGTAGACGATGTTGACACCCGCATCGACAAGGTGTGGATAGTTAAACGACTCGAAGGCATTGAACTCCTCAGCACTCTGCTTGGTGGTGCGGTTGCCACGCAACAGGTGACCATTGAAATAGATGCCTACCTCCGGTACCATCGCATGGCCGTCGGCATCCTTGGTAGCTGCAATCTCAATGGAGGTGATGAGGTTTTCCTTGCCGTCGGTGCGTAGCTGTCCGATGGGCAGTTGGGAACCCGTAAAGATGACGGGTTTGGTCAGATTCTCCAGCATGTAAGAGAGGGCTGAGGCCGTATAGGCCATGGTGTCTGTGCCATGCAGTACGACAAAACCGTCGTAGTCGTCGTAATGGTCAGCAATGACATGCGACAGCTCTGTCCACCGTCTGGGCGACATGTCGCTGGAGTCGATAGGTGGCGAGAACTGGTAGGTGGCAATCGCTGTGTCAAACTGCTGTAGTTCGGGCACGTTCTGCAACAGATGCTCGAAGTCGAAAGGCTCCAAGGCACCCGTCTGGGGATTGCGGTTCATACCGATGGTTCCACCTGTATAGATAAGCAATACTTTGTTTTGCATGTCGCAAAGATACGAAAATTTTTTCTTTCCCGCCAACGTTTACGTAATTTTTTCTTTAAAAATCGTGTACTTTTTTCGGTTGTATGGAATTATTTTATTAAATTTGCAGAACTTTTACGATAATCACTAAAACGACAAACAACAAAGACTATGAAACAATTCAATGACAAGAACTTCGTGCTGGACAACGAGGTAGCACAAGACCTGTTCCATAACCATGCATCGAAGATGCCTATTATCGACTATCACTGCCACTTGATTCCTGAGATGGTGGCCAACGATCATCGCTTCAAGAGCATCACAGAGCTGTGGCTGGGTGGTGACCACTATAAGTGGCGTGCTATGCGCACCAATGGTGTCGACGAGAAATACTGCACAGGCAAGGATACTACCGACTGGGAGAAGTTTGAGAAGTGGGCAGAGACCGTTCCCTATACGCTGCGCAACCCGCTGTATCACTGGACACACCTGGAGCTGAAGACCGCTTTCGGTATTGACAAGCTGCTGTCGCCAAAGACTGCCCGTGAGATTTTCGACGAGTGTAACGAAAAACTGAAGCAGCCGGAATTCTCGGCGCGTGGACTGATGAAGCACTACCATGTAGAATGCGTCTGCACCACCGACGACCCCGTAGACGACCTGCACAATCACATAGAATATGCCAGCCATAAGGCTGCCGACGACCCCATTATGATTCCTGCATGGCGTCCAGACAAGGCCATGAACATCGAGGCTCCTGAGTTTGCTGACTATGTTCGTCAGCTGGAGCAAGTGAGTGGCGTCTCTATCACTAAATTTGCCGACATGGTAGACGCCCTGAAGAAGCGTCACGACTTCTTTGCACAGCATGGCTGTAAGCTGAGTGACCACGGTATAGAGGAGTTTTATGACGAAGAGTATACCGAGTCGCAGATTGAGACTATCTTCGAGAAGGCCATGCGCGGTCAGCAGCTTTCTACCCTGGAGACCCGTCAGTACAAGCACTGCTTCTTGACCATCATGGCTGAGATGGATGCTGACAGCGACTGGACACAGCAGTTCCACTATGGCGCTATCCGCAACAACAATACCAAGATGTTCAATCTGCTGGGTGCCGACACTGGTTTTGACTCTATCGGTGAGTTCAACACAGCTAAGGCCATGTCAAAGTTCCTCAATAAGTTGAACATGGAGGGTAAGCTCACGCGTACCATATTATATACGCTGAATCCTTGCGCCAATGAGGTGATAGCTACTATGCTCGGAAACTTCCAGGGTGGCGAACCCGGCAAGATCCAGTTTGGTTCAGGCTGGTGGTTCAACGACCAAAAGGATGGTATGGAGCGTCAGATGAATGCACTCTCTGTATTAGGACTGCTGAGCCGCTTCGTTGGTATGCTGACCGACAGCCGTTCCTTCCTGAGCTATCCGCGCCATGAGTACTTCCGTCGCATTCTCTGCAATATGCTTGGAAACGATGTGGAGAAAGGACTGCTGCCTGACGATCGCGAACTGCTGGGCAAAATGGTGGAGGACATCAGCTACAATAACGCAAGAAGATATTTCAAATTCTATTAATAAAAAAATCGGCTATTCTGCTTGGGATAGCCGATTTTTTTTTTACCTTTGCAGCCGAAAAAGAACATAAAGACAAAACAAGATGTGTGGAATTGTAGGTTATATCGGACGGAAAGAAGCTTATCCCGTGCTGATAAAAGGTCTGCGAAGACTGGAATACAGAGGATACGACTCTGCTGGTGTCGCACTGATAAACAATGAAGGTCAACTCAATGTCTACAAGACAAAAGGAAAGGTTGACAACTTAACAGAATACTGCAACGATAAGGATGTCACTGGCTGTGTGGGTATAGCACATACCCGCTGGGCTACTCATGGTGAGCCCTCGTCGCGCAATGCTCACCCCCACTATTCGCAGTCGCACAACTTGGCCATCATCCATAACGGTATTATCGAGAACTATGCTGACATCAAGCAGAAGTTGATAGAGAAGGGGGTGTCCTTCCAGAGCGATACTGACACTGAGGTGCTGGTGCAGCTGGTGGAATATATCATGGTCAAGAAGCAGCTGTCCTTGTTGGAGGCTGTGCAGGTAGCTCTTTATCAGGTGATAGGTGCCTACGCCATTGCTATTGTTGACAAGCGCGATCCAAGCCAGATTATTGCTGCCCGCAAACAGAGTCCGCTGGTGGTGGGTATCGGACAAGACGAGTTCTTCCTGGGCTCTGACGCCAGTCCTATCATTGAATATACGGATAAGGTGGTGTACCTCGAAGATGGTATGATTGCTGTCATCCGTCTGGGTGAAGAGCTGAAGGTGATGAGTATTCTTGGCGAGGAGCAGGACTTGAAAGTGAAGAAGGTGGATATTGACCTCGGACAGATAGAGAAGGGTGGTTATCCGCACTTTATGCTGAAGGAAATCTTTGAGCAGCCGGAATGTCTGACCAACTGCATGCGCGGACGCGTCAATGTAGAGGGTAACCACGTCACGCTGTCGGCTCTTATAGACAATCGTCGCCAGATGCTGGAAGCGAAACGGGTAGTCATCGTGGCTTGCGGTACTTCATGGCATGCGGGACTGATAGGCAAGCAACTGATAGAAACCTACTGCCGCATACCTTGCGAGGTGGAGTATGCCTCGGAGTTCCGCTATCGTAATCCGGTAGTAGGAAAGGGCGATGTGGTGATTGCCATCTCACAGAGTGGTGAGACTGCCGACACACTGGCTGCCGTACAACTGGCCAAAGAGCGTGGAGCGTTTATCTATGGCATATGTAATGCTATCGGTTCCAGCATTCCACGTGCTACAGATACAGGAACGTATATCCATGTCGGTCCTGAGATTGGCGTTGCGTCGACGAAGGCTTTTACAGGACAGGTTACGGTGCTCACTATGATAGCCTTGGCTATGGGTGAGGCGAAGGGTACCATCAGCCGTGATGAATATCTGCAGGTGGTAAAAGGACTGGGAGAGATTCCTGAGAAGATTCGTGAGGTGCTGAAGACCAATGACAAGGTGGCTGACCTGGCACGTACGTTTACCTATGCGCATAACTTCCTCTATCTGGGACGTGGCTACAGCTATCCGGTAGCCTTGGAGGGCGCCCTGAAACTGAAGGAGATATCATACATTCACGCTGAAGGCTATCCTGCTGCAGAGATGAAGCATGGCCCTATAGCGCTGATAGACTCGGACATGCCTGTGGTGGTCATCGCTACGCACAACGCCATGTATGAGAAGGTACTTTCAAACATCCAGGAAATCAAGGCCCGCCAGGGTAGGGTAATCGCTCTGGTGACTAAAGGTGACGATACCATTGCCAAGATTGCTGATGAGGTGATAGAACTGCCTGACGTGTTGGAATGTCTGGAACCGTTAGTGGCTACCATTCCACTGCAATTGCTGGCTTATCACGTGGCTGTTTGCAAGGGAAAGAACGTTGACCAACCCCGAAATTTGGCAAAGTCGGTCACTGTAGAATAAAAAAAACGGGCAAATATTTGGCGAAATGCTAAATATTTGCTACTTTTGCATATGGAATACAACTTAAAACACCTTAAACGTTCTTAAGAGAATGGAGTTAAACGAATCTTTTGAGTCCCAAATCAATCGAAGCGACTATAAAATCTTAATCGTTGACGATGTGGTTAGCAATGTGCTGTTGCTGAAAATTCTCTTGACGAGTGAGAAGTTTCAAGTGTGTACAGCTTCCAATGGCAAAATGTGTATTGAGCAGGCTAAAAAAGAGAAGCCTGACTTGATATTGCTTGATGTGATGATGCCCGATATCAGCGGCTTTGAAACGGCAGTTATCCTGAAGAAAGATCCTGAAACTCAGGAAATTCCTATCATCTTCCTGACAGCACTGAATAATCCCAGTGATTTGGTGAAAGGATTCCAAGTAGGTGCTAACGATTTCTTGACGAAGCCCTTCAATAAAGAGGAACTTGTCATGCGTGTGATGCACCAGATACAGTTGGTGGCTGCCAAGCGCATCATCGTGCAGCAGAACGAGGAGCTGAAGCGTACCATCAGCAACCGTGATAAGATGTACTCGGTTATTGCCCACGACCTGCGTTCACCGATGGCCAGCATCCGTATGGTGCTGAATCTGGCTGTCAATGTGGTATCACCGGATGTCGTCGGTGAGGAAATCTTCAATCTGCTGGATAAGGCTAACCGTGAGTCGGAAGAGACCCACGAATTGCTGGACAACTTGTTGAAGTGGACGAAGAGTCAGACTGGCCGACTTAATGTCGTTTATCAGGATATCGACCTTGACGATGTGGTACCGGGTGTGGTAGACATCTTCAAGATGATTGCTGAAATGAAGAAGATTCAGTTGCAATATATCCCGGCGGAAGAAAAGCTGACGGTGCATGCCGACAATGATATGATAAAGACCATTATCCGTAACTTCTTGTCGAACGCTGTGAAGTTTACACCAGAAGGAAAAGGCATTGAGGTGTTCTACAAACGTGAAGGTGACTTTGCACGTATCTCTGTACGCGACCATGGTGTGGGCATTGCTTCTGACCGTGTGGGCAGCATCTTCAAGAAAGGTGAGACAACCTACGGCACAGGCGGCGAGGAGGGCTCCGGACTGGGCTTGCAACTCTGTCAGGACTTTGCCCGCAAGAATGGCGGCGATGCTATGGTAGAGTCTGTTGAAGGAGAAGGCTCAGTATTCAGTTTCACCATTCCATTGAAGAAATAAAAAAAAGAGGCTTACGAGGCCTCTTTTTTTATGATGTCTTTATTTCAACGTTTAGAAATAGGGATGCTTGGCAGTTACTCGCTTTTGAACAGGTCCTTGATGCCTCCGATGCTGCCCAACAGGTTGGTGGCCTCGTAAGGCAGGTAGACCGTCTTGGTCTTGTCGCCTTGTGCCAGTTCCTGCATCATCTGGATATACTTCTGAGCCAGCAGGTAGTTGGCAGGATTGGTAGACTTACCCACAGCCTCAGTAATCAGTTCGATAGCCTTGGCTTCTGCCTCTGCCTTGCGGATACGAGCCTGAGCCTCACCTTCAGCATGCAGGATGGCCTGTTGCTTCTGGGCGTCGGCGCGGTTGATGATAGCTGTCTTCTCACCTTCTGATGCCAGAATCTCAGCGGCCTTCTCACCCTCAGAGGTCAGAATCTGTGCACGCTTGTTACGCTCAGCCTGCATCTGCTTCTCCATGGCGTTCAGCACGGTAGAGGGAGGTATAATGTCCTGAAGTTCAACACGGTTCACCTTGACACCCCACTTGTCAGTAGCATCGTCCAGGACGGCACGCAGCTTGGTATTGATAGTGTCGCGTGAGGTCAGTGTCTCGTCCAGTTCCAGTTCACCAATAATATTACGCAGCGTGGTCTGTGTCAGCTTCTCAATGGCGTTGGGCAGGTTTGAGATTTCATAGACTGCCTTGAACGGATCGACAATCTGGAAGTAGAGCAGGGCGTTGATCTCCATCTGGATGTTGTCCTTGGTGATGACATTCTGTGAAGGGAAGTCGTAGACCTGCTCACGGAGGTCGATAGAGTTAGAGTAGGCATAGCGTCCGCGAGAGAGTACAACGATGTCCTTGGCACGGTCGATGAAGGGAATGATGATGTTGATACCAGGATTCAGCGTGGCATAGTAACGGCCCAGACGCTCGATAATCTTGGTTTCTGACTGTGGGATAATTACCAATGCCATCTTGGCGAAGAGAATGACCAGTACTACGATGGCAATCAATACATAGCTCATAATGTCCATAATGTTTATTGTTTAATGTTTAATATTTAATCTTTAATCTTTAATGTTTCATGTTACAGCGTTTCCACTGTAATAATTGTGCTCTCACGACCAATGACACGCACTGTGGTGTCTACGGGGATGTCGCTGTCCGACTTGCTGACAGCTTTCCAGAGGTCGCCGTCAATCTTGACATACCCATTGCCTCCTGCCTGGATGATTTCTGTCACTTTTCCCGTGCGTCCCAATAGTGCATCAGCATTACTCGGTTTGTTGGGATCGTTCTTGTGAAGATAGCGTAGAGCTACGGGTCTGACGAATATGACGCTGAGCAACGAGAAGATGGCGAAGATGAATATCTGCCAGTAGATGCTTAAGCCGAGGGCTGCCGTGATGAGGGCAAAAACGGCTCCGATGGAGAAGCAGATGATGAAGAAATCACCCGACGAAAGCTCCAGAATCAAGCAGGTGATAGCGATAACTGCCCAAACCTGCCACATGTTTTGTAAGAAGTACTCAATCATAATATTTACAATTTGACAATTTACAATTTACTAGTTACTATTATTATATCGAGAGGATAAAGTCGTCCCAGTCCTTGGTAGAGCCCTTTTTGCCGAACACTTTCTGGTAGAGACGGCTACGGGTTGAGGCTATGCTCTCCTTGGAATGTGCCGTCAGGGTGGCTATGTCTTTGGGCTGCAGCCGTATCTTGATGAGCAGGCTGACATGGTAGTCTTGGTCACTCATACGATATAGGCTGAAGAGCTTTTCTGTGAACCCTGGATAGGTGTCGTTTACTACTTCTGCCAGCGTTTTCCAGTCTTCATCTGCGATGCTGCGACCTTCGTTCAGATATTGCTTGATGTGCAAATAGACAGGCGACGAGAAGATATTGTTGACATCTTGCCTGGGTTCTATGACAGCCATCTTCTGCATGGCGTGGATGTTGTCAAGACGACTCTGCAGCAGTTGTATCTTCTGGCGGTTTGCCTTTATCACCAATATGAATAAGGTGATGTAGAATACGGTGCAGATGATGAGAAGAAAAATCTCACGGTTGGTCAGTATCATATCGGTTCTTTGTTTTTGTTTGATGCAAAGTTACGAAATATTCTTTTTCCCACCAAGAAAAAAAGTTTGCAAAAGTGTGCAGACAATAATTGCACACTTTTGCAAAGAAGTTCGTTGGTATGCGCACCATGGGCTGATGCACTATGATAGAAGGGGTTAGCTCGTTCTGTCTACAACTGTTGCAGACGGGCAATATATTTGCCAAGGATGTCGAACTCCAGATTGACGACAGTGCCTATGCGGATATCCTGGAAATTGGTGTGCTCCATGGTGTAGGGGATGATGGCCACCTGGAAGGTGTTGTGGGTAGGATTGCACACTGTCAGACTAACGCCATTGACGGTGACGGAGCCCTTGTCGACGGTGAAGTAACCCTTGCGTGCCATCTCTCGGTCTTCCTTGTATTCAAAGGTGAAATAGGTGGAGCCATTAGCGTCGTCCATAGCGATGCAACGGGCTGTCTCGTCAACATGGCCTTGTACGATGTGGCCGTCCAAACGCCCGTTCATCAGCATAGAGCGTTCGATGTTGACCTTGTCGCCAACCTTTAACAGTCCTAGGTTGGTGCGGTCAAGGGTCTCCTTCATGGCAGTGACCGTATACTTGTCTCCGTCAATGCTGACCACGGTCAGGCAAACACCATTGTGAGCCACACTCTGGTCAATGTTTAACTCGCCCACGAATGAGCATGTCAGTGTGAAATCAATATTGTCTCTGTCTTTATGAATGGCTACAACGGTAGCAAACTCCTCAATGATTCCGGAAAACATAACTATCTATTATCAATTATCAATTAGCGAATGCACAAAAAGAAAAGGGTGCCGCCCGGTGATGTGATGAAAACTCCTTTGTTAAAAGATTTGAGCACCCTCCGTCGTTGTAATCCACCGACCTTTCGGCTTAGAATTGTGGCCCGCCATTGACAAGAGGAGTCAGCTCGGTTTTCAATGTAATTTGATGAGTATCCCGATCGAACCGGCACAGCTCCCTGTTCTGTTTGCAAAGATACGAAAAAAAAATGAGAGCGCAATGCTTCGCCCTCATTTTTTTATGTGTGAGATGCAATTTTTTCTTAATAGGCAAAGAGAGGATAGTTCTTCATCGTCTCGTTGACCTCGCCACGAACCTTAGCGATGACCTGCTCGTTCTCAGGGTCGTTGAGGACTTCCTCAATCCAAGCGGCAATCTGAATCATCAGGTCCTCCTTGGCTCCACGGGTGGTGATGGCAGGAGTGCCGAGACGGATGCCTGAGGTCTGGAAGGCTGAGCGGCTGTCGAAGGGTACCATGTTCTTGTTGACAGTGATGTCGGCAGCGACGAGGGCATTCTCAGCAACTTTACCAGTCAGGTCGGGATACTTAGAGCGCAGGTCTACCAGCATAGAGTGGTTGTCAGTACCGCCACTAACGATGCCGAAACCACGCTTTACCAGCTCCTCAGCCAGTACGGCAGCATTCTTCTTCACCTGCTTAGCCCACTCCTTGAATTCGGGCTTCAGTGCCTCGCCGAAGGCAACGGCCTTGGCTGCGATGACGTGCTCGAGCGGACCGCCCTGCTGTCCTGGGAATACGGCACTGTTCAGCAGCTGTGACATCATCTTGATCTGACCCTTCGGAGTCTTGTAGCCCCAAGGATTCTCGAAGTCTTTGCCCAGCAGGATAATACCACCACGAGGACCGCGCAGGGTCTTGTGGGTAGTAGAGGTCACAATGTGAGCGTATTTGACAGGGTTGTCCAGCAGACCGGCGGCAATCAGACCTGCAGGGTGAGCCATGTCAATCATCAGCAGAGCGCCAACCTTGTCGGCAATCTCGCGCATGCGCTTGTAGTCCCACTCACGGCTGTAGGCAGAACCACCACCGATAATCAGCTTAGGCTTGTGCTCCAGAGCCAGACGCTCCATCTCGTCGTAGTCGACGCGACCAGTCTCCTTATTCAGATTATAGCCTACGGGCTTGTAGAGAATACCCGAGGTGTTGACGAGCGAACCGTGTGACAGGTGACCGCCGTGGTCCAGGTTGAGGCCCATGAAACAGTCGCCGGGCTTCAGAACGGCCAGCAGTACTGCTGCGTTGGCTTGTGCGCCAGAGTGAGGCTGTACGTTGGCATATTCAGCGCCAAACAGCTTGCAAACGCGGTCGATGGCCAGCTGCTCTACCTTGTCAACGACCTGACAGCCGCCGTAGTAGCGGTGGCCAGGATAGCCTTCTGCATACTTGTTGGTAAGGTAGCTGCCCATGGCTTCCATGACTTGGTCGCTAACGAAGTTCTCACTGGCGATGAGCTCGATGCCCTTCAGCTGACGCTGGTGCTCCTGCTCGATCAACTCAAAAATCTGATTGTCTCTTTCCATTGTTTATACTGTTTTTGATTGGGATGTTCAAAATGCGCTGCAAAAGTAGCTAAAAAATATGGTTTTACCAAATGTTCCAGTCATAAAAAATAGGACTAAACGAGTTCTACCTTATTGATATCCTGCTCCTTCTCGCAGTAGTGGCAGGTCAGCAGACCATTGTCTACATGGAAAAGGGTAGCCATCGGCTCGTTGTTGGTGATGCATTTGGGATTGTTGCACTTCACAATGCCGCGAATCTCGGCAGGGGTCTCTACGGTCTTCTTCTCTACTACCTCATAGTCGCGGATGATGCTGAGTATGACTTTCGGTGCTACCACGGAGAGACGGGATATCTCGTCATCGGTGAAGAACTTGTCTGACACCTTGATGATGCCCTTGCTACCCACCTTCTGTGACGGATAGTTGAAACCAATGGTGACGGGGGTGTTCAAGTCGAAGAGTCCTAAGAGACTGGCTACCTGATAGGTCTTGTTTGTGGGTATATGATCTATGACGGTGCCGTTCTCAATGGCGGCAACCAGACGTTCTTTCTTGTTCATATCTTTACTTCTCTATCTTCTTTAACTTCTCTAACTACTCAATAATCGTTTTGTCGTTTTTAACTTCGTCAAGACTGATGCCCAGCACATCGCAGAAGATGGCTTCACGGGCAAAGAGACCGTTGCCTGCCTGCTGGATGTAGTAGGCGTGGGGGTTCTCGTCAACGTCGTATGCTATCTCGTTGACACGAGGCAGCGGGTGGAGAATTTTCATGTTGGGCTTGGCAAGGCGCAGCATGTCGTTGTTGAGCACATAGACATTCTTGACACGCTCATACTCCATGAGATCGCTGAAACGCTCCTTCTGTACGCGCGTCATGTATAAGATGTCGGCATCGGCAATGACTTTCTCGTTGAAGGCGGTGTGCTCGGTATACTTGATGCCGTGCTCCTTGCAGTAGAGCTTATACTCCTGGGGCATGGCCAGCTCCTTGGGCGCTACAAAATGGAAGGTGGGGTTAAAGTGGCGCATGGCCATAATAAGCGAATGAACGGTACGGCCGTACTTCAAGTCACCCACCAAATATATATTAAGGTTTTCTAAAGTCCCTTGGGTTTTGTAGATGGAATAGAGGTCAAGCATGCACTGTGAGGGGTGCTGATGGGCACCGTCACCGGCGTTGACAATGGGTACGTTAGTGACTTCAGAGGCATACTGGGCTGCACCTTCGATGAAGTGGCGCATCACGATGACATCGGCATAGTTGGCAACCATGGAGATGGTGTCTTTCAGCGTCTCGCCCTTTGTACCACTTGTGATTTTGGGGTCAGCAAAGCCGATGACACGTGCTCCTAAACGGTTGGCGGCTGTCTCAAAACTAAGGCGAGTGCGGGTTGATGGTTCAAAAAATAAGGTGGCAACTACTTTGCCTTTTAATAGTTCGCGGTTAGGGTGCCGTTCAAACTCTTGTGCCATCTCAATCATGTAGAGAATTTTCTCTCGAGTGAGGTCGGCAATCGTTACAAAATCATGCTTTTCCATCCTTGTTTGGGTTTTGATGGCACAAAATTACACATAATTTCTGATTTACGTGCGATTAAGAAGAATTGTACGATGAAAAAGGTTATCATATACTCATTGTGGGGACTTCTGGTACTTGGAGTACTATCGGCAACATTGGGCTTTATCGCCATTGAGAAAGGATGGGTAGGGTATATGCCTCCTATCGAGGATTTGCAGAATCCCATCAATCGCTTTGCCACACAGATTTACTCGTCCGATGGTAAGATTCTGGGTACATGGAACTATAATCGTGAAAACCGTATTATGGTGGACTACAATCAGTTGCCACCTTCTTTAATACAGGCACTTGTGGCCACGGAGGATGTGCGTTTTTATGAGCATTCGGGTATTGACTTCTTCGCCCTTGGACGTGCTATCGTTAAGCGCGGTATCTTTGGACAGAAGAGTGCTGGTGGCGGTTCTACTATCACGCAGCAGTTGGCAAAGCAGCTATACTCGGAGAAAGCTCATAGCGTGATGGAGCGTTTGCTGCAAAAACCGATAGAGTGGGTGATTGCTGTCAAGTTGGAGCGTAACTATACGAAAGATGAGATACTGACCATGTATCTTAATTACTTCGACTTCCTGCACAATGCAGTGGGTATCAAGACGGCGTCGAACACGTATTTTAGTAAAGACCCCAAGGACTTGAAGATAACGGAGGCTGCCGTTTTGGTGGGATTGTGTAAGAACCCATCATATTTCAATCCGGTGCGCTATCCCGAACGTAGCATAGAACGTCGCAACGTGGTATTGTCACAGATGGAAAAAGCGGGTTTCCTGACAGAGGCGGAGCGCGACAAATTGTCTTCAGAACCTCTTGGTTTGAAGTTCCATGTGGCTGACCATAAAGATGGTATTGCTCAGTATTTCCGTGATTTCTTGCGCCGTTATATGACGGCTAAGAAGCCTGACAGGAATGACTATTTTGAGTGGAATATGGTGAAATACTATATTGACTCGCTCAACTGGGAGAATGATCCGCTTTATGGGTGGTGTACCAAGAACAGGAAGAAAGATGGCGATCCGTATAATGTCTATACTGATGGTTTAAAGGTTTACACTACGATTGATTCGCGCATGCAGACCTACGCTGAGAAGGCCGTTTATGAACATGTGGCGAAATACTTGCAACCTGCTTTTACCAAGGAAAAGAAAGGCCGTAAGACAGGTCCGTTTTCTGGCAGTCTGTCTATGGAACAGGTGAGCAATATTATGATGCGCTCTGTCCGTCAGTGTGACCGCTACAGGGCTATGAAGGCTTCGGGGGCTTCTGAGGATGAAATCATGCAGGCCTTCCGTACCAAACGGGAAATGACGGTGTTCTCTTATCAGGGAGAGATAGATACCGTGATGACTCCCCTTGATTCTATCCGCTATTACAAGACCTTCCTGCGTACGGGCTTTATGAGCATGTGTCCGCAGAATGGACATGTTAAGGCGTATGTCGGTGGTATGGACTTCTCGCATTTCGCTTATGATATGGCGATGGAAGGCCGTCGTCAGGTGGGTTCTACCATCAAACCCTTCCTCTACTCATTAGCTATGGAGAATGGCTTCTCGCCTTGCGATGAGGCTCCTAATGTGCAGCAGACATATATGGTGGCTGGTAAACCGTGGACACCACGAAATGGCAGTAAGGCTCGCTATGGCGATATGGTTACGCTGAAGTGGGGCTTGCAGCAGTCAAACAACTGGATTTCTGCCTATCTGATGAGTAAGCTGAATCCGCAGGCTTTCGTTACCTTGCTTCATGAGTATGGTATTCGCAATCCTGAGATTCATCCGTCAATGTCGCTTTGTCTTGGTCCTTGTGATATTACAGTTGGTGAGATGGTCAGCGCCTATACGGCCTTTGTCAACCATGGCATTCGCGCTGCTCACATGTTTGTGACGAGGATAGAAGATAATGAAGGAAATGTTCTGGCTCAGTTCCAGCCTCGCATGAATGAGGTGATTAGTGAACAGAGTGCCCATAAGATGCTCTATATGCTGAGGGCTGTTGTCGATGGCGGTACTGGCGGCCGTCTGCGCTTTCGCTATGGTTTGAAAGCACAGATTGGTGGTAAGACAGGTACTACTAATAATAATAGCGATGCTTGGTTTATGGGATTGACACCAAGACTTGTAAGCGGTGTGTGGGTTGGCGGTGACGACCGCGACATTCATTTCGATTCTATGGTGTGGGGTCAGGGTGCTACAATGGCTCTTCCTGTCTTTGCTTACTATATGCAGTCTATCTACAAAGACAAAACACTGGGATATAGTGAAGATGAGGTCTTTGATGTTCCCACTGGCTTCAACCCTTGTCCAGTCGAAGGTGCTTCTGCTGAGGATGGTGAAGGCGAATCATTAGAAGAAGTTTTTGAGTAGGTAGAGGTGTAGAACTGCTCTCTATAATATATAATAAGGTGTAAGAGTTTTCGTATTGTCATGAAATGCGAAAACTTTTATATTTTCAGAAAAAAGTTCTCGAAAAGTTTTGGTGTTTCGGAATT
>CADBWR010000035.1 GCA_902798425.1 uncultured Bacteroidales bacterium
CAGGTGCACCGCCGGGTATCCGCGTCTGGTTTGGATAAGCGCTGAAAGCATCTAAGTGCGAAGCCATCCGCAAGATGAGAACTCCATTGAGGGTCGTCCTAGACGAGGACGTTGATAGGAGGCAGGTGTAAAGACGGTGACGTCAAAGCCGAGCCTTACTAATTGCCCGAATGCTTTCGCCGTGCAATTCTTAATTCTTAATGCTTAATGCTTAATGATTGGGCTGCGCACAGAAACAGTTATACTTTCAGGTGTTGGAACAAGAATCCGATCGAGGTTTTGCTTGTGGAGATAGGTCACCTTATACGGTGCTATTCATAATTATGCATTAAGCATTATGCATTAAGAATTAAGCATTCGAAGATATTCAGGTGGTTATTGCGGCGGGGTCCCACCTCTTCCCATTCCGAACAGAGAAGTTAAGCCCGCTTGCGCCGATGGTACTGCAATGCAATGCGGGAGAGGAAAGCCCTTGAGTCCGAAAGACCCAGGGGCTTTTTCTATGTCTGTGGACGAGACAGCTGTATTTCTGAGCTGCTGCAATCTACAAGCTGAATAAGAACTGCTGATTGCGGTACTCCCAATGGACAACGCGAAATCGGATGAGTCGTGCTAGAAGCGTTATCACCTTAGGACGCGGGATTTGTGAGTATCTGACGATAAGGTTGAGGGGCAACTCTTGATTTTGCAGTACAACAAGAATCTTTCTGACGGAATCTGTATAGGTCAACATGGTGCCCTGCGGATTTTGTGACTCGCGCCAGATGGCTAAATGTACTGGCGAAGCGACAATGTTCTCGTCAGCAATACGAATATAGGCCCTTGGCTTTCCTTCGTCACTGACTACGCAGATGGGGCGGTGCTCAGAGGGAGGAACGGTAGCAATAACAATGGTGCGCCCTTCAATATGATAGGTGTCAAACTTGATGCTGGCCTCTGGACGGCAATAGCGGTATGCTGCCTGGTGCATCATGTAGATTTCCTCCTCATCACGGACGCCAGACATGTTGCCGTCGTCACGAACGCCAATCAGGAGGCGACCACCATCTGTATTGGCAAAAGCCGAAACAGATTTGGCCAGTTTCAGGGCATTGGACACACGATACTTGAAGTCCTGCTGCTGGTGCTCGCCCTCACGGATTAGCGTCAGGAGATACTGTTTGTCATCCATTATACTGTTATTTGACTGCAAAGATACAAAATAACGCTCACTTTTAGCGCAAAAACATGTAACCTTTTAACCTACCCATCTTGTAGCCTCGATAAATAAAGGCAATACAGTCGGGAGATAGCTGTAGCCAGCTCTGGCTTAGCTGTTGCTGCGTGGGAGATAGCTGTAGTTGTACTTCGGATACAGCTGATTTACATCTTGTATCAGCTGTTCTTGCGTCTGTATCAGCTGTTTTTCTTTGCTTCCTTTTTGGACAGATATTAAAAAAGACCTAACATTCCTAACATAAGATTTGTAAGTTCTTGTAATATAAACCCTTACAGGAGTCTTTCCTTTTCTATCCCTACCATCATCCCTACCATTAGACCTACCATCATCCCTACCATGAAAGGTAACATCCTCCATGTTCTGACCTGACGTCTGTCTTTAGCTCTGATGTTAGGGATCATGTTAGGAATGATGGTAGGTCTAATGGTAGGGATGGCGAACAGTCCATGCATCGCATTCCCTTTATTTATGCGGGTTTCAGCAGACCTATGGTAGGGATGTTAGGTCTGTTTGAAAATCAACTTTATTCGGAATACATCATATATTGTTTGATCTCTTTAGGCCAAACGTCATTTGTTCTGGTGAAGTTCCAAGGCCTTTCATCCATTGGACTATCGTTCTCAGCATGGAAGTAGAACTCAACGGTCTTTACATACACACGATAGTCATTTCTCACTCTGATATAGCCGTCATACAATATGGTTTTAGCTATATTAGAAAATCTATTTGTGAGATTTTCATTGGTAAACTCTTCCAATTTCATCTCGGAGAAGTCCTTAAGTACTGTTATCAGCTTCATATTTGATAGTTTTATGTTGCAAATATATAAAAAAACACCTAAAAAGGTAATGTCTCATCTATATTTTTAGGTTCTTTTATCATGAGTGCTTGGTCAACTTCAACAGAAATACTTTGAGGCATTATTTTTTGTAGAGAGTCTTTTAATTCCATAAAGGTATATCCACCCAAATTCGTTAAAGTTGCGTTAAGATTTTCGAAGGAGTTATTAAGGATGAAGAAAATGTCTTCCTGTGACGCTAATAACGCAAATGACGGTAATTCTAATTCCATGATGGGTCAGGCTGCGACGAGCTATCGCATATTGCTTACAGCCAACGATGTCAAGAATCTGCGCGAAAAGGGATTGTTTGTCAATGGCTACTATACCAATGTCACCCAGGTGAACCTTCTTCGCAGAGGAATAGCTCCAGCACAGTAAGAAAACATACTTAACCTGATTATCTTAGCTTGATGCAATAATCCACCTGCGCATGCGTTATAATAAGGTATGCAGTGGACAGACCGTATCAGACAGGTAAAGATCATACTGGTGGTGGCTGCGGTGATAATTGCCGTGGCATCGCTGCTGGTGTCACACTTCCTGGTGCGCGACCTCTCGATAGAGGAACGCCACCGGATGGAGGTGTGGGCACAGGCCCTGCATGCACTTAACGAGGCTGATGAGACAACGGACGTTTCGCTGGTGCTGAGCGTGATGGAAGGCAACAACACCATCCCCGTCATTGTGGTAAACAGTGAGGGAGATATCGATGATTTCCGTAATATCAAGGATATAGATGACAACCAAGAGTCAATGGCTAATAGTCAAAAGCTAAAAGACTATGCCCGCAGCATGATAAAAGCCGGCGACACGATACGCATCGGTCAGCAGCTGGTGTGCTACGACGAGTCGATTATGCTGAAGCGCCTGCAGGCGTGGCCCTATGTGCAGTTAGGCATCGTGCTGATATTCGTCGTGGTGGCCATCTTTGCCTTGCTGTCGTCAAAGCGTGCCGAACAGAACAAGGTATGGGTGGGGCTTTCCAAAGAGACAGCTCACCAGTTGGGAACACCCGTCTCAAGTCTGATGGCATGGGTGGAGATGCTGAAGGAGCAGTATCCGGACGACGACCTGTTGCCAGAGATGGATAAGGACGTGAAGCGTCTGCAGTTGATAGCCGACCGTTTCTCGAAAATCGGTTCGCTGCCCGAACCCGTTGATGCGTCGATGAATGACGTACTGAAGCATGTCATTGACTATATGGACCGCCGTACCAGCAGCCAGGTGCAGATGATACGCCACCTGCCTGACCATGAGGTTATTGTGAAGATGAACGCCTCGCTTTTTGAGTGGGTGGTGGAGAACCTGTGTAAGAATGCTGTCGACGCCATGGAAGGCAAAGGTACTATCACGCTAACACTTTTTGATGATGCTCAACAAGTTGTGATAGAGGTGCAAGATACTGGTAAGGGCATCAAGAAAAAAGACTTGAATAGCGTCTTCACACCTGGATTCACTACGAAAAAGAGAGGGTGGGGACTTGGTCTTTCCCTTGCTAAGCGCATTGTTGAGGAGTATCATAAAGGTCGTATCTTTGTCAAGCAGTCAGAAGTGGGTAAGGGTACAACATTCCGCATAGAGATGAAAAAATATTGAAAAGATTTGGCTATGTCGCTAAATCTTTGTACCTTTGCAGCCGAATTTGCGAGAATGGGCTGCATTCGGCATAGTTCAAGCGGGCTTGACTTTGCTATCATTTGCACCATCCTTGCACCCGTAAAGTGAAATTATGTGTAGTCTAGAGCTTTTAAAGATTGATTTGAAGGGGTTTAAGGAAGATCAGCAGGTCTTTGAGTTTAACCTTGGCGATGAGTTCTTTGCAGCTTTGGACGGCTCACAGTTGGAACATGGGGCGTTGCACGTGTCGGTGTCTATACGCAAGATGACCGGCTTTTTCGAACTCCAGTTTCATACCGAGGGTGTTGTGACTGTCAGCTGCGACCGTTGCCTTGACGACATGGAGCAGCCTATAGTTACAGACAACCAGTTGGTAGTCAAGTTGGGCGACACATACAGCGATGCCGATGACACCGTGATTGTTGACGAGAACGAAGGAATACTCGACTTGTCGTGGTTCATCTATGAGTTTACGATGCTGGCCATACCCATTAAGCACGTTCATGCACCTGGAAAATGCAATAGTGCGATGACGCAGAAGCTCGCAGAGCTGAGCGGCGCTGTCCGAAGCGGCGAAGAGGAGGCAGAGGCAACGATAGACCCGCGCTGGGAAAAATTAAAAAAATTAAAAGTTTAAGAATTTAAAAGTTTATAGAATTATGGCACATCCTAAAAGAAGACAATCGAACACTCGTACCGCAAAGCGTCGTACCCATGACAAGGCTGTAGCACCCACACTGGCAGTATGCCCTAACTGTGGTGCTTACCACATCTACCACACTGTATGCCCCACTTGTGGCTACTATCGTGGCAAGATTGCTATTGTAATGGACGAAGCTGCTGAATAATGAGTAAAATCAATGCGATAATCACCGGTATTGGTGGCTACGTGCCCGACTATGTCCTCAACAACGAGGAGTTGTCGCGTATGGTAGACACCAATGACGAGTGGATTATGACGCGCGTAGGTATTAAGGAACGCCGCATCCTCGCTGAGGAAGGTCTCGGTACCAGCTACATGGCCCGCAAGGCAGCCAAGCAACTGATGCAGAAGACGGGCGTAGATCCCGATACCATTGACGCAGTCATTGTCGCCACCTCGACGGCTGATTATAAGTTCCCTTCTACAGCCAGCATCGTGCTGGGTAAGCTCGGACTGAAGAATGCTTTTGCATTCGATTTCTGGGGTGCTTGCTGTGGATTTCTCTATTCGCTCGATGTCGCCGCAGCGATGATTCAGTGCGGGCGCTACAAAAAAATTATTGTGATAGGTGCTGACAAGATGTCGTCGGTTACCGATTACAAAGACCGCGCCACCTGTCCGTTGTTTGGTGATGGTGCAGCAGCCGTGCTTTTGGAAGCTACAGAAGAAAAGAATATTGGTGTGATGGACTCTTACTTCCGTGCTGATGGAAAGGGCTTGCCCTTCCTGCACATGAAGGCCGGTGGTTCTGTCTGTCCTCCCAGTCACTTCACGGTAGACCACCGTCTGCACTACCTCTATCAAGAGGGTCGCACCGTGTTCCGCTATGCCGTGACCAATATGAGCGAAGACTGTGCCCTCATCGCTGAGCGTAACCAGCTGAACAAGGACAACATCGCATGGGTTGTTCCCCATCAGGCCAATATGCGCATCATTGAGGCTGTCGCCAAGCGTTTGGATCTGCCCATGGATCAGGTGATGGTTAATATCGAGCACTTTGGTAACACTTCTGCCGCTACTATTCCCTTGGCACTTTGGGAGTACGAACCTAAGCTGAAGAAGGGAGATAACATCATTATGACCGCCTTCGGTGCTGGCTTTGTTCATGGAGCAAGCTACTATAAGTGGGCGTATGACGGCTGTTAGCTGTTGGCCTTTGGCTGTTGGCCATTGGCTAAGCTAAAAGCTAAGTGCTAAATGCTAAAAGCTAAGAATATGCATAAAGCAGGATTCGTAAATATCGTTGGAAATCCTAACGTAGGTAAAAGTACGCTCATGAACCAATTGGTTGGTGAGCGTATTTCGATTGCTACGTTCAAGGCGCAGACCACGCGCCACCGCATTATGGGTATTGTCAATACCGATGACATGCAGATAGTCTTCAGCGACACACCTGGTGTGCTGAAGCCCAACTACAAGTTGCAGGAATCGATGTTGGCCTTCTCGGAGTCTGCCCTTCAAGATGCCGACGTGCTGCTCTATGTCACCGATGTCGTAGAGACTCCCGAGAAGAATATGGACTTCCTGGAGAAGGTGCAGAAGATGACGATTCCTGTGCTGTTGCTGATTAATAAGATTGATATGACCCCACCCAGCCTCCCCCAAGGGGAGGAACCCCGCAAATCGGGTAAGAACACCCATTCTTCAGAGGGACAGGGGGAGGTCCTGGCAACGATTGTCGAGAAGTGGCATGCACTGCTGCCCAATGCAGAGATACTGCCTATCTCTGCCAAGAACAAGTTTGGTGTCGACATGCTGTTGAAACGCATCAAGGAGCTTCTGCCTGATTCGCCGCCATTCTTCGACAAAGACCAGCTGACGGACAAACCCGCCCGTTTCTTTGTCAGTGAGATTATCCGTGAGAAGATACTGCTCTACTACGACAAGGAGATACCCTACTCGGTAGAGGTACGCGTGGAGCGCTTTAAGGAGACGGAGAAGAATATACATATCAATGCCATCATCTATGTGGAGCGCGACTCCCAAAAGGGCATTATCATCGGCCATCAGGGTATGGCATTGAAGAAAGTATCTACCGAGGCACGTAAGGCGCTGGAGAAGTTCTTCGACAAGCCCATCTTCCTGGAGACCTTTGTGAAGGTCGACAAGGACTGGCGCAGCTCAGACAAGGAGCTGAATATTTTTGGATATAATCTGGATTAACTAGGAGAACTAGTGAAACAGGAAATACTAGCAATTAAAAACTAGAGAGAATGGGAAACTTAGTAGCGATAGTAGGACGCCCGAATGTAGGCAAGTCCACCTTGTTTAACCGACTGACCAACAGTCGCCGAGCCATCGTGAGCGACGAGGCCGGTACCACGCGCGACCGCCAGTATGGCAAGTGCGAGTGGAATGGCCGCGAGTTCTCGGTAGTAGATACTGGCGGTTGGGTGGTCAACAGTGACGACATCTTCGAGGAGGAGATTCGTAAGCAAGTGATTGTGGCCACTGAAGAGGCCGACCTGGTGCTGTTCTTGGTAGACATCAAGAACGGTCTTACCGACCTGGACGAGGATGTGGCTCTCATCTTGCGCCGTTCTAAGTTGCCCGTAGTGCTCGTTGCCAACAAGGCAGACGACGGTAAGGACCTGTATGGTCAGTATGAGTTCTATAAGCTCGGACTGGGCGACCCGTTCTGTGTCAGTGCTGCTACCGGTTCCGGTACGGGCGACCTGCTGGACTTCGTTCTCAGCAAGTTGAAGGCCGACGAAGTAGACGACCTGGAGGACGGTACACCACGCTTTGCTGTCGTCGGACGTCCTAATGCCGGTAAGTCGAGCATCATCAATGCCTTTATTGGTGAAGACCGCAATATTGTTACTGATATTGCCGGTACCACCCGCGACTCTATCTATACCAAATACGACAAGTTTGGCTTCGACTTCTATCTGGTTGACACAGCAGGCATCCGTCGTAAGAACAAGGTCACCGAAGACCTCGAGTTCTACAGCGTGATGCGCTCCATCCGTGCCATCGAGAACAGTGACGTCTGCATCTTGATGATTGATGCCACCCGCGGCATTGAGGCACAAGACATGAACATCTTCCAGCTCATTCAGAGGAACAACAAGTCACTGGTCGTTGTCGTCAACAAGTGGGACCTCGTAGAAGACAAGTCACAGGAGGCCATCAAGACCTTTGAGACAGCCATCCGCAACCGTATGGCGCCCTTTGTTGACTTCCCCATTATCTTTGCCTCTGCCGTTACCAAGCAGCGCATCTTCAAAGTGCTGGAGACTGCCAAGCAGGTGTATCTGAACCGTACCATCAAGATTGGTACGTCCAAGCTTAACGAGGTCATGCTGCCACTCATTGAGCAGACACCGCCACCCTCTATCAAGGGTAAGTATATTAAGATCAAATACGTCTCGCAGGTGCCCGACACACAGATTCCAACCTTTGTGTTCTATGCCAACCTGCCACAGTATATCAAAGAGCCCTATCGCCGCTTCTTAGAGAACAAGATGCGCGACAACTGGACACTGACAGGAACCCCCATCAACGTGTTTATCCGTCAGAAATGAAGAAGCTCTTAGCATCTAGCGCTTTGCTGTTAGCACTCAGCTGTTGGGTGAGCTGTTCTGAGAAACAGTCGCCAGAGCAGCAAGCTGCCGAGGCTGCCCAAAGTTTCTACCAGCGTCTGCTGGACGGCTATCCCGATGGATTTCTGGCTGGTAGGGCAGTCTACGACCAGCTGCCTGCAGACTATCGTGAACAGTTGGTTAAGGCCAACGAACAGTATGTGAAGGACATTCAAGAGAAACACGCCGGTCTGCGCTCAGTCACCATCTCGCCCAATGTGGGACGTGCCGATTCCACACTTCATGTGGTCTATGCCTTCCTGCTGTTGTCCTATGGTGACACCACCCAAGAAGAAATCACCGTGCCGATGGTGCAGGTAGATGGCGAATGGAAGATGAAATAACTGAATTGAAAATAGTCAAATAGTAAAATAACATGATGACAGCTAACGAAATTCGTGACTCCTTCAAGAAATTCTTCGAGTCTAAGCAACATGCCATTGTGCCCTCAGCACCGATGGTTATCAAAGACGACCCCACGCTGATGTTCACCAACGCGGGAATGAACCAGTGGAAAGATATTATATTAGGTACGCGCGACCCAGAGCCGCGCCGTCGTGCCGATACCCAGAAGTGTCTGCGCGTCAGCGGTAAGCACAACGACCTGGAGGAAGTAGGCCACGACACCTACCACCACACCATGTTCGAGATGCTGGGTAACTGGTCGTTTGGCGACTACTTCAAGGAAGGTGCCATCGACATGGCATGGGAGTATCTGGTAGATGTTATCGGACTGGACCCCAAAGACCTTTATGTCACCGTCTTCGAGGGCGACCCCTCAGAAGGACTGGCGCGTGACGACGAGGCTGAGCAGTACTGGCTGAAGCACGTTCCTGCTGACCACATTATCAATGGTAACAAGCACGACAACTTCTGGGAGATGGGCGATACAGGTCCTTGTGGTCCCTGCTCAGAGATTCACGTAGACAGCCGCACCCCTGAGGAGAAGGCTAAGAAGCCCGGTCGTGAGTTGGTCAACATGGACGACCCACAGGTGATTGAGATCTGGAACCTCGTATTCATGCAGTTTAACCGCAAGGCAGACGGCTCTTTGGAGAAGCTGGCCATGAACGTTATCGATACCGGTATGGGCTTCGAGCGTCTGGTGCGCATGCTGCAGGGCAAGCACTCTAACTACGACACCGACATCTTCCAGCCCATCATCAAGGCTGAGGAGCAGATTAGTGGTCAGAAGTATGGTGAGAAAGAGGACACCGATGTCGCTATGCGCGTCTGTGCCGACCACCTGCGTGCCGTCTCGTTCTCTATCGCCGACGGTCAGCTGCCCAGCAATGCCAAGGCCGGCTATGTCATCCGTCGCATCCTGCGCCGTGCCGTACGCTATGCCTACACCTTCCTCGGTCAGAAGGAAGGCTTCCTCTATAAGCTTGTGCCTACACTCGTTCATGAGATGGGCGACGCCTTCCCAGAGCTGAAGGCTCAGCAGCAGTTGATTACCAAGGTTATCAAGGAAGAGGAAGACAGTTTCCTGCGCACCCTTGACAAGGGTATCGCCTTGCTTGACAAGGCCATGGCCGACCTCAAGGCTCAGGGTAAGAACCAGTTGGATGGTGTACAGGCTTTCCGCCTGTTCGATACCTACGGTTTCCCCCTCGACCTCACAGAACTTATCTGTCGTGAGAACGGTTTCACCGTTGACGAGGAGCAGTTCAATGTAGAGATGCAGAAGCAGAAGGAGCGTGCCCGCAATGCTGCTGCTGTTGAGAACAGCGACTGGGTAGAGCTGAAGGCCGGCGAACAGCAGTTTGTCGGTTACGACTATACTGAATACAACTGTCATATTCTGCGCTACCGCAAGGTGACCCAGAAGAAGAACGAGTTCTATGAGTTGGTACTCGACGCCACTCCTTTCTATGGTGAGATGGGTGGTCAGGTCGGTGACAGTGGTGTACTCGTCAACGAGGATGAGACCATCGAGATTGTTGACACCAAGCGCGAGAACAACCAGAGCGTGCATATTGTTAAGCAGTTGCCCAAGAACCCTGCCGCAGAGTTCATGGCCTGTGTAGATACTGACAAGCGCAACGCCTCTGCCGCCAACCATACCGCTACCCACCTGCTCGACTATGCCCTGAAGCAGATTCTGGGCGACCACGTAGAGCAGAAGGGTTCGTTTGTCTCACCCGACACGCTGCGCTTCGACTTCTCACATTTCGAGAAGGTCAGCGACGAGCAGTTGCGCGAGGTAGAGCGCATGGTCAACGACATGATTCGTCAGGATATCCATATCGACGAGCATCGCGACGTACCTTTCGATGAGGCCAAGAAGCTCGGTGCCATCGCCCTGTTCGGTGAGAAGTATGGCGACAAGGTTCGTGTGGTTCGCTTTGGTCCCAGCTGTGAGTTCTGTGGTGGTATCCATGCCAGTTCAACAGGTCGCATCGGTTTCTTCAAGATCATCTCTGAGAGCAGTGTTGCCGCTGGTATTCGTCGTATCGAGGCCCGCACGGGTAAGGCATGTGAGGATCTGCTCTATCAGACGGAGGATGTCCTGAAGGCTGTGAAGGCATTCTTCAACAATGCCAAGGACTTGCAGGGCGTCATCAAGAAGTATATCGAGGAGCACGACAGCATGAAGAAGGAAATTGAAGGTTTCCAGGCACAGGCTGTGGAGCGTGCTGCCAAGACACTCGTCGAGAAGGCTCGCGAGGTCAATGGCGTCAAGGTGGTTACCAGCGTACTGCCCATGAATCCTGCCGCTGCCAAGGACCTTGCCTTCAAGATTCGTGCAGCCGTAGAGGGTTCACTGCTCTGTGTGCTGGGTACCCACGACAATAACAAGCCCCAGCTCTCTATCATGATGAGCGACGACATGGTCAGCGACCACGGACTGAATGCCGGTCAGATGGTTCGCGAGGCCGCCAAGCTCATTCAGGGTGGTGGCGGTGGTCAGCCCCACTTCGCTCAGGCTGGCGGTAAGAGTGTCGACGGCCTCAGTGCTGCTGTCGACAAAGTGATTGAGATGGCTAATCTCTAAGCAATAAAAGGAAGAGGTGCTCACCGTGAGCACCTCTTCTCGTCTTTTAGAATGTCTCGTCGATCACCTGCTCGACAATCTGGGGGAAGTGCTCCATCTCTAGCAAGTGCTCCTTAGCTGCAATGTCGTCGGCAGTATCGTCTGGCGACAATGCTACACGGAATTGTGCGATAATCTCGCCAGAGTCGCAGACGGGGGTGACATAGTGTACGGTCATTCCCGTCTCTTTTTCGCCGGCAGCCTTCACTGCCTCATGCACATGGTGTCCCCACATGCCTTTGCCACCATACTTTGGCAGTAGAGCAGGGTGGATGTTTACAATCTTGCGGGGGAAAGCGTCTACCAGAAAGTTGGGTACCAGCGGCAGGAATCCAGCCAGTACGATAAACTGGATGTCATACTTCTTGAGCAGCGGCATCATCACCTCCGGATCGTTAAGCTCTGCCTTAGGCGTTACAGCTGTCGCCACGCCTAAGCGCTCGGCACGCACCAGACCATAGGCGTCGGCCTTGTTGCTGACTACGAGGGCACAGTTGACACGCTCCGAATCTTTGAAGTAGCGTATCAGATTCTCACAGTTCGTGCCGCTTCCCGACACAAAGATGGCAATGTTTATCATATTCGTTAAGTGTTTAGAGTTTCTATCAATAGCTCTATGAGGCGTGGCACTCCATAGTTGCCTACCTCATCTTCCTTTATCCAGAAGTATCCCTCAGGGAGTGTCGGACGTTTGTCAACCTCCCACAGCCAGAAGTCGGCATAGAGGATGCGGTGGGTTAGCACGTGCTTGACGTGTTGACGCTGCAAGACAGCGCCCTGTGGCACCTGCTCTGTCAGCCACGGTTCATAGAGTCCCTGCCAGATGTCGCCGGCAGGACGGCGGTGGATAGCCGTATAGCCGTTACACCTTATATATATGTAGGTCAGTTGGCGCTCCTTGACTTTGAGCGTCTTTTGCTTGACGGGCAACGCATCAGTGCGCCCCTCACGGAAAGCGATGCAGGAGTCCTGCAATGGACATTGCAGGCACTGTGGATTTGATGGGGTACATTGGATGGCACCAAAGTCCATCATGGCCTGGTTGAATGCAGAAGCCTGCTGTGGTGGTAGCAGTGACTGTGCCAATTGCGTAAACTCCTTCTTCCCCTCTGTCGTGTTAATGGGAGTCGATATTCCGTAGTGGCGGGCCAATACACGATAGACGTTGCCGTCGACAACAGCCGCAGGCAGGTCGAAGGCTATGCTGCCAATGGCTGCTGCCGTGTAGTCGCCCACACCCTTCAGGGCCTTGATGCCCTCTAATGTCGTGGGGAACCCACCCATGGCAACCACCTGTTGAGCCGCCGTGTGCAGGTTGCGCGCACGACTATAGTAGCCCAGTCCTTGCCATTCGCGCAACACCTCGTCCTCTGTAGCTTGGGCCAGTGCCTCTACTGTAGGCCACTGTTTCATGAAGCGCTCCCAGTAGGGGCGCCCCTGTTCTATACGAGTCTGTTGAAGGATAATCTCCGACAACCAGATGGCATACGGGTCACGTGTCTCACGCCACGGCAGTGACCGACCGTTCTCCTTAAACCATTCCAGTATCGTCGTTGTAAAGCTCATTTTCCCTGTACGGCGCGGATGCAGTGACCGCTGAAGCGGTTGCTGGTAAGGTTGCCGTAATGTACTTTGACCTCAGAGAGGTTGAACTCCAGACACATGGCATTCTGAGGATTGCCCGTGAAGAGGGTTGATGTCCAGTAGAAGCCATAGACGGCACGGAACTGCGTGCGTCCGTAGAAGCGGAAACCTGTAATGGGTAGGAAGATGGATTTGCCCGTCTTCTTGCCAGTCACCTTATAGCCGTTGACACCATTTTTCGTAGTCCATTCCCATGTGCAGTTGTCTGGGTTTGCCAACTCGTCGCACTCTGCCTCGGTCGGCATGCGCCATTTACCGCCCCAATTGGCACTGGCGGCATCGTCGGCAGGATTCAGCTGAAACTTTCTGTCGCTATTAGAATATTTGGTTAGCATTGGAGAGTTTCCTCTGCTCCATGTATAGGTGTCCCATGAGTAGTAGTCTTTCGTCTTGGTCTCACCCCATGCGTAGTAGTTGCCAAAGTCTGTCGAATTCTTGGCGCCCATATTCACATTAGCCCACTTTACGCTAAGTCCTAAGTCTACAGCCTCTACACCGTCGGGAGTGTTGTCTTCAGGTTCTGTACCGTTTACCTTAGCGTTGCCGGCAGCCCAACAGAGCATAACGGCCAGTGTCGTCAGAAAAATCTTTTTCATAGAAGTATATTTTGTTTTCGGTTGGCAAAGTTAATAAGAAAAAAGGAAATAGCCATACTTTTTATCATTCTTTTTGCCTCTTCGTGCAATAATCTCGTCGAAAGACGGGCCGTATTTCGTCGAAAGTCATTTGGTATATAAGGCAATATACCTTATCTTTGCAGCAGAAAATTAAATCAAAAACGCATAAAACGATGAAAACAACTATTCTCACACTCGCAATGACAGCCATGGCTACCATCGTAATGGCTCAGGAGACTAACACGAAAGCTAACGACAGCATTACCTGGTCGAAGGATCTGGATGGTGTCACCGTAACCCGCATGCGCCGACTTGTCAAGGCCGATGCCGACAAACTCAGCTACGATGTCAAGAACGATGAAGACGCCAAGGCCTCTACCGTTCTCGACATGTTGCGCAAGGTGCCCATGGTCAGCGTAGATGGTGAGGACAACATTACGGTGAATGGCAGCAGCTCGTTCAAGGTGTATGTGGATGGCAAGCCCAATATGATGATGTCTTCTGCGCCCAGTCAGGTGTTTAAGTCTATGCCTGCCTCGATGGTGAAGTCTATCGAGGTTGTTACCAACCCTGGTGCCAAGTATGACGCAGAGGGTGGGGCAGGTGTGCTGAACATCGTGATGAACAAGGAGATGATGACTATGATGGGTGGTGGAGAGAGCCTCAACGGCTACAATGGTACCCTCCGCGTGCAGGCCGGCAACCGCCAGTTGGGTGGTAGCGCTTTTGTCAGCGGTCAGCAGGGCAAGTTGTCGTACAGCACCAACATCACCTATAGCAAGCAGACTCCAGGTACTACGACGACCACTATGGAGCGTACACAGTTAGGAGCACTCTCGTCGACCATGCTCTCTGAGTCGGAGTCGAAGATGAAGATACCCTTTACCATGGGCAATCTGACGCTGGGCTATGAACTTGATGCCAAGAGTTCTATCGGTCTGACAGCAGGTATCACCTCTTTTAATATGAATAGCGACGGACTGACGAAAACCACCTTTGGCGGTGGGATGTATGGCACAGACTTCTCCTATGGCAATACCAACGATACCAAGATGCGCCGTACCTCGTTTAATGGTAGTCTGGACTATCAGCGCTTTCTGAACGATGCTCGTACCAGCAGTATCACGCTGACCTACCAGCTGACCTATGCCCCCACGAAGAGTGAGATGGAGAGCGGCTTTGACCAGTCGACTACCTTCCCCGGCATGGATCTGACCGACCGCTATTCAGAGAACAAGGAGCGCACCACCGACCATATCTTCCAGGTGGACTATACCACACCGTTGAGCACTGCCCACACGCTGAATGCCGGTCTGAAGTACAGCTTCCGCAGAGCTACGTCAGATGCCGACTACTATCTGCAGGGTGTCTATAGCGACCAGATGAGTTCAGAGTATAAGTATAATAACAGCATCTTGGCAGGCTATGCAGAACTCGTCAGCCGCTTCGGCAACTTCAGCTCGAAGGCTGGTCTGCGCTACGAGCAGACCTGGCAGGATGTCAGCTACCAGTTGGGCAAGGGCAACGACTTCTCTACACGCTATGGCAACCTCGTACCCTCAGCCAGTCTGTCGTACAGTCTGAACCCCGCCACCAATATCGCCTTGACTTACAATATGCGCATCTCACGTCCAGGCATCACCTATCTGAACCCTTATGTGGACCGCTCGAACCCCACCATGCTGTCGTATGGTAATCCCGACCTCGATACCGAGAAGTCGCACAACATCGGCCTGGCCTTCAACTCCTTCTCTGCCAAGATGATGTTCAGCGTGAACCTGCGCCATAGCTTTACAGACAACGCCATCGAGTCGTACTCCTTCTATGACAGCAACAACCTGTTGAACACCACCTACGACAATACTGCCAAGAACCACATGACCAGTCTGAATGCCTATGTCAACTGGTTGGTACACAAGAATACGCGCCTCTTCCTGAACGGTGCCGTGGACTATAGCGACATGCGCTCCAAGGCCCTCGACCTGCAGAACCACGGCTGGCATGCCAACGTGATGGCAGGACTGCAGCAGACACTGCCCTGGGATATCAAGCTCAGTGCCTATCTCATCACCTCTACCAAGAGCTATAACCTGCAGGGCTGGAGCAGTGGCTTCAACATGCTGACAGGAACACTCTCCAAGTCGTTCTTCGACGACAAACTGACCATCAGCGTCATGGGTATGACGGGTCTGGGCAATGGTGGTGCACTGGCTATCAATAGCTACTCCGAGGGTAAGGATTTCACCAACAAGATGGACATCAAGGTGCCTATGCAGAGCGTGTCAGTCAGCGTTTCTTACACCTTCGGCAACACGAAGAAGCAGTTTATGCAGCGTCGCAGCCGCGTAGAGAGCGACTACATCGAACACCAGAGCAGTGGTGAGGCGATTAACAGTGTTGGCAGCGGAAATGTTGGTAATTAAAAAAAAATGATTATCTTTGCAGCCGTATGGTGAAGATACAGAAAAAAGATATGTGGCTGTTTGTAGCACAAGTGGCAGTTTGGACAGTGGTTCTGTTCGCACTGCCACTGGCTACATTCCTGAGCACACAGGACGTGACAGCCACCCGGACATCGTTCTATGTTGTATGGGGATTGTTTCAAGCTCCAGTGGTTGTCTATTTCGTCAATTTCTACCTGCTGGGCCCGTACCTCTTCTTTAAGCGGCGCCATTGGTGGTTCGTACTCATCAACCTCGTACTGATTTTGGGGCTCAACTACCAGTTCTTCCTGGTTTATTTGAACCGAGACAGTATTCCCAACATGCCGGCGATGGACACCAATATGTGGGTTGGCTTCTTTGGCGGATTCCTGATGTTCCTGGTGCTCAACTGTATGATAGCAGCTATAGCCATTGGTATTCGTCACTTTATCCATACCCGCCAGATTCGCCAGCAGCTGAAAGAAGAGAAGGCCAAGAATACGGAGGCTGAACTCGCATGGTTGAAGAACCAGATTAATCCGCACTTCCTGTTCAATACGCTGAACAATATCTCCAGTCTGACGCAGATTGACCCCGATGCTGCACAAGATGCCATTGCCCAGCTGAGTGACCTGCTGCGCTATGCCATGTACGAGACTAATAAGAAGACTGTACCCATCAGTGGCGAGGTGGAATTCATGAGAAACTATATTGCGCTGATGAAGCTGCGCTGCAACGAGAAAACGGAAGTTCGTTCACAGTTCACAGTCCATAGTTCAGAGTTGGAAATCGCTCCGCTGCTCTTCATCTCGCTCATCGAGAATGCCTTTAAGCATGGCGTCAGCAGCAATCGCGACTCACGCATTGATATCGCACTCACTGCCGACGAGCATCAGCTTACCTTCACCTGCGAGAATACCAACTTCCCCAAGAGTGATACAGACCGTAGTGGTTCGGGAATAGGTCTTGAGAATACCCGTCGGCGACTGGACCTCATCTACCAGAACCGTTATACGTGGGAGCAAACCCTTGAAGATAATATATATAAGGTGAAAATCACCATCGAATTATAAACTATGAATTCTGAACTCACTTGCATCATTGTCGATGACGAGCCGCTGGCCGTCAAACTCTTGGAGTCGTTCGTGCAGAAAACACCCCAGCTGCGTCTGGAGACTTCCTTTACCGATAGCGTCGAGGCGCTGGCGTGGCTTCGCGAGCATCCCGTCAATCTGGCCTTTATGGATATCCAGATGCCTGACATGAACGGTATGGAACTGTCGCACATGTTGCCAGAGGGTACGAAGGTAATCTTCACCACGGCTTTCAAGGAGTATGCCTTCGAGAGCTACGAGGTCTCTGCTGTCGACTTCCTCTTGAAGCCCATCCGCTACAACAAGTTCATTGCTGCTGTAGAGAAGGCGCAACAGTGGTTCAGTCATCAAAAGGAGGCTCCGGCAGCACCAAAGACGATGTTCATCCGTGTTGATGGTGAGTTGCGTCAGGTAAACTTCGACAATATACTGTATGTAGAGGGCATGAAGGACTATGTGCGTTTCCATATAGATGGCGAGCGCCTGCCATTGACCACCCACATGACGATGACTGCTGTGGAGGATGCCCTGCCTGCAGATGCCTTTATGCGAATCAACCGCTCCTATGTTGTCCGTCTGGACAAGATAAGAACGGTTGACCGTAACCTATGTGTATATATTGGCGACGAGGTAATTCGTGTCACCGACGCCTACCGCGATGCTTTCGAGCGCTACGTACAGAGCGTTTAACTCCTTTAACTCCTTTAACTTCTCTAACTTCTCTAACTTCTTCCTTCTCACCGCACAGCGTCTGACAGAAGCGGTCTTGGAATGCTTTGCCGTCAGCGCCACGCATAATGCCCTGGTTGATGATGCTGAAGCAGAGTTGATGACCATTCTCCGCCGTACAGTATCCTGCCAGCGAAGAAACACCAGTCACCGTACCCGTCTTGGCACGTACGTTGCCCTCAGCAACGGTCTTCATCATGCGCTTCTCCAGTGTGCCATCAACTCCGGCAATAGGCAGCGAGAACCATAGCGCATCATGAATCTGGGGCGATTGCCAGGCATATTTCAGCAGACGGCACAACAACTCTGCACTGATATAGTTGTAGAGTGACAGACCACTGCCGTCTGCCAGTCGGTAGCTCTCGGCATCCAGTCCCAGCCGTTTCAGCAGTTTGCGAGTAACACCCAGTGCGTCAGAAGCTTTGGCATGATGCTTTCTAACGCTCGCTGCCGTCTGGTAGAAGACAGCCTCCGCGTAGAAGTTGTCGCTTTTCTTCATCATACGGTCCAGCACCCGAGAGATGTTGTGACGGATTGTCGTCAGATGGCGTGCGTTGCCAGGCACTTGTCCTTCCACCAGTCTTACATTCTCCAGGTTGATGCCTAGTCTGGCCACCTCCTCAGAGAAGGTTGTCAGGAAAATGTTCTTCCTGCCAATGGATAGCGCTGTCAGCAAAGGGTTGTCGTCATCCCAGCACCAGCCTTCACCATAGTCTACTGGCTCCTTCATCGTGCGGTCAGCCACCAGCATGCCGGCAATGCTGTCAATGCCTAACTGCTGCACACTCAGCGCCATGTCAGTCACGTCGCCCAGTGTCAGGGTGGGGTCGAAACCACCTACGCAGTAGATGTTGCCCACCAGTGTGCGGTTTTTGATGTAGCCAGTATAGTAGACGTGTGTCTGGAAGTCATAGTTGGGTCCTAACTGGTCCAGCGCCGTGATGGCCGTCACCAACTTCATCGTTGAGGCTGGTCGCAACAGCTGGCGCTCATTGTATTGGTAATATACCGAGTCTGCTGTCAGGTCATAGACCATCAGCCCCACCTGCGACGTCTCAAACATCGAATCCTCCAGTAGCGAGTCCAGCCTGATACGCAGGCTGTCTTGTGCAAAAGACAGCGCTGAAAGACACCATAATAGTAATAAAAACAGATATTTCTTCATTTCGTTTGCAAAAATACAAAAATAATTTGTAATTTTGCACCGTATAACTTAAAAAAAGAATGGTTTACAAGTACGATTTCCTCGTGATAGGAGCTGGCGTAGCCGGTATGAGCTATGCCTTGAAGGTGGCTCGCGCCAACAAGGGTAGGGTGTGTATGATTTGTAAGACATCGCTCGATGAGGCTAACACCTCGTTTGCCCAAGGTGGCGTGGCATCGGTCACCAATCTCGAACTCGACAACTTCGAGAAACATATTGAAGACACGATGATTGCGGGCGACTATATCAGTGACCCCAAAGCCGTGGAGCAAGTAGTAAAGATGGCACCCGAGCAGATTCGTGAACTGGTGAACTGGGGTGTCAACTTCGACAAGAAGAGCGATGGCAATTTCGATCTGCACCGTGAGGGCGGACATTCGGAGTTCCGCATCCTGCACCATGCTGACGATACAGGAGCCGAGATACAGCGCGGACTGATGGCTGCCGTGCGCAACAATCCCAATATCGATATCAAGGAGAACCACTTTGCGGTGGAGATTATCACCCAGCACCACTTGGGCGTTCGTGTGACACGCCGCTCACCCAATATTCAGTGCTATGGTGCCTATGTACTCAATCCCGACACGCAGAAAGTCGACACCTATCTCGCCAAGGTTACCGTGATGTGTACCGGTGGCTGCGGTGCCGTCTATGTGACGACCTCCAACCCCGTTATTGCTACAGGCGATGGCATTGCCATGGTCTATCGTGCCAAGGGAACAGTTGCCGATATGGAGTTTGTACAGTTCCACCCCACCGTGCTCCATAATCCCAAGGAGACACACCCCGCCTACCTTATTACTGAGGCAATGCGCGGCTATGGCGGCATTTTGAAGTTGCCCAATGGCGAGACCTTTATGGAGAAATACGACGAGCGTCTCAGTCTGGCACCGCGCGATATCGTGGCGCGAGCCATTGATAAGGAGATGAAGATTCACGGACTGGACCATGTCTGTCTGGATGTTACCCATAAGGACCCTGCCGAGACCCGTAAGCACTTCCCCAATATCTACCAGAAGTGCCTGTCGATGGGTATCGATATTACGACCGATTATATCCCCGTGCGCCCAGCAGCCCACTATATGTGTGGCGGCATCAAGGTCGACCTCAACGGACAGACCAGCATCCAGCGCCTCTATGCGCTTGGTGAGTGTTCCTGCACAGGTCTGCATGGCGGCAACCGACTGGCCTCCAACTCACTCATCGAGGCTGTGGTCTATGCAGAGACTGCTGCCAAGAACTCGCTGGAGCATGTCGACCTGTATGAGTTCAACGACCGCATTCCCGAATGGAACGACGAAGGCACCATGACCAACGAAGAGAAGGTGCTTATCACGCAGAGTGTCAAGGAAGTCAACCAGATCATGTCCAACTATGTAGGTATCGTACGCTCAGACCTGCGTCTGCATCGTGCCTGGGACCGTCTTGACATGCTTTACGAGGAGACCGAACGCCTCTTCAAGCGTGTCAAAGCCTCGAAGGACATCTGCGAATTGCGTAATATGATTAATGTGGGGTACCTCATTACCCGTTGGGCTTTGGAGCGCAAAGAGTGTCGCGGTCTGCACTTCACGACAGACTATCCTCAGCACGCTTACGACAAGAAATAAGCTGTAAATAATGGAAACTATCATGCACAAAACAGTCGAAGTGTGCACATTTGGGCTGTTTTTGTGCATCTTTATTTGGCTGTGTCCGTAAAAAGTAGTACCTTTGCAGCGCTTTTTGAAAAGGATATCATTTTTACACATTATTATTTATAATATGGCATTAAAAATTGTAGTACTTGCTAAGCAGGTACCCGACACAAGAAATGTGGGTAAGGACGCCATGACTGCCGAAGGCACTGTAAATCGTGCTGCCTTGCCCGCCATCTTCAATCCAGAAGATTTGAATGCCTTGGAGCAGGCCCTTCGCTTGAAGGAGCAGAACCCAGGCTCAACAGTAGGAATCCTCACGATGGGTCCTCCACGTGCAGGTGAGATTATCCGTCAGGGACTTTATCGTGGTGCAGATACCGGTTGGTTGCTCACTGACCGTCTCTTCGCTGGTGCCGATACTCTCGCAACTTCTTACGCACTGGCTACCGCCATCAAGAAGATAGGCGACGTAGACATCGTGATTGGTGGTCGTCAGGCCATCGACGGTGATACCGCTCAGGTAGGTCCTCAGGTAGCTCAGAAGCTGGGCCTCAACCAGGTAACTTATGTAGAGGAAGTTAAAGACGTTAAGGAAGTTAATGGAGTTAAGAAGGTTACCGTGAAGCGTGTCATCGACGGTGGTGTGGAGACTGTTGAGGCTCCTCTGCCCGTAGTTCTCACTGTTAACGGTAGTGCTGCTCCCTGTCGTCCCCAGAACGCTAAACTGGTGATGAAGTACAAGCGCGCTACTTGTCCTATGGAGCGTCCTGCCGAGGGTACCCCATACGACTATCTGTATGAGCAGCGCCCCGAGCTGACACTCAACCAGTGGAGCGTAGCTGATGTAGATGGCGATGTGAACCAGTGTGGTCTGAGTGGCTCACCCACGAAGGTGAAGGCCATCAAGAACATCGTGTTCCAGGCTAAGGAGTCGAAGACTTTGACGGCTTCTGATGCTGATATCGAAGGTATGATCAAAGAATTGTTGGAAGAGAAAATCATTGGCTAATGAAAGGAGATAAAAGAAGATAAAGGAAGATAGAAGAAGATAGAGGACAATAGTTCTGCACATCTCAATTGCAAAAGTAACGTCTTCTATCTTCGTGGCGAAAGCCACATATCTCCTTCTAACTTCTTCTATCTACATTAAATTAAGAACAATATGAATAACGTTTTTGTATATTGCGAAATAGAAGGTACTCAGGTACAGGAAGTATCTCAGGAGCTGCTGACCAAGGGTCGCAAGCTCGCCAATGAACTCAAGGTGGAGCTCCACGCCATTGTTGCCGGTACAGGCATCAAGGGCAAGGTGGAGGATCAGATTCTGCCTTACGGCGTTGACAAACTGTTTGTCTTCGACGCTAAGGACCTGTTCCCCTACACCTCAGCTCCCCACACTGACATCCTCGTCAACCTCTTCAAGGAGGAGCAGCCTCAGATCTGTCTGATGGGTGCTACCGTGATTGGTCGCGACCTCGGTCCTCGTGTGTCATCTTCACTGACCTCTGGTCTGACAGCTGACTGCACAGAGCTGGAGATTGGTCCTTTCGAGGATAAGAAGAATAATAAGGTATATGAGAATCTGCTCTATCAGATTCGTCCTGCCTTCGGTGGTAACATCGTTGCTACCATCGTCAACCCCGACCACCGTCCTCAGATGGCTACTGTTCGCTCTGGCGTTATGCAGAAGGCTCTCTATGAGGGTAAGGCTAAGGGTGAGGTTGTTTATCCAGAGGTTAGCAAGTATGTCAGCCCCGAGGCTTTCGTTGTCAAGGTGCTCGACCACCACGTAGAGGCTGCCAAGCACAACTTGAAGGGTGCACCCATCGTTGTTGCTGGTGGTTACGGTATGGGTTCTAAGGAGAACTTCGACATGCTGTTCGACCTGGCCAAGGTGCTGCATGGTGAGGTTGGTGGCTCTCGTGCTGCTGTCGATGCTGGCTGGTTGGACCACGACCGTCAGATTGGTCAGACGGGTGTTACCGTTCATCCCAAGGTGTATATCGCTTGCGGTATCTCCGGTCAGATTCAGCACATCGCTGGTATGCAGGACTCTGGTATCATCATCTCAGTGAACAGCGATCCCGATGCACCTATCAACCGCATCGCCGACTACGTCATCGTTGGTACTGTGGAGGAGGTAGTTCCCAAACTGATCAAGTATTATAAGCAAAATAGTAAATAATTTGGAGATAAAAGAAGATAAAGGAAGATAGAAGAAGATAAAGGACAATAGTTATGACGCGGAGATTTGAGGATATAGTTGCATGGCAGAAAGCTCATCAGTTTGTGGTGATGACATATCGCACCACAAGAGCTTTTCCAGACTTCGAGAAGTTTGGGCTGTGTTCTCAGTTCCAGCGCGCCGCAGTTTCCATTGCAGCAAATATTGCTGAAGGATACAAGAAACTGAGTAAAGCTGACAAACTCAGGTTTTTCAATATTTCTCAAGGAAGTTTGGAAGAGTGCAGATACTACTGCATTCTATCAAGAGACCTTGGTTATATAGATGAAAACACCTATCAGGAACTCGTACAAACCATTCTTGACACAAGCTTCATGCTAAATGCCTATATTAAAGGTGTTGTCGAGAATAATGGTATCACAGACTAATGTCCTCTATCTCCTTTTATCTCCTTCTACCTCCCTCTATCTCCTTTAAAATAAAAGAATATGGCAAACTATTATAGCGATCATCCTGAGATCGGGTTCTACTTGAACCACCCCCTGATGGCTCGTATCGT
>CADBWR010000036.1 GCA_902798425.1 uncultured Bacteroidales bacterium
CCATCGAAACATGGAATACATAAAATCAGCAGTCTGTCAGGCACTTACGGGAATAATCTCCACGTTCGTCTTACCCTTGATTTCTTGGTTATATTCCCCTATGCTCGTCACGCTATTGGGAATCGTAATGGAGGTTAGGCCGCTACAGTAAGCGAAAGCAGAGATCCCTATGCTTGTCACGCTGTTGGGAATCGTGATTGAGCTCAGGTCGCGACATTCATAGAAAGCATAGTCTCCTATGCTCGTCACGTTGTTGCCAATCGTGACGGAGGTTAGACGGCTGCAACAATAGAAAGCATAATATCTTATGCTCTTCACGCTGTTGCCAATCGTGACGGAGGTCAAACCACTGCAGCCGTAGAACGCATAACCTCCAATGCTCGTGACATTATTGGAAATCGTGACGGAGGTCAAACCACTGCAGCCGTAGAAAGCATAGTTTCCTATGCTCGTCACACTATCGGGAATAACCAAATTAGTTATTTCGATTCCATTCATATACAAATGATGGGCATAATAAAGTGGATTGGATTCATACCTGTTAAAAGGGATTTTACACCATGCCTCCAAATCCGAAATATGAACAGAGGTCATACCATTGCAGAAAGCGAAAGCCTCGCTTCCTATGCTCGTCACGCTGTTGGGAATCGTGATGGAGGTCAGGCCACTGCAGAAAGCGAAAGCACTTTTCCCTATGCTTGTCACGCTGTATTCTGTGTCGTAATAGATTATTTTTTCGGGAATGACTATTGCACCGGAATATTCTCCAGATGGTTTCTTAGTCACTTCTGCTTGTTTTTCCGTAGAATCCAGATTGTACCAGATGCCATCAATCTCTACAGCATCTCCCCATGCCACTATCGGTAACAACGTCATCACGAGAAAAAGTAATAGTTTTTTCATTGTCATATAGTTTTTTAGTTATTATATTATATGTTATTCAAATATGTTTTCTTTATTTAATCACAATCTTCTTGGTCGTGCCATCACTCATCTTAATAATGTTGAGACCACGTTGAGGCGTGGCTAAGCGCTTACCATCGAGAGAGAAATAGTGCTTGCTAGTATTCTTATTTGCTACGTTCGCAATTCCTGTAGGATCAGGGTCGTTCTCTGTCAATGCAACGATGCTACCGAAGTTCTTCCAATACTCTGCATTGCTATATGCTTCTACTGAGCCTGCAGGCACATGTAGTGTCGCACTTGTATAATTTGAGTCTGAGAAACTATAAGAATCTGTTTTAGGTACTTGTTCTGCATAGCAATACATGTCTGTGAGGTTAGTGAAATATCCGAAAGCCCTATAACCTATGCTCGTTACACTATTGGGAATAGTAATATAGGTAAGGCCGTTACAACCATAAAACGCATTACGACCAATTCTTGTTATGCCTTCTTCCAAAATATATTCTTGAACCTGTTCGCCAAAAATGGTGGAGAGAGAAGATCTTCCCCAATCTGGATAATTTGAAAGAACAGCATTACTTTGGATAGTTACCGTTGTTATATTATTACAGCCAGCAAATGCATCATTACCGATGCTTTCTACGCTTTTAGGAATGGTAATAGACCCCAAGTTGCTACACCCCTTAAACGCATTAGCTTCAATATTTTCAAGATTGCTGAAGTACGATAACTCGTTAAAGGATATTATTGCTGTGTTTTCAGAAAAGACAGTACCGATATCCGTTATCTTTAATGCTTCAAATTCACTTAGTTCACCGTCATTATCTGTATCCCAATTTGCGACACATAATGCTTTGATATTTGCGTCGGCAAAGTTAATAATGCCATTGTTAGTTGCGACTATACTCTTAAATTCTTTCCAATAAGCGGCACTTTTATAAGCTGTAACACTACCAGTAGGGACATGGAGAATTGCATTAGTGCGATTGGTAAAGGTTTCTTTTATTATAGCAGGAGGCTTTTGCATAAAAGCCCACACATTTGTCAGTTTATCACGGTTTCTAAAAGAGTAGTTGCCAATGCTCGCCACTTTTTCGCCAATAACAACGAAAACTAGGTCTTCACAATTCCTAAATGCATTTCCATGGATGCTTGTTACATCATACTCATCCCCCTCATAAGTTATCGTTGAAGGAATGGAGATGCCACCATAGTATTTATTCGGATTTTTTACTACTTCAGCTGTTTTTGTGCTGGAATCTAATTCATAATAGACTCCATCAATTTCCACAGAAGCATTAGCTGCCAATGATAGCAGCATTGAAATGAATAGGGGTAATAATCTCTTCATAGCTTTATAGTTTTAGTTATTGTTATATGTTAATCATTTACCTTGTTTGATAGTATAACTTCACAGCTATACACGACAGAAGCGCGGGACTGTTTTTGCCAGTTCCGGATGAAGGTCCTAGGAAAACCTGATAACAAGAATAGGAATACAGCCCCACGCGATACGTGGAAGCCGTCTTGCTCTCTTGTCGTTATCAACCTTGCTTGATTGAAAATTTCCTAGGTTCTCATCCGCAAGTTGGTGAGCATTACGCTTCTTCTGCCGGAGCGGGTTTCTCTCCACTCCGACTGCAAATATAGTAAGTTTTTTCTAAAGTTCCAAATAATTAGCTGAATATTTGCGAAATAGGTTGTTGCGAACTAGCGAAAACAATTAAGGGAAGCGATTGCGCTTCCCTTAATAATACAATTGTATCGTGATTCTACTCGAATACAAGGCCGTCGGTGGGATAGAGATACCAGTCGGTAGCCTTCTCGCTATCTTCTGCCCACTCTGCGAAGGAGTGTCCGGCAGTCTGGTAGGCACCAGTGAGTGCTCCACTTGCGCGTTTGCCGATGACCTGCCACTCGTTAGGATACTTGAAGTCGCCAGGTACAACGATTGCCCACGGCATATTGCTGCCATACGCCTCGGCATACCCTGCGGGCTTGGTGGGATTGAGTACCTGTGCTGTCTTGAAGCCGTTCTGTACGGTATGCACCTCCCAGAAACCGCCACCATAAGGCTCTACGATAAAGACGTCGTAGAGATTTTCGGCAAGCATGTCCTTGGCCTTGTCGGCATCCTTGAACACGAAGGTATAGGTAGCTGTAGCAGGTTCCGTATAGTACTTGTGCTCGTAGCCATCGTCACGCTTCACAGTGTTCCAGAAATAACGCAGTACGCCACCATTGTCAGCCTTATTGGGGTTGAGGGCCCAATGGGCATCCTTGAAGAGTACGATAACCATATTGCTGGTAGCATTGGTAGGATGGTTCTCGTCGAGGAATGTGTCGTTAGTATCTATGTTATTATAGGTGCCCAGACCCTGTCCTTCTGGTGAAGCAAACCCCTTTGAAACGGTATAGCTCTCCAAGTCAGTGCTCTTGACGCTAACCAAGCGAATGGCTGCTGCAAGAGTCTTGGTGGCACCCACAGCATCCAGGCTTACCTGAACGGTCAGTGTCTTATCCTCCAACTTGGGGGTAACGGTGAGCACTGCGTCATTGAAGTCGTAGTCACCGGCATCGGGGAAGTTATCCTCGAAGCAGTAACGGTAAGACTGAGGTGCTTCTGGGCGCTCTTCTTCATCGGGAGTACCTATATAGGCTGCACCGCAACCTGCATCAGACAGTTGTGCCTTGGCACCATTATAGCCGGTCATCTTGGCACCAGACGCAGCATCCAGGCGATAATAGGGCTGAACACCTACTTCGCCGGCAGCCTGTTGTGCAGCACTCTTGTCAGAGTAGCCGAAAGCAAAGTGACTATTGCATGCAACATAGAGGTGGCCGAAATAGTTGGCCGCGAAGCCCTGGTTGGTCTCCCAACTGTTAAGGCGCTCGATGGCCTTAGCCTGGAAGACTGCTTCAGCACCATTCGTCGGACCATAGATACCATAGACATCCTTGTTGATAGACAATTTGGCAGTACCCGTCACCTGGAACAATGAGTTGCTGCCCATCTTTATAAAAGTAGGACCAGCAGCCTCAAAATTCTTGGTAACAACAGATGCGCCACCATTGAGTTGGAAACTATTCTTGTCAGTGTCACCCAGATTGATGCGGAACTTGTCCGTACAAATCAGCTTACAGTTGTTAATCACATCCGTACTGCCAGCCGTATAGACAAACGAGCCAGTGGTGTAGGTGCCATCATTAACCCATGAACAGTCATTGCTGTTGACGGTAGTCTCGCCACTGAGCGTCATAGTGCCCAAATTCAGGAAATGGCCAGAACCTTCAACACTCATCGAGGCAGCAGTCAACACGCCTGCGTTGATTACCTCTGACATGTTGTTTGCAATCTGCAGATTCTGCTCGATATTCACCGTACCCTCATTAACAAGCGCACCAGCAGCATATTGTGTCATCTTCTTTGTGGTGATGGCACCACGGTTATAAAGACGGAAGTTGTAACTGATGCTGTTTGCATTGAATGTGGCACCCTGAGCAATATGCATCGTAGCAGTGGACGAGTTCAGGTTATATTCACCCGTAAACGTCACATGGGCACCTGGCAACAGGTAGACATGCGAGTTGGCACCAACATACTGACCTGCTACAGTCCAATCGCCTTCAGGAAAGTAGATGTTACTGCCGGCATTCCACAGGTTTAAATAACTAATATAAGCACTCTGAATGACGACATTGACACCCTCACCACCACCATTTGCGTTGGTATCGGTGACATATTGGCTGGGCAGCGACGTAGCAAAGTCGCCGTCAGCAGGCATGTCGCGGAAATTCCATGACGGTGTAATGCCTGCATGGCGCGGAGACTTCAGACTCTGCACATTGTTGACATTAACCTCCAGCAGTCCGTCCTTGATCAGTGCCGGATAGACCGACATGTAGTTCTCAGAGTCGAACAGTGTGACATAGGCATAGGCCTGAGCCAGGGGATAGCTGATCTTCATGTCCAGCGTATTGCCGTCATCAACACGACCCTCGCCCAGCAGCTTCAGTGTTCCTTCGTAGCTGATAGGGTTCTGGTCATAAATTTTCACTTTGTAGTTATCCCCTGTACCTGTGTTGACTGTGATGTTTGTATTGGCAACGCCAACAGTGGCCCACTGGTGGTTGGGGTCAACATTTTCAATGACAAAGGCCTTTTTGATCATGTCGTCATAGGTCTTCTGGTCGAAAGTGACATCATCCTTGCATGACGTTACTGCTAACGACGCAAAGGACAGTGCAATCCAAAAATACTTCTTCATGCGCACAAAAATTTAAAAAATATCGATATTTCGCTGCAAAGATAAGCAAAAAAATCCTAACTGGTACATTTTAGTAGTTAAAAATTTGATTTTTAGCGAAATAATAACTAACTTTGCAACCGAAAATGAGTATATAATAGTACATTTAAACGAATTTAGACATATGAATGATAGTTTAATGAAAGGAATAAGCCTATTAGCCGTTATAGCTTTTACATCATGTTCACATGATGCATGGTTTCAAACGAATGACAAGGTAAAACAGGAAGCTGATCAGTATTCTTCCAATTTCAAGACGATTGTCTTGGGTGGGCAAGATGCTGATGCACGTCAGACATGGAACACGGCAGTCAGTACGCAGATTACTCTGACCAGTGCTAAGACTGGTACACTGAAGATTTATGCCGCAGACCCTGCTCAAGGAACCGTTGTTGCTGCTCTGTATACTAGCAGCATTAACAAGGGTGAGACAAAGACATTCACCGTGGCACGTCCGCAGAATGCTACGACACTTTTCGCCACAATCCTTGACGAGAAGAACTACATGATTGACAATATGGCATTTGACGCCAGCGAGTCGAAGGTTACCGCAGCCTTCTATACTTCTGCTGCCAGCGCTCGTCTGGCCGCACCACGTCGTGTCATCAATCCCATCTTCAACTTCCCCGAAGATGCTGATGCCAGCAAGTTCTTGGATAACGTACCAGCAGGAGTAAAGAGTTTTGAAGAAGTGGCAGGACAAGGACAGACAGGTTATGGCACAGGCACCAGCTATGTAGATCCTTCATGGACTAAGGAGGTTAATATCTGGGGTAGCTGGGACGGTTCAAAGAGCACTGGTGGCACGCTGTATATCAAAGGTAATTGCGACTTTACCAATCGTAAGTTCTATGTAGCTCAAAATACGGAAGTATTCTTGGTACGTGGTGCCACGCTGACTTTAGGAGCGGAAAGTGCAAGCGACCTGCAGGGTGGTTGCAACTTCTATATTGCTGAAGGTGCAACACTGAAGACAGCCAGCGGCGTGGAACTGGTGGGCAACAATGGTCTGCATTTCTACAACCACGGCACGATGGAGGCTGGTAAACTGCAGATCAACAATGCCAGTGTGCTGTACAATTCAAGTACGATAACTGTCAATGGTGAGTTGTCTACTGAGAACAGCAACTCGGTCATCGTCAACGACGGCACCATTACTGCCACCCGTCTGCATACTGCCGGTAGTAGCCATGTACAGAACAATGCTACCATGACCATCAGCGGCAACACCGACATTGATAGCAACAATAATACGTGGGTCAACAACGGCCAATACACCACCGGCAACTTCTATTATACTGCCGGCAGCAACGACGTCATCAACAACTGCCGTCTGACCGTTAAGGACCTCTTCAGAATAGCTCTTGGCGACACAGACAAGAATGGTTTTAAAATGGACAGCAACAGTGGTGTCGTCACCAAGTATTTTGAGGCTGACGGTCCCAGTTACATCTTTATGGGTGCAAAGTCTGTCTTTGAGGTGACGGAGACCGCTACGATGAAGATTACCAAGGATCTCTATGGAATATATGGTCCTGAAACGGGTGACAAGGCAGTCTTCCATGCCAAGAAGATTGTCAGCGGTGCTGTAGAGAATCAGGGCTTCGTAGCCAACTACTTCGGTCAACTGGTGGTAGCCTACGACGAGAGCCACTTCCCACAGGGCTATTCTGACAAGGACGCTCAGCAGCAGGCAGCTGGTGAGATTGGTGCACAGCCTTACTATCGTATCGGCGATGGTGCTGTTGTTGAAAAGACCGAGTTCATTAAATACCAGGTTGAGCATAGCGAGTGTAACCCTGGCTTCAATGGTGGCAGCGGCAACAAGGTTGAACCTAAGCAGTATGTTTATTTCGCCTTTGAGGACCTAGGAACCAGCGATGACTTCGACTTCAACGACGTGGTAGTGCGTGTCAGCGTGCCTGATGCTAATAACATGTCTACTGTAGAGCTCTGCGCCATTGGTGGTACACTGCAGCAGAAAGTATTCTGCGGCGACACTCAGATTGGCGAGGAGGTGCATAGCTACGGCGAATTCGGAGCTAACACCAAGACTGTTGTCGGTGTGCCTATTGCTGTGATGGGTACAGTCAACGTACCTGCCGGAACGTCTGTTGCTGATCTGAATATCAGTATCCAGGTGGTCAGAAAAGACGGACAGATAGTGACCATTGGTGGTCCACAGCCTGGCGAGACACCTTTCCGTGTTGTTGTGACGGGTGATGAGCAAGGTAAGTGGTTCTGGGCAAAGGAGCGTACGAACATCAGCGATGCCTACAACCTGTTCGGCAAGTGGGGCGTTGATATGGACAGCAATCCTGACTGGTACAAGCATCCTGTCAATAGTAAGATAGTCAAGTGGTAAAAGAATAAATGGTACTGAATTATATCTGGGTAGCTTTCTTCCTCGTCGCATTTGTCATTGCGGCGGGGAAATTGTTATTGTTGGGAGACTATGAAGTTTTTCCCGCTATGATGGACTCAACGTTCTCATCCTCGAAGACAGCCTTTGAGATTTCATTAGGACTTACTGGTGTACTGTCCCTATGGATGGGTGTGATGAAAGTTGGTGAGAAGGGTGGTGTGGTCAATGTGCTGGCACGTCTGCTGTCGCCGGTATTCACCAAACTATTCCCAGATATTCCCAAAGGCCATCCCGTGACGGGCAGCATCTTTATGAATATTGCCGCCAACATGCTGGGACTCGACAATGCCGCCACCCCCTTAGGACTGAAGGCCATGGAGCAGATGCAGGAACTGAATACCAAGAAGGATACTGCCTCGAACCCGATGATTATGTTCCTGGTGCTGAACACCAGTGGACTGACACTCATCCCCGTCAGCATCATGGTGTATCGTGCACAGATGGGGGCCGCCCAGCCTACTGATATCTTCATCCCCATCCTGCTGGCAACGTTCTTCTCTACCTTGGTGGGTATCATCGTCACCTCCCTCTTCCAGCGCATCAATCTGCTGAACCGTACCATGCTGTTGACGCTGGGCGGTGCCTGCACACTGGTGGCAGCCATCATCTGGGGCTTCTCGCAGATGGACTCAGAGGCCATGAACCGCTGGAGCACAACGGTAGCCAACATTCTGCTGATGACCATCATCACAGGATTTATCGTGGCTGGCGTTCGTAAGAAGATAAACGTCTACGATGCTTTCATCGAGGGTGCCAAAGAGGGCTTTACCACGGCAGTTCGTATCATCCCCTATCTGGTGGCCATTCTCGTTGGAATCGGCGTTTTCCGTGCCAGCGGTGCTATGGATATGCTTATTGGTGGACTGCGTGCCTGCGTGGATGCCTGTGGCGTCGATGCCCAGTGGGTGGATGCCATGCCTACCGCACTGATGAAACCGTTGTCGGGCAGTGGTGCCCGTGGTATGATGGTGGATGCTATGACAACCTATGGTGCCGACTCGTTTGTAGGTCGCCTGTCGTCCATCTTCCAGGGCTCTACGGATACCACCTTCTATATCCTGGCTGTCTACTTTGGTTCGGTGGGTGTCTCGAAGACGCGCCACGCTGTCACCTGTGGATTGCTGGCTGACTTGGCAGGTATCTTGGCTGCTATTGCCATCTGTTACCTGTTCTTTGCATAAACATTATTTATATTTATAAAAACATTTGAAAACATTTGAAGAACTTGGTGTCAGCGAAGGGATTCGCAAAGCCATAGAAGAGATGGGCTTCGTACAGCCCATGCCTGTACAGGAGGAAGTAATACCTTACTTGTTAGGAAACCGCAACGACGTCATTGCACTGGCCCAGACGGGAACGGGTAAGACGGCGGCATTCGGTATACCCGTATTGCAGCGTATAAACACAAAAGACAACAGCACTCAGGCACTCATCCTGTCGCCTACCCGCGAGTTGTGCCTGCAGATTGCCGATGACTTGCGCGACTTCTCTAAATACATGGATGACATCCATATAGAAGCCGTCTACGGCGGTGCATCTATCGAACAGCAGATTCGTGCCCTGCGCAAGGGCGCCCAGATTATCGTTGCTACGCCCGGTCGCCTCATCGACCTGATGAATCGTGGCGTTGCCAAGCTGGACAATGTACATAACGTTGTACTCGACGAAGCAGACGAGATGCTGAACATGGGATTCTCAGAGAGCATCGACGCCATCTTGGAGGGTATTCCCGAAGACCGCAACACACTGCTCTTCTCTGCCACCATGAGTAATGAGATAGAGCGCATTGCCAAGGGCTATCTGCACGACTACAAGGAGATTGTGGTAGGCAGCCGTAATGAGGGTGCCGAGCACGTGAACCATATATATTATATGGTGAATGCCAAGGACAAGTACCTGGCACTGAAGCGCATCGTCGACTACTATCCCCGTATCTTCGCCATCATCTTCTGTCGTACCAAGATAGAGACGCAGGAGGTGGCCGACAAACTCATCAAGGACGGCTACAACGCAGAATCGCTGCATGGCGACCTCAGCCAGCAACAGCGCGACCTGACGATGCAGAAATTCCGCCAGCATACGGTGCAGCTGTTGGTCGCTACCGATGTGGCTGCTCGTGGTTTGGACGTCGACGACCTGACACACGTCATCAACTACGGATTGCCCGACGATATCGAGAACTACACGCACCGTTCTGGCCGTACGGGCCGTGCCGGTAAGAAAGGTACGAGCATCTGTATTGTCCATAGTCGTGAGAAGTTCAAAATCCGCAATATTGAGAAGGTCATCGGAAAGCAGTTCGAACAGGGTGTTATCCCCTCGGCAGAAGAAATCTGTAAGAAACAGCTCTACAAAGTGATGGACCAGATTGTCAAGACCGATGTCGATGACGAGGAGATAGGCCCCTTCATGCAAGATATCCAGCGCTATTTTGAGTATATCGACAAAGAGGAGCTCATCAAGAAAATTGTGTCCATGGAATTTGGCAAGTTCCTGTCGTACTATGCTGATGCACCAAGCCTCACCCCCGTCTCCTCTCCCAAGGGCGAGGGGAGTAAAGACGCTAAAGGGAAGAGAGAAAGTGGCCGAGACAGAAAGCAGCCGACGCCTACCAGTAAGGGCTACAAGAAACTGTTCATCAATCTGGGCAAGAGGGATGGCTTCTACCCTGGCGAGCTGATGCAGACGCTGAACCGCTTTGTAGGCGGTCGTCAAGAGGTGGGCCACATCGACCTGCTGGACACCATCTCCTATTTCGAGGTGCCCGAGAAGGATGCTAAGAAGGTCATGATACAGCTAACGGGCATCCGCTATAAGGGACGCACCGTGCGCTGCAACGATGCCGACGAGGGTGGCAAGGCTGACAGGCCCAGTAGTCCCAGAGCATCTCGGGAATCAAGAAATTCTCGGGAATCAAGAAATCCTAGGGAATCCAAAGAGCCGAGGAAGAAAGCTGCGAAGGAACAAAAAACCTACAAGAAGGAAGACTGGATGCAGTTTCTGGCCCCTAACAGCAAGAAACTGAAGGGCGAAATCCCCGACTTTAGCGAAGAGGGTTGGGCCATCCGCAAACCTCGTAAGAAGAAATAGGCCTGATAGCACATCGATGCATTTAGGCATGAAACAATGGTTATCCAATATCACTGTTCTTCTGCTGCTCTGCGCTTGTCAGGGCAGCAGCATTCGTCAAGAACTGCATCGCGTTGATTCTCTTAATCAGTGTGATGTGCTTCTTGACACCATCACTACAATGGATGAAGTCGTGGACTATCTTGACTGGTGGGGAACACCTAATGAACGTATGACGGCTCACTATCTGCAGGGCTGCGTCTTCCGCGACCAGAATAACACACCGATGGCGCTTCGCTACTATCGTGATGCTGTCAGCTATGCTGACACCACGGCCAGCGACTGCGACTACCACCGTCTGTGCCGCATCTATGGTCAAATTGCCGAACTCTTTCATCGCCAGCGTGCTCCTCGTTTAGAGATTGAAGCAGAGCGCAAGGCCGTTGAGTATGCGTGGAAAGCAAAAGACACATTGGCAGCAGTCACCTTTTTCTATTATTTAGGAGCTCCGTATCATATGCTAAACAATATCGATTCTGTCTTGCTAATTAACAAACAATCCAGGGAATGGTTTGAAAAAATAGGCCATACAGACATGGCATCATCCACACTTATGATTGATGCGGAAATATATTTACGCTTGAACAATCCAACAAAAGCGAAGCTATCATTAGATTCATATGCTACTGGTAAGAAAGATAGGCTTTATAAAACAAATCTAGCTCATTACTATTTGCAAATAGGACAATTAGACTCAGCAGAAATATTATATAGCCAGCTTTTATATAGTAGCAACAATGATGTAAGGATAGAAAACGCATACAAAGGATTGTTGTCTGTATATAGTATTCAAGGGAAAAGCGACTCAATTGCCAAATATTCAATATTGTATTGTCAAGCCAACGATTCTGCAAATTTCAAACATTCCGCAGACGAGATTACACGCACTCAGGCACTTTACAATTATGAAGAGCACGAACGCATAGCTGCACGGAAGACACAAGAAGCCAATCGGTATAAAATCATCATTGTCATCTCATTTGTAGTATTTGGCATGGTAGCCTACTATTGCTATCGGTACATTAAGAAACAGCGACAACGCAAGAAAGAAGAACTGATAGCTGCCAACAAGGAATATGTCTCGTTGCTTGAACAGTACAAAAAGCTACAGGATGACATGCGACTCTCTCAACACGATATTGATGAGTTCCGAAAAGAGAAAGAGCGAGAAACACTTCAACTGCTCCAGAAACTAGCCCATTATCAAGATGCACCAGAACTATCAAAACATTGGAATGCTGAACGAGCTATGCTTGACAGCCCACTTGTTTTGGAGCTCCACCAACTGGCCTCACAAGCAAAGTCGGCCTCACAAGTGCAGCTAAAAGAACTTCGTGAGTTTATTCAGAAAGAGCTGCCAGCCTTTTTCATAAAGATAAACAGCAAAGAAGCGTTGCTCACTCCTCAAGAAGTCTACGTTTGTATTCTTATTCGTCTCCAATTCTCGCAAGGCGAATTAACGGCACTTTTTGACGTTAGTAAGCAGCGCATCAACAACATTAAGCGTAGCATCAACAAGAAATTGTTCCATGAAGATGGAGCACAAACCCTAAACGACAACCTTTTTCGAGTGTAACAAGATGTAACACCGATGTTACATTGCACTTGTAATTCCCTGAAAGACTGTTTCTTAGTTTTTTAGGTTTACAAAGTGTACTAGCTTCTTTTGTCTATCATTGCCCTTTGTCATAATTTTGCACCCCGATTTTTAAAAACACTATTATGACAAGAAAGATTTTATTCGTTATCGGCCTCATGATGGCCACCATTTCAAGTATCGCTAATGATGTAGTAACAAACACCAATTTCGGAAGACAGGTTTTCCTACATAGTATTTACACACCTGTAGGTTATGATGATCCTTATGAAGATGGGGCTATTCGTCGTCCTAAATCACCTATGCATGCACCTGAGGTCTATCTGGACGACCACACCTTATCTTTCTCCTACAACAATGGTTATACTTTGGAGTTGATTGACGCCTCAATGGGCGATGAAGGGACAGTAGTCTACACAGCTGTAATTCCTGAAGATGTTCTGACGTGGCAGCTACCTGCCACTCTCAGTGGTAACTACACCCTCCGCCTCATCTTTGGCAATTGGGCATTTGTAGGAGAGATAGAAATGTAACTTATCAAAAATAGGATGAATTCTCATTATTTGCATAACAAAGAATTATTATTCATTCTTTTCTTTTTTATTGTAACAACCATATCTGCTCAAACTGGTGGTCATATAGATTACAGTCCAAAGACACCAGAGGCAGCTGCCTTTGAACAAGTAGCGGAAATACCCGTTGGCAACTACACTGGGACTCCCAATGTTTCTATTCCACTTTATACATTAGAATGTGGAGAAATCAAGGTGCCCATTAGTCTTGACTATCTCGGCACTGCCATACGCGTCAATCAAGAAGCCTCTTGGGTCGGTCTCAATTGGATGCTCAACGCAGGAGGAGCAATAACCACGCAACTTTCTCCAAGTTATGACACAAGTGGAGGTAGTCCTGGTGAAGAGAAAAGAGCTTGGAGGTATCTGATGAATAAAGCACCTATGAGAATAACATACCCCAATGGAGGATCTTATAATAACAAGATAGGGTATAAAATTGATGGATTACATCCAGACTGGCGCGGAAGATTTGGGAATAACTGGTTTTACAGTAGTAATTGCTATATCACTGAAGATACAATAGGCTATTATAACGACTTGCCGCAGCAAGTATACAATATCACTTTAAACCATGGCGACGGTGAAGCTCCAAAATATCATGCCACATTTCTTGGACATACCATCACATTTGTATGGGATAGAATAAAAGAAGAGTATTTTATTACTGGAGAAGCTAAAGGCTTTAAAATAGAAGGACACCGACAGAGTGGTCTGACTATCATTGATGGGAATGGGAACCGGTACGATTTCTATGCCATTGAAATGGGTAATCCAGAAGGTGTAAACATCGACCCAAGCCTTTCTCGTATTGACTACACTTATTATTTGAGCAAAATCACATCTTCTTCTGGGAAAACGGTACAGTTCAATTACATGCAAAAGGGGTATATACATCCTGTTTATTCTGTTAATGAACAAATGTACGACAAGAGTTATCCGTATGAGGCCCTTAATAGTTTTGCTAAAAATCATAGTCCCATGATATGGAATTCTGTAGGTAATAACGCCTCCAATCATATACGCACACTTTCGGTGTATTATACACTAAGACCGCAAAGACTTGTTAGCATAACGACAGAAAACCAGATAGTAAAATTTGTTCTCAGTAGTCAGAAGCGCATTGATATTCACGGTGAAGACTATAATCTGCAAAAGATAGAAATTTACAGAAAAGAAAGTGCGACTACCACTAAATTAATAAAACGTTTCTGCTTTGACTATAGCTATTCTCAAAAGAATACAGTAGGCGGTAACACCGTAAAGGATTTATTGGGGAATACCTATAATCAATGGTTTGGCAATGATGAATTCATGTATTGTCGTCTTATGCTGAATAAAGTTTGGGAGGAAGGGGTTAATAGCGCAGGGGCAACCATCAAAAAACCTGCATACATCTTTTCGTATTGCCCTATAAATCTTCCCTGTAAGGCATCTGCTGCCATCGATTACTGGGGACATTATAATGGGAAAGAAAACATCATAGGAACGACTCACACTCTTATTCCCCGTGCAATAAATAAGGACAACTACGACGGAACCTATAGTTTTCCTGACAATTATATAAGACAGAAAGGTGCTAACCGTCTTGCTGACGAAAACTACATGAAGGCTGGAATGCTGACTTCAATACAGTATCCGACTGGTGGAATGACTACTTTTGAATACGAGCCTCATGACTTTACGAACTACAATTATAAAAAAGCATCTGTTGCAGTCAGTTTTGACCCTATCTGTGTTTATACCGCAAGCACCCCCAATTATACTAGAAGCGGCCATAATCAATTTGAGAATCAAACAGAAATCGAGATAATGGAAGAAGGCTATTATACGCTTTCTTGTAATTATTGGAAGAACAGTCTCAACTGGAAAGCTTTTTGGAAAGAACTCATTGGAAAAGGAGGATTTCTTCAGAAGATACCAGATGAGTCGAATCATTCAGCATTGATGTATCCCCTCGTTCTTACTCCATCTGACACTATCGACATTGCATCAGGGAACATCACTAAATCACTTTTCATAAAATTGAAAAAAGGGAGGTATAATTTCTATGTTAGTTCTTTCAGCAGTAGCAACTCATATCAAGGAGTTTTTTACCAAATGGACGCTACTATAAAATATGATAAGAATAAACAACCTATAAACCCAAGTATCGGTGGCGGATTGCGAATCAAATCTATAACCACAAACGATAATGGAATCCGAACAAAGACCTCCTATGATTACAAAGATGAAAACGGAAATACGTCGGGGATTCTGATGGCTCCCGCTATCTATGCCCGCGAGAAAATGCTAATCTACCAGCCAGAAACATCGCAACAAATGAATGACTATACCTATATATATCCTCATACTGCTCAACAGATACAATATTGGACTGCTAGTGGTAGTAACATGGCACCTCCTGCTTCGATAAATGTCGCCTACGGAAGAGTTACAGTAACAAAGACAGGAAATGATAGTAGTAATGGCAAGAGTATCTTTGAATACCACAACAAGCGCTGGGAAGATGCTACCATGTGTGATTACATGCGTAGAATTGAAGACCCCGTCAATGGAAAAGTGGAAAAGCAGATGGACTACGACAATTTGGGTAAACTGGTAAGAAAGACAGAAAATACATATACCATGGATTGTGTTGAGTCACGACTTCTTAGCGCAGTAATAGAGAACATCTATTTTGGACCAACAAAAGGAGAGAAAATGAAAGAAAATGTATATGCAAATGTATTAGGTGGTGGATGCATGCAGATTTATCTGTATCCATCAGTACAATTTTCCGTAAACAAAATTGCATCGCAAACAACGGAATTTGTGGGTCAACAAGGAATTTTACATACTATAGAAACTGTCTTCAATCAAAAGAATCATTTGGAGGCTACTATTAAGGAGTCTTCGTCAAGAGCTGGAGAAAGTATACTAACGGAACTTTTTTATCCTGTCGACTTGCCTAATAACAATATTGCAACATCATTGAAAAGCAAACATATTATCAATGTTCCAATGGAGAAAGTATCCACTTTCTGCAAGAATTCAAATCAATTGGTGACATCCGCAGAACGAACAGCATATAGCAGCATGGGATTACCAATAGCAATTTATTCATTCAAGAATCTAAATACACAAAGGTCTAACTATAACACATGGACAAGTCAAAACGGTCTGACTGGATTTGAACAAGTCACCAGTATATCATATAATTCTGTTGGAAAACCACGTGGGGTAACAGAATTTGGTCAAGACCAGACAATATATATTTGGGGGTATGGCAACGAATATCCTATTGCCGTCATAAAAGGAGCATCTCAAGATGCAGTCATCAGCAAACTGGGTGGACAAAGTGCAGTGAATAACCTTGAGAATGCATTAGTACCTACTATGAATGCTGAGGAACTTTTCTCCATACTGTCGGATATCCAAGGGGCTCTTGTCACGGTCTATGAGTTTAAACCGCTGATTGGTGTGACTAAAACGATTATGCCTAATGGCACGGTGAACACATACGAATATGATGCCCTTGGACGACTCGTCAAGATTTACGACCATCACGGGACTGTCACGCAACAGTTCCAGTATAACTACAAAAGACAATAAACGATGAAAAGACATATTATTAGCACTCTCCTGTTTGCTGTTCCTGTTCTCTTACAGTCTCAAGTGCCAACGCAGAACTATGTTAAGAGTACGCAGATGCTTGATGGTGGCCAGTCACTGAGTACCATCCAGTATTACGATGGTCTTGGCCGCCCTTTTGAGAAAGTCCTGCAGGGCGTTACCCCCTCACACAGCAATCTCGTCTATCTGACGGAGTATGACGGTTGGGGGCGTGAGAGTCGCCAGTGGTTGCCTGCCGTCAGTAGCCAGATATTCATGGAACCTTCCTCTGTGGCGTCTGCAGTCGCATCATCACATGGTAACGATACACATGCATACATGGAAAACCATTATGACGGATCACCACTCAACAGGATTGTCGCACAGGACTTGGAAGGAGCAGAATGGGTCGGCCATCCTGTCAAGACTGAGTATCTGACCAACAACCAGCAGATGCCTTTGGCATGCATAGACTACTCTGTGTCAGGCAACGCTCTACAAACGGGCAGTTTCTATGCTACAGGTACATTACAAGTCATTAAAACTACAGACGTAGCAGGGAATGTTTGCTACATTTTCACAGACATGCAAAAGCACAAGGTGTTGGAACGTCGCATGGATGGCAACTCGGCTCATAACACTTATTATGTATATGACCAGCGTGGTGACCTCCGCTATGTGCTGCAGCCAATGTATCAACAAGAGGCCAGCATTGAGAAGTACGCCTTTCAGTACAAATACGATGACCGCCATAACGTCATTGAGAAGCGGCTGCCAGGATGTGATCCCGTACGCTATGCCTACGACCGTGCCAACCGGCTCATACTTTCGCAGGACGGAAGACAGCGCAGCAGCGGCAAGGCCACCTTCATGCTCTACGACAAGCACAACCGCATGGTACTCAAGGGCGTCTGCGACTGCTCAACACTACCTGACCAGCGCTCTTCCGTCGTAACCGTCAGTTACGACAGTTCTCAGGACGGTATATGCTCTACCGGCTACACGGACCCGTCATGGTCTTTGTATACTCGCAGCCCGCAGGTTGAAGCTGCCTACTACTATGACGACTACCGCTTTGCAGGAAAGGGCATCTTCTCAACGCCTGGCATATTATCCGGAACAGGAGCAGCCAAGGGACTGCTGACTGGAGAGATAACCAGCTTTAACAAGGAAACGCCCCGCATCTGTGCCGTATACCAGTATGACGAGAAAGGCAGGCTGGTAAAGACTACAAAGTCCAACATCATGAACGGAACGGAGACCATCACCACTACCTACAGTCTGACGGACAAGCCGCTGAGCGTAATACATGAATTCAGACTGGGCAGCAAAAAGACGACGGAACGACAGACTTACATCTACGACCATGCCGACCGTCTTGTCTCTGTTACCCATAAGCTGGGCAACCATCCGCAGGTGACGCTGACAGAGAATACCTATGACAAGCTGTGCCGCCTGTCAGCCAGGAATGTCATGGGTGAACAGATTACCTATCAGTATAATGTCAGAGACTGGATGATCAGTATGACATCTCCTCACTATTCACAGAATATGACATACAATCTGGACGGGAACATCAAAACCATGCGGTGGAGCCATTCCGGTGAGAGCGCGCTTAGGACATATAGCTTCACATATGACAACCTGAGCCGCCTCAAGCAGGCTGAATACATTTCAAGCGGGAAGATACGGGCATTTTCCACACGTTACGTCTACGACCTGAACGGCAACATCACGGAACTCTACAGGAATGCTCCGGATGACAATGGCGGTTACACTGCCATAGACGAGTTGGCCATGACCTACAACGGCAACCAGCTCATACAGGTTGAGAACGGCAGTGATGATGAAGAACTGGTCAATGGGGTACGCTACAACGGCGGAAACCTGCTGACATACGACAAAAACGGATGTCTGACGTCAGATAAGGACAAGGAAATTTCGTCAATTCAATATAATTCACTAAATTTGCCGACGTATATGAAAATAGGAAAGAAAGGCTCGGCAAGATACCTCTACGACTCGAAGGGCAACAAGATCGAGGAACAGCGCAAGGTGGCGAACATGGGCATCCTGTCCCACCAGACACGATACTGCGACAACTTCATCTTTGAGGATGGGGTATTGAAGCGTATTCTGGTGGACGGAGGCTTCATCTATTTTGGCGAGAACGATACGACATATCACTATTTCCTGAAGGACCACTTAGGCAGCAACCGCGCAGTAGTCAACATGAAGGCGGGAGAGGTGGCAGAGCAATACGACTACTACCCCTTCGGCAAGCAACATGGCGACTACCATACAGGCTATATCCATCCGTACCGCTACAACGGCAAGGAGCTGGATGAAATTGGCGGTCTCGACTGGCTGCACTACGGTGCAAGAATGATGGAGCCGGAATGGGGAAGGTTTACAACACCAGACCCGCTGGCGGAGAGGTACTATGATGTTAGTCCCTATGCGTATTGCGGAAATAATCCTGTAAATGCGATTGATCCAGATGGCATGGATAATTATGTGCTAAATAGGGATGGAAAAATTGTCCTGCTTGAAATTAATAATGATGAAACAAATACTATATATGCACAAGACGATAAAGGAAGTATAAATCGGCAAAAAAGTGTTATAGTAAGCAAATCATTTTTGGCAAGTAAGGATTCAAAAACATATATAGGACGCAGACAAAGTGGAGAATCAAAAAGTATTTCTAATTTTTCAGTTGATTTCTATTCATCAGAAGATGAACAAGAATCTAATGCGTTTTTTGAGTTTGCTGCTGAAAATACTGATGTCGAGTGGTCTAATACAAGAATAGAATCTTCAAATAAGGGTAAAAATATAATAGCGACTTCCCATAGTGAAAGATCTGAAATGGGACAGCGCGTTATATTTGAAGGAGCTTATGGTATGGACAACCAGCAATCGACCATTGTATATGGTTATCATTCACACAATCCTTTTAGTGTAGGGATGTCTGGGGGAGATATAAGTCTAGCAAAATTGTCTGCTAAAAAATATCCTAATGCAGTTTTAAAAATTTATGATGGTATCTCTTATACAAAATTTGATCATAACATGCAGCCTGGTATGATTGAAGAGATTATGGTAAAAGGACACAAACCAGCCAAAATTAAGTAAGATGAAAAATAAACTTTTCATGATGACATTTTTCCTATGTCTATCTATTTCTTCTTTTTCTTGTCAAAAGAAATATACTCACACAAAAACAATCGTTCTTCTTGATTCATGCGTCATTATAAATTCATCATTAAAACATATCATGGATTCTATAGAGACAAAAGATCCTGTAGGAGAGTATGCATTAGTTTTTCAGAAAATTAGTAATGAAACATATGTTATATTCGTAAATGTTGCGGGCTTTTGCGATATCAAAGAATCATATACCGAAAAAGATGGCTATCATTTATTAGGATATACCCATGTGAAAAATAACTATTATTATATTCTGAATGTAAAAAATACTCCAGCAGATCTTAAAAGGATAATTAGGAAAAAGAAAAAAAAAGGGAAAATACAATTTTTGACAAAGATAGAGCCAGTCGAAGATGGAATATTCCTTATCCTAAATGAAAATATTGCTTTCAAGCTGATAAATAATATTTTTGTTCAATTGAAAAATAGACACTAGTGTTTTATTTATGAAATACACAATCATATCACTATTATTGCTGGCATGTCAGTCATTGTCAGCCCAGTATATTTTGACAAAAGAGGCTAATGTCCCGCAGCTTGGCGACAGGCTCAGACCACTACAAGTGGAACTTCCCAAGGATGCCTACGATGAAGAACTGCATTTATGGGATTTCAACCGTATGCAGTCACTGGAGAAAAACAGTCGTCAACGATACATGATGACTGGCGATAGCGTGCGACATCACACAGCACGTATAGAGGACGGACAGCGTGCCTACTATGACGTCAAAGGTGATTCCCTGCTTCTGACAGGACATGAAAACAGGTTGACGAAGATGATGTATGATGAGCCAGAGCTTTTCCTTCACTTCCCCATGCAACTGGGTGACTCTGTAGAAGGCTACTTTCACGGGCGCGGCACCTACTGCAACCGAATAGCCTTGCACAGCTATGGGCGCTACCATACGAAAATCACAGAAGCAGGAAGCATGGTATTGCCAGAAGGAGATACGCTAAGACATGTTCTATTAATACATACAGAGCGCATCACTGGCGAGCAGTATTATCCGGACATTCACCACGACAGCCTCAGTATCTTTACCACTGACAGCATCATGTCTCATCTGCAGGCAGACTCAACGCTGACAATAAGCTGCATCGATCGATGGTATGCCGCAGGTTATCGTTATCCTGTTTTAGAAAGAAGGCAGGAATACATCAAGGACTCTACGGAAGACTCCACAGAGCAGACATCGGACATCACACTCTATAATGCCCCATACTTGCAGAAAGAATTGGAGGATGAATACAATGCGACACTCCGTGATATATTGGCAAACAATCCCATGGGCAATGGTGAAGACTATAATGACAGTAATCATGATAATGAATCAATTATAGACAATGTAACTGTCACCGTTAGCGGAAAGACTGTCACTATCTCTTTCGACCTGACAGCAGACACAACGGTACGGGCACTGGTCTGCAACGTGCTGGGTGTTGTCTATAGGCAGGAGATACAGACAGGTCACACTGGAGAGCACTGTCAGATGCAAATCTACTGCAGCGGACTGTCAGCCGGCAACTATGTGCTCCACCTGCAGGTCAACGGCAAGACAAAATTCTCCAGCCCTTGCAATTTATAAAGGACAGAGTTTTTTGATTCTTGGGAATCACAGGGTTCTTGTCACGATCTATGAGTTTAAGCCGCTGATTGGCGTGACTAAAACTATTATGCCTAAAAACAATCACGGGGACAGTTGATTCCTTGAACGAGACGCTAAGGAACAGCTACCTGTGACATCAATGTATGTACAAGTGAATAAGATTATAATATTATGACTCAGTGGGGATAGCCCCTTGAGTGAAAGGAAAAGACGATGAGTCCATAAGATATTTTACAAAAAGTGTCGGAATATGCAGGATTTTTAGTAATTTTGCAACCGAAGACATATAATAAGACGAAGCAACCGCAGCTTATTCAAAAAGACTTCTCAAAGCGATGGCTGCCTGCTCACGCATCCTACAACGGAGGCGTGGGCATTTGGCAGTAACAGTAGTTTGAGAAGGGTTTTTGCCGACCTGGGAGATTGCTGTGACACCAAATCCACCCACGTCTTCCGTTTTCCTCTCTCTCGCCTCACGGCGTATTATATGTGTTTATTATAAGATGTTTAACGGATAACGTGAAATGAATATGAATGACGATGAAGCCATAGGCTTACTAAACCGTCTGCTTGAAAGGCTGCATCAAGCAGATCTGACGAGGCAGCCACCTCCAAATAGTCTATGTCGCCTCAGGGGCGCAGCATGTAGAAACACAGATTAATTATGGAGCCTACCCCCAAACAGAGAATCTCCACCCAACCTATCATAAGGGCGAAGAGTTGCCGGCCCCAGAAGCAATGGTCTGGGCTGTGGAGAAGACCATTAAGGACGGAAACTGGTGGGGAAACGTCTCGTGGAGCGTAGTCTATCGTATCTATCAGATGAAGGGCTATCAAGGAACAGTAAGTCAGTTTGTGCGCGACGTGTCACGCTGGCCATTCACCATACACATCCGCTATGACTGCAACGACGATGCCGTGGGCAAGCCCATTCGTACGGGGAAAATCTCTCGAAGTCTTGACAAGTGGGTAGAGGATGGTGCATCGTCACAGTTCGTTATTTTGGGCGAAGCACTGATGAAAGCGCTGGCGCAGTTCCGAAAATGATTCCGAAAGTTCCGAAAAACGTTCCGAGGCTCCGACGATTTTTGTCGGAGTCTTTTATTCTTTGTACCTTTACAGTGGTTAACCAACAATAAACGAAAACAGAAAACGAAAAGAATGTAAAGCTTATGACAAAAGAAGAACAAATGTACAGAGAGGAGCGGCAGCTGAAGGCAATCGTGAAATGCAATCT
>CADBWR010000037.1 GCA_902798425.1 uncultured Bacteroidales bacterium
ATTTATTTTGCGTTCTCCTCGATGTATGCGATAGCGTCGCCAACAGTACCGATCTTCTCAGCCTTGTCGTCGGGGATAGAGATACCGAACTCCTTCTCGAACTCCATGATGAGCTCTACGGTATCCAGAGAGTCTGCACCGAGGTCGTTAGTGAAACTTGCTTCGGGCTTAACCTCTGCTTCATCAACACCGAGTTTGTCTACGATAATAGCCTTTACTTTGCTTTCAATTTCTGACATAATTGTTTCTAATTAAATGTTAATACTTGATATCTTTTTTACCTTATTAACGACCAACAGGTCGCTTAGCGGGTGCAAAGTAACACATTTTTATTGACTTACGCAAATTTTAAGAGCAAAAATACACAAGACATTGCACAAACACCCTACACTTGTGCAGTTTTTTAGCCCATTTTCTCTCTTCTTAGCGGATAATTGTTGCGTAATTGTTCAAAACGCGAAGACGCTGCTTTCAGTTTTTTGCTATCTTCCATAGGGTTATATAAATCCAGCGGACTACCAGAGTATGTGAAATCGGCTGGCAGCTTTGGCGGAGCAATCAATCCCGGGTGTGGGAGAGAAAAGTGTTGACAAATGGCATCTATGACCATATTGTCGGCATTCACTTTACCATCCGCAGAATAGCCCGCAATGTGCGGGGTACCTATAAAGACCTTTTCAAGCAATACTGAGTCAGGATGCGGTTCATCCTCCCACACGTCAATAATGGCATCACGCACACGACGCTCCTCCATAGCGGAGAGCAGTGCTTTGTTGTCAACCACTTCGCCACGACTTGTATTAATAATATAAGGTACGCGCGACAACCGGTGGAAGAAGTCGTCGTCTGCCAAGTGCCACGTGGCATACTGTCCTTCACGGGTCAAAGGGACATGGAAAGTAATGACATCACAGCGTCTCTCGATTTCGTCGAGAGAGACAAATAACCGCTCGTTCAGACCCCTGTCGTCCCCAATTCGCAACGCCACACTTTGACTATGGTCAAAGAACTTAGGGGACAATGTTGCCAACGGTGGGTCACAGACAAGGACGCGCATGCCGAGACGCTCTGCTACTGCCTTGACCTTACTACCCACATGTCCACAACCTACAATGCCGATGGTTGATTGGCGGAGGACCAGTCCCTTCTGTTGCTCCAGCAAGAGCAGCGAGCACTCCACATACTGAGCGACAGAACCAGAGTTGCAGCCAGGGCAGTTGGTCCAATGAATGCCAGCGACATCGAGCCACTGCGTATCCAGATGGTCGTAGCCAATAGTGGCTGTTACCACCAGCTTCACCTTGCTACCCTCCAACAGTTGGCGGTTGCAGCGAGTGCGCGTTCTGACTACCAGCACGTCGGCATCTTTGACATCGGCAGCAGTGATGGCGGCACCACTAAGAAAGACGACCTCGTCAGCAAGCTGACAGATCGTCTCTCGGATATAGGGTATCTTGTCGTCAACAACTATCTTCATGACAGTAGTTTACATGATGCCTAAACTGCGTAGGATGTCGTTGAGGTTGGCAACAATCAGCAAGAGCAGTACGATGCCAAAGCCTACATATTCAGCACGAATCATAAACTCTTCAGAAGGTTTGCGACGGGTAATCATCTCGTAGAGCAGGAACAGCACATGTCCACCATCCAGAGCAGGAATGGGCAGGATGTTCATGAAGGCCAGAATGATGCTGAGGAAGGCTGTCATCTTCCAGAAGACAAACCAGTCCCACTCGGCAGGGAAGAGGTTGCCAATGGTGCCGAAACCGCCCAAAGACTTAGCACCCTCTGCAGTGAAGACATATTTCAAGTCGTCAACATAGGAAGACAGTACACCTAAGCCGTACTTGATGCCGGCAGGGAAGCTCTCGAAGAAACCATATTCAACAGTCGTTGGCTTATAGAGGTCTGCCAGACTCTGGATGGCGAATCCTAACTTCAGTTCGGGAGTCAGTGTAACTGTCGTCGTATCGGTGCGTGCATCGTTACCAAAAACGAGAACTACGGTACGTGCCTTCAAACTGTCGGCAGCGGTCTTAGCGGTGAGCAACAGGTCCATACGACGGCCCAACTGGTCAGTAAACTCATTATAGGAGTCGATGGGAGCACCATTAAGAGCCAGAATCTTGTCGCCCTTCTGCATACCTATTTGGGCTGCAGGTGTGCCTGGCAGCACACTGTCGACAACAGCAGGCATCAACGGGCGCACGAAGGCAGGATCGGCCTTGATCATGTTCAGCATGTTCAATTCTCCAGGCAGCGTAATGCTCATAGGCTTACCATCACGGATGATGTCAACACGCTTAGCCTCCGAGATGTCACGATAGAGATTGGCACTGAACTCCTTGAAAGCACTCTTCTCCGTACCTATCAGAATGTCACCATCCTTAAAACCATAGCTCTTGGCCTCCTGGTTGAACTTCATACCCAGCGTCATATCCTTGACGGGAATATAGGTGTCGCCCCAGTAGAACAATATCATTGAATAGATGAACAGGGCCAGCAGGAAATTGACGAGTACACCGCCTATCATGATGAGCAGGCGCTGCCATGCGGGCTTGGTACGAAACTCCCACGGCTGGGCAGGACGCTTCATCTGCTCCGTGTCGAAGCTCTCGTCAATCATACCCGATATCTTACAATATCCACCTAAGGGTATCCAGCCAATACCATACTCGGTATCGCTGTTCTTGGGTTTATACTTGAACAGACTGAACTTCCAATCAAAGAACATGTAGAACTTTTCTACTCTGACGCCAAAGAGTTTGGCGAAGAAGAAGTGGCCTCCCTCATGCAGCAGAATCAGTATGGACAGTGCCAGAATGAGCTGTGCCAGTTTAATCAAAAATATTTCCATTATTAACTCTTAACTCTTAATTCTTAACTCTTAACTTTTCAATAGTTCTTCTGCAATGCGTCGTGCCTCAGCATCCGTCTGGATATAGGTATCGTAGTCAGGATTGGTGCTGAACGTGCAGCGCTGCATGGTTTCTGCAATGACGTCGCTCATCTGCAGGAAACCACAGCGGTCTTCCAGGAAGGCACGGTTGACAATCTCGTTGGCGGCATTGACGATGCACGGCATGTTGCCTCCCTTCTTGATGGCTTCGAAGGCCAGCGCCAGACAGCGGAACTTCTTCAGATCAGGCTCAAAGAACTCTAGTGGATGGGCAAACAGGTCGAGGCGGTCACCACTCAGCGACAGACGCTGGGGGAATGAGAAGGCATACTGGATAGGCAGACGCATGTCGGGAACACCCAGCTGAGCCTTGACAGCACCGTCGTGGAACTGTACGGCACTGTGGACAATACTCTGCGGATGTACCAGCACCTGTATCTGACTGGCGTCAACGCCAAAGAGCCATTTGGCCTCGATGACCTCAAAGCCTTTGTTCATCATGGTGGCTGAGTCGATGGTAATCTTGGCACCCATGTCCCATGTGGGATGGCGCAGGGCGTCAGCCTTGGTGACGGTAGCCAGCTGTTCCATGGTGAAGTTACGGAACGGACCACCACTGGCGGTGAGCAGTATCTTCTCGATGGGGTTGTCGTCTTCGCCTACCAGACTCTGGAAGATGGCGGAGTGCTCGCTATCGACAGGCAGAATGGGGGTGTGGTGCTCCTGAGCCAGCTGCAGAATCAGCTCGCCAGCCACCACCAGCGTCTCCTTGTTAGCCAGGGCGATGGCCTTATGGGCCTTGATGGCGTGGATGGTGGGTGACAGTCCGGCAAAGCCTACCATGGCGGTCAGTACAATATCAATGGGTATCGACTCCACTATCTCGTCTAAGGCTTGCTTGCCGGCATAGACCTTCACGTCGGGCATGTCGCTCATCAGTCGCTTCAACTCGTCGTAACGCTGCTCGTTGGCAATGACGATAGCGGCAGGGCTGAACTTATGGGCCTGCTCGGCCAGCAGTTCTACCTTGTTGTTGGCTGTCAGACAGTAGACTTCATACAGGTCGCTATGTTCCTCAATAACCTCCAGGGCCTGGGTACCTATGGAACCTGTAGAGCCTAATATCGCTATTTGTTTTTTCTTCATATATTTAATAATCCTTGTGGGATGTTCATCTTTATTTGTTGCTGTTCGGCATCAATGACTTCGATGAGGTCGTCATTGGCTGGTATCAGCATGCCGTCTTCCATTTCAAACAGGATGTTGGCAGTGCTGTCGTCGATGGCGGCAATCTTCCCGATGGCAGAACCATCGGGCACACTGATAATTTCAAAGCCTACCAGCATGGACAGCGAGGGCATCTCGTCGCCTTCCTCTGCCAAGGCACGAGGAAAGAAGACGTCGCAGCCCGTCAGCTCCTGGGCACGCTGCTGTGTGTCGACATTGCAGAACTTCACCAGACAGACGCTATCGCTGCGGAAGCGGTATTCCTCCATAAAGAAGGGTACCAAGATGCCATCGATGTCGAGCACCAGGTAGTCGGCATCCACACGGTCGAAGATGTCGTCGTCAAACTGAAACGACACCTCGCCTTTGACACCATGGGCCTTGCCCAACCGTCCTATCTTGTAAACGTCTTCCTGTCTGATCATATTCTTTCAATATGTGCTCCCAGCGCATTGAGACGGTGCTCAATGTTTTCGTAGCCGCGGTCTATCTGTTCGATGTTGCTGATGAGGCTGGTGCCGTTGGCACTCATGGCAGCTATCAGCAGAGCGATACCGGCACGGATATCGGGACTCGACATCCTGCTGCCGCGCAACTGGCGCTGGCGGTCGTGACCTACCACGACAGCACGATGGGGGTCGCAGAGAATAATCTGTGCACCCATGTCTATCAGTCGGTCTACGAAGAACAGTCGACTCTCGAACATCTTCTGATGGAACAGCACGCTGCCGCGCCCTTGTGTGGCCACCACGATGAGCACGCTGAGCAGGTCGGGGGTCAGCCCGGGCCATGGCGCATCAGCCAGCGTCATGATGGTGCCGTCAATAAAGGAGTCGACGACATAATGCTTCTGGTGGGGTATATAGAGGTCGTCACCTTCCTCCTCTACCTTCACACCCAGTCGACGGAAGGCATCGGGAATGATGCCGAGGTTTTTTAGTGAACAGTCCTTGATGCGGATGCCATTGCCACACATGGCTGCCATACCGATAAACGAGCCCACCTCAATCATGTCGGGCAACAGCGTATGGTCAGCGCCATGCAACGTCTTGACACCTTCAATGGTCAACAGGTTCGAGCCAATGCCACTAATCTTGGCACCCATCTGGCTCAGCATGTGACACAGCTGCTGGATATAGGGTTCGCAGGCAGCATTATAGATGGTAGTAGTACCCTCGGCCATCGTGGCAGCCATAATGATGTTGGCAGTACCCGTCACAGAGGCTTCGTCCAACAACATATAAGCTCCTTTCAGTCGCTTGGCAAAGAGTTCGTAGACGTCGCGGTTCTTTATCTGGCGAAACTTGGCACCCAACTTCTGGAACCCTAAGAAGTGGGTGTCCAGACGACGGCGCCCTATCTTGTCGCCACCGGGCTTGGCAATGACGGCCTTGCCCATGCGAGCCAGCAGCGGACCAATCATCATAACGGAGCCACGCAGTTGGGCGCACTTCTCCACAAACTCGTCGCTCTCCAGAAAGTCCATGTTCAAGGCGTCGGCTTGAAAACTGAATCCGCGCCCATCCCTTTGGGAGGGGTTGGGGGTGGGTTTCACCTTCACACCGATGTCCTTCAACAGCTGGATGAGGTTGTTGACGTCGCGGATGTTGGGGATGTTATGGATGGTCACTGCCTCACTGGTCAGCAGTGTGGCACAGATTACCTGCAGTGCCTCGTTCTTGGCGCCTTGTGGTCTGATTTCGCCACTGAGCAGGTGGCCACCCTCTATCTTGAATGATGCCATATAATGATGGTATTACTTTTTCTTCTTACGTTTACCATTGCCGCTATCAGGGACGATGGCATCGACGCGGTCAAAGCGGAATGTCGACAGGTCCAGCTGTATCTTGCCGTCAGTGAAGCGTGCCAGGTCGTCAGCCACCTTCTCATCGTCTATCGAACCATGGCCCCACGTCATCAGGTCGCGCTTCATCTGGTTGGCGGTCAGGCGCACCAGTTCGTCACGCTCAGCACCCTCGGGCATGGTCTTCAGCTGTTCGAAGACCTTGGTGAGCAGCTGACCGTAGTGGCGCATGCGAAACTGCTGACCTTCAGCAGTTGGATGGGACATGGGAGCAGGCTTCGCCAGAATATTCTCTGCGGCACTCATGTCGTAGGGCCAGTCGATGTCGAGCTGCTTGTGACTCATCAGGTAGAGGTGGTCCCACAGCGTCTGCTGGTAGTTCTCTCCGTCACGCACCTGCGGATTCTTCATCTCCATCTGGTGAATGATGGTATAGGCACAGCGCATGCGCTCCTCTTTCGTAGGCAGTGCAATGGCAATGTCTATCATCTTCTGTATCTCACGTCCGTACTCAGTCATCACGAGTTTCTCGCGAGCTGTGTTATAGTCTAATCCTTGTATATTCATGATTAAATAAGTTTCTTCGGTTTAATTGCTACGAAGTCCTTCAGGTAGAAGGGTACAAAGTAGGCCACATCCTCAAACTGCTCGTTCAGGAAACGCTTCTCAGCCAGCGGCATCATCCACTTAGCCAGCGGTTCAATGTTGTCGATGAAGTGGGCGTTGGGGTGGTTGATGGTCTCCATGCACTTCTGGGCACCATTGCCGAAGAAGTAGATGGGGCGCTCGTCGAGCCACTGCTTATAAGTCTCTTCCGTCACCACGTCGGCCTTCACCTCACGCACCGTTTTCAGACTGCGGTCGTAGAGGGCTGAGTAAACCTCCATTCTGCGGGCGTCAATCATCGGGCACAGCAGGGGTTTCAGCTCTCCTTCTTGCGAGGGGTCGGGAGAGGTCATCTCTCTCAGCAACACGGGTACGCACATCAGTTCCAGCGTGGGCACGGCAATCAACTTCAGGTCGCGACCATAGCAAATGCCCTTGGCCATCGATACGCCAATGCGCAGACCTGTATACGAGCCAGGACCGCAGCTGACGCTGACGGCATCAAACGGGATGGCGTGGCTGTCAGTAAACGACAGGGCCTCGTCGACCATGCGACCTAACTGCTCAGCACCAGCGCCACGCTCTCCGTGCTGCGTCTCCTCATAGATGCACTGTCCGTTCTCCGAAACGGCTACCGAACAGGCATTTGTACTTGTCTCTATATGTAGTATGCAAGCCATTCTCTTTTCTTCTCTATATTATAAGGTGCAAAGGTACGAATAAGTGAGCAAAAAGCCAAAAGAATTTTGGACTTTTTCGAGCGAGAGTACTTTCGACGAAGTCAAAGGTACGAATAAGTGAGGAAAAAGCCAAAAGAATTTTGGACTTTTTCGAGCGAGAGTACTTTCGACGAAGTCAGAGGTACGAATAAGTGAGCAAAATACAAAACAAAAAAAGGTTTTTTTGCTTTTTATTCAATCGATTTTGCGCCGATTAGCGGGAGCGAAACACCATCATCAGCAAACCAACGACGGTGCCCAACAGGACGCCAACGGTATCTGCCCAGAAATCGAGCCATTCTCCTGAGCGCGTAGTGGTGCAGTAGGCCTGAAGAAGTTCCATGAGTCCACCCAGCAGAATCATACCCACAACGGCCAGAAGCACTACCCTACGCCAGTTAATCTGCTGGTGACTACGCAGATACTCCCACCAAATGACGCTGCACGTACCACCATACATAACCAGATGTGTCCACTTGTCGATAAACTGAACATCGTCGAAGGGCGTCTCAGGGAAAAAAGGAGTCAGCGAGAGCGCCCAGATGAGGAGGATGCAGAGTAGCGAGAGAGGGTATTTCCTTACAAATCGGATGGAAAAGTGCATCTTTTCTTCTTTTTTTGCTGCAAAAGTAAGAAATATTTTATACTTTTGCAAGCGCTATGACGAATAATGTGAACGAAAGAGATAATTTCGGCAGTAAACTGGGAGTGATTCTGGCTACAGCAGGCTCGGCAGTAGGCTTGGGCAACGTGTGGCGTTTCCCCTATATGACTGGTGAGAATGGTGGTGCCGTATTCATCATCATCTACGTGATGTGTGTACTGCTGCTGGGTATTCCCTGTATGATCAGCGAATTCATTGTGGGTCGCAATGGTCACGCCAATACGGCACGAGCCTACAGACAGCTGGCAGGTGGTACTCCATGGGCACTGATAGGTTATGTAGGAGTGCTGACAGGATTCCTCATCACGGGCTACTACGCAGTGGTCAGCGGTTGGTGCCTGCAATATGTGTGGGCATCGCTGGTGGGCCATCTGAAAGGTAATCCAGAATATTTCCGCACGTATTTTGCCGAGTTGAGCAGCGACCCTGTGAAGCCTGTCTTGTGGACGGTTATCATTCTGGGTATGACCTACCTGATTATTGAACACGGTGTGCGCAACGGTATCGAGCGTGCCTCAAAGATGTTGATGCCCACCTTATTTATATTGCTGTTGATTATCGTAGTAGCTTCGTGCATGCTGCCTAATGCAGAGAAGGGTATAGAGTTTCTGTTCAAGCCCGACTTCTCGAAGATTACGGGCGACGTGTTCCTGGGTGCCCTGGGACAGTCGTTCTACTCGCTGAGCATCGGCATGGGATGTCTGTGTACCTACGCAAGCTACTTCTCAAAGTACACCGACCTGACAAAGTCAGCCTCACAGATAGCCGTCATCGACTGCATGGTAGCCATTCTGGCTGGTCTTATGATATTCCCTGCAGCCTTCTCTGTAGGCGTAAACCCCGACAGCGGTCCGTCGCTGATATTCATCACGCTGCCCAACGTGTTCCAGCAGGCTTTTGCCGCCTTCCCCATCCTGGGCTACGTCATCTCGCTGCTCTTCTTCATACTGCTGTCACTGGCAGCACTGACGTCGCTGATGTCACTGCACGAGGTGTCGACAGCCTTCTTCCAAGAAGAGATGCACATGACGCGTAAGCGTGCCGCCATGTGGGTAACCATTCTGACAAGCATTATCGGTGCCTTCTGCTCACTGTCGTTAGGCGCCGTTGACGGATTGGTGATGTTTGGACGTTCGCTGTTTGACTGGTTCGACTTCGTCACTGGTCAGATTTTCCTGCCCATCGTTGGTTTCCTGACATGTATCTTCATTGGCTGGGTTGTCCCCCATAAGATAGTGCACGACGAGTTTACCAACTGGGGCGAGTTGCGCGGACGTTTCTTCCACTCTTACCTGTTCTTGGTGAAGTACGTCTGTCCGCTGGCAATACTGATTATTTTCCTGCATCAATTGGGACTGCTTAAATAATTCATAATGCTTAATGCATAATTCATAATACAGAGTTATAGATGGAGCAGAGAGGTAACTTTAGCAGTAAACTGGGCATTGTGCTGGCTACGGCAGGCAGTGCTGTAGGACTAGGCAACGTCTGGCGCTTTCCCTATATGACGGGACAGAACGGTGGCGCAGCATTCCTCCTATTATATATTGCCTGCATCCTATTGCTGGGTGTGCCAGGCATGATAAGTGAATTCATTGTTGGGCGCCACGCACAGACCAATGCCGCACGTGCCTACGACAAACTGTCGGGAGGACTCCCATGGCGCTTTGTCGGCTATCTGGGCATCCTGACCTCTACCATCATCTTAGGTTTCTATGCCGTCGTCGCCGGCTGGTGTCTGCACTATCTGTATGCCTCTGTTGCCGGACAGGTACAAGGCGACAGTCACTATGTGCAAGAATACTTTGTGACGTTCTCCAGCAACATATGGAAGCCTGTTGTCTGCGGACTGCTCTTCGTCCTATTGACTCACCTCATCGTCGTTCGTGGCATTCGCAAAGGTATTGAGAAAGCATCGAAATGGCTGATGCCCATCCTGCTGTTTCTACTGGTGGTACTGGTCATCGCCTCGTGCTCGCTACCTGGCGCCATAGAAGGAGTGAAGTTCCTGCTGCAGCCCGACTTCTCGAAAATCAACAGTAATGTCACGCTGGAGGCTCTCGGACAAGCCTTCTTCTCGCTGTCGCTGGGAACAGCATGTCTGTGCACCTATGCCAGCTACTTCAGCAAAACAACCAACCTTCTGCACTCAGCAGGGCTGATAGCTTTACTCGACACGATGATAGCCATCCTCTCAGGACTGCTCATCTTCCCCGCAGCAGCATCGGTAGGCATTGGTGCCGACTCTGGACCCTCACTCATCTTTATCACACTGCCCAACGTTTTCCAGCAAGCCTTTGGTAGCATGCCCATAGTAGGCTACGTGGTCAGCATCATGTTCTACGCTCTGTTGGTGTTCGCTGCCTTGACATCTACCATCTCCATGCACGAGATTGGCACTGCTTTCTTCTCAGAGGAGTTCCGAATGCCACGAAAATATGCCGCATGGGTAGTCACCGTGCTGGCTGGCGTGCTCTGTCTGCTGTGTTCGTGGTCAGTAGGCGCCATCAATATAGAGGTCATGGGATTGTCGCTCATGGACTTCTGTGACCAGTTGACAGCCAACTTCATGCTGCCCTTGGGAGGCATGCTGGCCTGCCTGTTTGTGGGCTGGTATATTCCACGAAAGGTGGTGCACAACGAGTTTACCAATGGCGGACAGCTGAATACAGCATTCTATCAAGTATTTCTTTTTGCCGTGCGCTACATCTGTCCCCTCTGCATCATCTTGATATTCCTTCACCAGTTAGGCATCCTATGAACCGTAACGACCGTCGCATTGCCCTGACAGCTATCGCCATAGCCGCATTGGCACTCATAGCACTATGGCTGACAGAAAACAATAATAGGACCACAGCGGTAGTAACGGCGGCGAACGACAGTATAACCCAACAACATGACACAGACAGGAAAGGATACTATCAGCGGTCATTGGCAATAACTGTAGGTGATGTGCCGACACGCCACACGGAAGAATTCCCCTTTGATCCCAATACAGCAGACAGCACTCAACTGCTGCGACTGGGGCTGCAACCCTGGCAAGTGCGTAGCATCTATCGCTACCGCGCACGAGGTGGTGTCTTTCGTAGCAAGCGCGACTTCGCCCAACTCTATGGGCTTACCAAAAAGGACTATCTGCGACTGGAGCCCTACATCCGCATATCCGATGACTACCAAGCAGCCTCAACACTCTTTCCCAAAGAAGAGCGCGACACACTACGCTACCCCGCCAAGCTGAAAAACGGAGAGCACATCGTACTGAACACCGCCGACACCACACAACTGATGAAGGTGCCAGGCATTGGCAGCTACTATGCCAAAGAGATTGTGCGCCACGGGAAATGGATTGGCGGCTACGTCAGTGTTGACCAACTTGACGAGATAGATGGTTTTCCACAGACGGCCAAGCAGTATTTCATCGTCGACCACCCCACCCCGCAGCGTCTGAACATCAACCGACTCTCGCTAAAGCAGTTGCGCAACCACCCTTACATCAATTACTATCAAGCCAAGGCCATCGTTGACTATCGTCGGCTCCATGGTGATATCAAGAGCTTGCAAGACTTACGCTTCTCGAAAGACTTCACAGAAGGCGCCATTCGGCGTTTGGAACCCTACATTGAATACTAAGCTCGGTACTACGTTTTAGTGTCGAAAATACGCTTTTTCAAGAAAGCTCACTTGATTTAAGTCAAGAAGTTACGAAATTTAGTGTAAAAAATACAAGAATGTTTGGTTGTGTGCGCACACATTCGTACCTTTGCATTGTCTTCAGAGGAAGTCTTAAAGGTAAAGAATAAGATTGTTTAAAGGATTAAGGTAAAGATCATTCATATTTTGTTTTAGGTTAGTAGTTTTGGTTATGTAGTAAATTATGTTTCGAGGGAAATGATGAAACATATGAGAGGGGGAGCATCCGGGAGGGTGTTCTTCTTTTTTTGTTACTAAAACAAGTAATTAACAGTCAGCATCCATCGGGTCAATGACATGCTCCTCATGCAGAGCACGGTCTACACTGCCAGCATCAAGCAGACGACGCTGGGCCTCAGCATAGTCCAAGCCCAGAAACTCCTGAAGCATACGAGTACCACGGTCCACAAGCTTGGCATTTTTCAGCTGCATCTTAATCATGCGGTTGCCACGCACACGTCCCATGCGAATCATCAGTGACGTAGAAATCATATTCAGCACCATTTTCTGGGCTGTACCACTCTTCATGCGACTGGACCCCGTCACAAACTCAGGACCTACAATGGTCTCAATGGGATAATCAGCGGCAGCTGCCAACGGTGTGTCAGGATTGCTGGTAATACAGCCTGTCAACAATCCACGCTGCCTAGCCTGTTCGACAGCACCAATGACATAGGGTGTTGTTCCAGAGGCTGCAATACCAACGACAACATCGTCCTCCTTAGGATGATAGGCTTCTAAGTCACGCCAGCCATATTCGGCAACGTCCTCAGCCTTCTCGACAGCATGGCGCAGTGCCTCATCGCCACCAGCAATGATGCCGACTACCCACTCTTCTGAAACACCAAAGGTAGGAGGCAGTTCACTGGCATCAAGAACACCCAAACGTCCACTGGTTCCTGCACCAACATAAAACAACCGACCGCCACGCTTCATTCTCGGTTCGATAGCCTCTACCAAGGCTTCTATCTGTGGAAGAGCATGATTGACGGCCTCAGCAACCTGACGGTCCTCCTCATTGATATGCTGTAACAATTCACCCACCGTCATTCGTTCCAAGTGGTTGTAGTGTGACGGTTGCTCAGTGATTTTGCGTTGTACTGTCTTACTGACCATAGAGTTATCTCAGCTCATAACTGTTTTTGCGGTGCAAAGATACTAAAAACAAGAGAAATGAAAAAGAAAAAAGCACTTTTCTTTTTAAAAGTTGAAAAAGGAGCAAGGAATCTCTTGCTCCTTGCCCCTTGCTCCTTCTTACTATTAATACGCCTGTTCGTGGACTCCTTTGACAGCACGACCGCTGGGGTCATTCATATTCTTGAAAGCAGCATCCCATTCCAGGGCAATGGCCGTAGAGCAAGCTACGCTGGCCTCACTGGGTACGCTAAGGGCAGCACTGTCAGAAGGAAAATGCTCGGCAAAGATGCTGCGATAGTAGTATTCCTCCTTGTTCTTAGGGGGATTGATGGGGAAGCGCTCGGCAGCATGTGCCATCTGCTCGTCGCTCACAGCCTCGGAGGTAATCTGCTTCAGGGTGTCAATCCATGAGTAACCCACGCCATCGGAGAACTGCTCTTTCTGGCGCCATGCCACCTCTTCAGGCAACATATCGGCAAAGGCCTCGCGGACTATCTTCTTCTCCATCGTCTTACCTGGACACATCTTCGCCTCAGGATTGGTACGCATGGCCACATCGAGGAACTCCTTGTCGAGGAACGGCACACGACCTTCTACGCCCCATGCCGACAGACTCTTGTTGGCACGCAGGCAGTCGTATAGGTAGAGCTTGCTGAGCTTGCGGACTGTCTCTTCGTGGAAATCTTTTGCTGAAGGAGCCTTATGGAAATAGAGGTAGCCACCGAATATCTCGTCAGCACCTTCGCCAGAAAGCACCATCTTGATACCCATTGACTTGATGACACGGGCCAGCAGGTACATCGGCGTAGAGGCACGTACGGTAGTGACGTCGTAGGTCTCGATGTAGTAGATAACGTCACGAATAGCATCAAGTCCTTCCTGGATGGTGTAGTTGATCTCATGGTGCACAGTACCGATATGGTCAGCCACCAACTTAGCCTTAGCCAGGTCAGGAGCGCCCTTCAGTCCTACGGCAAACGAGTGCAGACGGGGCCAGTAAGCTTTGGTCTTGCTGTCATCTTCGATGCGGTGCTCGCTGAACTTCTCAGCAATGGCAGAGATGACACTGCTGTCAAGACCACCACTCAGCAGTACACCGTAAGGCACATCACTCATCAGCTGACGCTTGACAGCATCGGTGAGAGCATCGTGAATAGCATCTACAGAAGCGGCATTGTTCTTGACAGCATCATAGCTGAACCAGTCGCGCTGATAGTAGCGCTTCATGCCAGGCTCCTGGCTCCAGTAGTAGTGACCTGGCAGGAAGGGCTCGTAACGCTCACACTGGCCTTCCAGAGCCTTGAGTTCACTGGCCACATAGACGGTGCCGTCGCTGTCATATCCTATATAAAGAGGTATAACACCGATAGGGTCGCGGGCTATCAAGAACTCGTCCGTCTCCTCATCGTAGAGAACAAAGGCAAAGATGCCGCTGAGCTGTTCCAGCATCCCACAAATCTGTTCGTGAGTGCAACAACTCCCCTCGCCCTTAGGAGAGGGGCTGGGGGTGAGGCTCCTATACAGAGCAAGGATGACCTCACAGTCAGAGCCTGTCTGAAACTCATACTGACCAGCATAGCGGCGACGAATCTCCTGGTGGTTATAGATTTCGCCATTGACGGCCAGCACCTGTTTACGGTCTGGCGAGAACAACGGCTGTCCACCACTCTCTGGGTCGACAATGCTCAGTCGCTCATGGGCAAGGACGGCTGTGCCGCCACAGTAGATACCACTCCAGTCAGGTCCGCGGTGGCGGATCTTCTGACTCATCTTCAACGCCTTATCACGCAGAGCCTGTGTCTGCTCCTGGACATTCAATATTGCTACGATTCCACACATAATTCTTTTATGCCCCCTAAGTTAGGGGGATGGGGGTCTGAACGACCACCCTTTTTAATTGTTTATACTATTGTTAATGATCACTATTCTTGAGTCTGTTCAGACCCCTAACCCCCTAACTTAGGGGGCTCAGAGATACGAGAGGTATAGGTAGTTGGTCTGTGCCGGATATTCAGCAGCCAGCGTATCAATCTGGTTAACAGTAGGCACAATGCCGAGTTCCTTACGCCATTTGCGGACGGTAAGACCCGCCTGTTCCATTTTCATGCGGTGCTCCAAACCAATAGCACGGGCTATCTGGAAGTCAGAGAAGCCATAGACCTTGGCAGCACGCAGCAGCTGATAGATTTCAGGACTGCTCAGATACTCCATAAACTCACTGGGTTCCATATATTCCGAGACCTCAGCAAGGTGGCTGTATGCTTTCAGTTGCTCGTCAATGTCAACGATGTGCTTCAGCTTCTCAAGGAACCAGCGGTCTATCTTCGTCAACGCATGAATCTGCTCGACGGTATAGCCAATCTTCAGTGCCTTCGACACCACAAAGATACGCATGTCGGTAGGTTCGTGGAGTGATTTGGCAATGTCTTGAATCTTAATCTCATGATTCTCTACGAAGCCATGCATGCCCTGCCCTATCATGCGCAAACCTTTCTGAAGCGCCTCTTCGAAGGTACGGCCGACAGCCATCACCTCTCCGACACTCTTCATGGCGGAACCGAGTTCACGCTTCACACCATGGAACTTGGTCAAGTCCCAGCGCGGAATCTTCACGACGACATAGTCAAGGGCGGGCTCGAAGAAAGCAGAGGTGGTCTTGGTAACACTGTTCTTCAAGTCGAAGAGACCATAGCCCAAACCAAGTTTAGCAGCCACGAAGGCAAGGGGGTAACCGGTAGCCTTCGATGCTAATGCTGACGAACGGCTCAAGCGTGCATTGACCTCAATGACACGATAGTCTTCGCTGTTGGGGTCGAGAGCATACTGCACGTTACACTCACCCACGATGCCGATATGGCGGATTATCTTGATGGCGAGGGCGCGCAACTTATGGTACTCACTATTGGAGAGTGTCTGCGATGGCGCCACGACGATACTCTCGCCCGTATGGATGCCCAGCGGGTCGAAGTTCTCCATATTACAAACCGTGATGCAGTTGTCGTATTGGTCGCGCACCACCTCGTATTCTATCTCTTTCCATCCCTTCAGCGACTTCTCTACCAACACCTGTGGCGAGAAGGAGAAAGCCTCCTCAGCCTGTGTCAGCAGTTGCTCCTCATTGTCGCAGAAGCCAGAGCCCAAGCCACCAAGGGCGTAGGCGGCACGCAGAATAACGGGAAAGCCTAATGCAGTTGCGGCTTTCTGTACCTCTTCGACAGTAGAACAAGCCTCGCTCTTGATGGTCTTCACACCTATCTCGTCGAGACGCTTGACAAAGAGGTCGCGGTCTTCCGTATCGATGATGGCCTGTACAGGAGTTCCCAGCACCTTGACACCATATTTCTCCAGCACCCCACTCTGATAGAGTTCTACACCACAGTTCAGGGCCGTCTGTCCACCAAAACTCAGCAGGATGCCGTCAGGACGCTCCTTCTCTATGACACGCTCCACAAACTCGGCTCTGACAGGCTGGAAATAAACCTTGTCAGCTACACCTTCACTGGTCTGTACGGTGGCGATGTTGGGATTGATGAGCACACTCTCTACCCCTTCTTCTTTCAGTGCCTTCAGTGCCTGTGCACCGCTATAGTCAAACTCACCGGCCTGGCCAATCTTCAAGGCTCCTGAGCCCAAAAGCAGCACCTTTTTGATAGGGGCAAGGGGCATGGAGCAAGGGGCAAGAGGTTTGTCTGAGCTCGGAGTAATCTCTTGCTCCTTGCCCCTTGCTCCTTGCTCCTCACTATTGAGCATTTTTACAAATTCATCAAACATAAACTCCGTATCCGTAGGACCGCTGCAGGCCTCTGGGTGGAACTGTGCCGACATCCACGGATGGGTCTTGTGGCGGATGCCCTCATTGGAGCCATCGTTCATATTCACGAAGAGTGGTTCCCAGTCAGCAGGCAGTGTTGCATCGTCAACAGCATAGCCGTGGTTCTGCGAGGTAATGAAGCATCTATGGTCCATGGTTAATGGTTCATGGTTAATGGTTAATGGTTCATGAATCTTGAACCCTGAACCGTTGACCATCATAACGGGTTGGTTGTGTGAGCGGTGACCGTATTTCAGTTTATAGGTCTGAGCACCTGCGGCACGTGCCAACAGTTGATTGCCCAGGCAGATGCCCATACAAGGACGTACCTCTTTATTATTTAAGAACGTGCGGATGTGTTCCACTGTCTTGCCACACTGCTCTGGGTCGCCAGGGCCATTGGCCAAGAACAGACCGTCAAAGTCCAGCTCGTTGAAGTCGTAGTCCCAGGGCACTCGGATAACCTCTACCCCACGACGTATCAGACAACGGATAATATTGGCCTTGACACCACAGTCAACCAAAACGACCTTTTTCTTTCCACCTTCGTTATAACGTATAACCTCCTTGCAGCTTACCTTCTCCACCCAGTTCACAGAACCATAATCTTGAGTGTCATCACTCCCCTCGCCTTTAGGATAGGGGGTGGAGGTGAGGCTTATCTTTCCCATCATGACACCATGCTCACGGAGCACCTTGGTGAGGCGACGGGTATCTATGCCTGTGATGGCGGGAATCTGTTCTCTCTTGAGCCATGATGCTAACGACTCTTTGGCATTCCAATGCGAATATTGCTCACTATAGTCAGCAACAACCAGTGCCTTGGGATGGATGCGGTCGCTCTCCATGAACAGGGGAAGACCATCGTTACCAATACCCGTATCTGGCACACCGTAGTTGCCAATCAATGGAAATGTCGTTACCAGTATCTGCCCCGCATAGCTGGGGTCTGTCAGACTCTCTGGATAGCCCGTCATAGCGGTGTTAAAGACCACCTCTCCGACGGTTTCCGTCTCGAAGCCAAACGAATGGCCATAGAATACCGTGCCATCGCTGAGTATCAATCTTGCTTCTTTCCTCATCTCTTTATTGTTCTTTCTTCAGTTTGTTATCAATATAATGTATAAAGGCCTCGTTGCAAAGACGTGTGCCGCCAGGTGTAGGATAGTGACCTGTGAAATACCAGTCGCCAGGGTGATTAGGACAAGCCTCATGCAATCCCTCAATGCTCTGGAACACCAGTTCGATGGGGGCCTGCATACCCTTGGGGCATAACATCTCGACAATCTTCTCGTTAATCTCCTCTATGGTAAACGGTTCATACAGAGCACGAACGTGATTTCTCCCCTCGCACTTTGGAGAGGGGCCGGGGGGGAGGCTTCTCTTACATGCCAGATAGGTGTCGTTGACCAGCTGCCACATGCCACGCTCCTCTATCAAGGCCATCGTAGCACGGAAAGCACAGAACTCCTCCAGGCGTGCCATGTCGATGCCGTAATAGTCCGGATAGCGTATCTGCGGTGAAGAGCTGACCATCACTATCTTCTTCGGGTGCAGGCGGTCGAGGATTTTAAAGATGCTCTCACGCAGCGTGGTGCCACGGACTATCGAGTCGTCAATGATGACGAGGTTGTCTTCGTAGGGACGCAGCGAACCATAGCTGATGTCATAGACGTGGGCTGCCAGGTCGTTGCGCTCGCTGTTGTCAGCAATAAAGGTTCGCATCTTGATGTCTTTCCATACCACCTTCTCGGTACGCACATTGTAGCCCTGCTGGCGGAAACCATCTGTCATACCGTAGTAGGCCACTTCGGCCGTGTTGGGGATATAAGAGAATACGGTATTGGTGACGTCGCCATCGATAGCTTTCAGAATAGCTGGGGTGAGCTGCACGCCCAACCGTTTGCGCTCCTGATAGATGTCGCAGTCTGAGCCACGGCTGAAGTAGATACGTTCAAAGGAACAGGCTGACAACTGCTGTGCAGGCATGATCTGTTCCAGACGACTCTCACCACTCTTACGGACAATGAGTGCCTGTCCAGGCTGCAACTCACAGATGTCTTCTGCATTCAGGTCGAACGTGGTCTGTAGCACAGGACGCTCACTGGCCAGTGCCACAATCTCGTCGTCACGATAGTAGAATACAGGGCGGATGCCCCACGGGTCACGTACGGAGAACATCTCGCCAGAACCCGTCAGACCACACATCACGTAGCCACCATCATAGTGTTCCATGGTGGTACGCAGCACGTTGGCCATCTCTACGTTGTTGTCGATATAGTCGGTAATGTCCGTACCCTCCAGTCCTTGTTCCTTAGCCTCAACAAACAGACGCTCTACCTCACGGTCCAATCGATGACCCATCAGTTCGAGCGTGATATAAGAGTCGCCATAGATGCGAGGCGACTGACCTTGTGCCGTCAAGAAACGAAAAACCTCGTCGATGTTGGTCATATTGAAATTACCACACAGACAGAGGTTCTTGGCACGCCAGTTGTTTCGACGAAGGAATGGGTGTACATATTGTAAACCACTCTTACCTGTCGTCGAATACCGCAGATGCCCCATAAACAGTTGCGCATCAGGAAGTCCTCTGCCAAATATCTCGGTGATAGCATCCTTGCCCTCCGCCTTCTCACGGAACATATATTCCGTACCTACAGGAGCGTCAAGGTTCACACAAGCAATACCGGCACCCTCCTGTCCTCGGTTGTGTTGTTTCTCCATCATCAGATACAACTTACCCAGAGCCCAGTGGCGCGTACCGTATTTCTTCTCGTAGTAGCTGATGGGCTTCAGCAGTCGTATCATCGCTACACCACACTCATGTTTCAACTGTTCCATATATCAGATGCAGGCTTTGATGAACGACATAAACAAGGGGTGCGGATGAAGCACCGTAGAAGTGTATTCCGGATGGAACTGCGTACCGATGTACCAGCGTTTATCGGGGATTTCGACAATCTCGACGAGGTCTGCGGTGGGATTGATGCCCACACACTTCATACCCTTCTGCTCGAACTCGTCTTTATATTCATTGTTGAACTCATAGCGGTGTCTGTGGCGCTCGCTGATGAGCTCTTCCTCACCGTAAGCCTCATAGACACGGCTACCCTTGACCAACTCACATTCGTAGGCACCCAGACGCATGGTACCACCCATCTGGGTGATGCTTTTCTGTTCTTCCATGATGTCAATAACATTATGCGGAGTCTGTTCATCCATTTCTGCACTATTAGCGTCTTTATATCCCAACACATTACGGGCAAACTCTATCACCATCATCTGCATACCCAGACAGATGCCAAAAGTAGGAATGTCATGTGTGCGAGTATATTCAGCGGCAATGATTTTACCCTCGATACCTCGCTGACCGAAACCAGGACAGATGACCACGCCTGCTAAGCCTTCCAGTTGTGTGGCGACGTTGTCAGTCGTCAGGTTCTCGCTGTTCACGAAGATCATCTTCACCTTCACATCATTATAGATGCCGGCCAAGTTCAGACTCTCACGGATGCTCTTATACGCATCTTGCAGGTCATACTTACCCACGAGTCCGATGCGTACCTCACGTTTGGCACCCCGCTGTTTGTCGAGGAATTCATGCCAAGGTTTCATGGCTGGCGTCTCACCTACAGGGATACCTATCTTACGCATGATGGCTGCATCCAGACCTTGCTGCTGCATGCTGACGGGTACCTCATAGATACTCGGCATATCCTCACTCTGCACCACACACTCAAGGTCTACGTTGCAGAACGACGCTACCTTCATGCGCATTGCGTCGTCCAGGTGTCGCTCAGTGCGCAGCACGAGGATGTCGGGCTGGATTCCCATAGACTGCAACTCTTTCACGCTATGCTGTGTCGGCTTCGTCTTCAGTTCACCAGCAGCCTTCAGATAAGGCACATACGTCAGGTGCACACAGACTGCATTTCTACCCAGCTGCCAGCGCAACTGTCGGATGGCCTCCATGAAAGGAGCACTCTCTATGTCGCCTATGGTGCCACCCACCTCGGTAATCACGAAGTCGAACTGCTCGTCTGATGCGGAAGCAAATTCTTCACTCTTACCTCTTACCTCTTCACTTAAACGTAGCATCCTCCGCTTAATCTCGTCCGTAATGTGTGGCACTACCTGGATAGTCTTACCCAGGTAGTCGCCGTGACGCTCGCGGTCAATGACCGTTTTGTAGATACGTCCTGTTGTTATGCTGTTGTTTCGTGTTGTGTGTATGCCAGTAAATCGCTCGTAGTGTCCCAGATCCAAGTCAGTCTCCATACCATCCACAGTGACATAGCACTCACCGTGTTCGTAGGGGTTTAGCGTTCCTGGGTCAATGTTAATGTAGGGATCAAACTTCTGGATGGTTACCTTATAGCCGCGTGCTTGCAGCAGCTTACCGATAGAGGCGGAGATAATACCTTTTCCCAAAGAAGAAACCACACCGCCTGTTACAAAAATGTACTTTGTATCCATAAAACGAATCTATTTTATGGACTGCAAAGTTACAAAAACCATCATTCATACGCCTATAGCCTCGCTTAGTTTTAATCTATATTTTTAACCAAGATTACAATCTGCAAGAAATTTCGGTAAAAAACTTGCAGATTGTAATCTTCGTTCAGCACAATAGTATCCATTTGTGCAATTGTCCGCTTTTATTCAATCTCTTTGCACATCCTGTCACAAAAAACTCTTAACCCGAGTTAAGACCTGCACCCTCGGCGACCGCTTTTCGGTCATGTCGGGGGCTTTTTCGTACGTTTTTCCTAACTTTGCACAAAAAATAGCCATCAGGGGTTTAGTAAATCGATTTTCGTGTGTATTAAGAGTGTATGACAGATCAAAGTAAACTCGAAAAGCTGTTCCGACAGCATTACCGTCAGATGTATCGGCTGGCCACCATGCTTCTGCACGACGATGCTGAGAGCAAGGATGTAGTGCACGACATCTTTGCCCATCTACTCCGTGAGTCTCAGGACCTACGGGAAGAGACAGCCGAGCACTATCTGCTTACAAGCGTACGAAACCGATGTCTGAACGTGATTCGTAGCCGACAGATACAGGAACGGGTGGAACACCTCTA
>CADBWR010000038.1 GCA_902798425.1 uncultured Bacteroidales bacterium
GAACTCGACGAACACAGCCGGACGCGGCCAGTTGGTTTCCTGCTCGATATACTCCACGTTATTGTTCCACAAGTCCGCATGCTGGATAATGTGCTCTGCAGTGTTTATGCCTCTGCAAAGATACTAATTTTTTAGCAAATCACAACGTGGTCCGTTCATGGAAAAGGGTTCTGTGAAGTGAGTGACATCTGAAGCCTGACGGAACTATCACTTGTCATCATAATGGCCGTAGGCCCTCAGTACGAGCACCAATACTGCATCGTCAAAAATGCGGTAAACCAGCCTGTGCTTCTTGGAGATTCGCCTGCTCCATCGACCTTGGGGCTCTCCTTTCAAGGGTTCGGGGTGACCAGTGCCTGTCTTGGGATGTTCCATCAGTTCAATAAGCATCTGTGCCATTTTCTGGAAAGCCTTTGGCTCATTGTGCTTCAGTTACTGCATATGCAACTTTGCCTCGTCAGTGTAATCAAGTCGATACATGATGGTCAAAGGCTATTGAGAAAATGGTTTAACTCCTCTTTTGAGTTGATGCGATGTGTTTTACCCTGCCGGTACTCTTCTTCGCCTCTGTCAAGACTGGCAAAGAATTCCTCCTTTGAAATCAGTGTGGTGTCTTCATGCTTTTCGGCAACGAGCTTGCGCAGATATTTTGCCACACGCTTCAGCATATTTTCATCCTCGGCAAGAGTGCCAAGGTTGCGGAGTATCTCGGCATTTAACTGTATGGTTGTCATAACTTCAATTATTTTTTTCGTTGCAAAGTTAAACATTATTTCTGAATATACAAATAAAAACAAGATAAAATGAGAAAGAATGAAACAGGTACCAGGTACCTGTTTCACATTGTTTGTTAAGTTATGAGCTGAAGCCCTCCGCTTTTCCTTGTTATTCTTGTATTAATCCAAAGACATAACAACCAACTTGCGACCATTATCGATGGCCTCTTTCACATCCTTGCTGCCCTTGGTAACTTTACAGCGACTGATGTCTTCGCCTACCACCTCAGTATGACAGGTGTCAGGTACGTGTCAAATCTTCATTTCTATTGCCGTATCAGATCCCAGCACACTACTCAGCATGCCTATACCTTCGCGTGTGAAAGCATAAGGGAGTTTACTTGTTCCTCCCCAACTTGATGTCGCAATTTGCGACTTCAAGATTCCATTCGATTGATTATCAGACTGTTTGATGGTCGCAATTTGCGACTTCAAGATATTCCACTCTTCTTTGATGACACGGGGAGATGACACGGGGACAGATATGTTTCACTAATGTCGGCGGGCCACTTTATGTGTTTTCCCGTCGGCTGTCCTAATAATATCTATAGAACCGAAGCGATAGAGAACTGTAGGCTGCTGGCCGAGAGTTGAAGGCTGGGCGCCAAGTCCTGTAGGCGTAGCTGTGAAATTGAACGATGCCAGACCGCCCGTGACCGTCATATTCGTGAGGGGCTTGTTCATGAACTTCTTGCCGTCGCTATTGGCATTCCACACAATGGCAGCAGGCGTTGAAGAGTTGGTCAGCGAATTGTTGTTGTAATACGGATAGGACCAGTTCTTAATAATGGTCTTGGACGTAGAAGTGATGTCGTTGGCAGGGAAGATAAGGTAGTGCTGACGGGAGGAGGTGTTGACATAGGCTCTTGTGCTAACCCAAAGGTCTGCGTCATAGTCGACATGGAAAACGATGATGCCATTGCCTGGAAGGCTGGCATCCCACCCATCCTGCTGGCGGTTCTCAACGATGTAATACTCGTTGGGAAAGCCATCGTTGCGGATGAGGTAAGCCTGTGGCTCGTCACTCAGAGCAGGCATATTGGTAACGGTTGTTGTCGTCGTCAATTCGGTAGGTGTGAGCCACCCCATCAGCCAGCGTTCGTGGGCAGAATAGCCTGCGGGGCTATAGCCTTCTCCGTTGTAATTGCCAGAGTCCATGAGTTCCCAAGCACCAACATAGGACTTACTACTATTATAAAAGTCGGGGAATCCGAAGCAATGGGTGTATTCGTGACAGATGGTGCCGAAAGAGCCATAGTCATCATTCTTGGTCAGCTCCTGCAAGGCACAGTAGCAATCTACCTTATACTCTTTGTTATTATAGGTGACGGGGATGGGGTCGCAATAGGGTTCCTGCTCGCCATCTTGAAAGTGGTCGCTCATCCACCACTGGTGCGGCCATATCAGGTCGTCGTCCTTAGTGTCGTTCATACCGTGGCCGGCATAGACGATGAGCAGTTGGTTGACGAAGCCGTCACCATTCCAGTCGTAGAGGCTCCAGTCAATGTCGCGCGTCTGCAGCACCTCCATGATGTCCTGTACCAGGAAACGCGAGTTCTCGTCGGTTGCATCGCTGGCATACTTCTTGGCATCACCTTTCACCTTGACGTATACCAGGTCAAAGGTGAGGTCGAAGTCACCATAGCTCTGCGCATAGAAGTAGTCGTGGACAGAGCCCTTGAAGGGTGCCTCCGACAAGTTCTTAGCATTGAAGATTTTATTCCATTGCGCTATGGTAGCGGCCTCGTCGCCCTTAAAGGGGCGGTCATTGAATTCCGCCAATACCGTCAACTGATGACGCTCTCCATGGTAGAAGTCGCCACCAGTCCACTTGGTTACACCAGTAGGGGCACCACGGCGTAACGCCATACATTCTGGCCTAGGCGTACCGACACGACAGCCACGCCGTATCTTTGTGTCCTGTGCGACGGTAGTCAGCGCAACCAGGGACAGCAACAAACCAGTAATTATGAAACGATATTTCCTCATTATCTATATATAGATTTACACATGCTTCCATCTGCCCTGCGCACAATGTATAATTGTCCGCGGACTGGATTCTCAACACCACAACCCTGCAGGTCGTAGTAGGTATAAGGAGAATGAAGAGTATTCACAGAACGAATGCCTGTTGCACCGCCCTTGAAGTCGAACGAAATTTTGCCGTCAGAATCCAACTGGATGTTGGTGACAGGCTTGCCCTCCACCAACTCGAAGGACGTTACAGCATCAACCTCAGAAGGGAGATAGGGGAACGGGGTTGTACTAAGAGCCAGATTATTCATCATACCATTTTTTGCATATTTAATCTTACCTCCTAATAATTCTTTCCACTGATAATAATCCAAGCCATCGGCATGGACAAGGGTGTAACCTTGGACATCTCCATTATTCACCTTATTACTGCTCCATTTTTCGGCATTCCATATGACATGATACACACACAGTCCCTTACCGGGAACGCCTTCGTCCCAACCTTTTTGCGGACGGTTCTCCAGAAGATAATAGTCGTTTTCTGTATTCGATATCTTATATACCTTTCCATACTCCAATCCTTGCACTGTAGTTGGTTCCGTCAGTTCTTCCGGCTCCTTCCAGCCAAGGAGAATCTTTTCCATCGGAGTGTAGTTGGGCGGACAAAATCCGTAATTAGTAAAATTACCGCCATCCATCAGATCCCACATATCGAGAATAACATTATCAGAAATATCCGTACGATACAAATCGGGAAGTCCAAGGCTATGTGTAAACTCATGGCAGATGGTACCTAACCCACATAAGATAACGGATGAAGTTGGCCAACGTTCACCACTTGATGAATAGTCACGTATTTTTGTTCCATCTGGTGCAGTAATGGCTGAAAACGTACTGGTATTAGGCCAGATGTAACCATAGGAAGTTTGTCCCGTATTTCCGCTATAGCAGGCATATACATATATTACCTGATTGACATATCCATCACCATTCCAATCGTATTGTTTCCAATTAATATCGGGGTTGGCGTCAATCACCTTATTAGTAGCCTCTATGAAAGATGCGCGACCATAGTTGCGTGTTTTATCGTCGGGCGCATCATAGGGCTGTGCCTTTTGATGAACTGTTATAGGCCCATAGACATCGAAACTGAGATTGAGCAAGCCTCCAGACTGTTCACGATAATAGTCGGCTACACAACCTTTACTATGTCGCTCAGAGAAACCCGGCTCGTTAAACAATCTGTCATAGTACTCGGCAGGATTCTCTTTTGAGAATTTCGTATCGTCAGAAGCCTCGTCTGTCAGCTCATCAAACTCAATCAAAATAACCGCTTGCTTATACACTCTGGTAGCATCCCACTGGTCGTTGATAGCAGGCAAGCGGCGCGATGACAAAAGGGGTGAGCTATTGGCATACGAGTGTTGTGGCAGTCCGGTAGGCAGACAACCACCATGCCTAACTTCCCACTCCTCCTGTGCAAGAACGCACAGAGGGAGCAGGGCAGTCAGCACGAGTAATATTATTTTCTTGGGCACCATGGTTTCAGCTGCTTGAAGAAGTCGTTGCCCTTATCGTCGACGAGGATGAATGCGGGGAAGTCCTCTACCTCAATCTTCCATACAGCTTCCATGCCGAGCTCGGGATACTCTACGCACTCGATGCTCTTGATGCTGCTCTGAGAGAGTACGGCAGCTACACCACCGATGGTTCCCAGATAGAAACCACCATGCTTCTTACAAGCCTCGGTAACTACGTCGCTACGATTGCCCTTGGCAATCATCACAAGGCTAGCACCATTAGCCTGGAACTCATCCACATAGGGGTCCATACGGTTAGCGGTGGTCGGTCCCATCGAACCACAGGGATAACCCTCTGGTGTCTTGGCTGGTCCGGCATAGAGCACGGGATATTTCTTGAAGTAGTCGGGCATGCCCTCGCCGGCATCCAGACGAGCCTTCAGCTTAGCGTGAGCAATGTCGCGGGCCACGATGATGGTTCCCTTCAGGTTGACACGGGTGGAGACGGGATACTTAGACAGTTCCTTGCGTACGGCGTCGATGCCCTCGTTGAGGTCAATTTCGACACCCTTGCCACCCTCGCCCGGTTTGCGCAGTTCCTCAGGGATGAGTTCTGTGGGGTTGGCGTCCATCTTTTCCAGCCAGATGCCGTCAGCATTGATTTTGGCCTTGATGTTGCGGTCGGCCGAACAGCTGACGCCCATGCCGATGGGACAGCTGGCGCCATGGCGCGGCAAGCGGATGACGCGGATGTCGTGGGCCAGATACTTGCCACCAAACTGTGCACCGAGGCCAATCTTCTGAGCCTCGACGAGCAACTTCTGCTCCAGGTCAACGTCGCGGAAGGCACGCCCCGTCTCGTCGCCAGTGGTGGGCAGACCATCGTAGTACTTGATGGAGGCCAGTTTGACGGTGAGCAGGTTCTTCTCGGCTGACGTGCCGCCAATGACGAAGGCGATGTGGTAAGGCGGGCAGGCCGCCGTGCCCAGCGACTTCATCTTCTCTACCAGGAAGGGAATGAGCGTGCCCTCGTTCTGGATGGTTGCCTTGGTCATGGGGTAGAAGTAGGTCTTGTTGGCCGAACCGCCACCCTTGGCCACCATGACGAAGCGATACTCAGCACCCTCGGTGGCCTCGATGTCAATCTGTGCGGGCAGGTTGCAGCGGGTGTTCACCTCGTCGTACATGTTGAGTGGTGCATTCTGCGAGTAGCGCAGGTTGTCTTGTGTAAAGGTGTTGAAGACGCCGCGGCTCAGTGCCTCTTCGTCCTCGAAGCCCGTCCAGACCTGCTGGCCCTTCTCACCGTGGATGATGGCAGTACCGGTATCCTGGCAGAAGGGCAGGATGCCCTTGCAAGCCACCTCGGCATTGCGCAGGAACTGCAAGGCTACATACTTATCATTCTCGCTGGCCTCAGGATCGGTCAGGATTTTTGCTACTTGCTCGTTATGCTCTCTGCGCAGCATGAACTCCACATCGTGGAAGGCCTGCTGTGCCAACAGCGTCAGGGCCTCCTTGCTGACCTTGACAATCTGGTGGCCCTCGAACTCTGACGTGGTGACGCCCTCTTTACTCAACAAGCGGTATTCCGTCTTGTCTTCGCCCACCTGGAACATGGGGGCATACTTGAAATCAACTGATTTAGACATTGTCGTTTTGTATTTGTTAGTTTTGATGATTATTCTGGCTGAGAGAAGTGACATCAGATGCTCAGTTCGTCGAGCACCTTGATGAGTTTCTTGTTGAAAGGTTTGTCGGTGCGTATGCACTCCGAGAAGGGCACATAGACAATCTCGTTGTTGCGGATGCCCACCATGACGTTGCGCTGTCCCTGCTTGATGGCCTCGATAGCGCCCACACCAGTGCGGCTGGCCAGTATGCGGTCATGGGCGGAGGGACTGCCGCCGCGCTGCAGGTGGCCCAGGATACTGACGCGTACGTCGAATTCAGGAAACTCCTTCTTGACGCGGTCCGCATAGTAGAGGGCGCCACACTTAGGACTCTCGGAGACGATGACGATGCACGACTTCTTGGACTTACGGATGCCGCGACCCATGAACTGTGCCAGCTGGTCTACCTCGGTCATTTCCTCTGGTATGATGGCAGCCTCGGCGCCACAGGCAATGGCCGAGTTCTGTGCCAGGAAGCCAGCGTCGCGCCCCATGACCTCGACAAAGAAGATGCGCTCGTGCGAGTTGGCCGTGTCGCGTATGCGGTCGACACACTCCATGATGGTGTTCATGGTGGTGTCGTAGCCAATGGTGGAGTCGGTGCCGTAGAGGTCGTTGTCAATGGTGCCGGGCAGTCCGATGACGGGGAAGTCGAACTCCATGCCGAAGTTGCGCGCGCCAGTCAGCGAGCCATTTCCTCCGATGACCACCAGTGCGTCAATCTCTTCTTTCTGGCAGGTCTCGTAGGCCTTCTGCATGCCTTCAAGCGTCATGAACTCCTTGGAGCGGGCCGTCTTCAGGATGGTTCCGCCACGGGTGATGATGCCCGACACGTCTTCGGTAGTGAACTGCTTGACCTCGCCCTTGATGAGTCCGTCGTAGCCACGATAGATGCCCTTGATGGTGAAGCCGTTATAGATGCCTGCGCGGGTCACCGCACGTATGGCGGCATTCATGCCGGGAGCGTCGCCTCCGGAGGTCAGAATGCCAATGGTCTTAATCTTACTCATAGGTTGATAGCTATTTAATGAATCTGAATTGTTACTCATCGGTGTTTTTTTTGCACAAATAATATTGTTGCAGCTACTGCGTGTTGATTGTCAGAACCCGAAGACCTCCTCGGTGGTCAGTCGCTTCACGGGTCCAATTTTCTCCAGTGCCTCCATGTCGAGTTGTTTCTCGTCGCCCAGGATGACATAGCGATACTGCTTGTTCGCCATGTTAGTCTTCTCAAAGTTCACCATATCCTGCAGGGTAATCTTCTTCAGGTCGTTGTATATCTTCTCATTCAGGTCGAAGTCAAGTCCCAGGTCCTGCATGTTGTTCCAACGATTGATAATGTCCATCTTGGTTACGCGGAGCGAAGCCAACTGCTTAGTCAACGCATCTTTAGCAATCTTGAAGGCATTCTCGCTGGTGGGCATCTCATTCAGAATGGTGTGGAACTGGTTGATGCAGTCCATCATCTTATCGTTCTGTGTAATGATATGGGTAAAGAAGTTCTCGTATTGGCCTTTCTTGGCAGGACGGGAATACCACGCAGCAGCGTTGTAAGCCAGGCCGCGAGCCTCGCGCAACTCCTGGAATACCACACCATTCATGCCACCACCAAAGTACTCGTTGAAGACGGACTGTACGGCAGTCTCGTCGATATTCCAGCTACGATGCTCATCGTGAATCATGCGCATATAGATATTCTTGGCATCGTAGGGTGCTATCCACACCTCGTTGGCAACGGCCAACTGACGCTCGTACTCCTTGTTCTGAGGAACAGCCTTCAGCTTCTTGGGCAGCTTATGGGTCTTGGAAACAATGGCAGAAACCTCGTTGATGCTCATGGGACCATAATACTCCACGCTATGCTGGTAGCTGCTCAGGTTCTTCAGCAGGTCAACAAACACCTGCGGATTGGTATTTTTCAGCTGTTGCTCGCTGAGGACATCGCTGCCATAGTTACGAGGACCATAGACACCATAGCTATACAACTGGCTGAAATAGTTGCGCTGATTCTTTTTGGCATCCTCGCGACGCTTCAGCACCTGTGACACCAGCTGACTATATGCCTCTTTGTCAACCTTCAGGTTTTGCAGAACTTCTTCAGCTAAGGCCAGGGCAGCAGGCATATTCTCGCTAAGTCCCATCAGACGGATATTGATGTTGTCACTACCCTCGCCTACATAGAAGTCGCAACCCAGCTCATAGAACTTCTGACTTATCTGGGCGGCAGTATACTTATCTGTTCCTATGTAGTCAAGATAGTCGGTAGCAACGCTATAACGGTTGTCTGCCTTACGACCGAACTCAAAACGGTAGTTCAGCTGGAACAGGCCGTTCTCATTGTTCTTCACATAGCGCAGCGGCAACTTGGTCTTCGTCTTTGCAAAGGTCAGATCTTTCTTGAAGTCAACGAAACGGGGCTGGATGGGTTCCACCTCTGAATGCTGGATGTCCTTTACAAACTGGCTCATCATATCGCGGTTGGTAGGGATAGGCGTAATAGCAGGCTTGTCAATCTTCTTCTGCAAGCTGTCTACGCCCTGTGTTTTGAATACGGTCACATAACCCTCGGTAAAGAACTTATTGGCAAAGTCAACCAACTCTTGCTTGGTAATCTTCGAGATACGGTCGATACGACCAACCTCCTGTTGCCAGTCTATCTCATTGATAAAGGCATCGACAAACATATCTGCCCTACCCTCGTTGCTTTCCAAACGCTGATAGTAGCTACGCTTCTTATTGTTGATAATGCTGGGCAGCAAGTTGTCGGGGAAATCGCCCTTTTTCAGTTTGTCGATTTCTGCCAGCATCAGACTGCGAACCTCCTCCAGGCTCTGTCCTTGGTTAGGGGTGCCCAACAGCAGGAAACCGCCATGGTCTCTCAACAATTCTGCACCGCCAGAAGCGTTCTGCACTTTCATGGTCTGGTTCAAATCCAGGTCAAAGAGACCAGCACGGCCATTGCTCAGCACATCCTCCATCAGCTGTAAGGTATCCGCCTGCAGCGAGTTAGCCTGTTCAGCACGCCACGCTACCCATACGCGCTCTGCCTCAGGACCGACAATGGTGGTATCCTTGGGCTGTATCAAGGCAGGCAGCGGAGCAAAGGTGGGCTGCTTGACGTCAGCACCTGGTTGCCAACTGCTGAAATACTTGTCAATGATGGCAATGGTCTTGTCAGGATCGAAGTCACCAGCCATACAGATAGCCACATTGTTGGGACGATACCACTTGTTGAAGTAGTTCTTGATATTCGTAATAGAAGGATTCTTCAGGTGTTCCTGCGTTCCGATAGTGGTCTGCAGACCATAAGGATGGTTTGGCCACAGCATCTTGCACAGGGTAGCAAACAACTTACGGCTGTCGGAGGTCAGTCCAATGTTATACTCCTCATAGACGGCCTCCAACTCGGTATGGAAACCACGAATCACCATATTCTGGAAACGGTCTGCCTGAATCTTTGCCCAGTTGTCTATCTCGTTGGAGGGGATATCCTCCGTATAGCAGGTTACATCGTTCGAAGTATAGGCATTGGTACCCTCAGCACCGATGGCAGCCATCAGTTTGTCATACTCGTTGGGGATGAAGTATTGGGCAGCGACCTGACTGACAGAGTCAATCTCGTGGTAAGCCTGCTTACGAGCCTCAGGGTCAGTGAGTTTACGATAAGCCTCATAGCGCTGTTCTATATCGGCAAGCAGAGGAGCCTCAGCAGCAGGGTTGTTGGTACCGAACTGCTTGGTGCCCTTAAACATCAGGTGCTCCAAATAGTGAGCCAGTCCTGTTGTCTCAGCAGGGTCGTTCTTAGAACCAGTACGCACGGCGATATAAGTCTGAATACGGGGCTGTTCCTTATTGACAGAAAGGAACACCTTCAAGCCGTTGTCCAGCGTATAAATGCGGGTCTGCATCATGTCACCAGGGACAGTAGCATACTTGTAGTCCTTAGCCTGTGAGCCCATAGCGAGGGCCATCAAACAGGCAGATAACAGCATTTTAATCTTCATAATCTATTTCGTGATCTAATTTGGATATAAAATCGTCAAATACGTCTTGTTCTACATCGCCCATGTCAAACTCTTTCTGGGCGTCTTTGCGAATCTCGGCAATCCATGCACGACGGGCACGGACATAGTCTTCACGGATATGCTGCATGACCTGGTCGGTCAGTTCGTCGACACCATAGTAGTCCATGATGAGCTTGTACGTCCATACCCATTGGTACTCACGATAATGGGCATTGATGTCGTTGAAACGCTCTAACACCTCATGAATGCTCTCTATCGTTCCGCTCTTGATGTCGTCAAGCAGGCGCTGTTCCTCGCTGGCTGGCAACAGCAGGCCAGAGAGGTCACTCCATGTGCCCTCGCCAATGGTTGTTGTTGGTTTGCCCAGCCAATTTCCCTTGACGGCACGCTTCAACACAGCACCCATATAGATGCGCAGAGCTATATCATAGTATTTGATACCCTTCTTCAGTGACGAAGCATTGATGATATATTCCTGGAAGTTATATGATGAGACATTTTTGCCACCAGCCTGGCGCAGGTTCTCCAGAATCTTCTTACCTTCTACAATCTCACCAACGGTGAAAGGCGACAGCCAGTCAAAATTGATGATGCTCTTACGACTGGAGGCAGCACGCTTGTCACGCTTGGGCCACTTCTTGATGTCACGATACAGTCCTACCGTGGTAATGTTACGTCCAGGCACAATATACATGGTCTCTCCGTAAGCCAGCAGATAGGCAAAGGGCAGACAGCGCATGTCGGGATGGTTCATCAGCTTACCAAAGCAGACAGAGAAAGCACCAATCTTAGCAGGCATCAGCACGTAGGCACCCGAGGCCGTCTTCGTGCCACGTTCCAAGACACCATAGTGCATGGGGCCCATCTTATAGGCGTGGTTCGAGAAGTTGGTGTTCGAACCGGCATTATAGAACGAGAACTCACCGCCAATGAGCAGCGAACTCTTATGGTGCGAGGCAGAGAACGGGCCACAGAAGGCAGCACAGGCCTCACCATTAGCCATATAGCTGTTGGCAAAGAACACGCTGGCCTCAGCCGTAAAGCCATTGGTTATCTGACAAGCCTCACCCACGAAACAGTCTTGCATCTTCACGGAATTGGTAATAGAGCAACCATTGGAGATGATGCTGTTCTCGCAAATAACACCAGTACCGATATATACAGAGTCGTCTTTCGAAGAAAGGATGGTACAGTCGCTCAGCCGGGCAGCGCCATTAATCTCACAGTCTTCCTTGATGACGGTATTGGTAATCTCCTTGGAGTTGATTATTTTCACACCGTCACCAATAGTGCCACGCTCTGGTTGTGTAAAGCGAATCTCCTCGTTGATTAAGCGTGTCAGACAGTCTTTCAACTGTTTATCTTTGAAATACTTAACCATGAAGGCTGCCAACTGTGAATTCAGGTTATGAAACAGCACCACATTGCCATCGCCCATCTCGTTGAGCACACTAATGAGGTGCCCCTCACCAAACGAGGCGCCTTCGGTAGTCTCCATGGTAGAAATATTCGAGATGTAGCAATCATCACCAATGGTATAATTATTGATGAAGTTGCCTACTTTCTCGATAAGACAGTTGTCACCTACGGTAACATTACGCAAAGTGGCATCGTTAATGCCGGCATGTTTCGTAAAGCCCTTAGTTACCTCCACCTGCTTCTCGAAAACGCCCAATCGGCAATGTCCATAGAACAGTACGCGGTGGAATCCATAAGGTGAGAACTCCTCAGCGACCTCGACGTCGTCCCAGTTCTCAGCCCAACAACTGTTATTCTCGAGGACTTGAATCTCCTCATTTGTTAGTTGTCTGTAGTCTCTCATAAATATTTTATTGGTTGGTTCAATTAAATTATTGTTCGTCTATCTGATAGAGGAAATCGTTATAGGGGTATTTCTGTACATGCAACTCACGGACACGCTTATAGAGTGTGTCACGCAGCATGTCGATATTCTCCTTCTGCTTGGCAGAGATAAACAGGCACTCCAGATAATGCTGGTTCTCGCCAGTTCGCGCCATCCATGTTTTCTTCAGGTCCTCAAGGGTGAGGTTTTCTTTGGTCATCGGTGTCAGGTCGTCGGCCTCCTTCTCCACCCACGAATAGGCATCCATTTTGTTGAACACCAGCATAGCAGGTTTCTCAGCACAGCCAAGGTCCTTCAACGTCTCTTCTACGACACGGATTTGTTCTTCAAAGTCGGGGTGTGAGATGTCAACGACATGTACCAGCAAATCAGCCTCACGGACCTCGTCAAGTGTACTCTTGAACGAGTCGACCAGGTCTGTCGGCAACTTACGGATAAAGCCCACCGTGTCTGCCAGGAGGAAAGGCAGGTTGTCGATTGTCATCTTGCGTACCGTGGTATCAAGGGTAGCGAAGAGTTTGTTTTCTGCAAAGACCTCACTCTTGCTCAGCAGGTTCATCATCGTCGACTTACCCACATTAGTATAGCCCACCAGCGCCACACGAATCAGACGACCGCGATTCTTGCGCTGGGTGGTCTTCTGCTGGTCAATCTCCTGGAGGCGCTGCTTCAGCAGGGTGATACGATGCAGAATAATTCGGCGGTCCATCTCCAGCTGGGTTTCACCAGGACCACGCAGTCCGACACTACCCTTTCCGCCACCAGAACCGGAACCGCCACCCTGACGTTCCAAGTGGGTCCATAGACGCTGCAAACGGGGCAGCATATAGCGATACTGCGCCAGTTCCACCTGTGTCTTGGCCTCGGCAGTCTGGGCACGCATGGCAAAAATGTCCAAAATCAGCGAAGTACGGTCAAGTATCTTCACCTTCAACTCATTCTCAATATTACGGATCTGCTTAGCACTCAGCTCGTCATCAAAGATGACCATACCGACAGGTTGGGGCACTACCCCATCCTCTTCAGGCATTGGCGAACCGGCATCCAACCAGTCGTCGTAAGCATCTTCCTGCTGCTTGATATATTGCTTGATTTCTTCCAGTTTTCCCTTGCCGACATAGGTTACCTGACTGGGGCCTTGCACCTTCTGCGTAAAACGCTTCACGGTGACGGCGCCAGCGGTATCAGCCAGAAATTCCAACTCATCGAGATATTCCTTCGTCTTTGCTTCGTCCTGCTGCTGGGTTATCAGTCCAACAAGAACGGCTGTCTCAGCTTTAGCTTCAGATATTATAAATTCCTTCATATTCGGTGCAAAGATACACAAATTTAATGAAGAATGAAGAATGAAGAATGAAGAATAGAATGCCCAGCTGAACCTTTTAACTTTTTTTTGCTCGGTTACATAAAATTATTCTTCATTCTTCATTCTTCATTCTTCATTTTTCACTACCTTTGTAGCCGAAAAAACAAAAAACTTTATATTTTTCGTTTATGAGAGTAATTATTGAACCTGACTATCAGAAGATGTCACAATGGGCTGCAGAGCACGTCATTGAACGCATCAATGCCTTCCAGCCCACCAAAGAAAAACCATTTGTATTGGGTCTGCCTACTGGTTCATCACCTGAAGGTATGTATGCATGTCTGGTGAAAGCCAACAAGGAAGGTCGTGTATCATTCAAAAATGTGCTGACATTCAACATGGATGAGTATGTTGGTTTGCCAGAAGAGCACCCTGAGAGCTACCACTCTTTTATGGCTCGCAACCTGTTCAATCACATTGACTGCCCCAAAGAGAACATCCACATTCTCAACGGCAATGCCAAGGATCTGGCTGCAGAGTGTGCACACTATGAAGAGATGATTAAGGAAGCTGGCGGTATCGACCTGTTCATTGGCGGCATTGGTCCCGACGGCCACATTGCCTTCAACGAGCCCTACAGTTCACTGACTAGCCGTACCCGCGTGAAGACCCTGACAACAGATACCATCATTGCCAACAGCCGTTTCTTCGACAATGACGTCAACAAGGTTCCCAAACTGGCACTGACCGTTGGTGTTGGTACTGTCATGGATGCCAAAGAAGTGATGATTCTTGTCAATGGCCACCACAAAGCCCGTGCCTTGAAGGCTGCCGTAGAGGGTGCCGTTACCCATGAGTGGACCATCTCTGCGCTGCAGATGCACCAGCATGGCATCATCGTTGCTGACGAGCCTGCCACCGACGAGCTGAAGGTTGCTACTTACAAGTACTTCAAGGATATCGAGAAGGATAATTTGTAAGATGGATGATGTAAGATGTCTGAAGTCTGATGTAAGATGGATGATGTAAGATAACAAAAAACTTCCAACATTGACGGTTGGAAGTTTTTTTATTTCTTTAGCTTAAACGAGTTTTCTATGCTGGAAAGTTCTGCGAAGAACGACTTGTCGACTTTCAGACGTTGCTCTACCGTCGAGCAGCTATGGATAACTGTCGAGTGGTCACGGCCACCAATGAGTTGTCCAATGCGCGATGCAGGCATCTTGGTATATTTCTGAGCCAGGTACATCGAAATCTGACGCACCATGACATAGTCACGCTTACGACTCTTGCTGAACACATTCTGCTGCGACACGTTGTAGTGGTTGCATACCTTCTCCAGGATGTCGTCAATGGTAAGCGGTTTGTTATCAATCTTCACCGCACGTTTCACGACACGCTCAGCCAGACGCATGTCTACATTTGTATTATAAACAATAGAATAGGTCAACAGTGAGTTGATGACACCTTCCAAGTCACGCACGCTGCCATTGGCAGTCTCTGCAATGAAACGAATAACATCAGCAGGAATCTTCAGACCATCACGACGGCACTTGGCATTCAGGATATCCTCGCAAAGCTGTACGTTAGGCTTCTCCAACTCAGCAATCAGTCCACACGAGAAACGCGTCAGCATACGCTCGTGCAACCACTGCAGGTCTACTGGCGGACGGTCGCTGGCCAGGATAATCTGCTTACCTAAGCGGAACAAGTGGTCGAAGATATAGAAGAATGTTGCCACCGTCTTCTCTGCCGTTGCCCACTCCTGCACGTCGTCGACAATCAACACATCGATAGACTGGTAGAAGTTGATGAAATCATTGATGGTATTCTTACGACTGGCATCAGTAAACTGAACCTGAAACAGACGTGCTGAAACGTATAGCACACGCTTCTGGGGATACATCTCCTTGCAATGTACGCCAATAGCATTAATCAGGTGGGTCTTACCACAGCCCGACGGTCCATAGACGAAGAAAGGATTGAAGGTCGACTTTCCCGGATGCTCAGCAATAGACAGTCCGACAGTACGAGGCAACTTATTGCTGTCACCTTCTATATAATTATGGAATGTCTTGTGAATATCCAGTTGCGGATTCAGGTCGCGATTGACTGTATCAATAATTGTCGGCGCCTTATTGCCACGCTCTGTTGGTGGCGCAGGTTCTACGCTGGTAGGCTCCTCACCTGTCACCACCGTATTGATACCGTGCTGCTTGTCGGTTACGACACGATAGGTCAAGCGCACATCCTCTCCAAAGCACCGTGTCAGCACTTTACTTAGCAAGTTCACATAGTATTGCTCCAAATATTCGTACATGTACATACTCGGTACCTGTACGAGCAAAGTCCGACTGTCAGCATCGTATTTCTCGAATACGATGGGCGCGAACCATGTCTTATATTGCTGCTCCGTGACGTTCTCCTTAATCAGAATAAGGCAGTTGTCCCAAAGCGCCTTTGGATTATTTACCATGCGGCGTTACTATTATTATATTCTCAAAAAGACGATTTCTTGTCTTTGGTTGTTGTTTTCGAATGCAAAGTTCGCAATTTTTTTTCAAACTTGCAAATCTCTATTTTTTACGTTCTTACAAGACAATCAGCGTAATTCACTCATAATACGGACATTAAGTATTATTTAAGAAAAATTAATCGACGAAGAGACTTGCACAAATGCAACATTCTGTATTCCAACCATTTAAAGCAGACATGCACACCATTCGAGTGGTGCGCATGCTTAGCTCAGATGAGTCTCTAAAAGTATGCTATATCAAGCACTTCTGTCATTTCCGAACAAGGAAATTGTACAGTCTGTATTATTTAGACAAATTAAAAATTACGGATTATCTACTTATCTTTTTTTCCGAAGATAGAGAAATGAACATAGCGCTTGGGATGAGCTTTCAAGTCTGTCAACAAGGAGTCGGCACTGGCAGCCGTAGCATTCAGGTTGTTATACAGCGACTTATCACGCATCAGCAGTCCCAGGGTACCTTCATCGCTATTCAGACGCTGTGTCATCTGCTCCACATTAGCCAATGTCTGGTTCACCTTAGCATTCATGCTTGCCACGTCCAGCTGCGACAGGTTATGTGTCAGCTTCTGGGTATTGTCAAGCACCCCATTAGCCTTCGTCATCATAGTAGGCATTTCGCGGTTTAACGAGGCAGACAGTGTCTTCAGTTCCCGACTGGTAGCATTAAGGTTATTCGTCATACCTTCCACATTGTGCAGCGTGTTGCGTAATGCAGGGTCTGCCAGCAATAGGTTCAGACTGGTCATAATGCTGTCGAGCTTGGGTGCTATATTCAGTATGACTGGCATCATCTCGCCCACCTTACTCATAATACCCGCCTCCATGCCTCCACTGATGGTGTCACCGACTGCAATCATGTGCAACGGGTCATCGCCCAGCACCAGATTAATCTTGATATTTCCCAGCAAATCGCTGGCCAGCTCAGCACGAGAGCCTACGGGGACACGCATCTCCTTGTTCAGGCCAACCTCGGCAATAATCTTTCCGTGAGGGTCATAGTCGTAGTCAAGGGCTTTCACCACACCGACACGATAGCCATTGGCATATACTGGCGACGACACCGAGAGTCCAGTGGCATCAGTAAAGGCCACATACATAGCATTGTCACTTGAGAAAACACTCAGGCCCTTCAGGAACTGCAGTCCAAAGAACAGCACAACGATACCGAATATCGATACCAGGGCAATCTTGATTTCCTTTGTAAATTTCATATCTATTTTATCGTTACTTTTTTACCTTATTTCTTTTAAACTCCTCTATCGCCTTGCGGACATCAGTCTTCTGACCATCCTTGAAGGCAATGATGAAAGCCTGCGGGAACTTGTCGAGCAGCGACTTGCGCAACTGATAGATCTCGTTATAGTCCGTCGAGGCACCTACCGTGAACTTATACAGTCCACCTTCCTCGTAGCTGTCGACATTTTGCTGACCTTTCAGCTGAGGCGACGAAGGAGACAGCTTAGAACTGCTGGCCAGAATCTGCACCTTGAAGACGGGAGCCGAAGAAGTAGCAACAGGCTTCTCAACAGGGGCAACAGGCTTTACTGCTGGAACGGGTTTCACTTCTGGAACAGGCTTTACTGCTGGAACAGGCTTTACTGCTGGAGCCGGAACTGGAGCCGGCAGCACAACAGTATCCTTTTTCTCTGCAGATTTCTCTACAGCTGCCGTCTTTTCGGCAACAGCGCTGTCGGCCTTCTCCTCAGCCTCTTTCTTTCTGCGTTTTCTTTCTTTTCGGCTTTCCTTCTTATCTTCCTTCTTCGTTTCCTGAATCACCTCTTGCTTGGGTGTTTCAGGGGCTACAACAGGCGTCTTCACCTCCTGCTGTTGGGGCTCTTCCTTATAAGATACGCTTGGATTGGTATCATATTTACGCTTATAGTCCACAAAAGCCTGATAGATGCCACGCCCCAACTGACTGACACCGGCAGAAGAGTCCAGGAAACGTTCCTCATCGGGGGTAGAGATAAAGCCCAGCTCTATCAGACAGCTGGGCATGGATGTCTCTCTCAGCACCAAGAATCCTGCCTGCTTGACACCCTTGTTCTGGCGTCCGGCAGAAGCACAAGTACGTCGCTGCACAAACTTGGCCAGCTCTACACTCTGTGCCATGTTATGGTCCGTCATGTACTCAAACATGATATAGCTCTCCGAAGAGTTAGGGTCAAAGCCCTGGTAGCGCTGTTTATAGTCTTTCTCATAAAGGATAACCTCGTTCTCACGCTTAGCGACGGCAAGGTTGTCTGCGGCACGGTGCATACCTAACGTGTAGGTTTCCAGTCCTCGCGAGATACGGCCCTTGGGCAGCGCGTTGGTATGAATAGAGATAAAGAGGTCTGCCTTGTTTCTGTTGGCAATGTCCGCACGGGTGTGCAAGGGAATGAAGACATCGGTCTTACGGGTATATATCACCTTGACATCGGGACAGTTCTGCTCCACCAGTTTACCGAAGGCCAAAGCCACATTCAGGTTGATGGTCTTCTCTTTGGTGATTTTACCTACAGCACCAGCATCATGACCGCCGTGACCAGGGTCAATGACCAGTGTAAAACGCTTATTGGCAGCATTGACGGTCACTGCCATGAGCATCATTATTATAAATAGGTATATCCTTCTCACTTTCAACTTCAAACTTTCAATGTTCAACGTTCAATGTCAGCGTTTAATATTCAACGTCACGCTCGCCCCCTTACAATCGGCCCCCATCGGTGGGTTACATTTCGTTATACTGATACAAAGGGTCTCTATCATGGGGAATGATTCCAACACACGCGAGGCAATCCTACCTGCCACATGCTCTAAGAGTTTTGAGGGCTGCGCCATCTCACAGGCTACCACGTCATAGAGTGCAGCGTAGTTCACCGTGTCTGCCACAGCATCGCTGGAAACAGCCTTACTAAAGTCTGCCTCAACCGATAGCGACACGAGGTATTCGCCACCCACGCGCCGTTCCTGCTCCATCACACCATGATAGGCGTAGAAGCGTATGTCATGCAGTTGGATGCTGCTCTGCGTTATCGTCATTGTCTGCACTTTCAGCACCGTCGCCCAGATACTTCTTCAGGGCACGCTCCACACCGTTCTTCCACGTATTGATGCTCTCCGACTGCAGCTGCAGCGAAGACACCAACTTGATGACATGCTCGATAGGCATACGGTAGCGCAGCACACCACTAATCAACTTGGCATAGTTCCAGTATTCGGGGTTGAACTTCTCCGACAGGCCCTCAACAGTAATCTTGTAGCCACGGGTATTCTCAAACTGGAAGTCGTAGCGTTTCGTACCGTCAGCATTGACCTGCTTGATAATCTTACCCTTGGTGACTGACTTCGGCAGCAAGATACCTTCCTCATCGTCCTGCAGACCAGTAAAGATCTCATAGGGATAGCCGTTGAGCAAGCCTACCAGTGCCACCCACTTGTCTTTATTGTTCTGGAAACGGACCACGTCACACTCCAACTCCCTCGGACGAATCTCTGTCACCTCCGGGCGTTGGTTCTGCAGCACTTCCTTGACGGTAGCATCTGCCACAATGGTCACCAACCGCTGTTCGTCAGCAGTCAGTGCTCCCAGCATTTTGTTCAACAACTGCTGAGCCTGCTGTTCTGTCAGCGGGCTCTCCGTGTGCTGGCTGGCGGCCGTCATACGACGAGCCAGGCGCTCCACCAGCGTCACTTTCATCTCTGTCATAGTAATCAATAAACGTTTATCGGTTGCAAAATTACAAAATAATTATGAAATATGCATCACTTAAGATAATAATTCTTCATTCTTCACTCTTCATTCTTCATTTTTTCGTATCTTTGCAGCATGAAAAATCTATTGACAAGGCGTAGCATACGCCAATATAGCGAGCGTGAGGTCAGCGAAGCGCTCCTCAACCGCCTCCTTACAGAGGCCAGCCGTACACAGACAATGGGCAACCTGCAGTTATACTCCGTCATCGTCACCCGCGATGGCGACATGAAGCAGCGTCTGGCTCCTGCCCACTTCAACCAACCCATGGTGACACAGGCTCCCGTAGTACTCACCATCTGTGCCGACTTCCACCGCACCACACGCTGGTGCGAAGAGCGCAAGGCACAGCCTGGCTACGACAATTTCCTGTCATTCCAGAATGCAGCCATCGATGCTCTGCTCTATACGCAGACGCTCTGCAACCTCATGGACGAAGAGGGACTGGGCTACTGCTATCTGGGCACCACGGTCTATCAGCCTCAGCAGATTATCGACATCCTGCAGCTGCCTCGACTCGTCATGCCCGTCGCCACACTCACCGTTGGCTGGCCTGCCGAAGAGCCTCCCCTCTCCGACCGTCTGCCCCTCGAGAGTTTTGTACACAGCGAGACCTACGAAGATTACACCCCTGCCGACATCGACACCTATTATCACTATAAGGAGAGTCTGGACGAGAACCGCCACTTCTGTGAGCTCAACAACAAAGAGACACTGGCACAGATCTTTACTGACATCCGCTATACGAAGAAAGACAACGAGGCGATGTCCGCCGGACTCATGGAAGCATTAAAACAACAGGGATTCCTTTAACGGAATCCCTGCTACTTTTTTCAATTGCCAATTATCAATTATCAATTATTATCACTTTATCCCTGCCGATAGATGCTGTGGATAGTGTGTCTTATGGTTCCATAGCCTGGAAACATTATTCCATAGCCTGGAAACATTATTCCATAGTCTGAAACTCCCCTTAAAAAAATTACGTTTTGTTTTCCTTGCAATCGCCTGCCTACATTCATTTCCATTTGCCTACATCATATAACTGCCTGATTATTAGCGCCGAATGTAAGATATGTAGGCAATGTAGGCAAAATAAACAAAATTAAAAATTTTTCCACCATTTTCCCTATCTCCGACAGTTCCACATGCGGAGCATTCGGGTCACCATCAGGTTTGTTGACATCACCCACGATACGCCCCAACGGTTGTTGGCGCCTATCGCTTACCGTCATAGTGATATGATAGATTCCTGGCCATCGGTAGTCTTTATACTGACTACGGCGGCCCATATGATGCGAGTCGGTATGGTATGGGTTAGCGCTCATGATTGCATTATCTTCGCGAAGAAGACGAGGGCTCTGAGTGATCAGAAAACTATAGTGTTATGCTTAATAACTCACGAGCGAAACGGTGTATACCTGAGAGGATTCGATCTGCTTGTTTCGCTCTGGGAACTGAACGATGATTTAAGTAGTTTGACAACTGCTTTTGATTGATACCTGTCATCCTCTCCATCCCTGCCAATGAGATGAAATTACTATAGTATTCCAAGAAACTAGGCACATCAAATTTCCATTCGATT
>CADBWR010000039.1 GCA_902798425.1 uncultured Bacteroidales bacterium
AACTATTCCTCCTTTATTTATTAAAATGTTCGTTCCAACGTTTGATAATGATATCAGCGTTCTCGTCAATCACAGTTTTGATTTTGCGGAAATCGTTCGATTTGATGCCCTGCTTTTCTGCGAGAACAAACTCCGTGCCGTTCCACTCAAACTTGGCCATGCCACCATTACCCTCCACATGGATGTGCAATGGCTCATGTTCCTTGCTATAGAAAAAGAACGAGAATCCAAAGAATCTGAATACTTCTGGCATATTTCTTTCGTTTTATTGTTTATCTGCCACAAAGATAGGAATTATTTTTGATACCTTACAGGTTTTGGCCAATTATTTGCTATGATTTAACAATTCACCACTACTTTTGGTTGGATAGATTATGGAGTCATAGATCAGGGAATCACGGGGTCGGTTCTCCTGATCTTGGAATCACGGGGTCGGTTCTCCTGATCATATTCAGGAGTCTGATATCTCTATGCTTTATTACCTGTCTCATTCGCATTTCATTTAATTTGAAAAAAGATATTTCCGTAACATCCTACCGCTGTTTCCTTCCAATACCTGCATCTGCTGGATGGCAATCTGGTTGAGTCAAACTCTTGTCAGTAACCTGTCACTTGCCATCAATGAGGGCAAGCAGGATGGTGATGATGGTTTTCTTGTTCATATTCATTTCGTTTTTATCTTTGCAAAGTTATTCCTAACAACTGACACACACAAGGAAAAGGCGGGAAAACCGCAAAAGGGAGCGTTACAGCATTTTTGATGCTAAAATACTGAAAATGAACAAGGTAAATAATAAGCGACGAAGAATAAAGTGCCAGACTGTAACGCTTGGTTTAAGGGAATGACTGCCAAAACTATGGTCAAAATGACAACAATTGTATGTAAAAACATGTAGTCGAGAATTAATGGAAGAAGCAAGAAAATTGAAGGAAATGTGAAAAAAGGAGGATAAAATGCTCCAAAAATGTGATTTTTATTGTATCTTTGCAACCAGAAAATGTGATTATCGTTATGAATTTGCTTAAAAGAAAGGTTGATAGAATGTGACAGGTACCAGGTCCATGTCACCTGTTTCACTGCACTTTATTATCTGTGCTTTATGCTTTCAAATAATCAAGCTCATTCCGCTTGATAAGAAGCGGATAGCGTTCTGGATGGCGAAGACTATCTATTTCAAGGTCAACGTCAAGGTCGGGCCATTCGATAGCCTCCGGTCCTGACATCCGGACGTTAAGCACACTACGGATGGGAGCATCCTGCATCCAGGGGATACGATTATACGATAGGAAGTAGTCATGACCCTGAACAGAGATCATGATACCCTGAGCATTAATCATCAATACGCTTACCAACGTGCTGACGGAACTGTTCTTTAAATCTGTCTGCATACTTCTCTACCAGTTTTTTGATTTTATTCAACTCGTGTTCTGAGAATCCCGTATTCTTTGCTAATTCCACCTCGGGTTCAAGCCAATACTTGGCTTCACACCTTTCATGAGTAACATGAATATGTATTCGCTCTTCCTCATTGGAGTATATCTTGAACGTATATTCACTTTCTCTTCGAAATACTGGACTCATAGTACAATTTTGTTTCTTCGTCTGCAAAGATAAGACATAATTTTGAACTTACCAAATTTTCTTTGGGAAAAACGTGACGGAAATCGTGAGGGACAGGAACTTTGTGCTGGCCAACTGTTCATGGACCATTTGGTTGTCTTGAATTAATAATCTTTAACGCCCTGTAGCGATATATTTCTGCTCATTTAGCGTTTATATAATAGAAAGACTACAATTAACACACACACAAATATGAAGAAAACCATCCTTACCACTTTGCTCGCCGCTGTTGCAGCAATTACAATTCATGCTCAGTTCCTGTTCCGCATCCAAGGTGGCGGACTGGAGAAACCATCGTACATGCTGGGGTCTTGCCACACAATGCCTGGCACCATACTCGACAGCATTCCGGAGTATCTGAAGGCTGAGGAAGCATGTCAGCAGCTGTATGTAGAGATGAATCTGAACAGCCAGCAGCAGATGGACGAAGTGAAGAATGCGGGACAGCAAGCTACTATGCTGCCCGACGGCAAGACCATCTTCGACGTGCTGACACCAGAACAGCTGGACGCACTGAACTACAGGTTCAAGGAGACCTTCGAAGTGGACCTGACGGACTCGACGATGAAGAGTTCATGGAACTACCAACCCTTTGTTTTCCCCTCCTCGTTCACCATGATCTTTACCCTCAAAGAGATGGTGAAACATCCGGAGCTGGGCATGGCGGGCAAGCCCATTGACGGAGTGTGCATCACGAGAGCCCAAGAGCGCGGAATGACGATTGGTCAACTGGACCAGATTCAGAGTCAGGACAGTCTGCAGAAGATGCGCGACATATGGATGGAGAACATAGATGTGCAGGTAGACTCGCTGATGTCGTTCCTGGAGCACTTTGACGAGCGCAAGCAGCAGGCCATTGACGAGGTGCTCTCTGTCGTAAGCATAGGCAAATACTGGAAGAGTGGCGACTACGATAGTTTCAGCACTGACTCCTTCTGGCTTTCACAACTAGAGAAAAGTCCTGCGCTCTTCAAGCAACGCAACGAGAAATGGATGCCCAAGATAACGAGTGCCATGCAGCAAGCCCCCACCCTCTTTGTCTTCGGTGCTGGCCACCTAATCGGTAAGGACGGCATCGTCAACAAACTGCGCGAGGCGGGCTACCAAGTGGAGCAGATCAAGCTTTGTAGATAAAGGAAATTAGAAGGAGATGAAAGAAATGGATATCAGAGAGCTATTAAACACAACCGACCACTTCGCTGCCAGTGCCGGTTGCAAGATTGTAGAAGTAGATGAACAGCATGCTGTGGCTGAGATGACTGTTACGTCCCAGCATCTCAATGGGGGGCATGTGTGTCAAGGTGGTGCTCTTTTCACTTTAGCCGATCTTGCTATCGCTGCGTTGATGAATCAACACGGCGAACTAACCTTCGGCATTTCAAACAACGTGATGTTTGTGGCAAGTGCCAAAGAGGGTGACCATCTTCGGGCTGAGGCCTGTTTTGTGGCCAATCACCACAAAATACCTGCCGTTGAAGTTCGTGTTACGAACCAAAAGGGCATCATGATTTGTCATGTTACAGGGATGGGATACCGTAAATCGGTTCCAATCGTCCCCATCACCTCAGTCGGAAGGTGATGGGGACGGTGTACTTGACGCGTACTGGTTTGCCGCGGCGCACGCCAGGCTCCCAGCCACTGAGTTTGCGGACTACACGCAGGGCTTCGTCCTTCAACTGACCCTCGCCTTTCTCGCGCATGGCGTATTTGTCGATGTCGCTTAATTTCTTGAACTTCTTGTCGGACAGGCGGTTCGTAAAACTGGTCTTTACCACCTCAGCATTCGACACGGTGCCATCAGGTTCGATGAAGAACTGCACAGAGACACGCCCTGCAACGCCGTAGTGCTCAGCCTCGACAGGGTATTTCGTATTGTATGCCAGGAACTTCATCAGTTCAGTCATGCCGCCAGGATAGTGAGGGGCACGGTCTTGGTCAGCCAACTCTGGTGCAACCAGTTGGTTGGCTTTCTTCAACTCCTTGAGCTTGGCCTTGAGCTTGTCAATCTCTACGGTAGCCAACAGGATGCGGCCCTCGGTATCCAGCAAGTACATGGTGGGAATCCACTGGATGTGGTAGTCCTTGGCCATCTGCGACTCCTTCATCTTCTTCAGCTCGCTGAGCACGCGCCATTTGATATGCTCCTTCTCCATATACTCCTGCAGCACATCGGAGTCTGTATCGAACGAGATGCCGACGAACTCTACGCCCTGCAGGTCGTACATGTTGTGCAGCGTACGCATCTCGGGCAGGTCCTTGCGGCAGTCGCCACACCAGGTGGCAAAGAAATCGAGGACCACACAACGCCCCTTAAACTCGTCAACGGAATGGGTGTTGTGCAACACATCGATGAGGTCGGGAGCCTTGGTGCCTACGGGCAGCAGGTCGGTAGCATACTTCTCGTCTAATCCCTGTGCAGACAGGGTGCTGGTTATGCTTATCAGCATAGCAGCCAGAATGAATAGTTTTTTCATGTTTATCTTCTTATCTTCTATAACTTCTATAACTTCTTTAACTACTAAACGTTCAAAACGTGTATTTATTATCTGACACTGTCGTTCAGGTTGCGGCGCAGGAAGAACGACTTGGTAGCCAGGAAGTAGAGGGCGACACCCACGGCATTGACGAGGGCGACCGTCCAGAAGGCAGCACTATAGCCCAGGTGCTCGGCAATGATGCCACCCAGAAGGATGCCCAGTCCCATACCGACATCCCACGAGATGAGGATGGTGGAGTTGGCCGTGCCGCGCTGGTTATTGTGTGCCACATTGATGGTCATATTCTGAAATGCCGGCCACATGTGACCATTGCCCAAGCCGATGAGCAGGGCGGAGCCGTAGTAACCTAAATAAATGAAGAATGAAGAATGAAGAGTGAAGAATGAAGAATGAAGCGAGGAAAATGAAGAATGAAGAATGGAGAATGAAGAATGGAGTGTGGGCATGAGGATGAACAGGGTATAGCCCACGAGCGAGATGCACATGCCGCTACCTGCATTGTGCGTCAGCAGTCCTTTGCGCAGGGTGCGCCCACCCTGCAGGCGCGAGAGGATGAGTCCGACGGAGCAGAGCATGAAATAGGTGCCCGTGCCCCCCGTGATGCCTAACTGCTCCTTGCCATAGATGGCGAGATAGTTGCTGAGCACGCCAAAGCAGAAGCCGAAGGCTACCATATTGACTCCCAACAGCCAGCCACGCAGCAGGAAGAAGCGGTCCATGGAGAGCTTGCTCTTGTTGCGCTGTATCTCCTTAGCAGGCAGCTGCACAGTGGCATCCGTCAGCCACCCTAAGCAAGCCACGACAAGGGCTATCCAGAAGAGCAGTTCGAAGCTCTGCGTCCAGCGGTAGACGAAGATGCCTATGGTGGGGGCAATGGCCATAGCAAGGTTGTTGGAGAGTCCGTAGTAGCCGATGCCCTCTGTGCGGCGCGAGGAGGGAAGCACGTCGATGGCTACCGTCGAGTTGGCTACCGTCAAAGCGCCAAAGGGTCCGCCATGCAGTGTGCGCACTACGGTAAACAGCAGCAAGGTGGATGCTGCCAGATAGCCGGCAAAGAAGATGGAGAAGGCGGCAAAACAAATCATCAGCACCGTCTTGCGGGGGAAAGAGTCGACGAAATAGCCGCTGAAGGGGCGGAACAGCAGTGCCGTAATGGTATAGCCGGACAGCACGAGACCTATCACGTCCTTCGTGGCACCAAAATGCTCGCTCAGATAGAGCGGCAGCAGTGGTGTGAGTACGTAGAAGGCGAAGAAGAGGGCGAAATTGGCCACCATCACCTTGCAGTAGTTGCTGTTCCAGAGTCTCTCGTCGGCCATGGGGCTATATGTCGAAAATGAAGTGCAGCGACAGATAGAGTTCTGCCAGGAGGACATAGAACAGCAGGACGGCGGCAAACTGGCGGATGCCGTAGAGCACAGCATCGTAGGCATCAGCCAGCGTATCGAAAGAGCCGGCAATGATGCCATAGAAGGCACCCAGAGAGATAACGCCAAAGGCTATGAAGGGCACGAGTGCCTGCGAGAAGGGTGAAGCCCACAGCGAACCTGTTGCGGAGAGCAGTATGGCATGGGGTACGGCGGCCATGAGGGTGATAACGCCGACATAGACCACGAGGAGGAGGAGCGTCATGAGGCGTGCCCTACCCTCACGATAGCTCTTGCCCAGACGGAGCACACCACAGCGCACCAGCACACCATAGGCCATCGACAACAGCAATAGCCCGACGAGGCAGGGCGTGGCCAACAGCTGGGTGAAGTGGCCAAAGAACCAACGCAGTCCCTCGCCAGACAGCAGCGTGCGGATGCCACTGTCAGGGAAGGCGGCACTGAGCAGCCACGACACCAGCATGGTGAGCAGCTGCAGGACGAACAGCGTCAGGGCAATATAGGGCAGAAACCGTTTCAATGCAATGCTTAATGCTTAATTCATAATGCTTAATGTATCTGAGCGAAGCGAATTTAACGCTAAATTACTCCATGTCTGCTTCAAGGTTATCGATATCGAGGATGCGCAGTTCGAGGGCACGGACAACGAGGCGGGTGGCATTGACACTCTCGCCACCAGGGAACAGCTTGCGCACCAACTCCAGCTGGCGCTTCTCCAGGCTCTTCACGCCAAAGGGCATGCCACGCAGACCCGTAATCTGCTCCTTGGTAAAGCCCAGCGCCAGGTGGCGGAGGAAACGCTCGTCGTACTCGTCAATCTCGTAGTTGATGAGGGCCTCCTGACGAGCCAGCTGAGAAGAGACGGCATGCTTGAAGCGGTCGACAATCTTCTGCAGGATGGGTTCGTTGAACACCAGCTGCTTGCCCTCCATGACGGCCATCACATCGCGACGGGTGAGCAGTTCGCCAGTCTTCAGAATGATGCCGTCGGCACCAGCATCGAGCACGTCGACCCACAGTTTCTCGTTAAGTATCTCGCCCGTAAAGATGAGTATCTTCACCTGCTTATAGAGTTCCTTGGTCTGACGGCAGATTTCGACGCCCACGGTAGTAGAGCCGCCCAGTCCGAGGTCGAGCAGCACCAGGTCGGGCTGTTGCTGCTTGATGAGTCGCCAATAGCTGGCCTCATTGTCTGCTGTGCCGATGACCTCAGCCTCGGGTATCTCGTTGCGTACGATGCCTTCCGTACCTTTCAGTTCGAGGGGTACGTCCTCGACGATGATGAGTTTAAACTTTTCCATTGTATCTGGGTAATGTTACGTTGACTAAGTTCTGATCGATGATAATGCCACAGCCGCGACGTGCTGTAGCCTCGCCATGTTCACGAACAATCTGGCGGCATAGATGAGAGGTGAGTGGTGAGAGGTGAGAGGTGAGGGGAATGTGATAGACGACATATTTGTCATCCTTGACCTCCGCCTGAATATCCATCCTTTCACCTTTCGCCTCTTGCTTCCCATCTCTAATTAACTCAAAGAGGTAGCGCAGCAGGTTCTCGTCGCCCAGCACCTTCTGGCCATAGAGCTCGATGGGACGGACATGGAGCTTGATGCGCTCCACCTGGGAGATAGCCTGCTGGATGAGTATGCTGTAGAGGTCGCGGTAAAAGCCCGTCACCTCAGCAAGTGGTTTCAGGTCGCCCGAGTCTACCAGCTGACGGATGCGCGAGGGGTAGTACATCGTCTCGTGCTTCAGCGTAGACAGGCAGTTGTCGACAACGCTGTTGGCAACATGCAGATTGGCATTTTCCAGTTCGGCACGATGCAGCTCGTCGTCAGCCATCTCCAGCGTGGTCTGCTGCATGCTCTCCTGGCGGAAGCGGTGGTAGAGACGATGGCGATAGTAGAGCATGTAATAGGCTGGCACGATGAGTACGAGCAGGACGAGGAGCAGATAGACGGCGATGCGCTTGTCCTGCTGCGACTGTTCCATGGTGCGACAGTAGTCGGCCAGCGTGGCATCGGCACTGAGCTCCTTGAACAACTGGGTATACACCTTATTGTTGTAGGCATAGAGCGCCCACTCGTGGAGCGCCAAGGCTGCCACAGCACTCTCGTTGCGAATGTCGAGGATGATCTGATAGTTGGTGTCGATGCCGTCGTGCCACCACTGTATTTCAGCTGGTGTACCCTGTTCGCTGATGCACTGCAGCAGCAGTTGTCCCTGAGGATGCTGCTGACGATAGTGAGCATTGAGGGCTGTGATGCAGGAGTCGGCAAACTGCAGCGTACGGGCATAGGTGCCATTGATGTTGGAGAAGTATGCTGAGTCGGCAAAGATGTGGGCGCGGGAGAGGCTGTTAGCTGTGGGCTGTGGGCTGTTGGCGGTTAGCGGTTGACTCATAGCCAATAGCCAATAGCCAATAGCCAAAAGCCTGACAACACCCTTGGGCAGGCGGAAGAAGAAGCGCGAGCCCCTACCCTCCTGGCTCTCTGCCTGCAGGGAGCAGACGGAGAAGAGGTTGCTGGTCTTGCGATACTTCTCGATAATGCCCTTGCAGTTCATGAGTCCGAAGCCATGCCCCTGCTGCACCTTATGGTCGAAGACATGCGCCAGCTGGTCGGCTGTCATACCTTGACCAGTATCTGCCACAGAGAGTTCTACATAGCCGTCGCCCTCGGTGGCAGAGATTTCTACACGTCCACCCTCTGGCGTGAACTTGCGGGCATTGTCGGCTAGCGTATTCAACATGAACAAAGTGAGCACGCGATCGGCCTTGACAGTGGCCTCCGTAGGACTGACGCTCAGCGCAACACCCTTCATGCTGAAACTGGTTTTGCTGCGTGCCACAATATCGAACAGGGGCTGCAGGGGGAAGCTCTCCACATGGAGACTCAGCTCACCCTGGCGCAGCTGTATCCACTGCGTCAGCTTGTCGTTCTGCTGGTTGATGTTGTCTGTGAGTTCGCGGATATAGTCCAGACGCTCGGCATTGTTGGCATCATCGGTATTCTCAGTAATCTTGTCTGCCTCATGGCGAATGCGGTCGATAAGTGGCAGAATACTCATCGCCATAGATATCTTGGCACGCTGCTCCAGATGGCGGCGCTCATTGCGCTCCACACGCAGACGGGCCTCGGCAACTTCCTCGTTCTTCTGCTCCAGCAGGTCGTCATACTGCGAATTCTCCTTACGCTGACGATTGAGACGGTTGAAGAGCCACAGCAGGAGAATCATCAGCAGAATGGCAATGACAACGGCGAGCAGCATCCAGTTGAGCTGGCTGGCCTCATGGTCGAGAATGCCTGCACGGGCTTCGAGTTCACGATCCTGGCGTGTCTGCTCCTGCAGGTCTATATAGATGTTACGATTATAGTCACTCTGGGGTTTGTCGTCGATGGCTGAATAGGCCACAGACAACTGTTCGCGGATGCTGGCTACCAGGTCGGGAGCCTGATTGATGAGCGTGTCGGAGAGAGCTTCGTGCAGGTAGTGAAGGGCTGCACGGTCGTCGCCCATAGCATGGTAGCACGACGCCAGCGTACGATTGGCACCTGCTATCTGGTAGACATCGCCATAGGCGGTAAACAGCCGCAGGGAGGAGTCGGCCAGGGCAACATCGGCAGTATGGTCGGCCAGTCCCTCCAAGGCTTGTGCCTCGAAATAGGGATAACCCTTACGATGGGCGATGCTGAGACAGCGGTTGAGCATCTCCACCTCGTCAGCATGTATCTGCTCAGGGTCGTCGCCTGTCAGAATGCCGCCAGCACCAACGTTATAGAGGTAGTTCAGATACTGCGTAGTATCGCTGCGAATGGCATCGACGTCCAAAGACAGGAGGGCATCGATGGACTGGCGCTCAAGGCCGACATAGTAATAATAGGTTGAATTGACGATGGCCATCTCTGACTCTGCATAGACCATGCGCTGCTGAAGGCGGTCAGGCAACTGATGGCGCTCTTCGCGGATGCGCTGCAGATGGTTCTGGGCACGCTCACGATGTTCATAGAAGGCGCGATTGTCAGAGCGTCGCTGACAAAGGCGCATCAGCTGGACCTCAGCGACAAAGAGTTCTATCTGGTTGTCCGTGATAGACAGCGCCTCGGCAAGTTGCTGGTCGGCCTTGTCGTAGTGCATCCGCACCATAGAGACAAAAGCCATATTGTTCAGCGCCTCAGCACGTCCGGCATCATAGCCGTCAGAAGCAGCGTAGGCTCGCTGAGCATAAATCTCTGTAGAATCAATATTCCGATAATGACAGGCATAAGAAAGCGTATTCAGCTTGTCCACCGCTGCCTTGTCGGACGGTGAACAAGCTGATATAACAACGAGTGTCAGCAGCGTGTTAAGCGCGAGCCTTAGCCACATAACCGAGTGCCTCCTTGCACTTATCGGTTACATACTTCCAGTCGCCAGCCTTAACCTTGTCGCTGGGGAACAGCTTAGAGCCCATGCCTACGCAGAAGACGCCAGCCTTGAACCACTTGGTGAGGTTCTCTTCCTCAGGAGCTACACCACCCGTAACCATGATCTTAGACCAGGGCATGGGAGCCATAAGACCCTTGATGAGGTTGGGACCAACCACGTCGCCAGGGAACACCTTGGTGAAGTCGCATCCTACCTCCTGTGCCTTACCAATCTCAGAAGGTGTCAGACAACCTGGGCAGTAGGTTACGCAACGACGGTTGCAAACGACAGCGATATCGGGGTTGAACAGCGGACCAACAACGAAGTTGGCACCCAACTGGATATAGAGGGCTGCTGTGGGAGCGTCGACAACGCTACCAATGCCCAAAGCCAACTCAGGACACTCCTGATTGACCCACTTTGACAGCTCGCCGAACACCTCGTGGGCAAAGTCGCCACGGTTGGTGAACTCGAAAGCGCGTACACCACCCTCGTAGCAAGCCTTGATGACGTTTTTGCAAACTTCAACGTCCTTGTGATAGAACACAGGAACCATAGGTGCCTCGGCAATTTTTGCCATCACCTGAAACTTATCAAATTTTGCCATAATTATCAATTATGAATTATGCATTATGAATTATCTCTGCACGCGGCCGTTAGCATTACCACCAGCCAATGCTTCTACTTCTTCAATAGACACCTGGTTAAAGTCACCATTGATGGTGTGCTTCAAGGCAGAAGCAGCCACAGCAAACTCCAGTGCCTCGCCCTGTGTCTCCTTGGTCAGCAGACCATGAATCAGACCACCAGAGAAAGAGTCGCCACCACCTACGCGGTCGATGATAGGATTGATTTCGTAACGCTTAGACTGATAGAACTCCTTGCCGTCGTAGATGAGTGCCTTCCAACCATTGAAGGTGGCACTGTAGCTCTCACGGAGCGTAGAGACAACATACTTGAAGCCAAACTCCTTCATCATCTGCTTGAAGATGCCCTCGTAACCAGCAGCATCGGTCTGACCGCCCTCTACGTCAGCATCGGGCTTGAAGCCCAGGCAGAGCTCAGCATCTTCCTCGTTGCCAATGCAGACATCAACATACTTCATCAGAGGACGCATGATAGAGATAGCCTTCTCAGAAGTCCACAGCTTCTTACGGAAGTTGAGGTCAACAGAAACTGTAACACCATGGCGCTTAGCAGCCTCGCAAGCCAACTTGGTCAGCTCGGCAGCCTTGTCGCTGATGGCAGGAGTAATACCACTCCAGTGGAACCAGGCAGCACCCTCCATGATTGCATCGAAATCAAAGTCCTTTGGATCAGCCTCAGCAATAGAACTGTGAGCACGGTCGTAGATAACCTTTGAAGGACGCATAGAAGCACCTGTCTCAGCATAGTACAGACCAACACGGTCTCCACCACGAGCGATGAACTGGGTGTTTACACCATAACGACGCAGCGCATTGACAGCAATCTGTCCAATCTCGTGCTTGGGCAGCTTTGATACGAAGTAAGCCTCGTGACCATAGTTTGCCACGCTGACAGCTACGTTAGCCTCACCACCGCCAGGGATGATACGGAATGACTCACTCTGAATGAAACGGTCGTTGCCCATGGGCGACAGGCGAAGCATGATTTCGCCTAAAGTAACAATTTTTGCCATTTGTTTTAGTATTGCATTTATAAATGTGTATTTTTTAACGTGTTTGCAAAGATACGCCATTTTTTTTAAACGGCAAAGAATTCGGGCAAAAACTTTGTAAAAACAATCGTAAACGTTTACCAGCAAGAAAAATCTACAAGAATCCTTCGGAATATCATTTTTTATTATTACCTTTGCCGAGAATATGGAAACTGGTAAGATAAGAATTAAAGACATTGCAGAACGCGCTGGCGTGAGCGTGGGTACGGTAGACCGTGTCTTGCACGAACGACCCAACGTTTCGCCCAAGGCGTTGGCAAAGGTCAAGAAGGCTTTGGAGGAGATGGACTATAAGCCCAACCGCTATGCCTCAGCACTGGCTTACAACAAGTCGTACACGTTCTTCATGGTACTGCCCAAGCATGAGTCGGAGGCATATTGGGAAGAAATAGAAGAAGGAGCCAGCACAGCGTGCGACCGCCTTCGCGACTTCAGTATATCGGTACAGATAAAGTATTACAACCGTTTTGACACGTCCACCTTCTCACAGACCATGACAGACATCCTGAAGCAAGAGCCTGATGGTGTTGTCATCGTACCCTCACAGTTGGACATCACTCGCAAATATACGGACATCATGCACGACCAGCAAGTGCCCTTCATCTTGCTCGATTCTTACATGCCCGACCTGCGCCCATTGGCTTTCTTCGGACAGGATTCCTTCTCGAGTGGCTACTTTGCTGCACGCATGCTGATGATTATTGCATCGAAAGAGAAAGAGATTATGCTGATGAAGCAGATGAGAAACGGCAACGTGGCTTCCAAGCAGCAGGAGAACCGCGAGACGGGATTCCGCCACTACATGCATGACCACTTTCCGAATGTTAAGATTCATGAGGTCAACCTGTCGCTCGACGAGAAGCGCGAGAGCTATGATGCCATTCTGGAGAAGTTCTTCCAGAAGCATCCTCAGGTACACCACTGCCTCACTTTCAACTCCAAGGCTCACCTGGTGGGTGAATTCCTGCTAAGAAGCAATCGCAGGAACATCCAGATTATGGGTTACGACATGGTTCCCAAGAATGCGGAGTGCATGCGCCAAGGCAGCATATCGTTCCTCATTGCGCAGCATGCTTTCATGCAGGGTTACGCCTGTATCGACACGCTCTTCAATGCCATCATCCTGAAGAAGGAGGTTGAGCCCGTCAACTATATGCCCATCGAACTGCTGACAAAGGAGAATATCGACTTCTATCGCAGAAAGATTATTGGCTGATATATCACAAACTAAAACAAAATACTATTATGGAACAAGCTACATTCTTAAAAATCAATCCCGCCGACTCAGTAGTCGTATGTCTGTCTGCCAAGAAAAAAGGGGACATCATCGATGTCGACGGAAAACAGATCATGGTCAATCAAGACACGCCAGCAGGGCACAAGGTTCTCATCAAAGACACCAAACAGGGTGAGGACATCATCAAGTACGGCTACCCTATCGGCCATGCCCGTCAGGACCTGAAAGCTGGCGACTGGGTCAACGAGAACAACCTGAAGACAAACCTATCAGGGACACTGGAATATACGTATAAGCCCGTAGATGCAAAAAGCGACATCAGCCACATCAAAGACGAGAAGCGCACCTTTAAAGGCTACGTCCGTAAGAATGGAGAGGTGGGCGTCCGTAACGAGATATGGATAGTGCCTACAGTAGGCTGCGTCAACGGCATCGCTGAGCGTCTGGTGCACCAGCTCGCCAAGGAGACTGGCTGCGAGGGCATTGACGCCATTCATGCCTGGCACCACAACTATGGCTGTTCGCAGCTGTCGGGTGACCATGAAAATACCCGCAAGATTCTGCGTGACATCTGTCTGCACCCCAATGCCGGTGGTGTGCTGGTGCTGAGTTTGGGTTGCGAAAACAACCAGCCTGACGACTTCATGGCTATGCTTGGCGACTACGACAAGGACCGCATCAAGCTGTTGGTAACGCAACGTGTGGAGGGCGACGAGGTGGAGGCTGGCATGACAATACTGCGCGACCTCTACGCTAAAGCCAAGAAGGACAAGCGCGAGGAGGTAAGCATATCGAAACTGCGCGTGGGTCTGAAGTGTGGCGGCTCCGATGGTTTCTCTGGAATCACTGCCAACCCGCTGGTGGGCGAGTTCTCTGACTGGCTGGTAGCACAGGGTGGCACCAGCATTCTGACGGAGGTACCTGAGATGTTTGGCGCAGAGACTATCCTCATGAACCGTTGCGAGACGCCTGAGCTGTTTGACAAGACGGTGTCGATGATTAACAACTTCAAGAACTACTTCCTCTCACACGGAGAACCCGTTGGTGAGAACCCCAGCCCAGGCAACAAGGCAGGCGGCATATCGACACTGGAAGACAAGGCACTGGGTTGCACACAGAAGTGCGGCAAGGCACCTGTCAGCGGTGTGATGGAATATGGCGACCGTCTGGAGCATACGGGACTAAACCTGCTGTCGGCTCCTGGCAACGACCTCGTAGCAGCTACGGCTCTGGCAGCAGCAGGCTGTCATATCGTACTGTTTACCACTGGTCGCGGCACACCTTTCGGCACTTTTGTTCCTACCATGAAGATTGCCACCAACCCCACCCTCGCTAAGAACAAACCTCACTGGGTGGACTTCTCTGCTGGACAACTGGTAGAGGGTCGCACCATGACGGATCTGGTACCGGAGTTCATTGACAAGGTATTGGCAGTAGCTAGTGGTGAACAGGCTCGCAACGAGGAGAACGGCTATCGCGAAATCTCCATCTTCAAGAATGGCGTTACGCTGTAGGGAATTGAGAATTGATAATTGACAATTGAGAATTAAGAATTGAAAAAAGGAATCATCGCATTATCACCCCTCATGGTGTTTGTCGTATTATACTTAGTCACCAGCATCATCGCTGGTGACTTCTACAAAGTACCCATCACCGTGGCTTTCATGGCAGCATCCATGTATGCTGTCCTCATTAGCGGAGGGGCTACACTGCATGAGCGCATCGACATCTATAGTCGAGGGGCTGCCAAGGGACAGATGATGCTGATGATTTGGATATTCATTCTGGCAGGTGCCTTCGCACACAGCGCCAAAGTGATGGGAGCAATAGATGCTACCGTCAATCTGGCACTGACGCTGCTGCCAGGAAACATGCTGCTGGCAGGGCTGTTTCTTGCCGCATGCTTTATATCCATCAGCGTGGGAACCAGTGTGGGAACCATCGTAGCACTGACACCTATCGCTGCGGGAGTGGCACAGCAGACGAGCACCAGCGTGCCCTTGATGACGGCTGTCATAGTGGGTGGCTCGTTCTTTGGCGACAACCTGTCGTTCATCTCTGACACAACGATTGCAGCGACCGCTACACAGGGCTGCAAACTCAGCGACAAGTTCCGTGTCAACTCATTTATTGTCATACCAGCGGCAATAGTTATCCTCGTGGTTTACCTCATGATGGGAACAGACATCCAGTCGCCTCAACACATTCCCGAAGTAGCCTATCTGAAGGTAGTACCTTATCTGGTAGTGCTGCTTACGGCGATAATGGGCATGAACGTGATGGCTGTCTTGTCACTGGGCACCATCGTAACGGGTGTTATCGGCATGGCCGAGGGAGCATTCGACATCTTCGGATGGTTCAATGCCATGGGGAACGGCATCTTAGGGATGGGGGAACTGATTATTATAACGATGATGGCAGGAGGACTGCTGGAAATTATCAAGCATAACGGCGGCATAGATTTCATCATAGAACGTCTGACGCGGCATGTATCTACCAAACGGGGGGCAGAGATGACAGTAGCCGGACTGGTGTCGTTTGTCAATATGTGTACGGCCAACAATACGGTTGCTATTATTACAGTGGGAGGAATTGCCAAACAGATAGCCGACCGCTTTGGCGTTGACAATCGCAAATGTGCATCAATACTCGACACCTTCTCCTGTACCGTTCAGGGAATCATTCCCTATGGTGTACAGATACTGATGGCGGCAGGACTGGCACAGCTGAATCCTATCAGCATCATGCCTTACCTCTACTATCCCTTCGCCATAGGTATTGCCGCACTGCTCTCTATACTATTTAGGTACCCGAAACGCTATTCATAAAGAAATACGATGGACATCATTCAGCGCAACTTCCTACGTCTGCTCCGCTGTGGAGCATTCAACAAAACAGAGCCTATAGAGCCCATGTCACACTGGAAATGGAACAGGCTCTACCAGATATCACAGATTCATGGTGTTACACCATGGATAAAGAATGGCATACAACGCTGTGAGGATGATTTCTTTCTGCAGATACCGCCAACGCTGCGCCAACACTTTGAGGACGACCAGACATCCATGAAAGAAGAACAGGGACCTGAGGAACTGACGAACCCCATGCTTAACAGCAAGCTGCAGAAACTTGCCGAGGAGTCTGGCAAGGAAGATGCCACCTTCAACCTGCTGCTGCGACTCATTCATATTGCCCGGAACATTATAACCCAAGGCATCAGTCTGCGTCAACTGGCCATGCTGGGCATCTATCTGCGCACCACCAAGGACACCATAGAATATGAGGTACTAAAGACATGGATACGTCGGCTGGAGATGGGGCGTATAGCACGTCTGGAGGGTTCCCTGCTGATGGAACTGTTTGACTTCACGGCAGAGGAGATACGCTTCACGGACGCTGCTGCTGACAAGAATACGACACGTGCTGTTGACGACATTTTCCAACTGACGGAGAAGAATGCTGCGGACTGGTATTTCACACAAGGCAAGAGCATCTTTGTACGTACTAACGACTCGCGAGCTATGATGTGGCACGTCAAGCAGTCGGCACGCTACATGCGCTACTACCCCATGGAGTCTGTCACCAACTTCATGCACAACTTTGCACATAGCCTCTCACATATTGAAGAATAAAAACACTAACAGCTAAAAACCAATAAAAACAGTAAATGATATGGGACTATTCAGCCTATTCAAACGAGACCTCGGAAACGATCCGGATCTCACCCGTCTGCGCGACCTTATCATCATAAGCGCATCAGACAGCAACTACTCGCTTGACGAGAACAATGTCATTCTGAATATCTGTCGACAGGAGGGCATCGACATCGACAAGATGCAGAAGCTGTTTAAGATGGACCCTGAGAAAATCAAAGACAACTACCCCACAAGTCTGGTAGAAAAAAGCAAATATCTGCGTCGCCTCATCGAGGTCATGGCCAGCGATAAGGTGTGCTATGCTCAGGAGATAAAGGCGCTGAGGAGTATTGCACGTAACATGGGATTCTCGGACGAACAGACTGACGGAGAAATCAGAGACTACTGCAAGAGTCTGGGAAAGAAAGGAAATGCCATACTGGCTTCTTACGAAGAAAACAAGAACAAGTAAGCGTCCTTCGCAACCGGCTAATGACGGAACCGTATCTCACGCAGGTTATGGTTCCCCATAAAACGGCTCTTGTCGACATAACCACCAATGCCGGCTATGCTACCCTTGCCCGTATATTGCCACATCGTGATTTCTCGCTCGTCAGCAACGACGGGCTCCTCTTCTGTGTACATCGCAATCATGAGTTTGTAGTCGTCAATCTTACCCTGCAAATGCTTGTTATAAAAGTTGCGACCCGTATATATCAGTGGTTTCTGCTGATAGGCTTCCTCGATGAGGTCGAGAAAGTAGAACAGCGAGTCACAGAAGACATCGGTTGATAACCCACCCGTGCTCTCTACGTCAATCATCGGAACCAGGTCCTGCTCTTCAGGGATGCACTGCGACTGGAAATTGCGCAACTGTTTCAGCTGGTCGGTCTTGGGACGATAGAAATGGTAGCTGCCGACCTTCAGTCCCTGTTGGTGAGCCATCCAGATGTTACGCTCGAAGGTGGCGTCAATGCGGTCGCCACCCTCTGTGGCCTTCAAATAGACATAAGACATGTGGGTGTTGTCGCCAATAGTCTCCCAGAACACGTTGCCCTGATAGTGGCTCAGATCAATGCCGTGAATGTGAGAACACGTGTCCTCGCACTGGACTGGATAGTCCTGAGCTAACAAAGGGGAAGCCAACAAAGAGAGAAAAAAGGATATGTAGAGTGCAATATGCTTCATTATTTTTTTATTTACGTTGCAAAGATACAAATAAATATCAATTTTCTATCATTATTTTTCAATTATTTCTTATCTTTGCAAGCAAAAATAAGATTATGAAACATCTTCTGACAATTATAATTGCTATCTTGCTGCTGACAGCCTGTTCGAAGGACGACGAGAAAGAAACGCCAGCTGTTCCTGCTGATCGCACTGTTATCGTCTACATAGCAGGAGAGAACAACCTCAATTCATTCATACAAGGAAACCTCAACGATATGAAGGCCGGACGACAACAGGTTACCACCAACGAGAGTCTGGTGGTCTTCGTTGACAAGGCATTAAACACAGAAAAGCCCTATATCGCCAAGATTACCGACAAAGGGGAGATGGAGCATCTCTACAACTACACGGAAGACTTCTATGCTTCCGCTCCGGACAAGATGGAGGAGGTGCTGCGACGCTGCATGGCACTATGTCCCGCAAGCAAAGACTATGGACTGGTGCTATGGGGGCATGCTGACGGATGGATTGTCGAAGACTCTGTTGACACCAGTGCACGCAGGGCCTATGGTGTGGATAACGGCACTAACAGAGAGACGACAGATGGAAAATGGCTAAATATTCCATCAATGCGCCAACTCTTCAATAGGATGGGTATCAAGTGGAAATTCATTTTCAGTGACTGCTGCAACATGCAAAACATAGAGACTGCGTATGAACTGAAGGATGCTGCAGAATACCTGATAGCATCGCCAGCAGAGATTCCAGGAATAGGGGCTCCCTACACCACGCTCGTGCCTGCTTTTTTCATCCATAACGACGAACAGATGTACAAGAGTATCTGCGACAGGTATTACGAACAGACAGACAAGGAGGGGAGACATCTGCCCATCTCGGTCATCAAGACAAGCCAACTGGATGCGCTGGCACAGGCTACACGAAAGGTATTGCCTACTGTTGCTGCCAACGTTCCCAAGGACGACTTCGGCGCAGGACACATCTATTACTTTGGATTAGTCTCAAAGGATTCATGGGGCGTTAAGACCTATCTGCAAAACGAGAAGAACTTATACGACATGGTTGACATCATACGCTGGGGACTGACTGACAGTCCGGAAGCTTATGAGGAATGGCGTAACGTATTCGACCAGGCAGTGATCTACAGCAGGATGAGTACCTATTGGCACACAAACCTTGTTGACCTGACTAAATTCAAGGTGACAGAACAGAACTTTGGCGGTGTGAGCATGTTCTTTCCACAAACCAAGCACGACAACAGCCCTTACTACAAGCACAACGAACTCATCAAGAAGATGGCGTGGTACTACGTTGTAGACTGGCCGTCAGCAGGTTGGTGAACAACAACTTTAACCTTAGAGATTCGGCGTTCCTCCATTTCCTGAATTTCAAAAGTGATATTCTGGAAGTCTATCTTCTCATGAAGCTTGGGGAATTCGCCCTTGATTTCTAATAGCAGACCAGCGATGGTATCTGCATCACCTTCTATATCTTCAAAGGTCTCATCGTCCAGATTCAGTATCTTATAGAAGTCGGACAACAGCGTTTTACCCTCAAAGACATAAGTATTGGAATTGATACGCTGGTAGCTCTTCTCATCCTCGTCATACTCGTCGTTAATCTCTCCAACAATTTCCTCCAGGATGTCCTCCAGCGTAACAATGCCACTGGTACCACCAAACTCGTCAACGACAATGGCAATGTGTACCTTATTCTCCTGGAACTCACGCAACAGGTCGTCAATCTTCTTCGTTTCAGGGACAAAGTACGGTGGACGAATCAGTGACTGCCAACGGAAAGTTGGCCCCTTGCTGAGGTGTGGCAGCAGGTCCTTGATATACAGAATACCACGAATATTATCGCTGTTGTCCTGATAGACAGGTATGCGCGAATAGTTGTTCTCAACAACACACTGCATGACTTCCTGATAGGTCGACTTAAAGTCCAGGTCTACCACATCCTGGCGAGAAGTCATTATCTCCTTGGCGGTCTCGTCGCCAAAGCGCACAATACCCTCCAAGATACGCTGTTCGTCCTTGATATCCTCTTTGTCTGTCAGTTCCAATGCTTGTTCCAGGTCGTCAACACTCAGCACGTGGTTTTCCTTCTGCACAACCTTGTCAGCCAGTCGGCCGGAACTGACCACAATGCTGGCAATGGGATAGAACAATTTACGGAAGAACAAGATACCACCTACCGCACCACGACAGAAGCGCAAAGGCTGCTGACCAGCATATACTTTAGGCATAATCTCGCCAAACAGCAACAACAGGAAAGTCAGCAGAACAGTCATGCACACGAACTCCAGCCACCATGCACGGCCAAAATTCACCGTATGGTCGAAGAAATAGCCAAAGAGCATAATGATAGTAACATTAACCAAGTTGTTAGCTATCAAGATGGTAGCCAACGTACGCTCTGAGTCTTCACGCAACTGAATGATGTGCTTGTCATCTTCACTTTTTTCCTCGTTTAACTCGTTCAGGTCTGTTGGTGACAACGAAAAAAAGGCTATCTCTGAACCTGAAGCAAAACCAGAAACGAACAATAGGCCACAAGCCAGCAAACCAGCAACAATAGCTCCTGTTGAGGGGGTCAACAGAGTAACTTCATTAAATATTTCTAGAAAATAATCCATGAATTAGACATTGGCAGGAGTTTCCGTATCCTGTGGTGCAGACACCTGCTTAGGCGTCAGCAACTCCATATTGTCAGCCCATATCTCAGTAGCATTATGGCGCTGACCCTGTTTGTCGTCCCACGTCGTATAACGGATGCGTCCTTCAATATACAATTTATCGCCCTTATGAACATATTTCTCAACGATTTCGGCCAACTTACGCCACAGCAATACCGTATGCCAGTCTGTACGGTCAGGAACCTGTGTGCCATTCTGCAATGTGTAGCCACGCTCTGTAGTAGCCAGGCGCACACGGGCAACAGCCACATCTTGGTCAACATAACGTACTTCAGGCTCTACGCCAACATTGCCTATCAGCATTACCTTGTTCATAGCCGTTCAAAGATTAATGTTCAACGTTATTTACAGCGTCCCAAATACTCAAACTTAAAGTTCTTACCTTTGGCTGAGGGGAACTGACTACGGCGGTCAACACGCTCAGAAAGATGAGCTACAATGCGATTGTAGCAGTCAATGCCTGAAGCTGCCTTGACTCGCGCAACAAATGAAGTATCACGATACTGGAACTTGCCTGTACCAGGAACCTGCTGAACACGCTTGAAGAGGATGGAGCCCTCATACCAGCCATAGCGAGGTTCGTTGAGTGTCATCAGTATAGGCGAAGAAGCCTTTCCTCCTTGTCCATCGACAGAACGAATAGCTTTCTTCTCCTTGAAATCCTGCATCGTTGTCGCCTCGGTCTTGATGATAATGAAATAAACACGGGGACGAATCTTATAACGCTTAGGGTAAAAGACATCGCTAGCAACGTAATCTCGGATATCTTTTTCTAACATAGGGTTCATGCCAATATCTTCTATGCCTGCCAAGAATGCGATGGCATCATCAACATTATCAACCAGCACTTCACTGTCAAAATAACGAAGGTATAAATTCATTGAATGTGTTTGTTTTTCAAAATAAAAAATCAAAGAAGAGCGGAAAACGGGACTCGGACCCGCGACCCCAACCTTGTGAGCTATTTCCGCAGTAAATACTCAAACTCTTGAGTTATTTCCACTACTATTTCTTTTAACTAAAGAAATTGATGGTGAAGAGGAGGAGACTCGAACTCCCACGTCGCAATTGACACTACCCCCTCAAAGTAGCGCGTCTACCAATTCCGCCACCTCTCCATCAAATATTTTGGATAACGTGTGAAGAAAAAAGAGTGCCCAGAACAGGACTCGAACCTGCACGCCTCGCGGCACACGCACCTGAAACGTGCGCGTCTACCAATTCCGCCACCTGGGCATTGTTCATTACAAACCTTATTCGTAATGCTCTTTTTTGTTCAACATGTTGAGCGGAAAACGGGACTCGGACCCGCGACCCCAACCTTGGCAAGGTTGTGCTCTACCAACTGAGCTATTTCCGCGGAGAGCATCTCTCTCGATTGCGGATGCAAAGGTACAACAATTTTCCGAACTGCCAAAACTTTTTGTAGATTTTTTCAAAAAAAAACATTGTTTTCTGCCTACAAAACACATTCGAGAACGGCTACACCTTATTATATATAAGCTCACTCAGCACTTCTTTGTGATGTCCTGGCATAATAACGTGGTGGTTACCGATGGGCTCATTGAGGAAATAGGCAGCCTGTTTCTTATCTGACAACCGGACAACTTGTTGGGTGCGACAAAGGTCGGCCTGTGTCTCGTTGCGAATCAATTCTCCTTCAGCGATGAAACAGCGCGACAAGTCACCAGCAACCTTGAATATTGTCACTGGGCCTTCCTTCATATAGCCTCTGATGCCCACACCAATACCTGACTCATAATGAGTATCGAGTTCATAGCGCTCCACCATATTCAACGGAATAGTGCAATGGGCAAACAGCAATTCTCCGCTCTCAGAATCTATTTTTGACGGATTACACTGAAAACCGGAAACACCCGTGACAGACTTGGTTATTGCCATACTCAACATGGTGGGAATGTCGCCCTCACATCCAGCCACGACTCCTTCCGCATTCAGCTTGGCCAACGCCAAACAACCCGTATTCTTGACCGTTGTCAGCAGATCGAAACAGCGCAACGTAAACCCTTGCAACTGGTAGCGTTCCACCAGAAATTTCAGTGCTAAGTATATTTGCTCTGCACCAGGCAGTGCGCGCAGTATAACTTCGCGCTCACTATGCTCATGAGGAGAAGACAACGGTATCTGACGAATGGAATCCAGCAGCATAGTCATCGACACATCGACAATATGGATGCCTAAGCGATCTGCCACCACCTGACGATTAACAGCACTTGCAATCAGCCAGTCTGACGGTTCGCCAATAACACCCAGTTTCAGACCTCTGAGTTGCTGACGGGCCTCTCCTACTTTTGTCAATAAAGTGATACGTTGATGTACATACGTCTTACTTCCATGAATCACCTCACCAAAAATCTGCTGTTGACGGAGAAATGACAGAATCTCTAACGAGGCCGCCAGTGAATTGCTTTTGCCAGAAGTCAGCAAATAGAGAGGACGGTTTGACTGCTTCTTCAACATTGGCAACAGTCGTTTGAAAATACCTTCCGTACCTCCCGTGCGTATATAGATAAGGTCTAACGCATGACTGCCATAGCTGCTGTAGTCGCTACCCTTCAGTTCATAGTCGACTTCTAATGTACTCAAGAATTCCTTTGTTACAGTATTTACAGCCTGATCGTCGTGGAGCTCTGATGTAAGTGTATAGATTGCAATATTCATAGTTATAGAGTTTAATTTCTGCATTTCGCCTACAAAATTAGTTAAAATTAAGCAGAATCGGCATATTCCGGCCTATTTTTTATTACCTTTGCATGGAAATTTAATATTTATCGCATTTATGTTTGATAAAAACACCTATATTCGGCGACGTGCCGAACTAAAAAAGCTGGTTGGCGAGGGCATTGTTATGCTCTTCGGCAATAACGAATCGCCCTGTAACTATCCCGCCAACAGCTATGCTCCTATGCGCCAGGACTCCTCGTTTCTGTACTATTTCGGACAGCATCGGGACGGTTTGGTTGGCGTTATCGACATAGACAAGGATGAAGAATGGTTGTTTGGCGATGACATCGACGTAGAGGACATCGTATGGATGGGCTTCACGCCATCTGTTGCCGACCTGGCTGCAGAGGTAGGTGTAACAAAGACGGCACCGATGTCGGCTCTTACATCAGCCATCAGCCATCAGCCATCGAGAGTACACTTCTTGCCGCCCTACCGCCACGACACAAAGATACAGATTATGGACCTGTTGGGCATCCATCCGTCCAAGCAGAAGGACGCTGCCTCGCTGAAACTTATCAAAGCCGTCGTCAAGATGCGTGCCACCAAGGAGCCACAGGAGATTGCTGCCATTGACCGTGCCTGCAACATCGGCTACGAAATGCACACCACAGCCCAGCGTCTCATCAAGCCTGGCGTGACAGAGCGCTACATTGGCGGACAGGTGGACGGCATCGCCCGCAGCCTTGCTCAAGGCACCAGTTTTGCCACTATCTTCTCACAGCATGGTGAGATTATGCATGGCAATCCCTCTGATGCAAAATTGGAGGCTGGCCGCCTGGCACTCTGCGATGCTGGTTGTGAACTCGACGACTACTGTTCTGACCATACTCGCACCATGCCCGTCACGGGTAAGTTCACGCAACGCCAGAAAGAGATATACTCTATTGTAGAGGCATGCCACGACTACGTTCTTGAAGTTGCCAAACCTGGCGTGAAGTATATGGATGTCCACTTTGCCATATGCCGCATGCTGACAGAACGTCTGAAAGAACTTGGTCTGATGAAGGGCGACACGGACGAAGCGGTAGCTGCAGGAGCGCATGCTATGTTCCTGCCTCACGGACTCGGCCACATGATGGGCATGGATGTGCACGACATGGAAGGACTGGGACAGATCTATGTAGGCTTCGATGACGAGACGCGTCCCAACCTGGAACAGTTTGGTACTAACTGCCTGCGCATGGGTCGCAAGTTAGAAGAAGGCTTTGTAGTAACCGACGAGCCGGGTATATACTTCATCCCTGCCCTCATCGACGAGTGGAAGGCCAGCGGACACTGCAAGGAATTTCTCTGCTTCGACAAGTTGGAGACCTACAAAGACTTTGGTGGCATCCGCATCGAGGACGACGTACTGATTACCAAGGACGGCTGTCGCTTCCTGGGCGACAAGCGCATCCCTTATCATATCGCAGAACTCGAAGCGTTTATGTCCCAAACCGCCCATTAATCTCATTTGACCCATATAATAATTAGAACAAAATAACAACATGAAAAAACTAATGACTCTTGCGCTGTTGGTTCTCGTGAACCTTGGCGCACAAGCAGAAGAAAAGAAAGACTCTGCAGCAAGCAACAAACCCGTATTCTCAGTGGTGAAGGAGAACCCCATCACTAGTATCAAAGACCAGAACCGTTCAGGTACGTGCTGGGACTACTCTACCCTCTCCTTCTTTGAGGCTGAGATTCTGAAGGCTACTGGCAAAACCTACGACCTTGACGAGTCGTTTGTTGCCAACAAGACCTATATGGATCGTGCCATCCAAGTGGTTCGTTTCCACGGAGACTGCCAGTTCTCACAAGGTGGTTCAGCAGAAGACGTGCTGGCTACCATGAAGACTCACGGCATCATCCCACAGGGCATCATGCCTTTCCCCGGCTCACTGTATGGTGACTCACTGAATAACTTCAACGAGTTCTTTAGCCTGTTGGAGCCCTACGTGTCAGCAATTGCCAAGAGCGATGCTAAGAAGATCAGCAGCCAGTGGAAGGTCGGTCTGCAAGGCATCCTCGATGCTTACCTCGGCAAGTGCCCTGAGGAGTTTACCTACGAGGGTAAGAAGTACACTCCGAAGAGCTTCATGAAGAGCCTTGGCATCAACCTCGACGACTATGTCAGCATCACCAGCTACACCCATCACCCCTTCTACACCACTTTCGCTGTAGAGGTACAGGACAACTGGCGCTTCCCGCAGTCTTACAACCTGCCTATGAACGAGATGATGAAAGTCATCGACAACGCAGTAGAAAAGGGCTACACCATTGCATGGGGCGGCGACGTCTCTGAGGACGGTTTCACCCGCAAGGGTCTGGCTTACGCCATCGACGGCAAGGCTACTCAAAGTCTGCGCGGCAGTGACATGGCTAAGTGGCTTAAGCTCTCTACCACCAAGAAGCGCGACATCATCGACTCACTGGGTTGCACCGTTCCCGAGATTGTTCCTACCCAGGAACTGCGCCAGGAGCGTTTCGACAACTGGGAACTCACCGACGACCATGGCATGCTCATCTACGGTGTTGCCAAGGACCAAAACGGCAAGGAGTACTACATGGTGAAGAACTCATGGGGTGAGAGTGGCGACTACAAAGGCATCTGGTACATGACCAAGGCCTTCATTGCTGCCAACACCATGGACTTCCTCGTCAACAAGAATGCTATCCCCAAGGATATCCGCAAAAAGCTCGGACTGTAACAATAGCATTACCCCCCCATACAAAAACGTCTCTGGCCTGCATGAAGTCAGAGACGTTTTCTTTCGTTATTAGCCACCTCTTTTTATTTAAACTCAAAGATATTGCTGAAACCAGTGATGGTAAATACGGTACGGACATTGTCGTTGATGCCCTTGATGTAAACATGTCCGCCCTTTCCTTGAGCGTCTTGCAGAATAGCGAGAAAGAGGCGTAGTCCTGCTGAGGAGATATACGACATATTTGAACAGTCCAGGATAATATCCTTTCCCTCCACATCATACAAAGGTTTCAAAGCCTTTTCTGTATCAATAGCAGCAGCAGTATCAAGACTACCCTCCAGCTGGGCAACAACGTTACCATCTTGTTCTAAAATCGTCGTTTTCATTGTTAAGCTTTATTATTATTTGTTTTTAATATTTCTTTTGTCAGTTTCTTTCTCAGTGTTAACACGTTGCGGTCATTCACGCGCTCATAGTTCATAGAGTCCATCGTTTGGCGAATAATATGGATGCCCAGACCACCGATGCTTCGCTTATCAGCAGAAAGTGTAGTATCTACTGCTGACTGTACTGTAGGATCAAATGGCTTACCGCTATCTATGATGGTGAACTTCAGTCGTATGTCGTTTGAGACAGCCTCAATAGTAACATTCCCCTGCTGACCAATAGGATAGGCATAACTTATTACATTGACAACAGCCTCCTCAATAGCTATACAAATCTGTCCGGTGTTCAACTCGTCAATTCCAACAGTTTCACACATCTCTGTCACAAAGTCTAACAACTTAGGAACCTCATTTGTATCATTAGTCAGTACAATGCTCTTGCGGAGCAGCACGTCACTATGCTGCTTGATGTATTGTATGGCCATCATCGTTAAGTCATCACTCTGCTCAGCTCCATCCACAAAATGATGGACGGCATCTGTCATCTGGTCAATAATTTGGCGGGGTTCCTGCTGATGTTGAGCAAGTGCCTTATTAGCCACTTCGTTGACACGCGTCATCTCAAACTGATCGCTATTGGCATTCATGGCCTCTGTCAGTCCATCAGTAAAGAGGAAAATGGTGGTTCCTGTATATATCCTCGCCTCCTGCAGTGTATACTTCCATGATGGCATGAAACCTACCGGAATATTCGCATCACAAGGTAGCTCGCCTACACCCGCACCAACAAGCAACGGAGCGTCGTGACCAGCATTGCAATAGAGCAGTCGACCTGTTGGCAGGTCCAGCACACCCACAAAGAGGGTAACAAACATATGACGTTTGTTCATACCTGCCAGCGTCTTGTTGATGGTCATCATAATACGATTGGGAACAGACTCATGGGCTGACACCGTACGGAATACTGCTCTGGTCACTGCCATGAAGAGCGAAGCTGGTACTCCTTTTCCCGATACATCGCCAATGCAGAAGAACAGTTTCTCATTGCGGAAATAGAAGTCGAATAAATCGCCACCGACATCCTTAGCAGGGGTTAGCGACGCATAAATCTGCACGTCGTCACGTTCAGCCTTGGTGGGGAAATTATCGGGCAACATTCCCATCTGTATGGAGCTTGCAATACGTATATCCCTGTCTATCGAAGCCTTTTGAGAAGTCGTTGATTTCAACTCATCAATATACTTTTTTAGAGACTGTTGCATATTAGCAAACGAGTGGCTCAACTGCCCTATCTCGTCAATGCGTTTCAAGTTAGGCATTACTATATCAAAATGACCTGAGGCTATAGTCTCAGCATCTTTTGCCAGTTTGTGCAACGGACTAAGCTCATGCGTTACAATTCGGATGATAAGGAAAAGCATCAGCATCAGGCTCACCAACATAATGGCACGAGCACTTAAGCGCAGGCGGTCAAAGCCACCAAAGATATCATTCTCTGGACAGACTATAGCCATAGAACAACCCGTCTGCCCAAGCGGTTTATAGAACACATAGCTATTCCTACCTGAGATGAGCATCTGTTTCATGCCCTCCTCGCCACGCTGCATGGCATGCCCCAATGATACCAATGCAGTATCCTTGTGTTCCATTGCCTCCGTAAAGATAGTCTGGCGGGTTATCTTCGTGGAGTCTGGATGCACAAAATAGGTACCACCACGACCTATCATAATGCTGAAGGAGTGTTTATAGGGTTTGATGGCAGAGATGGTCTGCGAGAGCCAACTAATGGACAGGCTGGTATTGATGACACCTATCGCTTTACCCTGCTTGTCTTTGAAGGTCTGGCAGTAGCTGGTTACCATTTCACTGGCATTCATCGACACGTCGTTGTCGATGTAAGGCTCCGTCCAGGCAGGTTTCTCCAGCAACATAGGCAGCAGATACCAATCCATATAAAAGTATTGATAGTGGTCGCTGCCACCTTGTGTTGTAAGCAGACTATCTGCATCATATCGGGTATAGGCAGAGAAGTAGCGGCCTTTATCCTTAAAATAGTAGGGTTCAAAGGCTATGGAACAGTTATAGAAGTCTGGATTTGTCACCAGCATACCACGAGAATAGACAAAGATAGAGTCAGCATTGTTAGCATGGCGTTCTACAAGCCACTTGGTCATATTCGATGCCACCTCTACACGGTTCAGGATACTCTCAACGTGCAGCGATGTCTTGTCAAGAATCTGTGTAGCCCGACTGATTGCTTCCTGACGTACGACTTCTCGTGACTGATAGAACAGGAAGACCAGAGCCAAGTTAAAGACGATGGCTGCAAACAGCACCACCCACAAGCTCACTCTGACAGACAATTTACGCTGTATATAATGAAAGAGTCGTTTAATCATTCTCTTTTTTAAATGTCAAAATGTAGATAGTTCCTTGTACGTTACCTCACGCCTCAGCAGGTTGCTCTCCAGCATCAGTTGAGAGGCAAGTTTTACCATGTCTGGACGCAAGCGGAACTCACGTTTCTTTGACTCGCGGTCTACCTGCTGACGAAGAATCTCCTCCAGCATCAGCCGCTGCATCACCCTATTGGTTGCAACATGTTCTTTACCAACATACTGCATCACAATATCAAGTGCCTCTTCAGGATGCTGAGCAGTCCACTCCCACCCTTTCCTACTGGCTTTAGCAAAACGACGAGCCTGCTCCTTATGGTTCTCGTAGTACTGGCGTGTCATATACACACCGTCTTGTTGCACATTATAGTTGTGCTCACAAAATCGATAAACGTTTTTCTCGTCCAGTTCGATGCCAGCCTGCATCAACTGATAATACTCGTTGTAGCTCATTACCACCATAGCATCGAGGACACCAGCCAGAAACAGATTGATATTTTGAGCAAAATAAATCCACTGATAGTTCAGATGTTCCCTATTACACATACACTGGGCTGTGATACCTGAATTAACATTCCAAATTCCTACACGTTTACCTTTCTGTTTCAAGGGGTCTTTGCCACGTGCTGAGACGATCATCAGTGCAGAGTTCATGGATGTCTGCAGAATATTCACCAAAGGAGTACCATTGTCCACAACGGCCAGAGCCTGGGTGAGTTGCATCATAGTAACTTGAACTTGTTTGCTAAGCAGCATACTCATGGCACTCTGCGATGCTGCAGGGTGTTGAATTTTCACCTTTATGCCTGCCTCACGGTAGAAGCCTTTCGCTTCGGCAACATAATAACCTGCATATTGTGCTTGAGCCGTCCAATGTGGCGAAAACACGATGGTGTTATCATCATCTTTCTGCGCCCAACTGTTGCAAACAGTGAAGATGACGGCAAGAACCATCCATAGCCTCATACCTCGTTTCATTGTACCTCTCTGCCTTCTGTTTATATTGTTTCGTTAGCATCATTATATTCTGCCTACAAAAATACAATATTTTCTTGAAATGACATTCAAAAAAGGAACAATTAACATAATAATATCCGATAAAAACTATTTAGTCCATTCGGTCGCGATAGTCTTTATAGCTGTATTCGCGTAACATTTCCAGGGAGCCATCGCTATGAAGCATAGCAATGGAGGGATGCGAGATTCCATTAAACGTATTGGTCTTTACGGTGGTGTAGTGAATCATGTCTTCGAAGATAATCTCTTCACCCACCTGCAGTTCATGATCAAATTGCCAATAGCCCATCCAGTCCCCCGAAAGACAACTATTGCCACCTAAGCGGTAAAGCCTCCCCCCTGCCCCCTCCAAATGGAAGGGGGGCTCCTGCGAAGAGCCAACCTCATGCTCCACGTGTACTGCTCCCCTTACCGCTGGATAATAAGGCATCTCCAGACAGTCGGGCATGTGGCAGGTAAAACTGACGTCAAGGATAGCGGTACGAATGCCCTTGTCCTCTACGATATCTACCACACTGCTTACCAGCGGCCCCGTCTGCCAGGCAAAGGCACTTCCTGGTTCAAAGATGACTTTCAGGTGTGGATAGCGATTATGGAAGCCCTGGACAATACGTACCAATCGCTCGATGTCGTAGTCCTTGCGCGTCACTAGATGTCCACCACCAAAATTTATCCACTCAATCTGTGAGAACCACTTGCTGAACTTCTCTTCAATATGCTGCAGCGATCGTTCAAAAACATCTGAACCGCTCTCACAATGGCAGTGACAATGGAAGCCACGAATGTCGCTGGGCAACTGCTCAGGCAGTTTGTCTGCGGTGACACCAAAACGAGTGCCAGGCGCACAGGGGTTATAGAGTAGCGTCTCTACTTCGGAATATTCGGGGTTGATGCGCAAGCCTAACGAGCACTCCCCTGCCCGTTCATGGAAACGCTCATACTGCGAGAGCGAGTTAAACGTCAGATGACTGGAACAACGGACAATCTCGTCGAACTCATCGTCTTTGTATGCGGGAGAATAGGTATGCGCTTTGGAGCCAAACTCCTCCAAGGCCAAGCGAGCCTCGCTAAGCGAGCTGGCTGTTGTACTGCTGATATATTCGCGGAAGATGGGGAACGTCTTCCACAAAGCAAAGGCCTTAAAAGCAAGAATCCACTGAGAATCGGTGCGACGGGCAACCTCACTAATTAGAGCGAGGTTGCGCCGTAGCAACGTTTCTTCAATAATATAGACGGGAGTCTTCAACGATCATTCTGAATTATGCATTATGCATTAAGCATTATGCATTAAGCATTATTAAAAGTCCTTCGTCATCTCCTTGACCTCAGCATTGATGTGGTCAATGAAATCCTGAATGTTCATAACAGTCTGTTCGCCACCCCCCTGAGGACGTACCGCAACAGTCTTGTCGGCTGCTTCCTTCTCACCAACAATGACCATGTAGGGGATACGCTTCAGCTCGTTGTCACGAATCTTGCGACCCAGCTTCTCGTTGCGCAGATCGATGGTAGGACGAACGCCACCCATATCGAACTTCTTGGCAACCTCCTTAGCGTAGTCGTTGTACTTCTCTGACAGCGGCAGAATAGCTACCTGGTCGGGAGTGAGCCAGAGGGGGAAGTGACCGCTGGTGTGCTCGATGAGTACAGCGCAGAAGCGCTCCAAAGAGCCGAAGGGTGCACGGTGAATCATTACGGGTGTCTTCTTCGTGTT
>CADBWR010000040.1 GCA_902798425.1 uncultured Bacteroidales bacterium
AATATTTCAGGTTAAAAACCATTAAACTTTTTGATATTCAAATGATTATAAATAAAAACGTTAGATTGCTATGTCAGAGTTCTCGGACAACCTCCCCCCACTTTGTCAAATGTCAGGAGTTGATTCCTGTAATATTCGTATTGCTTTCGCCTTGCTTCTAGCTCCGCTTCTAGCTCCGCTTCTAGCTCCGCTTCTAGCTCCGTAAAATTGTCGAGTATCTCGACAATTTTACTCTGTACCTCAATAGGAGGTACAGGGATTTCAAACAGCGAGTATTTGGAAATCCACTGACGAGCATGGTCTGCTGTTTCATATTTAATGCATTTCATAGCATAGTATATGAAACGAAAGTTAATATCATTATTGATTGGCCTTAACATCTTCATAGCAGAACTCTTAACTTTGAAATCAAAAGTAACCCAATGAAAAGATGTTGTAAAATCGTCAAAAATTATAACAGGTTTTTCTTTACTTGCCCTGTATATTCCAGTATCTTCATCTGTATATCCAAGAATAAAAGTTTGCCCCGCAGTAAGTACAGGAATACCTTCACCTAAATAATCTTTGGATGAAACTATATATTTAGAAGGTTGTTCGTAATCCAACACTTCCCCCAACTTTTTATACTCCACACCATCTGGGCAAAGTCTTTCTATCATTTTTTTTATCTCACTCATGCGGCATCCTCCTCTAATTCTTTGATGATGGCGTCGAGCTGAGTGCGCAGCGTGCTCTGGCGCTTTACGATTTCAGCTATCTCGGCATTCAGCTGCTCGATATTCACAGCCTCACGAGTGTCTTCCTGCTCTACATAAGTGCTGACACTCAGATTGTAATCCTCTGCCTCAATATCCTTGGTAGTTACTATATGGCAGAAGTGCTTTTCTTCCTCCTTCGTCATGTGGGCCTTGTAGATACGCTCTTGGTTGGCTGGCGAAAGTTTGTTCTTGTTGCCTTCGTGGACGAACTCCTGCGAGGCATCGATAAAGCAGACGCGGTTGTCGCTCTTGTTCTTCTTCAGCACAATGATGCAGGTAGCAATCGATGCTCCAAAGAAAAGGTTGCTGGGCAACTGAATGATGGTGTCTATATAGTTGTTCTGCACCAGATACTTTCTGATTTTCTGCTCTGCACCTCCACGATAGAGAATGCCAGGGAACTCTACAATAGCTGCCGTACCTTCAGTAGAAAGCCACGAAAGCATGTGCATGGTGAAAGCAAAGTCTGCCTTTGACTTTGGTGCAAGCACTCCAGCTGGAGAGAAACGAGGGTCGTTGATGAGCGTCACATCACTGTCACCTGCCCAAGGCACACTATAGGGCGGATTACTGACGATTGCATCAAATGGTTCATCCAGTTCGTGCTTGGGGTCAAGAAGGGTGTCGCCCAGCTGAATATCGAAATGGTCGTAGTTGACATTGTGCAGGAACATGTTCATTCGACAAAGGTTGTAGGTCTTCAGATTTATCTCTTGACCAAAGAAACCTTCGCGAACATTCTTGGAACCCAACACAAGGTTGAAGTTCAGCAGCAAAGAACCAGAGCCACAGGCAGGGTCATAGACCTTGTTGACGGTCTTTCGACCTGCGGCAGCAATCTGTGCCAACAGATAACTCACCTCTGCTGGAGTATAGAACTCACCGCCCTTGGTACCGCTATTCAGCGCATACATCTTGATAAGGTGCTCGTAGCAGATGCCGAACACATCAAGACCGCTATCCATATATTTGGTGAAGGGCAGGTCGCGAACACTCTCCAGCAAGGTGGTAAGCAGCGTGTTGCGCTCTTCAACAGTAGAACCGAGTCCTGCATCATTGGTATTGAAGTTGCTGAATAGTCCTCGCACATCGTCTTCACTGGCAGTACCGATGGCACTTTCCTCTATAGCCTTGAAGTTATTGGCAAGGGTGGTATTCAACTCGTCGTTGTTCTTTGCTCCATCGGCAACATTCTTGAAGAGCTGAGAGGGCTTGATGAAGATACCTTTGGCCTGTACTATCTGGTTGCGAGCATACTCAGCCTGTTCGTCGCTCATGTGCAGATAGTCGGCATCGGCCACGCCAGCCTCTATCATCAGGTGGTTGCAATAGTCTGTGATATTCTCCGAGATGAAACGATAGAAGAGTGCGCCCAGCGTGTAGTCCATAAACTGCACTGAAGACACCTTGCCACCATGTACCAGGTTGGTAGCCATCTTCCAAATCAAATCACCAATCTCTCTCTTTAAGTCTTCTTTATTCATTGTTGCCATATACCTTATTATATTACAACCTGCGCCGTCTTGTCCACTGCGCCAGTGGAAGGAGTAGTAAACAGAGTAGCAGGCATAGTATGAATTCTATTGTTGTCATTGTTTTAGTCTATAAGAAAAAAGCCCACTATTCTCACGAACCATGGGATACAAACCATAAATCTTGTCTCCCGCTGGAGACACGACCATTAAAAATGCTTGTAAAATACCGTAAGAAACGGCATGGTGCACTAAGCCACACAGCATAGTGCTGCATGGCGTAGCGTGGTAGGAAATGCGTAAAATATGGGGAGCGACAGGACTACCTAACGAAGTTGGGGGGGCAAAATTTGTCCTCTCCGCTGTGTGGCAGTTATGGTGTCCAGTCGTTGCATCAATTCGGGTTAGTCCTTTTGTTCTGCAAAAGTAGTAAATAAAATCTGAACAGCCAAATTTTTCCCACCATTCTTTTCAGTGAAAAACGGTGAAACTGATGCGATATGTGACAGGTACCTGTTGCATGCGTTATAAAACAGACAAAACCAGACAAAAGAAGAAACGGAAGCCGCGCGGACTTCCGTTTCTCTATTCTCATCTTTGGCGAACTATCACCTATACCCAGGTGCCTGTCCCCCTGATTGCGCTTTCAGCCGTTACTGTACCAAGCATCTTGGCCAGTCACCCAGCGATTACCGCCTCTGTCTTCAGCCGAAATAAACATAGAAGATACCGAAAACTCCTGCGGAGACACGGGTGCCCTCCGCAGGAGAATCGGTTATTATTTTTTACCAAGCCTCGTCCCACACGATCTTCTCCTTATCATCGCCGTCGATGATGAGCGACTCTTCTGCATCAAGACCTGTGGTGGTTACGCTGGTTATCGAATCAGCCAATATCTGCGACTTCATATCGGTCTTAATGACCTGCATCGTGGGTTTCTGATATTCTTTCTTAATCATAGTCGTATCCTCCATTCTTTATTTGATTACAGTCTTTTTACCATTAACGATATACACGCCTTTCTGAGTGGGCTGACCCTCGATGCGGCGACCCAGCAGGTCGTAACAGCCGTCAAAACCGTTAACCATAAACCCTGAACCGTTGACCGAAATGATGCCCGTGGTCTCGCCGTCGCCGAAGTCAATGTTAAAGGTGCGGGCTGATGCGGCAGTACCCTTCAGCTGGAAGTAAGCTCGGAAGCCCTTCATGTAGCTGGCTTCCTGCCCTGCATTGTTGACCACCGTGGGGCTGAACAGCTTGTTGCCGGAGCCGAGGAAGAGCACCGACCCGGGTTCGCTGGCATAGCTGCCGTCGCCCGTGACGAGAGCCTTGCCCAGTGTGGGTACGAAGTTGACAGCTGTGGTCTCGGTGTTGGGAACTGCTGTGCTGCTGACAGTAACGCCGCTGAAGGTCGGGTTCACCACGTTGGCACTGACCTTGACCAGATACGGTTTTCCGGCCTCAATCTCCGAAGCACTGGAGAAGGTTAGTGTGAGCGTGCCCGTCGTACTGTTGAAATTAGAAGCAGTCAGCTTCTTGGCCGTGATGCCCAGTTCCGTCATTTTCGCGCTGCTGATGGCGAAGGGCACAGCGAAGGTGTTGTAGCCACCCTTCTGCAGCGTGCGCGTCAGGGTGACATCGCACACCTTGCCATTGGCCGTGCTGAGGGCGGTACTGTTATCTGTTGCCTCGCTGAGGGTGAGAGGGAGGGGATCTTCTACGTAGAACACGATACTTCCTACTTGAGGCATCGAAATATTTACAGAACCCAGCGTCACCGTGTTTGCAGCAGTTCCGCTCCATGCTATTTGAATTTCAGAAGGCTGAGTCCAATCACCGTATGGAGTAAACGTACCTACATAACCGTTTATCTCAATCTTGGTGAATATCTTGCCTGTCGGAGCGGTGAATGTAAATGAGTCTCCGCTTGCTCCTCGCAAGATGAGCCTACCCGCCTCAGGACCATACGAGGCGCAAAGCATGAGATGACTGCCATCACTTTTGTCACAGGAAATGGTAATACCCTCATAAGTGGCAGAAGCAGAAGTAGAAGTAACAGCAGAACCTTGCATGTTATCTTGAGTAATAAAAACTCCAGCGTTTTCTCTTTTGAAGACATTCGTGTTGTTCCACGTGATGGTCTCTGCCCACGCGCCCGTCGCTGTCATCAGCAGCAGGGCAAGAATAGAAAGTAGTTTTTTCTTCATACTAGTTTTTGATTTTAATCTGTTTGTTTATTTAAAAAAAATGATATCTTATCGTCTTTCCAAAAAATTGTTGCAAAGGTAATTATATTTTCGTTAATATCTGCCACCCCTCCCTTAAATAATGTTAATGATGCCAAAGGGACAGGCGCCTGGCACGAGACATGTTGTTGATGATGCTTGTAGTCATTGTTATGACAGGGACCAGTCCCTCGTCATCTCACCCTCGTCATCTCTCCAAGGTTTTTTCTAAGTCTGGAATGCTTTTAATCTTTCAAGCAGCCTATGGGGATGACGTATACTCCATCTTGTCTTTGATAGGCATACTGTCCAACACCGATGATAACTGCCATAAATGATGGTGCTGGCATTTTATCAGTATCTATATTCCCAGCAAGTTCTATCATACTGGCTGCGCCAGCATTTATATGATCTTCTCCTCCCAGTTTTACCTCAAGCAGGGCGTAGCTACCATTTCTTCTATGAAGAACAGTATCACATTCAAGGCCATTGCTGTCTCTGTAATGATAAAGCTGACCATCCAAGGCTTCTGCATACACACGCAGGTCTCGCACAGCCAAGTCCTCAAAGAAAAGTCCAAATGTATCTAAGTCATTAATCAGGTCTTTTGGGCCAAGCCCCAATGCGGCAGTCCCAATGCTAGGATCCACGAAATGGCGTGTGTCGCTTGCCCTGATGGCTGCCTTGCTTCGCAGATTAGGATTCCATGCAGCGAGGTCTTCAATTACAAACAGCTTTTTCAAGGCTTTGATGTAATCGGCCACAGTGTCTTCATCTAACGTGCTTGCATCATTGGCAAGCATGTCTTTACGAATAGTGGCATACGAAACTTGCTGGGAGATATTCCTTGCATACGAACGAAGGAGCAACCTTGCACGTTCGGGACTTCTATTTACCTTATCCACGCGTTGTATGTCTCGTTTTATCACAGAGTCCACATAATCGAAAGCCTGATCAAGGGCAACGTCCTTGGAAATCAATGTCGCCCATGGCCATCCACCTCGGCAGGTCAGGTAGGCAATGTCATCAACATTAAGGGCACATTGCTGAACTCCTGGTGTTTTGCCATCGAACAAATCCTTCAGACTAATCGTGCCCGACGATTCGCCCGATTCATACAAACTCATGGGACGCATCATGATATGTGCGAATCGCCCAGTTCCGCTATGAATTGTCTCATCGGCATCAGGAAGTACAGAAGATCCAGTAAGAATAAACTGAGAAGGCTCACCTCGCTTGTCCACTTCACTACGAATGGAATCCCAAATGGGAGGCAGCGCCTGCCATTCGTCAATCAAGCGAGGAGTCTTTCCTTCCAAAAGAGACTTGGGGCTTATCTCTATCATTTGTGTGCTTTGTTTCAGCACCGATGCATCCCCTAAGTCAAGTACACTTTTGGCCAATTGTTTCGCTGTTGTTGTCTTGCCACACCACTTGGGGCCTTCAATGAGAACGGCACCTTTTCCGAGAACCTTACGTTCAAGGAGTCTGTCTGCTATTCGTTGTTTGTACTTTACCATTACATTACTATTTTGACCGCAAAGATAGAACTTTTATAGCAAACTACCAAAGAAAATTGAAAGTTTTCGGTTATTTGAGGCGAATTCATTCGGTTGTTTGAGGCGAATTCATTCGGTTATTTGTGGCGAATTCATTCGGTTGTTTGTGGCAAATTCATTCGGTTATATAATAGTGGGGACCACCGAAGCGACAGCCCCCACTTGCTGATTCCTGTGTATGAATACCATCAACTAAATCAGTTGTGCGATTGTTTCCGCATCCTTGCCTTCATAGAAACGAGGCTCAAAGACGGGATTGTATTTGAAATCGCCAAATTAGAGCCTTGTGAGGGCAGGATGCGCTGAGGACGTGAACTACAGACACGATAGATCTGTGAGGCATCAGTCAGCAAGGCTTCATGATGGTGCTGTTGCTGCGGAATCATGACGGTTGACTCCGTAGGCAGCAAGGGTGTTCCGGCTAAGGCATCATCCTTGCTCTGCCAGTTCAGGAGAACCGTCAGGCAAACGGCACAAAGTACCGTCAACATCCGTATCATCAGTAGCATTCGCCTCATAATGCGCTGCAAAGATACAAATAATTATAAATTATAAATCCAGATTTACCAACTCATACTTCTTTGAGCCAAGACCAATCTGGGCTGCATGGTCGATAGTGTGTGTGCCATGCTGCTTGTCGATGCGCTTCAGCAAATCGGTAGGGTCATTCTTGGCCGTCACCTTCTGTTGGTTGATGATATCGATGCAGGCCTGGTCGAGCGCTACGGGATCGGTAGAGGCGAGGATGCCGTAGTCTTCCAGCTTCACAGGTTCGGGATGATCCACGCAGTCGCAGTCTATTGACATGTTGTTCATGACGCTGATGTAGATGATGCCCTGCTTCTTGTTGAAGTAGTTCACCACAGCCTGAGCTGCTGCTGCCATACTTTCGAGGAAACCATCCTGATTACCGACGAACTCTGGTGTCCACAGCTTACCCATATCCAGTTTCTCCATCTTGCCGGCCGAGTGGATGTAAGCCTTGCCGTTCTGACTGGCACAGCCGATAGAGAGGTTCTTCAGTGCACCACCGTAGCCACCCATAGGATGACCCTTGAAGTGGTTGAGGGCAATCATGAAGTCGTAGTTGGCCATGTGACCGCCTACGATGTCGTACTTGATGTGCGTCTGGTCTTTCACGGGGATGCGCATCTCGTCATACTCGTCCATGATATCCACCGGGAAATACTTTGTGAAGCCGTGACGCTCAATGACCTTCCAATGGTTCTCCGACGTGTTGCGGTCATCCTTCTTGTCGGCAGGCGAGTTGCCGTAAGCGGTGTTACACTCCACAATGGTGCCGTCCACCTCCCATATCAGTTTTTTCACCAGTTCAGGTTTCAGGTAGTTGGGATTGCTACCTTCACCTGTTGACATCTTCACTGCCACACGGCCCTTGGCTTCAACGCCAAGAGCCTTGTAGATTTTTACCAACGACTCTGGTGAAATCTCCCTTGTGAGATATACCTTTGATGCCTGTTGAGCCATCACCGCAGCTGACACCATCAACATGGCTGCTGCCAAAATAAAGCTTACTTTTCTCATAAATACAATTAAAATTTGGGCACAAAGTTACCAATAAAAGCCGAATTTTCTCTACTTTTGCTGAATTATTTAACAAATAAAGAGTTCGTAAATCATACTGCCGGCTGAAACTCTTGCATCATTCTATTTTTATTTATGTTTCTATTTCTCAATCTCTCTAAATCGTGCAAAGGTACGTCCGTTACGCTCAATATTCTCGAAAAACATCTTCTCTGGACGTACCCAGTATTGTTTTTCTCCATACAAGGCTTGGTAGATGACCATTCGCTCCTTAGTTTCTGAGTCGAAAGCTGTGCGAATGTAGCGGTAATTGCCTCCTTTGAAATGCTGAAAGTAGCGAATTCCATCCTCTGGAAGTGGATATTGCATCAGCATCTTCTCTATCATTGGAATATACCATGTGTGTACTTCTTCTGCCGTTGGAGTGTGAGCACCAGGAAAGTGGAATGAATGGTTGTAATGCTCCAAAAACAGTGGCTCGAAGTGAGCAAGAGTGTCTTGTTCACCGAACAATCCCCATACTTTGTCTTTGTAGTAGGGATTGCAATAGCGGAATTGAATGGTTTCCAACTCTGCAAACTCCTGTATCAGGGATTCATCGATAACAAATTGCTGGTTGCCGTCCTTGCGTGGTGCTTTGTATTCATGCGAACCGATACGTTCCTTCAGAAATGCCGTCATCTGAAAATGTGGGTTGCCAAGCAGGGCCGGTATTCCAACGATGGGCGCCAGCATCTGGGCATATAACGAACCGCAACTGTTACCAACCAACAAGTCGGGATGCTCTCTGTCACAGATGTTTCGGATTCCTTCCAGTGCCATCTGTGGATGTATTGGCAAGTCGGGAGTAAGCACCTCTACACGCCCTTCAAATGCCTCTCTCAGTGCCACAGCAGGTACGCACTGACCGCTGGCAAAGAAACCATGCAGGAATAATATCTTTTTCATCTATAGTCTGTACTTTATTTTTTTTCTCCAATATGCCAACTACCTCATGTTCAATAAACGGACCTTCCTTGCATTCCAGCAGAACGCTTGGTTCCAGACATTCCATTGAAATAGGTGACAGGTACCTGTTTCACATGAGACAGACGGACATACAAAATTGCGATTAAGCGAGGGCAGAAGAGCTTGCTCATTCTGCCGAGCGTGAGCAGACTCGCACGCTTTCTGCGTGCAAAGATAGTGCAAATAGAGCGAAATACCAAAGGAAAACATGTTTTTCTTTGTATTTCCGAGATGCAGCCTATCTTCGTATTTCTCTCTTTTGGGTGCACTTCACTGAGTCGGTTAAATGAACTATAATAGTTGAACAAACATTTAACATGCCTCAAACCCCGATGTACAAAGGGTTTGAGGCATGTTATGTTAATAGGTTAATAGATTTTGCGAATTTCTATCTCTGACACAAATCAGAGAACCATCCCCATGATCCGCTGGCATGTACCTGATTAGTAAGCAAAAAATAAATACGGCAACAGAGACACTGCAAGGGTAAACAAGACCATCAGCACCTCTGCCGTGCGATTCACTCGTACGGCAGTTTTCATGTCGTCGGTGGTCAGCGGGCGGTCGTTGGTGCCGATATAGGGTTTGTCAAACAGTTGGCCGAAGTAATAGTGGGGACCACCGAAGCGACAGTTAAGGATGCCTGCCAGGGCAGCTTCGGGGTAGCCGCTGTTGGGTGAGGCGTGGCACGGTCCGTATTGACGGACGAAAGCTATTGGCTTTTGGCTTTTAGCTTTTGGCTTTTGGCCAATGGTTAATAGCCAATGGCCAAGAATCATCAGCAGGGCGGTGAGACGGGCGGGGATGTAGTTGGCGATGTCGTCGATATGTGCTGCCCAGCAGCCGAAGTCGCGGTAGCGGTCGGTCTTATAGCCTATCATGGAGTCGAGGGTGTTGACCATCTTATACGCCATCATGCCAGGGACTCCCAAGAGCATGTACCAGAAGAGTGGGGCAATGACGCCGTCACTGAGGTTCTCGGCAAGGGTCTCCAAGGCGGCCGTGCGAACCTCTTGCGCAGAGAGTGCTGAGGTGTCGCGCCCTACGATGCGTGCCACCTGTCTGCGCCCTTCTTCCAGCGAACGGTCGACAGCCAGGAATACCTGGCGCACCTCACGGATGAGCGTGGTACCTGCCAAGCAGTAGAAGATGACGACTACGTCGAAGACAATGCTTAATGCATAATGCATAATGCTTAATTGGGTGCGCAGGAACCACACGGCAACAAATACCCCTATTATATAGACGATGGCCATGAGGGCACCTTTCAGCTTGCGGTGTGTCCCTTTGTTCAGACGACGCTCGCCAAAGGCAATCATCTTGCCAAAGCCCACTACGGGATGGGGTAGCCATGCAGGGTCGCCCAAGAACAGGTCGAGAAACCAGCCTATTAGGAGTGAAGAGTGAAGAATCAGTGAACATGAATTATCATGAATTAAACATGAATTATCAAGAATAATATTTATGAAAAATAGCTGGCAATTCATGGTAATTCCTGTTGATGTATTAAAACAAATTCTTGTATAGCGCTGACCAAAGCATCATTCTCTGCTGGCGTCTGGGCGGCAATGCGGAAGTGGCGGGCGGTGAGTCCGCGGAAGTTGGAGGCGTCGCGAATGAGCAGATGGTGCTGGCGGGCAAGGTAGTCCTTCAGTTGTGCGGCAGTATGTTCGGACTCAAACTGACAAAGCATGAAGTTGGTCTGCGTCTCTTGCGTGAGGATGCCGTCAATCTGTTGCAGCATGTCGCGCAACCGACAGGCCTCGTTCAGGTCGGGCGTACAGCGCAACTCGTCATTGCGTAGCAGGAACTTGCCAGCCTCAATAGCCAGGGACGACACACTCCAAGGACGCAGGAAGTGGCGCAGATGAGCTGTCAGTGCGGCATGTGCAGTGATGTAGCCCAGTCGTAAACCCGGTATTCCGTAGGTCTTGGTGAAGGAGTGAATCTGGATGAGGTTCGGCATGCGTGCTGCCCATCGTGGCTGCATGATGAAATGGTGGGTATAGTTCTCGTAGGACTGGTCGACAACCACCAGGTCGTACTGCGCCATCATGCGGTCTATCACCGACTGGTCGTAGACGTCGCCCGTAGGATTGTTTGGGTTGCAGAGCCACAGCATGCGGTGCTCCTCGTCAGTACGGGGAAACAGTTGGCAGGCGTCTTCATACTCGCTGAACGTAGGGCGCGGAATGTCGGCCTGCAGCGGGAAAGCCTGTGCGATGAGGTAGATGGCCTCGGTAGCCCCGTTGGTGACGATGACTTGTTCAGGGGCGATGTCCTGTTGTTCAGCAATCAGCTGCTCCAGCGACCATGCCTCAGGTTCAGGATAGTGGCTGGCGAACTCAGGATGGGCAGCCAGATAGCCCATCAGTGCCTGATGACTCTTCTGTGCACAGATGTTCGACGAGAAGTCTGAGACGATGTGCGGGTACTGGTAGGCGTCGTCGCCGTGTCCTTTAATCATGGTCTGAGATGATTTGATAGAGTTTATCCATGTCGACATGCTGCCGCACATGCGCAGCCAACTTGTCGTACTGCTGGTCTTTGAAGGTGGAGCCTCCCCCCGTCCCTCCAGAAGAAGGGGAGAAAGGTGCGCGAGCCAGCTCCCCCTCTATTGGGAGAGGGCGGGGGGAGACTTTCAATAGGTGTTCAATGACGGGCGCATTGTCGAGGAAGCCGTGGATGTAGGTGCCGATGCAGTGGTCGGTCTGCAGGATGGCCTGGTCGGTATCGCTGACCCCTTGATGAATCTCGTAGCCTTGGCACGTTTGCCCATTGAATGAGAACGTCACTTGACGCGTAGTCTTCTCGGCCGTCATCGTGGTATGGATGGGTAGCAGACCGAGTCCTGGCAGACTGCTGATGCTGCCTTCAATGCCGTCGGGGTCGTTGACGGTCTGTCCTAACATCTGATAGCCGCCACAGATGCCAACAATCAACTTGCCGTTGCGATGAGCACGCAGAATGGCCTGTGCACAACCGTTGCGGCGCAGTTCCAGCAGGTCGTCGAGTGTCGACTTGGTGCCAGGCAGAATGATGATATCGGCCTCTTGCAAGTCGCTGGTGTTGCTGGTATAGAAGAGGTTGACGCGCGGGTCACGCTCCAGCGTGTCGAAGTCGGTGAAGTTGCTGATATGCCGCAACAGGATGACGGCAATGTTCACCTTGCCCTCAGCCAGTTGGCGCTGCTTCTTGTCAAGACTCACCGAGTCCTCTTCGTCGATATAGATATCTTTATAATAAGGTATAACGCCAAGGACTGGAATGCCGCAGAGGTCTTCCAGCATGCGGCGGCCCTCGTCGAACAGCCGCATGTCGCCACGGAACTTGTTGATGATGATGCCCTTGATGAGGCTCCTATCCTCTGGCGACTGTAACATGATGCTGCCATAGACACTGGCAAAGACACCACCACGGTCGATGTCGCCCACCAGGATGACATCCGCCTTGGCATGCTGCGCCATCGACATGTTCACCAAGTCGCGGTCGCGGAGGTTGATCTCAGCAATGCTGCCGGCACCCTCCATGACAATGGGATTGTAGCGTGAGGCCAGACGGTCGAAGGCGGCATGGACCTCATGGCGGAAGTCGGGACCGGTCAGCGAGACGAAATCTCGCTGCACACGGCCTGCTCCCCAGTAATCGTAGGCATCCTTGTTGCCGATGGGCTTGCCGTGTAGCACCACCTGCGAGGTATGGTCGGAGTTGGGCTTCAGCAGTAGCGGGTTCATGTCCGTATGACAGGGAATGCCCGCCGCTTCCGCCTGTACAGCCTGTGCCCGTCCTATCTCCAGTCCGTCAGGTGTTACATAGCTGTTCAGGGCCATATTCTGTGCCTTGAAGGGTGCTGGGTTGTAGCCGTCCTGTCGGAAGATACGGCAGAAGGCGGCAGCCACGATGCTCTTACCGACATCGCTGCCTGTTCCGGCAAACATGATAGGATGTAGACGACGTTTCATTGCTGCAAAAGTAATAAGAAATGGTGAAATATCCAAATAAATTTGGTTATTCGCTCGTTTATTCTTACCTTTGCACCCGCAATAGGTTAGGGAACGGGGTGAGAATCCCCGACTGTCCCGCAGCTGTAAGCAGCCATTCGCGGTGTGAACACGATGTCACTGATATTATTGGGAAGACGTTCGCCACCCGGTTGCAAGTCAGAATACCTGCCTGTTGTACCATTCGTCTTCTGTACCTCTGGGGTTAGGTCCGTAAGGCGAGATACGTGTATTATTATATAAGTCTCGGAGAGGCTTATGTCGTGAGACAGGGAGTCTCTCCACTTTTTGGAAAAAACATTTGAATGAAGAAGATATTATGGTCTTTTGTCATCTTGTTCAGCATACCGTTGTGTAGTGTCGCTCAGACAGACACTATTGCTGGCAAGACGCATCACTTGCGCGAGGTCACCATCAGCAAAGACCGCCATCAGCGCGCCCTCCAAAGTACGGCACCCATGCACGTACTGGACCGCCGTGACATGCTGGTGCAGGGCGTGACGGATATGGCCGACGCACTACACCGCTTGCCGGGCATCACGCTGCGTGACTATGGTGGTGCCGGTGGCATGAAGACCGTCAGTGTGCGTGGCTTTGGTGCCAAGCATACGGGTGTCAGCTACGATGGCGTCATGCTCTCTGAGTGTCAGAGTGGTGAGATAGACCTGTCGCGCTACTCACTGGACAATGTCGACAACCTGACGCTGACCGTTGGTGACAATGCAGACATCTTTATACCGGCACGCAACGCCACCACACCCGCTACCCTCACTATACAGACACTGCGCCAGCCCTCGAACGACCTGCAACCACACACGACGGCACAGCTGAAAGCAGGCTCCTTCGGTTACATCTCTCCCTTCCTGCGCTATGAGCAGTGCTTGTCTGATCGCTTCTCTTTCTCTGTCGTCGGTGAGTATGTCCATGCCAAGAACGACTATCCATATACCATCAAGAATGGTATAGAGACTATCAACGACAGGCGAAACAACAGTCGCATGAACAGTGGACATGCGGAGCTGAACTTCCTGTGGAATACCAGCGGCTCGTCGCAGTTGGGCGGCAAGGTGTACTATTACGACAATGACCGTCAGTTGCCTGGTCAGGTGTTCTACTATAGCAATACCAGCCGCGAGACACTCCGTGACCGTAATGTCTTCGGACAACTGACATTCCAGCAGCGCTGGGGTGAGCACTGGTCGCTGAAGCTGTTGGCGAAATACAACTGGGCTGCATCGCTGTACGATGACGGAATGGTAGCTGCTTGGTCGCAGGATGGCGACTATTATCAGCGCGAGGTCTATGGTTCTGCCAGTCTACTCTATACCCCCTCGGCACATTGGGCTTTTGACTATTCTGCAGACTATGCCTACAACAATCTGAATTCTACGCTGCCTACCGACACACGGCCTTATCGCAATACCATCCTGCAATCGGCTACCGCTAAGTTTAGCAAAGGACAGTTGACAGTGATGGCTCGTCTGCTCTATTCGCTTTATTTTAACGATGCCACAGATGGCGAGAGCGCAGAAAATATGCGTCGCCTCTCTCCGTCTCTGAGCTTGAGCTATGAGCTACTGCCACAATTACGCTTGCGTGCTTCCTATAAGGATATCTTTCGCGCACCGACTTTCAACGAAAACTATTTCTTCCATTACGGCAACAAAAACTTAAATGCAGAGAATACCAAACAACTGAACCTTGGTATGACATTGGATGCTGCACTCTCCGCATCGGCAGAAGTCACTGCCACGGCCGACCTTTATTATAATTGGGTGACGGATATGATAGTAGGAGTTCCTTACAACATGTTTGTGTGGACATGTGTCAATGTCGGCAAGGTTCATGTGCTGGGACTGGATGTTACAGCCAAAGTTGTACAGCATATCGGACGTCATACACTGACTCTTGCCGGCAACTATAGTCTGCAACGGGCACGTAATCGTAGCAATGAGGAGTCACCTTATTACAACAATCAGATAGCTTATATCCCCATACACACGGGAGCAGCTTCGCTGGCTTGGGAGAATCCGTGGGTTAATTTCTCTGTAAATGCTCATGTCGTCGGTGAGCGTTGGGCTAGCAATGAACATCTTGACGGAACAAATATTGAACAGTACGAGGAATTGGGACTTACCGCTTGGCGAAAGTTCCATATCGGCAGACCTGTCGCTGAGATCCGCTTCGATGTCAAGAACCTGCTTGACAAACAGTATGAGATTGTTCGCAGCTATCCGATGCCAGGTCGCAGTTGGCAACTTTCATTGAATTTCAAGTTTTAATCTAAACAATAACAATTAAACAACAAACAATTATGAAAAAGTTTTTATTCAGTTTTGCAGTATTAGCTATGGGTATGAGCCTGCTGACAGCTTGTAGCAACGATGATGACGATGCTCCTCAAAAGCATCTTGTTGACGTATCGAATGGTATGTTCCTTGTAGGTTCTGGAAACAAGAGCGCTGGTATCGATGGTAATGTCAGCTATATCGACTATGCCAAGGGTGTGTCTACCGCTAATGCCTTCAAGGCTGTCAATGGCAAGTCGGTAGGTAAGACGGCCAACTTCATCACGTCTTATGGTTCAAAACTTTACATCGTCGTTGATGGCGAGGCTACCATCTGGGTTTGTAACAAGCAGACACTGAAGATTGAGAAACAACTCAGCACGATTGAATTGCTGGGCGAGAAGGACGGTTTGAGTCCTCGTTGTGCCGTTGGCTACGATGGCAAGCTCTACTTTGCTTGCTATGGTAAGAGCTCAGATGGCGACAATGGTATTGTTGCTGCCATCGATACCGTTAACTTTGCTAAGCAACAGACCTATACTGTAGGCTCATATCCTGATGGTATTACACTCGCAGGTGGTCATCTCTATGTGGCTAACTCAAACTATGGTGGATATGGAAAGCTCTACCCCTCAATCTCAAAGATTGCGCTGTCTTCTGGTACTGTGACTGAGATTAAGGACGAGGCCGTCACCAACCCTATGCAGATGTTGACAGTAGGCAACGAAGCTTATTTTATGGACTATGGTATCTACGACACCAACGACAACAATAAACAGAAGGGTGCTGGCGTGCGCAAGATTACTGCTGATGGTAAGGTGACAAAGGTTGTCGACGGTACAGCTATGTGTACAGACGGCAAGAAAATCTATACGGTCAACGCTCCTTATGGTGCAGGCACAACCACTTATCTTATCTATGACATTGCTACAGGTGCGACAACGACTTGGGAGCCTGCCGACATTTTCAGCCCTGCTGTCATTGCTGCAGACCCTGTCACTGGCAACATCTTCATTGTTTCTTACCAGAAAAATCCTGATACAGGCTACGCTGGCTATGCGCTGCCTTCGTACACCAACCAGTACAACGCACAGGGTAAGCTCGTGAAGAAGTATGAGAACACGGCAACAGGCCCCATCTCAGTAGTCTTCAATACTGGCGTCAAGTATGAATAAACAAACAACCTTACTATCTATACTATTTGTCGTTGTTGTCGCCTTGGCCTCGTGCCGAGGTGGCAACAACACTTCTTTGTCTGTAGAGGGAGGCGACACCGTTGCACTGAAGTATTCGTCACTGCTCACCATAGTGGAGCACGACGGCTATGTCGTTGCCGACATCAAGAATCCTTGGAAGCCCGGCAAGATGCTTCACCGCTACTATCTTGTACCCCGTACATCAGACATCAAACCTCAGACTGCAGACCTCACTGACGGCACAGTCATCGAGATACCTATTCAGCGTGCTGCCGTCTTTACCACCGTCCACTGTGCCCTGCTCACCGAACTGGGGCTGGGCAGCCATATTGTGGGTGTGGCAGACTCCAAGTATATCAAGGTGCCTTATATCCAGCAGCAGATCAAGGCCGGCCGCATAGTGGACTGCGGCAATGGCTTGAATCCCATCGTCGAGAAGATTATGGTCGTGAAGCCCGATGTTATCATGCTGTCACCTTTTGAGAATAGTGGCGGCTATGGTAAGACAGAGGAGATAGGCATCCCATTGATAGAGTGTGCCGAGTATATGGAGACGTCGCCATTGGCACGTGCTGAATGGATGCGCTTCTATGGTTTGCTGTTTGGGACCGGCGACAAGGCCGATGCCTTGTTCCACAACGTAGACAGCAGTTATGTAGCCTTGAAACAACAGGCTGCACAGGCTGGCAAAGGGCGCTCTGTCATTGTTGACAAGGTGGTAGGCTCTGTATGGTATATGCCTGGCGGTCGTAGCACGATAGGTCAGATGCTGCAGGATGCTGGTGGACAGTATCCGTGGGCAACAGACGACCAAAGCGGTTCACTGTCACTGCCTTTCGAGACGGTGCTCGAAAGAGGAGGAGAGTCAGATGTCTGGATGTTACGCTACTCCAGCGACCACGATTGGGATTACAAGGAGTTGCTGTCAGGTCATCGTGGCTATAGTCAGTTGAAGGCATTCCGCCAGCATGAGGTCTATGGATGTAATGTGGAACAGTCGCATTTCTATGAAGACACACCATTCCATCCCGACCGTCTGCTCTGCGACTTCCTGCAAATTTTGCATCCCGATATAATAGGATTGCCTCCGCTGCGTTATTATAAGAAACTGAAAGAGTAACGGTTATTGTGAAGCGAGGTGTTGTTCTCTGTTGCCTGTTGACACTGTTGATGGTTGTATTGTTGGCTGTCAACCTGGCCGTGGGGTCGGTATCCATACCGCTCCGCGATGTTGTCAGCATCATCATGGGACATGAGGCTGCACGCCCTTCTTGGCAGTATATCATTATGGAGAGCCGACTGCCACAGGCCATCACGGCTATGCTCTGCGGTGGTTCATTGGCTGTCAGCGGTCTGATGTTGCAGACGGCTTTTAAGAATCCGTTGGCAGGCCCCAGTATCTTTGGTATCAACAGTGGTGCTGGCGTGGGTGTGGCATTGGTGATGCTCGGCCTAGGAGGTTCGCTCTCTGTGGGCTCTGTCAGCATCACAGGCTTTATGGCTGTCCTTGCTGCCGCCTTTGTCGGTGCTATGGCTGTGATGGGACTGATTTTCCTGTTCAGCACCATGGTCCACAATAATGTCATGCTGCTCATTGTGGGTATCATGATTGGCTATATCGCCAATAGCGTGGTGGCGCTGCTCAACTTCTTTGCCACCGATGAGGGTGTTAAGTCGTATATGGTATGGGGCATGGGCTCCTTTGGCGGGGTGCCCATGAGCCAGATACCACTGTTCGCCTCGCTCTGTATATTAGGACTTGTGGGTGCTCTGCTGTTAGTAAAGCCCCTCAATGCCCTGCTCCTAGGCGAACGCTATGCCGAGAATCTGGGTGTCAATACTCATAGAGTACGCAACTGGCTGATTATCGTTACTGGTCTGCTGACCGCCATCACTACGGCCTATTGCGGTCCTATCATGTTCATAGGCTTGGCAGTGCCTCATATTGCTCACCTCTTATTCCGTCAGGCCGACCATCGTATTCTGATGCCGGGCACCATCCTTTGCGGTGCGGTCATTGCCCTTGTCTGCAATGCCATCTGTTTCCTTCCTGGCGAGTCGGGCGTCATTCCGTTGAATGCCGTCACGCCAGTGATGGGTGCACCCGTCATCATTTACATTATTGCACGCCGCAACTAAGCACATCACGCAGCCATGGCTTTACCACACGCTGTTCAAAGGAACTGGCGGATTTTTTTAAAGAAGCGTTCCGTTTTTTTTACTCAAATATCTTGAAGGCATACCCTTCGGCCAACAGCCACTCGATAGCAGCAGGTAGGGCAATGCGTAGCTTCTCAATGCTCTTCAAGGAGTCATGGAAAGTGATGATGCTACCATTACGGGCATAGCGCTTTACGTTGTTGAGAACGTCGGTGGCCGTCATCCATTTGGAATAGTCGCGTGTAACGAGGTCCCACATGACAATTTTGAATTTGCGTGAGAGCCAGGCATACTGGTCATGGCGCATCCATCCGTGAGGTGGGCGCACCAGATTGGTATGTAGGTATGCGTTAGCCTTCTCCACATTGTAGCTGTACTCGTGGACGGAATGGCGCAAACCTCCCATGTGGTTGTGTGTATGATTACCAATGCGGTGCCCCTCATCGACAACACGCTGGTGCAACTCTGGATATTTCCTTACATTGTCGCCTACCATGAAAAAGGTGGCCTTGATACCGTAATGTTTCAGTGTGTCGAGGATGAAAGGGGTTGCTTCGGGAATGGGGCCATCGTCAAAGGTTAGGTAGACGGCCTTGTCGGTCGGGTCCATACGCCAAAGTGCCTTGGGGTACATCCAACGCAGCCACTTAGAGGGTTGTTCGATAATCATTGCTCTTGGCTATTTGCTGTTAGCATATTATTCATCTTCATAAACTTGACCGCCACGCTGCTCGTAGATATTGCCAAGGAGGGTGATTTCCTTCATCTGCTTGTCATAGGTAGCCTTGTCGACAATCTCGGTGAGCGATGCCAACTGCTCCAGGATGTAGAAGTTAACAAGGCAGTCGTGCTTGGCAGCGTCGAAACGGTATTGCTCCAGTGAGCAGAACCACTTCATATATTGTACAGAGTTCTTCCACATCTGGTTGATGATAGTCAGTGCTTCCTTTTTGTGACCTAACGAAGCCCATGTGCGAGCCATGTCGAGTGATCCAGAGCTGTAGTTGTGGGCAACATTGAATGATGGAATCATTTTCTCCGTATAGCGCAGCACCTCTTCAGCCTTCTTCTCCTTGCCTTCATACATCAGCTCCAGTGCCAGCTTGGCCATGGTGCGACGGTGGGTATAGCACATGCGCATCACCGTCTCGTCGAGGTAGATGCCAGGTTTGTCGATGCCGCCGAATTTGAAGCGGTGCATCACGTTGTCGTAGGTCTTCTCTGTGTCAAAGTTCTTCACACCTGGGATGGGCCTACCCTCATGGGTGGTAGTAAACGGCGTGATACGGTAGGCTAAACCTTCAGTGATGACATTGTCACCTAAGTTGATGTAGTTGTCGTCACCAACAGAAACAGCCACATAGATAGGACGCTCCCAGTTGCACTGAGCCAGCATTTCCAGAATCATCAGGTCGCCCTTGTACAGTGCACGCTTGCCTTTCAGAGAGATAACCATTTTGTCGGGGATGGAGTCGGTAGCCATCAGCATGCCACTGCGGCGTACGGCTTCCTTGTCGATGGTCATATAGAGTGTGTCAGTAGGTATCATGTGCAGGTCAGCATTCTTGGAACGCACCCAGTATTTCAGCACGTTCTTCAGTTCGAAAGGCTCGTCGCCAAATTGTTTGCGGGCCTCCTCAGGATGCTGGCGATAGTGCTCCAGTACAGCCTCCTTCATGTCTGGTTCAATAGATACGTATTCATTGGTACCTGAACAGTACTCGATACGTTCCCACGAGATGGGCACGCTAGGTGAGTCATAGGCCGGACGGCGCATTTGGTCGATGTACCAGTCTGTCTGCAGATAACTCAGGTTGCACACGCGGGCATCGGTACGCACTCCCTCCACATCCTGATTGTACCACAAGGGAAAGGTGTCGTTGTCACCGTTGGTAAAAATGATGGGGTTGTTGCCCTGTTGACAGGTATTCAGATAGTTCTGACCAAAGTCGCGGCAGGTGTAGCGACCTGAGCGGTCGTGATCGTCCCATGTCTGCGAAGCCATCTGGATGGGAACAAAGAGACAGATGATACTGACGACGGCAGCCAATGTGGTAGCCAACTTCTCGCCATTGCCTTTCAGCTTCTCTTTTATCAGTTCGATGATTCCTGCAACACCCATGCCACACCAAATAGCAAAAGCGTAGAATGAGCCTGCGTAGGCATAGTCACGCTCACGAGGTTGTGAGGGTGTCTGGTTCAGGTAGATAACAATGGCCAGACCTGTCATGAAGAACAGGAAGAAGACCACCCAAAACTGGCGGATGCCTGTCTGGTCCTTGGGATTTCCGTGGTGCTTGGCCAGTGACTGCCAGAAGAGTCCGATAAGACCCAATAGCAATGGCAGACAGTAGAATACGTTATGTCCCTTGTTCTCCTTCAGCTCGTCGGGCAGCTTGCTCTGGTCGCCCAGTCGCCAGTTGTCGAACCAGTCGAAGCCCGTAATCCAGTTGCCAAAGCGCATGTTCTCAAACTGTGAGGGTATCTTAACGCTGACCATCTCACCACAACGGTCGTACATCTCTTCACGTCCGCTAATCTCGCCCATCCAACTCTCGTAGTTGCTGCGGTGGGCAGAGCTGTACATGCGGGGGAAGAACATGTTCTGAGCATATTGGTATTCGTCCTTGGTACGTACTACAAAGTA
>CADBWR010000041.1 GCA_902798425.1 uncultured Bacteroidales bacterium
GCAGAGCACATTATCCAGCATGCGGACTTGTGGAACAATAACGTGGAGTATATCGAGCAGGAAACCAACTGGCCGCGTCCGGCTGTGTTCGTCGAGTTCCGGCCTATCCTGTGGGAGCGTATGACCACTCGCGGAGCCAACGGGTACCAGGCACGTGCAGAAGTTCGTCTGCACATCGTCACCGACTGGAAAGGTGGCGCATCGTCAGAGTATAGCAACGAAATGCGACTGCAGAGCATTGAAGATCTGGATCTGAGTGAGCAGATACATACTGTCATGCTTGGGCTGCATGGCGACCATTTCGGTGATGTGGAGATACAGGCTACTCTGACGAACCACAACCATGAGGAGCTGATAGAGAATGTCGAGGTCTACAATGTTACCTTCGTGCGTTCTATCGAGAAAAAGACGCAGAGGATTCGGGTTCCAATGGATGCTAAGTTAGTGTCGCCCGGAGGTCAGGAAACGGAGGTCGTAGGGCCTGAAATACCCTGAGATTGAACAAAAAAGGAACTTTTCGTTAAAAAATCTGTGACTTTGTTTGTTAGTTGCAGATTTTTTTGTATTTTTGCAGCGAGTTCACAATAGAACGAGAATATCGTAATAATCAATAATATGACACCAACAACGACAACACCACATAGAACCGGAATCGTAACAGACCGCAAAGGTGTAACTTTTTCCTACCGTTCTCCTATTGGAGAGCGGAAAGTAACTTTGTCCCATGCACTTATCGCACAAAGGGCAAATGAGTCCTACGCTCGTATTGTAAGTGGAAAGAAGTAATGGCCGAGAAGCAATACAATTTTATTTATAGCAAGCTCGTATCCAGTCAAGATGATGTGATTGGGTTGCTGGCATATAGCATCTACAAACGGCACAAAATTGAATTTATTGAGGACTTCAAGAAAAAGAAGGGAACCGCTCCTACTGACTCCGATATCGAAAGTTTCATTATGTCCTCAGTAACGGAGAGTCAACTTGCGAAGTATAAAGAGAGTGCAGCTGCTATTTTAGGAGAGAATGTCGCGAGTGCTGTGAGAGATGAGCTAAACAATATCAACTTTGACTTTCAAAAGTCTGTTGAGCCAGTTGTAAAGAAGCACACATATTCAGCAGGAAAAACTATATTTCTTAATGTTATAGCTTCCTTTATTTTCTCACTTATACTTGTAGTCGTATTTATGCTTGGCTATACAACAGAAAGCGGCCTCAGGAAAAAGACAAAAGCGGTTATAGAGACTATTCAGGACGCTCAGACTGAGCAAATAAGCGATTCTACTCAAATAAAATAGAAAAAAATCCGCAAAAAGTTTGGAGGTTGCGGATTTTTTTGTATCTTTGCGGCGTGAGGGATGGGTAAACCTTCAGAGACCCGCTCTCATTCCAGCCAAGTTAAATGCTTGGCTTTTTTATTTGGATAATCTTATCGCCGTGAATGCAATAAATCAAATCAAACAATTTATATTGTGGAGTACCCCTGAGACCATTGAACTTTGAAAGGCCAATATTGAACTCACCAATATCAAAATTGTCATTAGGGAAGTATATAACGGCAATCTTCGTATCAGGTTTTGAAGCACAGTGCTTGAGTGCATTTCTTATGTTGTTTGACGTAGCTGTCTCTGCACCGGCTATTTCAAATGGCAAGCCATCCCATAACCCCTCACAGCTCTTATGCTTATATATGTCTTGGGGCTCCTCACCAAATACAACAGAATGGCCGCTACGAAATCCAGCATCCTGAACATCGGTCTCATACCAACCTTTCTTTCCATCAAACTTGTGCCCTACGTGTGTAGCCTTAACTCCACCGCTTTCCTCATGGAAACCTACATCCTTGTAGTCGGAGGCATTTAATAACCGATTGTATTCTGCCTTGTTTTTGTCCCTATTGACGGAACGTAACAATCGACATGCCTCGCATAGTTCGTTTTCCGGCACGAATGCCAGGTTAAGTTTGCCTTTGGCGATATCGCAGTCACGACAACGCTTGATGGTGTACGGGTTGTAGTCAGGGAACGTCTTCTGCTCCATACCAGCATTAAACTGGAAGATGCCTTTGGTGTCCTTTCCTGTGGCCTGTGCTCCCCGTTGCATGGCCTCATCGCGTGGGGTGGTCGGATACTTGGTCTTGCGAACCTGTACGACTGTGCAGCGGCAGTTCCAGCCGTTGGGTGGGTAGTATGTCTGCCAGAACGGATCACTTGGCGGCAACGTCACACCATTAAGTGCAGCGTGTTCCGGGCGTACCTTGCTATCACCAGCCGTGCGGTACTGGAGGTTGTAGCGGTCGCCGTCCTGTTCTATCTGCTCCCACTTGCCAGCCATTTCAGCCGATGACTGCACGAAGTTGTACTAAAGAAAATGCCTTAAATAGTTGTGATTTGCTAAAAAATTAGTATCTTTGCAGAGGCATAAACACTAGGAGTGGAAGCAGGCACAGCCACTGAAGGGTTGTGATTTGCTAAAAAATTAGTATCTTTGCAGAGGCATAAACACTGCACCATTTGGAACACATCAGGGAGGAGGTGTTGTGATTTGCTAAAAAATTAGTATCTTTGCAGAGGCATAAACACTCCCCGTGCCGTTCATCTCGTACAGCGCGAGGTTGTGATTTGCTAAAAAATTAGTATCTTTGCAGAGGCATAAACACTCGCGAGTACCGCCGTCGGTTCCGCGAGGCAGTTGTGATTTGCTAAAAAATTAGTATCTTTGCAGAGGCATAAACACTGGCGGTCTTGCCTACCTCGCTCTGATTCAGGTTGTGATTTGCTAAAAAATTAGTATCTTTGCAGAGGCATAAACACTTTATAGATAATTAAGCGTCAGGGTGGTGTGTTGTGATTTGCTAAAAAATTAGTATCTTTGCAGAGGCATAAACACTGTGGACAAATCAACATCAAGAGGTCAAGAAGTTGTGATTTGCTAAAAAATTAGTATCTTTGCAGAGGCATAAACACTATACGAGTATGAACAAGAATGAAAAATGGGTTGTGATTTGCTAAAAAATTAGTATCTTTGCAGAGGCATAAACACTTACGACCGGTAAGCTCATCGTGTCATTTGTGTTGTGATTTGCTAAAAAATTAGTATCTTTGCAGAGGCATAAACACTTGCTGACGAAAGACTTTAATATGTGGGTGTGTTGTGATTTGCTAAAAAATTAGTATCTTTGCAGAGGCATAAACACTTGTTCTGAAAGTAGTTGCCGTGGGCGGACTGTTGTGATTTGCTAAAAAATTAGTATCTTTGCAGAGGCATAAACACTCCCGCAAGCTGATAGGCTTCAAGGACTACGGTTGTGATTTGCTAAAAAATTAGTATCTTTGCAGAGGCATAAACACTACCCACGCATCAGTATTCAGCGGGATAGGTGTTGTGATTTGCTAAAAAATTAGTATCTTTGCAGAGGCATAAACACTCACATTCGTCAGGCGTCGCTCAACTGGACGGTTGTGATTTGCTAAAAAATTAGTATCTTTGCAGAGGCATAAACACTTCACTGGATGATTCACTACAACGGCGCACGGTTGTGATTTGCTAAAAAATTAGTATCTTTGCAGAGGCATAAACACTTTTCTTAGAAAGGGTTTAGTCGCGGGCTAGTTGTGATTTGCTAAAAAATTAGTATCTTTGCAGAGGCATAAACACTGATGGGTTACTAGAGTTCAAAAGGAGTCTGTTGTGATTTGCTAAAAAATTAGTATCTTTGCAGAGGCATAAACACTGAAACGTGATAAATTCACGTCCATCCTTGTGTTGTGATTTGCTAAAAAATTAGTATCTTTGCAGAGGCATAAACACTGCCCTAATGTCGGCTGTCGCTATTGCTCCGTTGTGATTTGCTAAAAAATTAGTATCTTTGCAGAGGCATAAACACTACGATTGAGAAAAGTTGTTGAATGCCAGAAAGTTGCAAAGGAAATTAGAAAAGAAAAAATGCCACTGCAAGAAAGGCGGATTCCACGATCAGAATGGAATTCGCCTTTTCTAATATTCGCATTCCTATTTCACCATTTTAGGCTTGAATGGCCACAATAAGGATTTAAATAATCTAAAGATTTGCCAAACATTCTAAAACAGCTCTAGCTGTTGACCTGGCGCGTTTGGCTGCTGTGGTTTTGTGCCAAAGAACAATTCTATATTACCAAATTGTTTGTCAGTGATGCACATAATGCCTACTTTGCCAAACTCTGGTAACATAGCCTTGACTCTTTTACGATGTACTTCCGCATTTTCCATGCTGGCACAATGACGGACGTAGATGGAGAACTGAAACATGGTAAACCCATCTTCGATGAGACGTTTGCGGAATCTCGTATATTCGCGAATATCTTTCTTCGTCTCTGTTGGCAAATCGAAAAGCACTAAGAGCCACATAACCCTGTATTCGCTAAATCGTTCTGCAATCATGTTAAATCGGGATAAGCGATTTTTCGTAGTTCGCCACTGAAGCATTTGTAAAGAGAGGCTGTGGTTTGTGCTACACCAACCATCAGGGGACTTCGTTTGCCACCAATGACTATGTCAAGGGTAGGGATGGAGAGCAGTTCAGCCTTGATGTCCTTAGAGAGTTCTACGTCTACACCATATTGTTCTGTAATTTCATAAACCAAACGATCCACATAGGGCCGATAAGGTTCCATGATGTCGTCTGCCAAGCAGTAGGCATTATACCGATTATGATGGTGAATACCCAAGGTGGGGAGTAGTCCGCTTGCAACCAATGAGCGGGCCACCACCGCACGAAGGATGGCATATCCGTAGTTTAACAGATTGTTAGGCGCAACACCTTCACGTTCCCTGATGAATCCAGGAATATGCCCAAACAGATTCTTCCAATAATAGACTGCTGCACGAGCTTCGTAGTTGTCTGGGTCGCCACTGCGTACATCATTCGCCCATGCCTGCATGCATTTTGTTTCAGCATTGGAACAGAGGTTCAGTACTGCAGCTTGATTCCTAATTTTCTGTTGCATGGTTTGCTGCCAGAGTTGCTTTCGTAAGGGCAAGGATGCGTCGAGTTGTTCTCGGAATCGTTCATTCTGAGTGGTGTTGCCCACTAATGGCAGTAGTAGACCAACGGGCATGTGGTTTGAGTCACATGTGATGACTGCACAGTTGTTTTCGAGCATTGCTTCCAATGCTCCTTGTGTAATAGTAATCTGCTTGTTGTCCAACACGACTACACCAATATCTTCTATAGGGCGAGTGACCTCAGCAGACTTTTTGAAGTCTGCTGAGAGGTTCTCGGCTTTTTCTACTTCTGGAAGTTTAATCACCAGTTGGGCATCTCTCAATGAGAGGTATGCAGGATTGCTAAAACATAGAGTCTTTTTAATCATAGGCTAATAATCTCCAACTGCAATGATATTTCCGAGATGATTTAAACGTACCTTCACTATCCCATCTAAATCTTGAATGGATCTTATGCGCTTCCAGGTAATGTCACGTAAAGCGTTATCAGATTCAACAGTTGTTTCCAAATGATGTCGGAATACATAATCACCAGTTGTAAATTTTTGAACACGATACAGATTCGGACTTATTATGCTCCAATTGTTAGCATTTTGAAGGTCTGTTTCTTGTGGATTGAAACCTGTCTTGTCATTAGGAAATACAAAAAACTCATTTTGTTTCATAGAGAACAAGAACTCCCAACCATCAGAATGTCTAAATAGCTTGTCAACAATTGGATAGCCGAGAATAGCTCTTGTTGTTGCCTCAAAAAAAGAAACAACGTGTTCTTGCAGTTTCCCTTCTGCATCCTTAAATACCGCCACATGATGATTGTTGCCAGTATTCACATAGTCGTTAGGAATAGGATTCCCGTTTTCGTCTTTCATGATATTACCCATAATATCCCTCTTGATCCTGACGGGTTCACCGTTAGCTATTCCTCTAATCTTCACTCTCTTGATGGCTATACCCTTTTCTTGATTTAACCAAATTGGATTCTCATCGAGGTTTGAAAATGCTTTCGCTGCATCACCATTAAATTCATCAAGACGAACTTGGAGAATTGCACGTACCTTGTTGTCAATGACCTTATCCAGTTTTAGATCCTTGTCTACGGCTTTCTTGATGGTGAATACGTCCACGATTTTATATAGCTTCACCTTGAGAGGTACAGCATAAGAATGGTCGGCATTCAGCCAAATAGGATTCTTCTCTAAGCTGTTCTTTCCTGTAAATGCTTTCTTCGGATCATTATCGTATTCGGCCAAACGTTTCAGTAAAGCTTCTCGATACTTTTGACTAGATACACGAAGGATGACATCTTCTGTAAACTTGCTGTCAACTTTCCTGTATTCAGCCTCAAAATTATGAATCTTGCCATAGACGGTTTCATTATGTAAAGCACCACGAGGTGTTAACTGCACTTTTTTGAGAATACCATCTTTGGTTTTGGACTTATTAATGTTCTTTGTTACGACCTTGTTTTTTGCTTTAATAGATACCAAGATGCTTTCAAGGTGTTTCTTAGCTTCAGCTCTGAATATATCTAATGGCATCGGGGAGTTAAATACAAGCTTATGGTCACGCTCGTCTCTATGGAGTTCTTTCTGTTCTATTCCATAAATGCTACTTGACTTGTCACTGCGAGCATTAATGTTGCTGAGGTACTGAACAATACTGGGCTTAGTAAATGCAATAGTAAGAGCGTCCATAGCGTGATGGCGATGATCATTGCGCTTAGTCCAGTCTTTGATACGTTTTACGATATTACCATTCTTGTCAGTATATTGTTCGGTTAATCCTAAGGCATCGTATTTCTCCCAGTTCAACTCTTGCATAATGTTTACTAGCTGCCAATCTTCACGTAGTCGCTTCGTCACAGAACCTGTTGTAGTCACGACAATAGGCACCATGTCTTCTAATATTTCACGCGCTTTCCTTGCAATATATTGTGAATCACGGAGTTCTCTTTTTAAAAAGTCAGAGGGAATGTCCGCTTCTCTTGCCATTAGATTATTGCGTTTGGTCTTTGATATAATATGTTGTGAATATAATTCTTCCACGCGGCTTTCGTATTTAGCCAGATAGTCTTCGTCATATTTATCTGCGACATAATCATAGGCAGTTTTGTCGCCTTTTTCAATATTTATATCACGGGCTTCAAGCGTTTTGTTTGAGAATGAGTCATCAAATAGGCGTGCCTTGGGTAAGATGTGCTCAATGTCGAATCGTTTACTGAATAGTTCTTCTCTCGGGATATAGGTGTTAGAATAGAGAGTTTTATAACCATTCATTTTGAGCTCCTTGTAGAGCCTATAACGAATAAGGTCATTTTTAGAAACGTATTGAATATGAAATTCTTCTTCTAGTTCCTTTCGCAACTTGTCGTATTCTGCTGTCGTTTTTCTGATGGCCTCGTCCAGTTCCTTTCGTTCCTCTTGACTCTTTTTCAAATTACGAGCCAATTCGATTCGGATTTCATCAGGTTTACCATAGGTCTTAACAATATCGTTGATGACGTTAATCATTTGGTTCAGAATCTTCTCTACCACAGGGTTGCGCAGACTATTGCGTTTCAATTGCTCTAGCTGCGTTTTGTAGATTTTGTTGGCAAGTTCTTCTTTGGTTAATGAACGGGCAGAGTGTGTTCCATATATTTTCTCACAAGCTGCACTATATTCATACCCTCTCATCATGTGAGGTAGCAACTTACGTATTGCTTTCGTACTCAAACTTCCGTAATCTGTTGATAACGAGACGTTACTTAGAATCGTTGCGTATTCTTTTTCAAAGCCACAGATTTCCTGAATCTTTTTTAGAAGTGCTTCATTACCTGTATTGGAATTGTCTCCCACATAAGAATATAGCAAATGCCATAGTCTGTAAGCAGGTTGCTTTTCGAGCGCTTTCCCTTCTAATTGTGGGTCGAATAAAAGAAAATCAGTCTTGTAACCTAATCCTTCAAAGATTTCTGAAGTCAAGGATAATACCTTGTCTGTTGACATGTTGGCAAAATCATATTCACCATTTCCTGTAAGGCTGATAATGTCTTGATATGCTTTGAAGAGGGCTGCCATTGTTCTGTTTCCTTCAATCTCCTTATAATTAAGGTCAAGATCTTTAGCATCACCAAATAATAGTTTAAGGACTTCTTTCTTGCTCATCTTTTCTCTGATAGACAATTCGTGATATAAGATGTCCTTTTCTTCTTGATTAAGATACCTTTGTAGTGTACCAATCTCTGTGTCATCAAAGAGAGATAACTGCACTTTCTCTCTTTGAATTTTTTTGCGCTTGTGGTTTGTTAAAAATACTTCAATATTATTCAGTGTCTGCCATATTTTGAATTCCTGAAATATGGGAGATGATTTGGGACAAACCTTACTGCCGATTAGTATCTTTTTTCTTTTCCCATCAATGGTAACTTCTCTCTCCTCATGCTCAAACTCACAATAGCTAACAAGATTCTTGCAACTCTTCAAGTCGCGCTGATAGAAGATAATTATGTCGCGGATTTCTTTTTTGAGTTCTGTGGTAAGTTCTGGATGATACAGAGACTGTTTTTCCCAGATGGTTTCAAACTCATCCATATAATCCTGACGATAGAAAATAATATTGGTCAAACTGTTGTTAGGATTCTCATCCAGTCGTTGCATCAGGTATTGACCTATTGTCTGATGGTTGAAGTAGAGTTCTTTGCTCCTGTCGCTTATCATAGCTAGACGTTTGCTGGAGTTGTTGATAGCTCCGTTGATATCTGCTAAAATATAAGCAACTTCCTCAATATCCATTTGGCGTTTTAAGGCCTCCGTTCGCCATGTGAGTGATTGAAGATATCCTTCCTTACCACTATTCTTAGCTGTGTAAATCTGATAGACTCCATAGAATGCACCAGATGTCTGAGTCTTATTGAATCCATGAATAGACGATTTGAAATCGTTAGTCAGGATGTTGGGGTAGAAAGCTGATTGTACTTCCCATATCTTATCAAACTCCGCCTGAAGGTCTGAACGATAGAAAATTGGTCTATTTTTCTTACCTTTCTTATATAGGTATAGCAGAAGTTGTCCGGGAGTTAGATTCTCTTCGTAGAGTCTCTTGGCAATCTCCATGCCGTCAATCAGTTCGCCTTCTTCACCATCTTTTACTTTGCGACTGCTCTTATAGCCTCGTTTTTTGTTTATCATCAGCAAAACTCGGGCGAAATCTTCTAAAGAAATTTCTTCCGTTACAGCCTTTGCTCTTGCTCTGTAAGTTTGGAATGTAGTTTTATTCCCTTGTTCGAACAGTGGTGTTTCTTCTGTTATGATATGATGCTCTAATAGGCATTCAATCAAGTTCTTTCTGCGCAGTTTATAGCGCTGAAGGTTTCGATGCATACTACGCTTCAAGCGCCTGTCAGCATTTGTAGTTATTGATTTGCCTTTCTCGAAGTTTGTCTTTTCGTCAACGGTTAAGGGATTTACTCTAACTCCTAATCGGATGATTTCCGACTTCTCCTTATCATTCTCTTTTTCATTGACAAGTGCCCATCCAATACTAGTGGTTCCTAAGTCAAGACCTAATATCTTTTTCATAATATTTTGCGTTTTTAATTATTTCTGCTACAAAAATACAAATTTCTTTTGAAACATTTGGTACTATCAAAGAAAAAGTTTATCTTTGCAGCACTAATTTTTAGCAAATCACAATAAGGATTATTCCGTTGTGAAAACATTAGGTCCTGGTCCATCGTCCTCAACGGTGGACTTTTTTAGTCACAATGCCAATGTCTGACTATGGGCTTGCTCCTCTCAGAAAAAGAAAATTCGCTAAATCTATTAACCTATTAATATAACATGCCTCAAACCCTTTGTACATCGTGGCTTGAGGCATGTTAAATGTTTGCTTAACTATTATCGTTCATTTAACCGACTCAGTGAAGTGCATAATAGAGAAATAATTAAGAAAAATGCTGTCACAGTCACATGTAACGTTCAGTTTTACAGGGTGTTAGGTGTGACACCTGTTTTTGCTGGGGTACTCACGGGAGCCCCAGAAAATCATTTTTGACGGAAGAGTCGGGACGGTTCTAGTGATCCACTTTGAAAAGGAAATCGACCGTATAGTCTATCAACTCTATGGCTTTACGGAAGAAGAACTCGACTTCATCATTCGCTCGGTCTGCCGCTTCGCTCGTCGAAGAACTACGACATCAAATATCGTATGGGCGATGAGTGAAACAGATACCAGATTTATATATAAAAATTGTCAATTGTTTTGCACTTTATTCATTTTTTTACTAACTTTGTGCCTTAGATTTACATGTGAAACAGGTACCTGTCACCTGTTTCACTGAACTGGTTAAGCAAAAGAATAATACTACAAAATGAAACTGAAGAAACGTAAAATCAAGTAATATGAAAAAACAACTATTCTCATTATTAAGCATCGGTTTCTTGCTGACGGCATGCGGACAGCAGAACAAACAGGAAACGACTATGGATTTCGTTGACAACGTAAAGGTGGCACTCTCTGACAGCGGCCACATCGATTTGAGCAGCCTCCAGTGGACGCGGGAGCCTGCGAAGTGTGAAATCAAGAATGATACCATTCGCATCACCACCGCTCCGAAGACCGACCTCTGGCAGCGCACTTACTATCACTTCCAGAACGACAATGCCCCTGTGCTGCAGATGAAGACACGCGAGAAGTTCTTCAGTTTTGTGGTAAAGACTGACTTTACGAGCAGCCACCACCGTTTTGACCAATGTGGCATCGTGATGTATCTCGACAGCGAGAACTGGCTGAAAGGCTCGGTGGAATACGAGAACGAGGAGTTCCAGCACTTGGGTAGCGTAGCCACTAACAACGGCTACTCTGACTGGGCCACGACGGCCATCCCCGCCGATGTGAAGACCATGTGGTACCGTTTTTCGCGCCGCGAGGATGACTACCGCATCGAGTGCTCCACGGATGGCGAGAAGTTCAGCCAGATGCGCATCTGCCACATGTATGCCGGTGCCGACGAAATCAGTTTTGGCATCTATGCCTGTTCACCCGAGGAGTCATCCTTTACGGCAGTCTTCTCCGACATGACGATTACCGAGTGCGCATGGAAGGCTCACGACGGTCAGCAGCCAGACAAGAATTAGTACAAGATAAATCGGAATTTGGCGATATTATATAGAAGACATCAAGGACTGGCACCAGTTTCACCCTATTGCATAACAAAAGTAGAAGAATAACAAAAAGAGAGAAATAATTAAGAAAAATGCTGTCGCAGTCACACGTAGCACTCAGTAATACTGGGTGTTAGGTGTGACACCTGTTTTTGCAGGGGTGCTCACGGGAGCCCTAGAAAATCATTTTTGAAAGGTCACAAACGGGCCTGTGACATTTACTTTATTCTATTCGCCAACTTCGTAGGTTCTCGCCTCGTATCCCAAATGTCTGCTATATGTACTATATCTGTTCTTTCGCAATAATAGTAGATTAATTTGAAACGGCCAATAATATGACGGGCTCTGTAAAGTTTCTTTCTGCCTTTTAATAACGGTTCGGGATATCCTATTTCTGGAAATTTTTCTAAATCTTTATTGAGCGATGATACCTTTGCTGCAAAATTATTTGCCGTTGTTTCACCAAATTCAATAACCCCTTTAACAAGATATCTGTAGAGTTCGTTTTCTGCCCTCTTCTGCCACTTTACTTGAGCCATAATAGTTCTTTCCTGAAACCTGCCATCATTTCGTCAAAAGACTTTCCTTCGCCACGTTCGATTTCTTCTTCAGCCTCGTCAATTCGGGCATTGAGCTCATCCAGCGTGTAAGGTTGGTGATCGTCGTTCAGTTCTTCAAAAGAATTAAGCCCGGCTTCATCTGTATTATATAAATATCTGACCAGACAGTGTTTGTCTTCTCGACTAAGATTTTGGACCTCAGTCAACAAACTGCTATTACGCAACTCTGCACTCATTCCATAAGTAGCTGCTGCAGGTTCACTCGCTATATCATTATGTACGATGTCGCTCATCTTGGTTCACTATTATATCCTTACGAGTGCAAAGATACAGATTATTCTATACAAAACAAAGAAAATCAAGATAAATGAATGTTAAATGTTTTGTGATGAAAGACTGACAGCCTGACTTCAAAGAGTTTTTTGGTATCAGCTGTATACGACTGAAATTCTCTAGAGAATTTGTTGCTTCTACAGCTAATACGTGTAGTGGTACAGCTAATACGCGCAGCGGTACAGCTGATACGTGCAAAAATACAGCTGATTTCTGGAGCAAATGTTGTCAGTCTCTTGTCAGTCTTGACAGTCTCTGAACAGACTGCAAACGCCCTGTACATCGGCGTTTTGTCAGTGTGACAGTCTTGAACTCGTTTTTTTGCCGACTTTAAGTAAGATGAAAGATGCGTTCGGCGGTGGCAGTGGTCTGGCGGCAAATCTCCTCTTCGCTGACACCATAGGCCTCGGCCATGCGGGTGACGACGTGGCGAATGAAGGCGGACTCGTTGCGCTGGCCACGCATAGGGACGGGGGCCATGTAGGGGGCGTCGGTTTCTAAGACGATGCGGTCGAGGGGAACACAGGCGGGCAGCACTTCGGGCAGGTGACTCTTTTTGAAGGTCAGCACACCGCCGATGCCCAAAACGAAGCGGTCGAACTCCAACAGCTGTCGGGCCTCCTGTTCGTTGCCCGTGAAACAATGGAACACGCCGCCAGGCAATTCCCGCGCGTACCTCTTTAATATAGCTACCATCTCATTCTGAGCCTTACGGCAATGAATCATCAAGGGCAGCTGTAGTTCTACCGCCCACTTGACCTGCTCTTCAAAAGCCTGCAACTGTTCTTGCTCAAACTCGCGGCTCCAATAGTAGTCGAGGCCTACCTCGCCGATGGCGATGGGAGGAACCTCACCCTCCGCCCTCTCCAAAGGGAGAGGGGACTGAAGAAGCTGGTGGATGGCATCCAGCTGCTCACGCCAGTCGGCCTTTACCTCCTCGGGGTGCAGACCCAGCATGGGGTAGCAGTAGCCGGGATAGTGGGCACAGACGTCGAGCACAGTGTGACACGACTTGACGTCGATGGCGGGCAGAAAAATCCGGGTGCAGCCAGCCTCACGGGCTCGCTGTACGACGGCATCACGGTCTTCGGCAAACTCTTCGCCGTCCAGGTGGCAGTGGGTGTCGATGTAGTTCATGCTCTTTCTCGACGGTGAACCGTCGAGCACACTTTTACTTGTTGCGGTGGAGCAGTTCGTCCATATACTGGCGCAGCTGTGCCTTGCGTTCCTCGGGCACGTTGACCTCGGCGAGTGTCTGGCGGGCCTGCTGGAAATAGTAGTTGATCTTTTCTTCGCAGAGTGCGCGGATGCCAATCTCGTCGTACAGGCGGGTCACGGCAGCCACCTTCTCCTGGCGGTTAAACTCCTTGGCACCAATCCAGTGCTCCAGTTCCTTGCGCTGCTCATCGTTGGCGCGGTTGAAGGCATTGATGAGCATGTAAGTCTTCTTGTTGGATGTGATGTCGCCACCAATAGACTTGCCGAAGACCTTCGGGTCGCCATAGACGTCGAGCAAGTCGTCCTGCAACTGGAAGGCCAGTCCCACCTGTTCTCCAACACGATACAGACGGTCAGCATCTTCTTGCGGCGCATCGGCCAGCAGCGCACCAATCTTCAGCGCACAGGCCAGCAGCACGCTGGTCTTCAGTCGTATCATCTCGATATACTCATCCTCTGTCACGTCGTCGCGAGTCTCGAAGGTCATGTCGTACTCCTGTCCCTCGCCAATCTCCAGGGCGGTCTCCGTAAAGAGACTCAGCACGGCAGGCAGTTTCTCGGCAGGCACCTGCTGCATGCGCTGATAGGCCAGCACCAGCATGGAGTCGCCCGAGAGGATGGCCTTGTTGGCATTCCAGCGGCGGTGTACCGTCTGGTGTCCACGACGAACGTCGGCATTGTCCATCAGGTCGTCGTGCAGCAGCGTGTAGTTGTGGTAGGTTTCCAGTCCGACGGCAGGCATCAGAATGCGCTCGGGGTCCTCTTTCCATAGGTTATACCCCATGAGTGTCAAGACGGGGCGGATGCGCTTTCCGCCAATAGACAACACATACTCTACGGGTTCGTACAGCGACTTGGGTTTTCTCTCGTAGGGCAGCTGGGCCAGAAAGTCGTTGACCAGCTTCAGGATTTCACTTGAATTCAGCATATCTCTTGTTATTATATCTTTTTCTCACAACTTGAACACGATGGGGATGCACACCTTGGTGCGGCAGGGCTCGTCGTGGTAGATGCCAGGCTGCCATTTAGGCATCATGCGAAGTACGCGCAGCGCCTCACGGTCACACTCTGCCGACAGCGACTTGGTAATCTTGATGCCCGTGATGCTGCCGTCCTTTTCTACGTAGAATACTGCCACCACCTTGCCCTGCGTCCGGTTTTCCTTGGCCACGGTGGGATAGCGCAGCGTCTTGGTGAGCCACTTCAGAAACTCCACGGCACCACCCGGATATTGCGGCAGGTCCTCTACCACATGGAAGTTCAGCGGATTCTGCGGGTCTACCGTCAGCGGAGCCAGCGCTTTGTCGTCCTGCTCTTCCTCCAGTTCCTTGAGCAGTTGCTCGTCGTCGTTGCCGGCATCCTCTTCGATGGGCTCTACTTCGACATCATCGTCGACGATATTGATTTTCTCGCCCTGGTCGTTGGGCTGCTTCTCTTCCAGTTGCTCAATGGTTTCAAGGTTCGACATGGGGACCAGTTCCGTCTCGTGCATCAGGTCCGACAAGTCAATGGGGTCTATGCCGTCGGCTGCTGTTTCTGCTGAGTTCCACTCCAGCGCCACATAGAACACCGCCAGCACAAGGATGAGTCCCAGGAGGAATCCCATAGTCCTGCGCTGCTCCATATCAGCTTGTGGTGTCTTCTTGATTTCCATTTCGTTTGCAAAGGTACGAATAAGTGAGCGAAATGCCAAATTTATTTGAGCATTCCTTTGTCATGTTCTCACTTATTCGTACCTTTGACTGCGTCGAAAGAACTTTCGCTCGACAATTCATAACAAAAGTCTGCTTTTGTTTTGAATTGTTCTCACTTATTCGTACCTTTGCAGCTGTTTACCAACCAAAAAGAAAAAATGAAAAGACTGATGGCAAGCCTCCTGCTGGGGCTGATAGTATTGACTGTACAGGGACAGATGGTTGATCCCGTCCACTTCTCAACGCAGCTGAACATGCTGAAGGGAGACGAGGGCGAGATCGTTTTTAGTGCGACTATTGACGAGGGCTGGCACGTCTATTCCACCGATTTAGGCAATGGCGGCCCCATTTCTGCCACGTTCAATGCGGTAAAGATGGAGGGCGTGGAGACTGTCGGCAAGTTGAAGCCGCGTGGCCATGTCATCAAGCAATATGACAAGCTGTTCGACATGGAGGTGTTGTTCTTTGAGAAGACAGCCCAGTTCGTGCAGCGTGTCCGTTTTACGCAGCAGAAGTACAGCATCGACTGCTATCTGGAGTATGGCGCCTGCAACGACGAGATGTGCATGCCGCCGACGGAGGTGGCGTTTAAAGCCTCCTCCAACCTCCCCCTAAAGGGAGAGGCTATTGAAGCCGCAGAAAAAGGTAAGCAACCTGACCCGCTTGTGAAGAAAGAGGAAACGAAGGAGGTTACTGCAGATACCGTAGCACTCATAGAGATTCCCACTGAAGATACTACTGCTGTGGATTCTGCCATAGTAGATTCTGCTACCGTAACTCCCCTCCCTTTGGAGGGGATGGGGGAGGCTTCCCTTCTCTATATCCTGCTGATGGGCTTCGTGGGTGGTCTGCTGGCCGTGCTGATGCCCTGCATCTGGCCCATCATCCCCATGACCGTCAGCTTCTTCCTGAAGCGTGCCAAGACAGACCGACGGAAAGGCATTCGCGACGCCCTGACCTACGGCGCCAGCATCATTGTCATCTATCTGGGATTGGGACTGTTGGTAACGGCACTCTTTGGCAGCGACACCCTGAATGCCATGTCTACCAATGCCGTCTTCAATGTCGCGCTCTTCCTCTTGCTTGTGGTCTTTGCCCTGTCGTTCTTTGGCTGGTTTGAAATCAGACTGCCGGAAGGGTGGGCGAATGCCGTCGACACAAAGGCATCGGCAACCACCGGACTCATCAGCATCTTCCTCATGGCCTTCACCTTGGTCTTGGTGTCGTTCTCCTGTACAGCACCCATCATCGGACTGCTGCTCGTAGAGACCGCTACCAGCGGCAACTGGTTGGCTCCCGCCCTGGGCATGCTGGGCTTTGCCGTGGCCCTGGCACTGCCCTTCACACTCTTCGCCCTGTTTCCCTCGTGGCTTAAGCAGACACCTAAGTCGGGAGCGTGGATGAACATGCTGAAGGTTACGCTGGGCTTCATCGAACTGGCTTTCTCGCTGAAGTTCCTGTCGGTGGCCGACCTGGCCTACGGTTGGCATATCCTTGACCGCGAGGTGTTCCTCTCGTTGTGGATTGTCATCTTCGCCCTGCTGGGAGCCTATCTCTGTGGATGGCTCAAGTTCCAGAGCGACGAGGCTGACGGTTCTGTGCCGCGCTCCATGCCCGTAGTGTGCATCATGGGCGGACTCGTGTCGCTGGCCTTTGCCGTCTACATGCTGCCAGGTCTGTGGGGCGCTCCGTGTAAGGCTGTCAGTGCCTTTGCACCACCTATGAATACGCAGGATTTCAACCTCAACAGCAAGGTCGTCGAAGCCCGTTTTACCGACTATGAGCAGGGACTTGCTGCAGCACGTGCCGAGGGTAAACCGGTGTTGATAGACTTTACGGGTTTTGGCTGTGTCAACTGTCGGAAGATGGAGGCTGCCGTATGGACAGACCCGCGCGTGGCCGACCTGCTGACCAAAGATTATATCCTCGTCTCACTCTTTGTCGACGACAAGACGCCGCTGGCAGAACCCGTTGAGGTGACCGACGAGCGTGGCACCCATACCCTGCGAACCGTCGGCGCCAAGTGGAGCTATCTGCAGAGCCGCCGTTTCCACGCCAATGCACAACCTTTCTATGTGGCCGTTGACGGCAACGGTCAACCACTCACGGGTAGCAGAGCTTATGACGAGGATGTCGAAGCCTATCTCAACTTTCTTCGCCAGGGACTCGCAGCGTTCGCATCGCGTTGAGCACGGCTATCACCGTCACACCTACATCGGCAAAGACGGCCATCCACATCGTACTTAATCCCACGGCAGCCATGAGCAGTACGGCAGCTTTGATGCCAATGGCAAAGCAGACATTCTGGTGGGCTATGGCTATCGTCCTGCGTGCTATGCTGATGGCGGTGGCTATCTTTGACGGGTGGTCGTCCATCAGCACCACGTCGGCAGCCTCGATGGCAGCATCGCTACCCAGTCCTCCCATGGCAATACCAACATCGGCTCGCGCCAGCACCGGTGCATCGTTGATGCCGTCGCCCACAAAGGCGATGGTCGACGTGTCGCCTTCTGTGCGCAACTGATCCATATATCCCACCTTGTCGGCAGGCATCAGTTCTGCGTGGTAGGCCGTCAACTGCAGCTGGCGCGCCACGTCCGCTGCCACATTCTCTCTGTCGCCGGTTAGCATCACGGTACGGCTGATGCCCAGCGCTTTCAGTCGGCTGACGGCTGCTGCGCTGTCGTCTTTCACCTGGTCGTTGATGACGATATGACCAGCATACTCATTATTAATAGCTACATGGATAATGGTACCCACATGGGTGCAGTCGATCCACTTGGCACCAATGGCCTCCATCATCTTCGTATTGCCCACACAGACGATGTCGTTGCCCACTCGTGCACGAATGCCCTGACCGGCTATCTCTTCTACGTCGCTCACCTGGCAACCATCGGTAGCCTCGTCGGGGAAAGCATCGCGCAAGGCAGCACCAATGGGGTGGGTAGAGAAGTGCTCTACGTGGGCTGCCAGGTGGAGCAGCCGGTGTTCCGCATCGGCTGTTGTGTGGCCGCCTTCATGCTCAGCATCGTCGCCGGAGTGTACGGCAGTTACGGCAAACTGTCCACGGGTCAGCGTGCCCGTCTTGTCGAAGACCACCGTGTCGACCTTGGCCAGTACATCCATATAGGTGGAACCCTTGATGAGGATGCCGCGACGCGAGGCTCCGCCAATGCCGCCGAAGAAGGTCAGCGGAATGCTGATGACCAAGGCGCAGGGACAGCTGACTACCAGAAATGTGAGAGCGCGGTAGAGCCAGACAGAGAAGGTCTGGGCAAACGGCATTTGGTAGGCGAGGAGTGACACTACCGGCGGAACGACAGCCAGCAGAATGGCTGCTGCGACGACGATGGGCGTGTAGATGCGGGCAAAGCGGGTGATGAATGTCTCACTCTTCGACTTGCTCTCTGCTGCGTGTTCTACGAGGTCGATAATCTTTGATACGGTGCTGTCGCCAAAACTCTTGGTGGTGCGAATGTAGAGTACACCCGACAGATTGACACATCCCGATGTCACCTCGTCGTCAACAGCCACGTCGCGTGGCAGCGATTCGCCCGTCAGAGCAACCGTGTTGAGGGCCGACTGTCCGCGCAAGACAACGCCATCCAAGGGAATGCGCTCGCCAGGACGCACGAGGATAGTAGAACCTATGGCTACCTCCTCAGGATTCACGTCTTTGCTGTCGTCGCCCGTCGTTTCCGCCAGGTCGGCTGTGCTACTCAGCACATGGGCCACGTCGGGGCGGATATTCATCAGGTGGCTGATGCTTGTACGACTCTTTCCTTCGGCATAGCCCTCGAAGAGTTCACCTATCTGGAAGAAAAGCATGACGAAGACGGCCTCGGGAAACTCTGTCTCGGCACCTGGCAGAAAACCAATGGCCAGTGCTCCCAGCGTGGCTATTGACATGAGCAGGTGCTCGTTGAAGGCGTTGCCGCTGGCAATACCCTCGGCAGCTTCTTTCAGCGTGTCGTGGCCAATGAGCAGATAAGGCACTAAGTAGACGAGTAACAGCTGCCACGTCGGCAGCGTAAAGTTGTGCTCGATGACTACTGCCAGAACAAGTAGTATGATGGTTAACACAATGACTGTCAGCTGCTTGCCTCCGCCGTGCTCATGGTGGTGCTCGTGGCTGTGTTCGTGGTGATGTTCGTGCTCGCAGCACTTGTGATGATCGTGCTCGCAGCACGCATCATGATGTTGATGTGTCATATTTTCTGTTTTTATTTTTTTTTCTGAGTGCAAAAGTACTACAAAACTTCTGCAACAGGGTTGCAAATGCCTATGAATGTCGATTTTTTGCAACTGGGTTGCAAAAAAAATATTACTTTTGCAGCCCTAATCGTTGGTGGTATCAATATCTTTTTGTACCTTTGTCGCGCTGTTAATGAAAAACTACTATGAGACGAAATCTTAAAACGATGATTTTGGGAGTTCTGCTGCCGCTGACAACAATGGCTCAGCAGCGACAGGAGGTTACGCTAAGCGATGGATGGCAGTTTTCACGCGACAAACAGGCTTGGCAGCAGGTGCGCATACCGCACGACTGGGCTATTGCCGGTCCGTTTGACAAGAAGTGGGACCTGCAGCGCGTGGCCATTACGCAGAATGGTGAGACGGAACCTACGGAGAAGAGTGGACGCTCAGGTGCTCTGCCCTGGATTGGCGAGGGCCACTACAAGCGCACGCTGACCATTCCCGCAGGGTTCACGGGACATGCTGAACTTCTGTTTGATGGTGCCATGTCGGAACCTACGGTCTTTGTCAATGGGCAGAAGGCAGGTTACTGGGCCTATGGCTACAACACCTTCCGCGTGGATGTCACCCCGTTTGTGAAGCCTGGCGACAACCTGTTGGAGGTGGACCTGCAGAACAAGGAGGAAAGCTCGCGCTGGTATCCTGGTGCTGGCATCTATCGTCCAGTAACGCTCATCCTCACGCCTGAGGAGACGCGCATCGACGACTGGGGACTGACCACCACCACGATACTGAACTGGAAAGAGGTCAACGGCAAGAGTCTCAGCAGATTTACTGTCGAGGTGCCCGTCATCAATCCTAAGGGCAAGCCTATCGTCTCGATGAGACTCGTTGGTCCTGACGGCGATCAGATAACCAGTAGTGCACTACCATTAACGGGCAACAAGGCCATCGGCGCCTTTATGAGTCGTCAGTTTAAACTGTGGACCCCTGAGACACCTTATTTATATAAGCTGCATGTGACGCTCTATGACGGCAAGCCCGATAAGGACCGCAAGATATACGATGACTTCGGCAAAGTCATTGACCAGAAGACCTTTACGGTAGGTATCCGTACTGTCCGTGTGTCGAAAGAGAAAGGCTTTGAACTGAATGGCGTGTCACGCAAGATCAAGGGTGTCTGTCTGCACCACGACCTCGGCCCGTTGGGTGCTGCTGTCAACAAGGCAGCCTTGATTCGCCAGATCAAGATGATGAAAGCAATGGGGTGCGACGCTATCCGTACCTCGCATAATATGCCCAGTCAGATGCAGATGGACATCTGCGACTCGCTGGGAATGATGGTCATGGCGGAGTCGTTCGACATGTGGATATATCCTAAATGCAAGAATGGCTATGCCCGCTTCTTCCGTGAGTGGGCAGAGAAGGACATTACCAACCTCGTGAAGGCTAACCGTAACCACCCCAGCATCGTGATGTGGTCGATAGGCAACGAGATACCTGAACAGGGCATGGAGGGAGGCCGACAGATGGCCAGCCACCTGCAGGACCTCTGTCACCAACTGGACCCCACGCGTCCTGTCACACAGGGCTGCGACCGTCCGGACAATGCCGTCAGCACCGGATTCCTGGCTGCTATGGACGTGCCTGGACTGAACTATCGTCTACACCGCTATCAGGACACCTTCGACCACTTGTGGCACGGCTATCTGCTAGGCTCCGAGACCACTTCTACCGTATCCTCTCGTGGCGTCTATAAGTTTCCTGTCAAGACCGACGACAACTCGCGCTACTCTTCTTGGGCCAAGGGCTACGACCCCAAAGCCATCAAGGAGGCCGACGGCCAGTGCTCCGGCTATGACGTAGAGTACTGTGCGTGGAGCAATCTGCCCGACGACGACTGGCGCTGGCAGGACGACAAGCCGTGGGTTATCGGCGAGTTTGTATGGACGGGCTACGACTATCTGGGCGAACCTACTCCCTTCGACGAGTACTGGCCCTCGCGCAGCAGCTATTTTGGCATCTGCGACCTGGCCGGTCTGCCCAAGGACCGCTACTACCTGTACCGCTCTCACTGGAACCTGCAGGAACACACCATCCACCTCTTGCCTCACTGGACGTGGCCCGACCGCAAGGGTCTGGTGACCCCCGTCTATTGCTATACCGACTATCCCACCGCCGAGCTTTTCGTCAACGGCAAGAGCCAGGGCAAGATTAGCAAGAACCCCGACCAGCGGCTGGACCGCTACCGCCTGCGCTGGAACAACGTGAAGTATGAGCCGGGCGAGGTGAAGGTGGTAGTCTATGACGCCAACGATAACAAGGTGGGTGAGAAGACCATGCGTACTGCTGGTAAACCCGCCCAGCTGAAACTCGACGTGTGGACACAGCATGACGAAGCCGTGCTTAACGCAGATCATGAAGACCTTGCCTTTGTCACCGTTTCGCTGACTGATAAGCAGGGCACGCTGATTCCCGATGCTGACGATCAGCTGGACTTTGAGGTCACAGGTGCTGGCAGCTTTGAGGCTGTCTGCAATGGTGATGCTACCTCGTTGGAGTCGTTTAAACAGCCCACGATGAAGCTGTTCCACGGACAACTCGTCGTGGTGGTGCGTAGCGCCCAGCAGGCAGGTAAACTGACGCTGACTGTCAAGGACAAACAGCGCAAGCTCACTAAGAAAGTGACGTTGAACATTAAAGATTAAACATTAAATTTCAAAAACATTAAAATAAAACATTATGAAACCAACATTATTTCTTTTAGCAGCAGGCATGGGCAGCCGTTATGGCGGTCTGAAGCAGCTCGACGGTCTGGGCCCCAACGGTGAGACCATTATGGACTACAGTATCTAAGGTGCAGTGTGAGCTGTGCTTCCAGGCTCTCGACGCTCTGCCAGCAGGATTCTCTGTTCCTGAGGGCCGTCAGAAGCCTTGGGGTACTAACCACGCTGTGCTGATGGGTAAGGACATCATCAAAGAGCCCTTCTGCGTCATCAACTGCGACGACTTCTATGGTCGCGACTGCTTTATGCAGATTGGCAAGTTCTTGAGCAATCTGCCCGAGGGTGCCAAGAACCAGTATGCCATGGTGGGCTTCCGCGTCTGCAACACGCTCAGCGAGAATGGCTCTGTAGCTCGTGGTGTCTGCTCTTACAATGAGAAGCGTCACCTCACAGATGTCGTAGAGCGTACCGAGATTCTGCGCAAAGACGGTGTCATCCAGTTTAAGGATGAGCAGGGTGAGTGGCAGCCGCTGGAGGAGAACACTCCTGTATCAATGAATGTGTGGGGCTTCACTCCCGACTACTTCCAGTATTCTGAGGAATACTTCAAGGAGTTCCTCTCTGATCCGAAGAATATGGAGAATCTGAAGGCTGAATTCTTTATCCCGCTGATGGTCAACAAGCTGATTAATGACGGTACAGCTACCTGCGAGGTGCTCGACACCACAAGCAAGTGGTTTGGTGTTACTTATGCTGCTGACCGCCAGGAGACGGTAGAGCGCATCCAGCGTCTGGTGGACGAGGGCGTATATCCAAACAAGTTGTTTTAATTAATAATTGACAATTGATAATTGACAATTGATAATTGACAATGCTGGAACCAATTATGACTGAAGGGGAGTGCAGCACGCTGCACTCCCTCTTTTCCCAATCAGAGACCATCGTCTTGTGTTGTCATCAGAATGCTGACGGTGATGCCTTAGGTGCTGTCTTGGCCGTTGGCGAGATGTTGCGACAGATGGGTAAGGAACCTGTAATGGTGGCTCCCGACCAGTATCCGGACTATTTGCAATGGCTGCCAAATAGTGAAAGGATTGTGCGCTACGATAAACGCAAGGATTATGTTGACATGGTGCTGAAAATAGCCGACCTTGTTGTCTGCATGGACTTTAACACGCTGGCACGTACCGACCAGATGGAAGAGGCGCTGAAGGCATCGCCTGCCAAGAAGGTGCTCATTGACCATCACCTGGACCCTGACGTTGATGCTGTTGTCAAGGTGTCGCGGCCTGGGGCGTCGTCAACATGCGAACTGGTGTTCCGCGTGGCTTGGCAGCTGGGAGTCTTTGAACAGCTGGGCAAGCACTTTGCCATTCCCGTCTACTGTGGCATGATGACTGACACGGGGGGCTTCACCTATAACTCCAGCAATAGCGATATCTATTTCATCATCTCGCAGCTACTTACTAAGCGCATTGATAAGGACAAGATTTACCGTAACGTCTATCATAACTATTCAGAGCATCGTCTGCGCATGGTAGGACATGTGCTGTGCAACTGTCTGGTGGTCGACGAGGAACGGCATGCCGCCTTCTATACGCTGAGTCGTGAGGACCAGAAGCACTTCCATTTTGTGAAAGGCGATGCTGAGGGCTTGGTCAATATGCCCCTACAGATTAAAGGTCTCAAACTCAGCATCTCACTACGAGAAGATACGGAGAAGGAAATGATATGGGTGTCGCTGCGCTCTGTCGACAACTTCCCCTGCAACGAGGTTGCTGCACGCTTCTTCAATGGTGGTGGACACTTGAATGCCTCTGGTGGCAAACTGGCATGCACAATGGCAGAAGCTGTTGATATTGTTAAGCAGGCCTTCGTCGCTTTTGAAGACCGGCTGAAATGATGTATCCTTTTAGTTGGAAAGTCAGAAACTACCTTTTTAGTTGAATAGACTATGTTTGAAGTAATCGATACTACCGGTTCCATGAGTAAAACCGACCCTCGTATCCGTGCCATCGAGGGGGAGATGATACGCAGTCATGCGCTGTGTCTGAAGATCTCGTCGAAGAAGCCGACAGATGCAGACTTTAAAGGTCTCTTGGAGGAGTTGTTCCAACAAAAGATAGACGATAGTGTTGTCATCGTTACTCCGTTCTATTGTGATTGCGGTTGCAGGATGACGTTTGGCAAAAACATTACCATCAACAAAGGGGCTACCATTCTTTCTCCGGGAAAGGTGGTGATTGAAGACAATGTGCTCATCGCTCCGGAAGTAAAGATTGCTACGGTGAATCACGATCCTTATGACCGGCACACTCTCCTGCATTTCGGGAAGGTTACTATTCAGGAGAATGCCTGGATAGGGATGGGAGCCGTTATCTGTCCAGGAGTGACAATAGGGCGTAATGCCATTGTTGCTGCTGGTGCTGTCGTTACGAAAGATGTCCCAGACAATGTTGTCGTTGGCGGTAATCCTGCACGCATCATCAAGAAACTTGATGAGAAGAAGATGGTGGGCGCTAACCGAGGGTAGGGGCAGCAGAAAACCAAAAAAGTGTTATTTATTTTGCATTATTGCCTACTAATTCGTACCTTTGCACGGAAAAAAGAAAAAGTAGACAAAAAATGAAGAAATATTCCTATATCGTTGCCCTTCTGATGGCTGTCGTCGTACTTGCCAGTTGCGACAATTACGAGACTTACTCAGACATGAAGAAGAAGGAGCAGAGTGCTATTGAGGCCTTTATTGCTGACAGCTGCATTCAGGTAATTGACCAGGCAACGTTCGAGGCGCAGGGCAATACGACCGATTTGGCGCGCAACCAGTATGTCAAGTTCACTCGTAACGGTGTCTACATGCAGGTGATACGCCAAGGCTGTGGTACAGTGCTTGAGGAAAACAAAACGGTAAACGTCTTATGCCGCTTCAGTGAGAAGAACATCAAGACGGGCGAGATTGTGGTGCGCAACGATGTTCATGCCTCCTTGTCATCGATGGGAAACATTGACGTTTCTCAGATTCTGGACAAAATGAGCGTAGTGCGTACTGGTACGACGATTACAGCATCATTTATTGACGGTATGATGTACCGCTATCATGGTTCGGCATCTGTCCCTGGCGGTTGGCTTGTGCCATTGAACTATGTGAAGATAGGACGTCCTGAGAAGGATGGCGAGGAGACCGCCAAGGTACGCTTGATAGTGCCTCACTCACAAGGTACTGCTGACGCTTCGTCGAGCGTGACACCATATTTCTACGAGATTACCTATCAGCGAGAACGCTAATGGCAGCTCGTTAGCTAAAGATTATTGAACCTTTAATAATAGAATCACTATGACATTGATAAAATCTATTTCTGGCATCCGTGGAACGATTGGCGGACGCACTGGAGATACGCTGAATCCTTTAGATATTGTAAAGTTCACCACTGGCTATGCTACATTTATTGCCAAAAAGCTAAATGCTGATAGCCAACAGCCAAAAGCCAAGATCGTCGTTGGTCGCGATGGTCGCCTTTCTGGTCACATGGTTCGCGACGTGGTCTGTGGAACATTGGTAGGCATGGGCTTTGATGTGCTGGATATCGGCTATGCTTCGACGCCTACTACGGAGTTGGCTGTCCGCATGAGTGGTGCTGATGGTGGTATTATTATCACCGCTTCACATAATCCACGCCAGTGGAATGCCTTGAAGTTGCTTAATAGTGAGGGAGAGTTCCTGACTGCTGCTGACGGTGCTGAGGTGCTGGCTATTGCTGAGAAGGAAGATTTCCAGTATGCTGAGGTTGATGAGTTGGGACATGTTACTGTTGATGACTCGTTTGACGACCGTCATGTGCAGTCTGTCCTTGACTTGAAACTAGTGGACGTGGATGCTATCAAAAAGGCTGGCTTTAAGGTCTGTGTAGACAGTATCAACTCGGTGGGTGGCCTGGTGCTGCCGAAATTGCTCGATAAGCTGGGTGTCAGCTATAAGTTCCTTAATGGTGAGGTGACGGGCGACTTTGCTCATAACCCTGAACCCTTGGAGAAGAACCTGCAAGGCATTATGGACGAGATGAAGACTGGTCAGTATGACTTGGGCATCGTTGTCGACCCGGATGTAGACCGTCTGGCCTTCATCTGCGAGGATGGCAAGATGTTTGGTGAAGAGTACACACTGGTGAGCGTGGCCGACTATGTGCTGTCGCAAACCAAGGGTAATACCGTTTCTAATCTAAGTAGTACACGTGCCTTGCGTGACGTGACGATGAAGCATGGTGGCACTTATGCCGCTGCTGCTGTCGGTGAGGTTAACGTCACCACCAAGATGAAAGAGGTGAATGCCGTTATCGGAGGTGAAGGTAATGGTGGCGTCATCTATCCTGAGAGTCACTATGGTCGTGATGCACTGGTTGGTATAGCTCTGTTCCTGACTTCGTTGGCTAAGAAAGGTTGTACGGTAAGTGAGCTGCGCAAGCAGTTCCCTGAGTACCAGATTGCCAAGAACCGCATTGACCTGACTCCTGAGACAGATGTTGATGCTATCCTTGTAAAAGTCAAGGAGATGTTTGCACAGGATGCTACTGCACAGGTTAATGATATTGACGGCGTGAAGATTGACTTCCCCGATAAGTGGGTACACTTGCGCAAGTCGAATACTGAACCAATCATCCGCGTCTATAGTGAGGCGGCAACCATGGAAGCTGCTGATGAAATTGGCAAGAAGCTGATGCAGGTCGTCTACGACATGCAGTAAAATAAAGAAAACTCCCGCAAGCAGCGCTTGCGGGAGTTTTCTTTATTTCTCGCGGTTCTCGGCATCGATGGCCTTAATCTTCTCGCGAACCAGTTGAACTTCGTCCTTCAACTTCTGCACTTTGCGGTTCATCTCGTCAATGAGACTGTTACCTTTCTTAGACGATGCGTTCAGGAAACCGAGGTTGTTCTCGTAGGTCTGTACTTCGGCCTTCAGCTGCTCATACTGGCGCATCAGACGAGCACGCTCGCCGTCAAGGGCGTTAGTGCCTCGTTCAGCCAACTGCTTGACATTGTCCTTGAACTTCGACAGACGACGCTTGGCGACGCTGATGTTCATCTCTTTATACAGATTGTCGAGTACGGCATGGTATTCCTCGTAGAGTTTGTCCTTCTCCTTGAAGGGTACGTGGCCAACAGCTTGATACTGCTCAATGAGCTGCTGCACTTTCTCCTGCAGACCTTCGGCCTTCTCTTCGGCAACGGCCTTCAGCTGTTCAATGATGCCACGCTTCTTGTCCAGATTTTCGCGCTCGTCGCTGCGGGTGTTGGCACCTGCTGCATTGCGAGCCTCAAAGAACTTGTTACAAGCAGCAAGGAACTCTTCCCATAACTGGTCGCCCAACTTCTTGGGGACGATGCCAATAGTCTTCCACTCCTTCTGCAGGTTGATAAACTTATCGCTGGTAGACTTCCAATCAGTAGAGTCTTGAAGGGCCTTGGCCTTCTCAATGAGTGCGCGCTTCTTGTCGGCATTTTCCTTGAAGGTGTCCTTCAGACCACGGAAGTGCTCTGCCTTGCGTCCAAAGAAGTCATCGCAAGCAGCACGGAAACGCTCGAAAATCTTGACGTTCATCTTCTGTGGGGCAAAACCGATGGTCTTCCACTCTGTCTGCAGCTCTATAATCTCCTTGGTATGGCGCTCCCAGTCGCCACTGCCCTTGTTCTCCTCAGCGGCGATGGCTTCAACTTTCTCACAGAGGGCGGTCTTCTTGGCAAGGTTATCCTCCTCCTTGGCACGCAGGTCCTCAAAGTGCTGCTGATGGCGCTTGTTGATAACTGTTGAGGCTGCCTTGAAACGGTTCCATATCTCTTCGCGTAACTCACGGGCTACGGGACCTGTTTCGCGGTACTCTTGATGCAGCTTCTGCAACTGGTGGAAAGCGCTGATGACATCAGTCTCTTCAGCCAACTTCTCAGCAGCTTCGCAGAGCTTGGTCTTTATCTCTAAGTTCTTCTTGAAGTCATATTCGCGAGCCTCGCTGTTCAGTTTCAGCAAGTCGTAGAACTGTTCTACGTACAACTGATAGTTGCGCCACAGTTCGTTGGCGCGCTCAGCGGGAACATTCTTGATTTCTTTCCATTCCTCCTGCAGAGCCTTGAAATCCTTGTAAGACTTGTTGGCCTCTTCAGGCGAGGTTATCATGGTCTTAATCTTCTCGATGATGGCAAGCTTCTTCTCTAAATTGTCCTGCTTCTCTTGCTCTTGTTCACGGAAGAGCTTCTGACGCTTCTCCTTGATAATACCCATCTCGGCCTTGAAAGCTTCTTCTGTGGGGTCGGGTACTATCTGATATTGTTCGGGGTCACCACCACCATCAAGAAACTCTTTGAGGGCAGCTTCACGCTCAGCAATATGCAACTTGTAGAAGACGGTCTTCAGGTAGTCAACCTCGTCCTTCTGTGGAGCCTCGTCGCTGTGAGCAATCTCACGGACGCGCTCTAAGACATCCTTCTTGGTGTCATACTGCTTGCGCTCGACAGTCTCGGTGACCTCTGAGCTTTCAGCATTTTCTACTTCAGCAACTTCATTTACGTTCTCTGGCTGTTGGTCAGCCTGTGGCGTAGTAATCTGCTCTTCTGCGAGAGCTTTTTCTTGAGAGTCCATCATCTAAAAAACTTTTAGTTCATGTTCTGGATTAGTTCGAATATCACGATATGGGCTTCAAAATTAGTAAATAATTCTGAAACCACCTAATTTTTTGTGGAAAAAGTGACTAAATGAGCCGTTTCTGCTTGAATATCAGCAAAGATAGTACGGAAATGATTACCGAAATGACGATGGCAATGATGAAACCTACTGGATTATTCTCCATTCCGTTGATGAGGTTCATACCGAAGAACGAAGCTACCAGCGTGGGCAACATGAGGATGATGGTTACCGAGGTCAGTGTACGCATGATGGTATTCATGTTGTTGTTGATAATCGACTGGTAGGTGTCCATCGTTGACTCCAAGATGTTTGAGTAGATACTCGTCGTCTCGCGGGCCTGTGTCATCTCGATGTTGACATCTTCAATCAGGTCTGCATCCAATTCGTCAATCTGCAGCTTAAATTTCAACTTCGACAGCAATGTCTCGTTGCCGCGAATGGAGGTGTTGAAGTAGGTGAGTGAGTCCTGCAGACGGCTGAGACCAATCAGACTCTCGTTGTTGACCTCGCGGTCCAGGTTGCGCTTGGCCTTGTCGATAAGCATTGAAATCTGTTTCAAGCGCTTCAGATACCAGACGGCACTCGAAAGGAACAGACGGAATATCATATCGACATGGTCGGTGAAACCCACACCACGCTTCTGTTGATAGCTGACAAAGTCAATCATCATGTTTGTCTCGTAATAGCAGACGGTGATGGTGACATCGCGCTTATGGATGATTCCTAAGGGCACTGTAGTATATGGCGTACGCGAGCGTACCTCTTTAACGTAGGGTATACGCAGAATAATGAGCATCCAACCGTCGTCATATTCGTAACGGGCACGCTCGTCAGTATCGCTGATGTCGGAAAGGAAGTAGTCAGGAATATTGAACTGCTCTTCCAATAACTGCTGATCTTCCTCCGTTGGACACGTTACCTGTATCCAACAATTGGACTGCCACTCTTTAAGTTGGCTTAGTCCGCTTTGGGTGTTCCAATAGGTCTTCATTGTGCTAATCCTTTTTTAATGCATAGTACATAATGCATAATTAGTAACTTAGCGGCAAAGGGATTAGCTGCTTTGCCCGCTATCCCCCGCCTTACGAATTAGTATTATCCGCCGGGTAGTCGTCCATTTTTTTATTACTTTTTGGTTTATCGCTTGCAAAGGTACAAAATAATTTCTAACCAGCAAACATTTGCATAAAAATATTCGCTGTCATACCGCAAGGCAAAAACGATGCTTCGTTGAAATACTAAAAAAAACTAAGAAATAAGCCTTTTTAACACAGATTTGATAATTCTTTCTTACTTTTGCAAAACCAGTAACTATAATAATTACAGATGATGACTTGTATTGAGTTGGATATGCTGCAAACAGCCGGTATTGGAGCCCTGGCTCTTATCGTTGGTATGATTTTAACACGAAAGGTTGGGCTTTTGCAGAAATATTGTGTGCCATCGCCAGTCAGTGGCGGTATTATTTTCTCATTGATTACGCTGGCGCTATATGGATGGTTCGACATCGAGATTTCGTTCGATGCAACGCTGAAGGATGTCTTTATGCTTGCATTCTTTACCAGTGTAGGATTCCAAAGTGATCTGAAAGTAATCAAGAAAGGTGGAAAACCTTTGATGATTATGCTTGCCTTGTTAGTCGTCATTATTGCTATGCAGAATTTAATGCCAATGGGTATTACGCGACTTATGGGTGTTGATCCTTTGATTGGTATGGCTGCTGGTAGTATATCCATGACAGGAGGACATGGTACAGCAGGCGGTTTTGCGAGTGTTCTTGAAGGGATGGGACTGCAGGGGGCAGGAACTATAGGTATGGCTGCTGCTACTTTTGGTCTGATAGCTGGTTCGATGTTAGGCGGTCCATTGGCAGAGAGGATTATTCGTACAAAGCTTACTCACGAGCAGATGCAGCCACAAGATGAGGAGATTGACCCTGCAATGGCAGGTATCGAGAGTGATGAGGCCTCTCCAACGGGTCGTGCAAAACGTATCAGTACTAACGAACAGGAGTTCCAGCAGTATGCCAAGGCTTCCTACTGCATTCTCCTGGTTATGGGTGGCGGAACTATTATGAGTTGGTTGCTTGCTAAGACGGGTATTACGTTTCCAACCTATTTTGGCGCTTTGATATTGGCCGCTATAGCCCGTAATACGTTAGGATTCATCAGTTACAAGGAGGATGGTGAATGGGAAAAAGCAGAAAAACTACTGGATATGGAGCGCATCATTAGTGTAGGCAATATCTGTCTCTCCATGTTCTTGGGTATGTCTATGATTTCTTTGAAGTTGTGGGAACTGCAAAGCTTAGCACTTCCTTTGGTTGTCATTCTGTTCTCTCAGGTCGTCTTGATGGCACTCTTTGCATACGCTGTGGCATTCCCCCTATTGGGGCGTGACTACGATGCTGCCGTACTGTGTGCCGGCATGTGTGGCTTTGGGCTGGGGGCAACTCCTAATGCGATGGCCAACATGAGTGCGGTATGTTATAAATATCGCTATACCATCAAGCCTTTCCTTATAGTTCCCATCATCGGTGCTATGTTCGCCGATCTGATTAATACTGGTATTATTACTTTCTTCCTTAATATTCTGTAATTTGGTTACTATTTCATTCGCCTAAAATCGTTACTACCAATTTTCTGGAACCGCCATAGTTACGGTACTCACAGAAATAGATACCCTGCCAAGTTCCGAGATTCAAGCGTCCGTCTGTAATGGGAATAGTCAGGCTGACACCACTCAATGTGGACTTGGCATGAGCAGGCATATCATCGGCACCCTCCAAGGTATGCTCGTACTCTGGACGGTTCTCAGGAACCAGACGGTTGAAAATGGTCTCCATATCCACACGAACATCAGGATCAGCGTTCTCGTTGATGCTCAGTCCGCAACTGGTATGTTTTGTGAAGATGTTCACGATACCAGTCTTCGGCAGTTTTGGCAACTGGCTCAGAATTTCACTCGTAACCAAGTGGAACCCTCTGCGTTTCGGTTTCAGGATTATCTCTATTTGCTGTACCATATTACTTAATTGTCATTGATATACGACTTCGTGGTCAATGAACTGGCGGGTATACTTATTTTATATTGTGTTTATTGTTTTCTGTAATTTTTCCAGAAATCGGGCAGCGTGTGTGCCGTCCATTTGAGAGTGATGGAATTGGAACGAGATAGGGAGCGTGGTCTTCAGCCAGCCTTTGCGGTAACGGCATTGGAGATTTCATCCACAGCTCAAATGCTATCGCCCGATTGGTCTCTTGCGGATTGATTTCCTGTTTCATCTTACTACATCTTATTATCTTGATGTTGTCTATGGCTGCAAAGTTACAAATAAGCGAGCGAAATACCAAATTAAATTTGAGTATTTCCTGGAGTATTATCGAGCGAAGCTCAAAGGTACACATTTTTTTCGCAAAAAAAACTAGAAAAACGTTCTTACTTTCAGAAAAAGTTCGTACATTTGCAATGTGATTCTGGAAAGAGTCAATGTGAAAGTTGAGGCAGAGCCTCGACCAACTTTGTGAAAGTTGAGGCAGAGCCTCGACCTTCGCCCGTAAAGGTTCGCTTAGCCGCGATTAATTGGGAACTGGAGTGTGAATCTCCGACTGTCCCGCAGCAGTGAACTCCGTTATGGCTCCTAAGCATAAGCGCCATTGAGCTTCGCTCGATAGCGTTTGCGCTCGACAAAGCACGAATACATTCGGCTTTGTTCTCGCTAAATCACGCCATTGCCCGTTTGGGTGAGAAGGCGCTTGGGAGTGGAGGAAAGTCTGAAGACCAGCCTTTTTCGGTAATATGCCAAACGACTCTCGATGTAAGGGCGTGAGGCGAAACAAACATTTTTGTGGGATTATGAAACATGAATCAATCGTCGTCGTGTACGACAGTTGTCAGGCTATTGCTGA
>CADBWR010000042.1 GCA_902798425.1 uncultured Bacteroidales bacterium
GAATCCAACAAATCTGCTTTATATTTATCATAGTCGTATTTATCCCATTCATACATGTCATTAAACGCTACTCCTTGTATAATGTCATGAATGAACTGATCTTTACGTACAGGTATAGGGTCAAAAGAATTTGGGAACTTTGCATATGACTCTCTGACATAATGTGGACGATATTGCAGAACAATTACACGATTTTCTTTAATAGCATTATTCCCATTTATTGGCTTTAGAGCAGAGTAGTCGTAATACTTCACCTCTAATCGTGGAGAATATTCCTGTAGGCAAGTTGTTAATGCTCTTTTCATGGACAAATCAATGCTCTTATCCAATACGATAGCTATTTTTAGTTTTTCTCCAAACTCATCTCGGGTCTTGCTCCTTATCAGTTTTTCCTTAATGATACAATTATGAATTATCGGTTTAACTGCCTTGGAGGCTCTTTCTAGTTGCCATTCTATTGACATTTGATAGTCTTCATCATTATAATCAGGAAAAGATTTGTGAAGATAACTCGAGTATAGAGATATAAGTTCGTCACTTAGGCATAAAGAGAAACGGTTACGCTCTTGAATCCTATATTCCGATTCATCAAGTAACGAACCAAGCACATCAGAAAACAGTAACTGGTCATCAGGGATAAAAATGTGCTCATATGAATTGTTCCTCCCAAACATATAGTTGCTCTCTTCCTCATCGAAAGTAATGTAATGGGGGTATTGGTAGAACTCTTTTTCACTTACCATGGGGAATTTCCGACAGAAGCCAATCCCCTTACTTATAGAATGACGAAGATGGAAAGGCTTTTTTGAGAAAGCAAAGACGAAACAGTTCTTTAACCCCATCTTGTATGCCGTGTTCCAGCGTTCGAGTGAGCTTTCTTCTAACGAATTGACTTTGTCGTTATTCGTATAGAACACAAAAAGGTTATCCACCATAACATACTCATCATCTCTTTTGTGCTCTCTAAGCTGGTCTCGTATATCGTCAGCATCGAGATTATGGCACATAATCAAGTTCTTTTCAGTAAAGAGGTTGTCGGTTTCACCATAGAACTCAGAGATGAATTTATGCTTATCAGCTCTGGATACTTGCAAATCTCCTTCTCCGCAAATTATTATGTTCTTGTGTCCTTTCTCGCCAGAATAATTATCTGTTATACTACCCAATGTTTCTCGGATGTATTTAGCACATGGGACAGCGTACTGTTTCATGTGTTTTTCGTCTTCTTTTGTTCGAAGTACGATATTACGCATAGACGCAGCTCTTCTTTTAAGAAGCTCTCTATTATCATCGTTGTAATACAAAGATAACTTTAGAATAAGGAATTTCAACCACACTTCGCGAGCCCATTCTGGGGCATGTGGCATATAGATGATTGGGAAACAGATTTCTCCATCTTCTGCCTTCCTGTTCATATAATAATCCACAATGCTGTTCATCACGTTTATGAATCGACGAGCCGATTCCTTTTGTGTATGAACCATTGCATTGATGATGGAATCGACCTCTGCAGATGATAGGTTGGCAATATTTTTAAATTCTTCTGTCATATGAGCCGATATCAATTTGACGAGTTAACTTTGTCAAGAAGTAATATTTCAAGATCAAACATTGCACGAGTCATTCCGACATATAGTTCAAACTTGTCTATTTCTTCCCGGTTGTTTAACACTAATAGTACATGCTTAGTTTCAAGCCCTTTGTAGGACAAAATTGTAGTTAAACACAACCTGTCTTCTTCATATCTGACATTCTCGGGCTTTAATTCTTTTATAAGTTCAATATCAGAAAGACGTTCAAATAGTTGCTTGTTATGGGAGTCCGTCAGAACTACATACTCTGACCATTTCTTTTCCCCACTTCTCAAATCTGTTAGGAGGGCCTTTATATGCTTTACCAATTCGTTAGTCCCTTGGTAGTGATGTATTTTTATAGCAGGGTCATTACTTCCCTCAATATCTCTTATTATTATGGAAGTCTGTGTCCCGTCTTCACTTTCCAAGATCTTGTTGGCTTCATCAACGATCTGCTTATTATTAGGAACTCTTTTGTTCTCATTCAAAACGAAATGGGTTCCATATCGCGAAATGTCTTCCGCGTAACTATCTAATTCTCGAATGTCTTTTCTATATCCTTGCTCAGTATCAAAGAAAACAAGGTATCTACCTGTTCCAAGACCATTACTGTTTATAGATGTAAGTGAATTTAGGACTTCCGCAGCCCCTTTGTCAAAAATGTCTTGCGCTTCATCAATGACAATAAAATCATATGGGATAAAGTCATCTGATTCGCGAAGTGTGTCAAACAGTCTCTTCATTTTCTCAATAAGGGATGAAGAACCTTCCTGAAAATCATCGAAGGTGACAAACTTGTGAATGGGGTCCAGTTTCGATATAAATGAAATAAACTGATATACCTCGCAATTCTCCAGCCCGACCTTTAACAGCTGATTGCGTACCGTCGCTGCCAGAAGATTATTCCAGCAAATATAAACGCCCCGTAAGGACTTGTATCTGCGGATAAATGCTTTCGCTATGGTTGTTTTACCAGTACCAGGGCCTCCCTCGATAATAATGCGATTGTTTTTCTCCAGACTCTTGAATGTATCGAGATTCTGAATGTTCAGCCAGTCAAGAATGCTTTGGTAACTGGTTTCTGTATAGCTGAAATCAGGGCGAATATTTGCGACCAGATGATGAATCGCAATATCTACCTCAGTTGGCTTCAAATCCTCAGTAAACCAATGTTTTCTCTCTTTGTCAATGCTAAGTACTGATAGACAGAACTCAGCAAAAGACTCTGATTGATTCTCCTGTTGGTATGCAGACCATAATTTATATCCCATATCCAACTTGGGAAGATGGTTCGTGTGAGCCATCTTTGTGTGCGGGAACGCACATACCGTGTCTATAAAGATTTGGCTGCTATTAATAATCTTGTTGTTCAGCAACGCATATTTGTAGTCTTCAGCTTGCTGGAAAGGCGACCTGTCCATAGTCATCCCGTCTCCTTTGCTAAAGAAGAACTGACCATTTTGGATACCAACGTTACCACCTTTTACTTCAACAACGAGTGCCCCTTTTTCACATACTAAGAAGAAATCAATTTGAATTTCGGATTGTCTGCTATTACCAATGGGCAAACGCAAATCATGCCAAAAATGCCAGGTAAGATTGCTCTTCTCACAATCTTTCCATATCCTGCGATACATGTCTATTTCACCATATAATGGTGTTCCATCATTATGTTTGATGATGGTTTCCAAATTGTTCAGGTTTTTATAGTCATGACTTATTATTGGCATATCTCAATTTTCTTTACTCCCAAAGTTTGGGATCTTTTAAGTTAGACATCTTATAGTTAAACATTTCAAGTAGTTCCTCTCGATGTTCAGGAAACATCTCTAGTGTATCAAGTAGAGTCTGCAAGGTTTTGCAAATTTTTCGCACTTTACCTCGCGAATCTTCTCTATCGTAATATCCCGTTTCATAATCCCGTTGGAACTCTTCAAATGGCTTTATGGGCTTAAGAACTTCAAAACCTGCGCCTTGTTCCCAGAACGTTTGGTTACGATAAGAATATTCCCAGAACGACATCTTCTTGTAGAAGGCCTGCTGATTACACCAGCGGGCGATTTGAATGTACAAGTTTGAAATCGGAGCGTTGTGGTAGTCTTCATGACGCATTAGGTAACCTACACAACCGTAAGTCATCAGCACCTTGATGCGCTGAAAGATTTCCCATATATCACGATAGAATTTCTGATAACCTTGCTCTGTTTGTTTAAATCCGCAGAACAGGTAGAATTTTGTACCCTTCTTGGGATTGTAATGCTTCCAGATCTTTAAGGCTCTTTCTATTAGTGGACGGTCTTTCCAATTATCAAAGGCAAAGATAAAGTCACCATGATACTTCGTTTTCGAGAGCATCTCGGCCATCTCCTCACCATGAGGACTTTGTGCCAGCATACGCTCGTCAAGCCCTTGACGGAACTGAAAAGGTCGTCCCGTGTTTATCAGCTGTTGCAGTCTGGCACGCCAAATGGCAGGGTCGGCTGCAAGGAAGTTATCATCCCACAGATAGATATAGGGGCGCACCAATCGGCCTTGATCATCACGTTCTTCATCAAGGAACCATTCAAGGTCGGAATACGGGAAGATTTTGTCTTCTAACTTGTTGATGCAGAATGGGCAATGACGGATGCAACCACGAGTAAGGAAGCCTATGCTGTACTGCTGGTAGTCTTTGTACTTATCACGCTTAAACCCTTCGGCCACCTTACGGTCAACAAATGAATCATAAAGATGATAGTAAGGCATTTGGCGAGCAAGGTCAATTCCATTTTTTCGGGGGCCACCACGAAGATTAGGATATTGGCAAAGTGCCACCTCTTCGGAATTTACGCTTCTGGGCGGGAGTAGCATTCTCATAGAACGCTGGCATCTGGGTGAACGTGAACACGCGGGATATATAGATTAGTTTGTAAGGTGTGATATCCTCGTCCTGATCTATAATCAGTTTGAAGTCAATGCCGTTGTCATTTAGGAATCCTGCCAGTTTCATCAAGACAAGATTAGGGTGCCGCGTCCCGTTGCAAAGCAGGTCGGCATCCACAAGTCCTATCTTGAGTTTCTTTTTTGGCATATTGGGTTAGTTCATTACAAGGTCGCCCTTGTGCAGACACACAAGATAATTATCGTCAATCAGTACCAGTGCATCCGTTTCAGGGACTGACCACTCCGCAAGCTCACCAAAACCCATATCTTTTGCTTCACAAGCCTGCACTTCTCGCCAACCCTTCGTGTTGGCCAATTGCTCCAATGTCTTAGCGGTTTCTTCCTCCACCAAATCCATCAGGCAACTCCACTCTTGATACATTCCACCTACGGGTATTGTCAGATTATTCATATAGTTTAATCGTTTTTATCAAGTTCTTCATACCTGACGAGGTCTTTTAGTTCTACGTCAAGTAACCTGGTTATTTTCATCAACATCTCTAATGGAGGCTGTGATGAGTTAGTACACCACTTAGATACAGTTGTTGGCGAGCATCCCAACTCTTTGGATAGCCAAAGATTGGACTTCTTCTTCTCCACCAGTATCACTTTTAAGCGATTGAGGTCTTTGTTAGCAGCCATATCTTCATATTATATAATCGCTACAAAGATACGAACTTTATTCTAAAAAAACGACTTAATAGCTAAATAATTTGAGAAATTTAATGAAAATAGTTCATTTTATAGATAGAAGTAGGCCAAAATCGTGTTGCCTCGCCACCTTCTCAGATAACGAGGCCCGTTTGAGGTTCCAAATAGTCGGCCAAAACTTAATGTTACCAACCTCGGCGGGATACGCCTATATTTATAACGTTTGAGAACCGTTTTTTATTGCAAAAAGAGGGTTGGGAGTCTAAACTCCGTTATTTTTGCCAAGAGCAGGCGGCAATGTGGAGTTTGGCTATAAGAGGGTTTTCAGCCAATGGTGAGCAGTCGATTGGCAATAATATCGTACTTGACGGGATGGGCGAAACTTATGGTCTTACCATCATAGACGGCTGACACATCAATACTGCGACGTTGGAACTCGTCGATGAGTGCGTGGTCGTGATAGGCGCGCATACTAGTCCAGCCGGTATTACCGACCTGATAATTGAATACTGTTACTAACTCGGGAATCTGCATGTCTGCGAACTGCAGGGCATACTTCGTGTAATAAATGTGATTTCGCATAACTTTTTGAAGTTTATAAATGTTGCTTCCGCATCGTACTGACCACCGTGGCTAAGCTAAAGCTCGGTTGGCGAGTCACCCTTTCGGACACTGCTCTTGATGCTTGTGGGTACAAAATTACTACTATTTTTTAAAAAGCAATCAAAAATCTGTTTTTTTTCATAATTTTGCACCCAATAAATACATTAAATGCTTGCATGAAGCTGATTTTTGAACCTCAGGAATGATTTCGGAGGTGAAAAGGAACAAAGAATAATGGAAATTCTGAAAAGCAATTATCAATATGAGTAAAGATCATTATTTGCCTCAGTTTTACCTCAGAGGGTTTAGAGATAAACATAAGCAATTACATTATTGTAGGGTAGAGTTTGATACATACAGAAGTACAAGTACTTCCGGGATATACTATTCTCCAGGGCTTAATAATATTGATTTAGGGAAGAATGGAACATTCAATTTAGAAGAAGTCTTCTTCAAAGAGAAGGATAACTGCTATTCGAAGGCATTTGAAGATATGCGAGAAAAATATTTCTATGACATTCATGAAATGCCAGCACAGGTAAAAGCGGATATAGTTGAATTTGTCCTTGGTTTATATTGGAGAGTGCCTGGAGGCTTGAAACGAGTAATTGACCTATTGGAAAATGAAGGGATAGTTGATCCATACGTAGATCCAAATGGAAGAATCTACACCAACAAAGATGTTCCAAATATCATACAGCTCCTAAAAGAAAATGAAGAATACCAGAAAGTTCTTATGCCAACAGTGTATGATGAAAATGTTGCCATGCATAATTGGTTCGATATAGATCGGAAATTCTACATCTATGAAACATATGAACCTCTTATTATCGGTGATATACCCTTTGTTCCACTAAAATCTGAAAATAAAAGGGGTAAAATATTAGAGGAGTTTATGATACCTTTAGACATGAATCATGTCCTTGTATACGCAGAGAATCATCCAAAATTTTTGGAAAGTAATTTGTTATACCATTTTAATCTCTGTGTCATAGATGGCGCTTCTGAAAAGATCTCATGCTGCGATGAGAACTATTTAAAAGAGATGATAAATCGAGTAAAGTCTATTAAAGAACGTTTTGGTTCTATGGGAATTAGGAACCTTAAGGACAAATTACTGGCACCACTTATAGAATTTGAATCTCAATTCGATTCTTTTCAAGATTTTGTGAACCGCATAAAAAGCGACGAGTTTAAGAATCTGGCAACCCAAGAAGCGATTGATCACATTATAAATAAATTCGGACAGTAGAAAGGACAGTATTGTAATTACTGAGCACGCAAGCATGAAATTATTATTCATATTATGAAGGTCATCCACGTGGATATGGATCAGTTCTTTGCCGCTGTGGAACAGCGCGACAATCCAGGACTAAAAGGCAAGCCGATAGCGGTTGGCCATGATGCCGAACGTGGAGTTGTCAGCACTGCCAGTTACGAAGCACGGCGGTTTGGCGTTCACTCGGCACAATCCATTCAGGTGGCCAAGCGGCTCTGCCCGCAGCTTATTATCGTAGAACCGCACTTCCAACGATATAAGGAGGTATCGGCACAACTGCACGAAATCTTCCATGACTACACAGACCTGATAGAACCCATATCACTCGACGAGGCGTTCCTTGATGTAACAAATAACAAAAAGGGAATAGAACTTGGAATTGATATAGCGAAGGAAATTAAGCAGCGCATATTTGAAACGACAGGACTGACGGCATCGGCTGGCGTAAGCTATTGTAAGTTCCTTGCGAAGATTGCTTCCGACTGGCGGAAACCTGATGGCCTGACGGTAATCCATCCAGACCGAGCACTCGACTTTATCTCGCAGTTGAAGGTGGAAAAGATATGGGGTGTAGGGCAAAAGACCGCTGAGAAGATGCACTTCATGGGTATCTTTACGGGTGCTGACCTGCGCAACCAGTCGCAACAACGGCTAACAGAGGTGTTTGGCAAGATGGGGCAGGTATTCTACAACTTCGCCCGTGGCATTGACAACCGACCTGTTATCAGTGAGTGGGAACGTAAATCGGTAAGTTGTGAGCAGACCTTCGAGAAGGACATCAGTGACCAGTCGGCTGCCATCATTGAACTTTAACACACTGTCCTCGAACTGGAGCGTCGTATTGCAAAGAATGAGTTTGAAGGCCGAACATTAACGCTAAAAATCAAGTTCCAGGACTTTCAGCAGATTACGCGTAGCATCACTGTTGAGCATATCCTCCGCACTAAGGATAACATTTTGCCTCTGGCCAAGCAATTGCTACGTCAGGTAGAGTTTCATTCCCACCCAATTCGCCTTTTGGGCCTTGGTGTTTCCAATCAAAGAGGAGAAACTGAAGATGAAAAGCCACGATGGATAGAGCTTGAATTGGAGTTTGAGAAATGGCCAGACAAACAACTATAGTACTGTTTTTGTATCTTTTATTGTTCGCTCTTCAGTAATTCTGTCTTAATAATAATCGGTTTGCCACAGTGAGGACATGTTTGAATGTTTACTTCGTCCTTGCTATTGCTATATTTTTTTATGATGTCTTCAGGAGAGACCAGAAGCTCCCACACATCTACATCAAGTGCTGAAGCTATCTTTTCCAGTGTTGTATAAGATGGTTTGCCCGACAAGATTTGCGACAACCCGATTGGAGTCATGCCAAGCTTTTCTGCAAACTCCTTCTGTGTAATCCCCTTTATTTTTAGTAGCTCTTTTACCCTCATATTAGTTCTCTTATTTTCTTTTCATTTGCAAAGATAGTCAGAAATATCAATATTAAAGTATTTGATTTAATAAATAATGTTAAATTAAAGTATATAATTGAATATTTATTTGGATAATTAAAGTATTTTGTTTAACTTTGCATCAGAAATAATAATAAAAGCTATAATAATATGACACAGTACAGAGAACTTAAGAATTTTGAGAAGGCAAGAGCAAAGAGTCAGCCGCGCAAACGTACCATCGAGGAAATGTGGGCATATTGGTACTTGCCTGAAAGCATGAGAAGGCATGTGTTAAAAAACTATGCAATAGCTTTTGCGGGCGAGAGTGCCTATTATCCCGACCTTGTAATGTTTGACGAGAAAATCATCATCGAAATCGATGGTGGATACCATAATGGAGAGGAACAAGTTTCGTTTGACGAGTATCGTGACCTTACATTCTGTGCCAATGAGTTCTATGTAATAAGAATAAAAAACGAAGACACCTGTGTCAACGTGGCCTTTTGGGAAAGGATGATAGAGGAACTAACAAAAATAGAGCCTATTGGTTGTAGAGCAACGCTTTCTGGTTATATTGAGGAAATAAAGGAAATGCGTGATGCAGAGATACGCAGTTGGACATCACTGAACGATATCCCAGAAATCAATATGGCAAATGTTCATAGGCACAAACGTGTTAGAAACCTTTATGAATTGGTTGCTTGAACACCTATATATAAATAAAGGAGAGTGTAAAACAAAATAAGTTGTAGGTATGGAACTGATACTTTTAGGTCTGCTTCTTTGCGGTTGGCTCTGTGGGGATAATAAAAACTCTTCCAAGAAGAACTGTAATAAGGCTGCCGAGTGCAGGAATCGTGAGCGACGTAAAAGGGAGCGTTACTGGGAGGATGCTCACTGGTGGTCTCTGAATCGCTGAATGAAAGGAAAAGTCGATGATTTTGGTAACGTTAACACAATTGCTTTGGTAGTTTCAGATATTATTCGTATCTTTGCAGTATAAAACAAACAGGTAGAAGCATAAAAGGTGGCAATAGCTACGTAATGGGAGGTGCCTATCTGCTGTTGGTGCCTGGACAGTAGCATGGTAACTGGCTACACGCTTTGTCGGTCAAAGTCCAGCCGATTTCAGAAGAACTGAATGGATAGGCCACAGAGATCCTACGGGATTTCTGTGGCTATATTTTTTTTATATAACTTATAACTACAACAAACAAGTGCTTATGAAAAAGAGTATTTTTGCGAAGATGATGATGCTGACCATGATGGCAGCAATGTGTGTAACGTTCACAGCCTGTGGCGGTGACAGTGATGACGGTACACCCCAGACTCCTACAGGACCGACGGGCAGTACCGAGTATGTGGATCCTTGTCTGGACTTCGGAAGCTCACAGAGTCATGTCAAGGAATACATGTCCGGCTTTAACTGGGAGTTGAACGAGAACAGTAATGAGTACACCTTGCTCTACTCAAATGTTGATGCAACGGTAGTTATCAACTACATGTTTATCGGCAATGGTAAAGGTCTGGGCATGGTAGGAGTCACCTATGCCGGTGGTGGTGATGCCAAGGCACTGGGCTTCAAAGCTGAGATCGAGAAGCGCTATGGTATCACTATGAAGAAGGTGACGAACTCAGAAGACGGTACAGAGTACATCTATGAGGGACTGGCCACCATCGGCGGCAAGCAGGTTGAGATCATGATGAACTGCTATAAGCAGGGTATCAACATCATCTATGCACTTCCTGATTGACAAGGCTATGAAGAAGAACAATAAGAATACTCCAGACATCGAGCACGATGCCGAGTACCTGCAACACCTGGACAAACATCTGCAGCAGGAAGAACTGTCACACACAGAATATTTAGACTGATGGACGCAAACTATTATACTACCTATCTTCGGGCATATCTTACCAATGCCGGTGATGTCAGACAAGACGATAATGACTTCATCAGCGCCAGGGCCGATGCAGCATCTGAAGAGTATGAGGTGCAGCGCCGTGCCGGTGCTCCACCAGCCTGCGCCCAGGAGCTGGCCATGACAGTCCTGATGGAAGGGCTTGAATAGCGATCTTTGAAACAGTGAAATAAAGAAATTGAGATTCTTGTGGAACTCCTTCGTGTCAGATTCATTCTGACCAACGTTGACTGATCGAATAAAACTCGCTGCCATCGGAGAATCAAGAAGCTCAGCCTGGCATGACGGCAATTGAGCCATGGGAGAAGCGGGAGGCGGTTACGGCGGCCTCGGTATGACCGGCCCATGAGCCTTGGGAGTGCGGGGATAGGTTACGACCCGTCATGAGACCATCCCATGAGCGTTGCTGTGCCAGGCCCTTATATCGCCGAAGGACTGGATAACGGTTACTGCACCTGTTTCTTCTGGAGCATGACTCCGTTTGTGATGGATGCAGGTTAAGACGTTGAGCTTAGGGGGCGTTCATTCGAACGAGCATCTATGACCAGTGAAGGCGATTACTACTGGAGAGTGCGGAATAGGTATTCACGGGTGCATTTGCACGTCTGCGAGGGTCTGAGGCAAACGCCGATAACGACTGAAAAAACGGCTCTCCAATCTTTTCAGGAAGGGTGTATTGGCCATGCCTGCGCTTTATCGGCCTATGACCAAGTTCCTGAAGCTGCACACTGCCGGCTGGAGTAGTTCTGAGCATCCCAATTCTTCCAGCGAAGAAAACTCAGACAGGAGTGCAGCATTTTGGGAGGAGTTGCGGGAACGGGTTTCATCGACGCGTTCACTTAGACCAGCCTCCCATTTGCCGAGCGGCTGGTTAACAGTTCGATGGTGGCAGCTCTTTATGAATGAAACAAAGGAATATGGAATATAACTTTACCGATGGCAGCAAGGTGTTCTTTACGTCAGACACGCACTTCGGCCATCAGAACATCATCCGCTTCTGTAACCGCCCATGGGCGACGATAGCAGAGCATGATCAGGCACTAATCGACAACTGGAACGATACAGTGCCGGAAGATGCCGTCGTGTTTCATCTGGGCGACTTTTCCTATAAGGGTGGTGGGTTCCCGACGATACGGAATCTGAAAGGCCTACTGCATGGCCAGATAGTTCTTATTAGTGGGAATCATGACCCGGACACCCGTAAGCCGCAGAACCTCCGGAAGCTCCAGCAGCTCTTCGCCGGTGTCTACGACCAACTGGAGATAGAAGTGGACGGGCAACGGATAATCATGAACCACTACCCTTTGCTGACATGGCCACATGCATTTGGGCAGCATCCCACCTGGCAGCTCTTCGGACATGTACATCTGCGTAAGGGTATCACAGGCTCAGATGCCTTTATCGTTGAGCAGTGCTGCAGGCCGACCCAGTACGAGGTGGGTGTGGATCTGAACGGCTACCGACCCGTCAGCTTCCATCAGCTTCAGGAACGGATAGACTTTCAAATAAAGAACAAATGTAATGTATTAAACTGGTTAAATTATGAATAGCTTTAAAAAACAATTCGAACTATCGTATAACGATGATGCCCATCGACAATGGATGGATGAGCATAATGAGTGGTTCAGTGTAGTACTCTGGACTGAAAGGACGGGCAATATTCTTGCAGGTGAGAAAGATATTAAAAGGATGGGCATCGATAGGGATGAAATACCGCTGAGCTGCCTGATAGATTTCGCTAAGTGGCTCAACACTCCTGCTGAGAATATAACCATCCGTACCGATGCCATTACCCCATGGAAGAAGCCTGGGCGTCACCTGGCAAAGCATGGCATTATCATCGAGTGGACTTGACGGAATATCAATCAGGACTTGATGAAAAATCAAGTTGACTTGACGAAAAATCAACTTTTTACCCGGAAAATGGTTAAAATGTCAAGTTTTGGGCCGAAAAGTTGGTATAATACCAAGATTTTAGCAAGATGAGAACTTGACAAACATTCACCTGCAGGATGAGAAGAGGCAGCAAATCATCAAAAATATAAGACAAAAGGTATGCGTACGGTGCAAGTGAGTGTGAGGCTTTTAAGGCAGAAAGAATATATACTGACTATATGCGCACTGGTATCATCAGAATAGATAATAGAGTATTACTTGAGCACATTTTTGTTAACGTTAACACAATTTCTTTGGTGGTTTCTATTAAAATTCGTACCTTTGCCAATGATATAGAACAATCAGCACTCCCCCTGAAGTAAAAGGTAGAAAGCTACGCAATGTGAAGCTTCAGACGGTCAAAGGCTGATACCAGATGGAGAGAGCTTTTGCTCCTGGCCCGTCATATCAGGGAAAGCTCCAGAAGACATAGGACATGTAGCATGGGTTGCTCCTGGCTACGCGCTCTGGCGAGAAAGTCCGCAGAATATCCATTCGTGGGTATGCTGCGGGCTTTTTTTGCGTATACCCCTGTGATGTGTAACGGCTCACAGTTAAAAAAAGAAAAAGAATTTTTACCACTCCGGTCAACGAGGTTCCGTTACGCCTCGCCCGGGGTGGATTTTTAATAGTAATTATGGCAAAATTCAAAGCAATAGTGCGTTATCAAAGACCCGACGGATATTATACCGTCTATATCCGTGTTGCACATAACAAAAGAACACAGTATATTAAGACTGATAAAGTAGTAAACTCCAAAGGCATAGATAAAAATAATTATGTATGCGATCCTTTTGTTATGAAGTATTGTGCAAATAAAATTGCACTATATACCGAGTTACTCAATAAGCAGGATGTAAAAGATTGGGATGTCAATGAAGTTATATCTTATCTCATAAAAGGAACTTCTGACCTATGCTTTTCAGACTATGCTCGCGAATATCAGAGCAAAATGATAAGAGATGGGCATGCTCGAAATGCACGTACCTATGAACTCGCATATCAAAATCTTGAAAGATTCATTGGCACTACAAAGGTTATGTTTTCTCATTTGACCTCAACTGTTATAACAAGATGGATAAGTTCTCTATCAAACACAGCCAGGGCTAAAGAACAATATCCTGTCTGCGTAAGGCAAATTTTTAAGCAAGCCCTACTCGACTATAATGATTATGATGGCGGCGTAATACGTATCACTACAAACCCGTGGCCTAAGGTAAAAATCCCGAAGAGTGATACTCCACGAAAAAGAGCGATTTCCATGGAGGATTGTCGTTCATTCTTCTATGCTCCCCTACCCGATAGCGACCGTAAATACCCGCTTCCAGAATTAGGTCATGACGTGGCCATGTTAATCCTCTGTCTTGCAGGTATCAACACTGTGGACCTTTATTATGCAGAGAAAAAATACTATCATGATGGCATAATTGGTTATGAACGTCGTAAAACCAGAGATGCGAGAAAGGACAATGCATGGTTCGAGATTAGAGTACCTGATATTGTTAAGCCTATCATGGAGAAATATTTAGACACTTCAAGCTCTGAGTTCCTTTTTAACTTCCATGCCAGACATAGTACCTATGATAGTTTTAATGCTAATGTAAACATCGGTATTCGCCAGATTTGCGAGAAGGTGCTTAAATTGAAGAAAGAAGACTATTACAGTGGCTACACTTTTAGACATACTTGGGCTACTGTAGCACAGAATGAATGTGATGCGACACTTGCAGAAGTGGATTTTGGTCTCAACCATGCTCATAAGACTCAGCTGGCAAGAACGTATGTTAAGATAGATTTTACACCTGCTTGGGAACTTAACGAGAAGGTTGTAGAGAAGATTTTCTTTACTGAAGATAAAACGTCTGCCAATAAGAATGAGGAATCGGAGAGTAACTTATTCCGATTCTCAGCAAAGCAACTAATAAAAGGTACTCTGTATTTCAAAGGCAAGATTCTTGCTTCCGTTGAAGACATCGGTTTTAATAACATAGAGGAAGTTATTTCTCACTTGATGAAAAACCTTCCAGATACTATTCCGTCACGTTCTATGGTTTTAATCCGAATCGAAAATAGAGATAAAGGTCAGAAACAAGATTTTACCAGGCTGATTCGGTAAGGGACTAATTCATTGCGAATATGAGAAAAGTAGTACACACGTACTACTTTTTTAATGAATAGTGTAGTGCCATACAATTTACACATTTTATTTTTTGTAATTTCACAGTAATTTCGTTGTAATTTACCACTCGTGTTTTTGTAATCTATTTGTAATTTTTGCGTCGAATTCGTCACATTTATCGTGATTATCGTTTTAAAAGGAATTGGGTGTAACACCCTATTTTAAAGGACGTTACACCCAAATTATTGATATTCAGAATCTTGCGATTACTCCTCAACTGCAGCCTGTGCGGCGGCGAGGCGTGCGATGGGTACACGGAAGGGAGAGCAAGATGCGTAGTTCATGCCAATCTTAGCGCAGAACTTCACAGAGCTGGGCTCACCACCATGCTCACCACAGATACCGCAGCGGAGGTCAGGACGTACTTCGCGGCCTTCCTTCACAGCAAACTTGATGAGACGGCCAACACCCTTCTGGTCGAGAACCTGGAATGGGTCAACCTTCAGAATCTTCTTGTCGAGGTATACAGGCAGGAACGAAGCGATGTCGTCACGGCTGTAACCGAAGGTCATCTGAGTCAGGTCGTTAGTACCGAATGAGAAGTACTGAGCCTCAGTAGCGATGCGGTCGGCAGTCAGGGCTGCACGAGGAATCTCGATCATGGTACCAATCTCGAACTCAACCTCAGTGCCATACTCCTGGAATACCTCCTTAGCGGCGTACTGGATAACCTCCTTCTGCTGCTTCAGCTCGTAGAGCGTACCAATCAGCGGAACCATGATCTCTGGCTTAGGATTCTTGCCTTCCTTCTTCAGCTCGCAAGCGGCACCCAGGATAGCCTTGGTCTGCATAGCGGTGATCTCTGGGAAGGTAATGCCCAGACGGCAACCACGGTGACCCAGCATTGGGTTGTTCTCAGCGAGTGAGTCAACACGACGCTTGATATCCTCTACGCTGACACCCATCTCCTTAGCCATGGTCTCCTGACCAGCCAGATCGTGGGGAACGAACTCGTGCAAGGGAGGATCGAGCAGACGGATGTTGACGGGCAGACCGTCCATAGCCTCCAAGATACCCTTGAAGTCAGCCTTCTGATAAGGTAACAGCTTGGCAAGAGCCTTCTCGCGTCCGGCAACGCTGTCGGCGAGAATCATCTCACGCATAGCGATAATCTTCTTATCCTCGAAGAACATGTGCTCGGTACGAGTCAGACCGATACCCTTGGCACCGAACTCACGAGCGAGCTGTGCATCACGAGGAGTATCAGCATTGGTGCGAACCTGCAGCTTGGTGTACTTGTCGCAGAGGTCCATCAGCTCCTTGAAGTCGCCAGAGAGCTCAGCAGCCTTGGTGGGCACCTCGCCAGCATAAACCTGACCAGTGGTACCGTTCAGAGAGATATAGTCACCCTCCTTATATACAACGCCGTCAATCTCGACAGTCTTGTCCTTATAGCTAACGTTCAGAGAACCAACGCCTGATACGCAGCACTTACCCATACCACGAGCCACAACGGCAGCGTGAGAAGTCATACCACCACGAGCAGTCAGGATACCCTCAGCAGAAGCCATACCAGCGAGGTCCTCAGGAGAAGTCTCGATACGTACGAGAACTACCTTGTGACCGTCCTTGTGCCATGCCTCGGCATCGTCAGCGTGGAATACGATCTGACCACAGGCAGCACCAGGAGATGCGGGCAGACCCTGTGCGATAACCTTAGCCTGAGAAAGGGCCTTCTTATCGAATACGGGGTGCAGCAGCTCGTCAAGCTTCTGAGGCTCGCAGCGCATGATGGCGGTCTTCTCGTCAATCATACCTTCGTGGAGCAGGTCGATAGCAATCTTCACCATAGCGGCACCTGTGCGCTTACCGTTACGAGTCTGCAGGAACCAAAGCTTGCCCTCCTGCACAGTGAACTCCATGTCCTGCATGTCGTGATAGTGGTGTTCCAACTTATCCTGGATGCTGTTCAGCTCTGCATAGATCTCGGGCATAGCCTCCTCCATGGAAGGATACTTAGCTACACGCTCTGCCTCAGAGATGCCAGCACGCTCAGCCCAGCGCTGAGAACCAATCTTTGTGATCTGCTGTGGAGTACGGATACCAGCCACAACGTCCTCACCCTGTGCATTCACCAGGTATTCACCATTAAACAGGTTCTCACCGTTAGCGGCGTCACGGCTGAAGCAAACACCGGTAGCAGAGGTGTCGCCCATGTTACCGAATACCATAGCCATCACAGATACGGCTGTACCCCACTCGTCGGGAATGCCTTCCATCTTACGATACAAGATAGCGCGCTCGTTCATCCAAGAACGGAACACAGCGCAGATAGCACCCCAGAGCTGCTCGATAGGATCGTTGGGGAAGTCCTTGCCAGTGCGCTCCTTGATGGCCTGCTTGAACAGCTTCACCAACTTCTTCAGATCCTCAACAGAGAGGTCCTTGTCGAGCACAACACCGCTTTCCTTCTTCACCTTCTCGATAATCTCCTCGAAGGGATCAATATCGGTCTTGTTGACGGGCTTCATCTCAAGCACCACGTCACCATACATTTGAACGAAACGACGATAAGAGTCGTAAACGAAGTGAGGATTGTTGGTCTTCTTCACCATACCCTCAGCAACCTCGTCATTCAGACCCAGGTTCAAGATGGTGTCCATCATACCTGGCATAGAAGCGCGGGCACCAGAACGTACAGAAACAAGCAGAGGATTCTCCTTGTCGCCGAACTTTGAGTTCATCAGACCCTCGATATGCTTCACGGCAGCCATCACGTCGTCGTTCAGCAGTTCCATAATCTTCTGCTGACCAACTTGATAGTATTCGTTACAGCAATCGGTTGTGATTGTAAAACCAGGAGGAACGGGCACACCAATTAGGTTCATCTCAGCAAGGTTCGCACCCTTGCCACCAAGTTCCTCACGCATTTTTGCATTACCTTCGGCCTTACCATTACCGAAGAGGTAAACTCTTTTTTGGCTCATAAACTAGTGTATTATATAAGTAATAAATATTGGTTTTATTTGTTAGTTTGCAAAGATACGATATTTTTTTCTTTCTGCAAAATAATTTTCTTTTTTTTGCACAACAAAATTACATAGAACACAAGAATATTTTGGCAGAATGACATTTTCTTCGTAACTTTGCACCAAAAATTAGAAAGAATGGCAAGAAACAAGAAACCATTACCGCTTCTGGAGAGCGTTACAATAGAAGCCATTGCTGCTGAAGGCAAGTCGTTGTTTCACTGGCAAGACTTGGTAGTCTTTGTACCCTTCTGCGTACCTGGCGACGTGTGCGACGTACAGATTCGACGTAAGAAGCACAGCTATGCTGAAGGCGAGGTGGTGCGCTTTATTACATATAGTAAGGTACGCGCAATACCTTTTTGTAAACACTTTGGTGTCTGTGGGGGCTGCAAGTGGCAGAATCTGCCCTATGAAGAACAGTTGAAGTTCAAACAGCAGCAGGTCTATGACCAGCTACACCGTATCGGCAAGGTGGAATTACCTGAGTTCCATCCCATCTTGGGCAGTGTGAAGACTCAGGAGTACCGCAATAAGCTCGACTTTGGTTGTGCCAATAAGCGCTGGTTAACCACCGAGCAATTAAAGGACGAAACACTATTGAAGGATACACCAGCCATCGGTTTCCATATCACGGGCGCCTTCGACAAGATATTGCCTATCGAGAAGTGCTGGCTGATGGACGATTTACACAATCAGATCCGCAACAAAATACTCGAATATGCCAAGTCCAACAATCTGAGTTTCTTTGATTTACGGCAACAGACAGGATTGCTTCGTGATGTCATTATTCGTAACAGTGCTAGTGGAGAATGGATGGTAATCGTACAAATACACATTGACCATTCGGGAGATCAGGAAATGATCAATGGTCAATGGTCAAAGGTCAAAGGTCTCTTGCAACATATTGCCGATGAGTTTCCCCAGATTACCTCCCTACTCTATTTGGACAACCAGAAGTGTAACGACACCATTGGCGACCAAGAGATATTGGTATTCAAGGGTAAAGACCACATCTTTGAGTTGATGGAAGACCTGAAGTTCAAGGTTGGCCCTAAGTCGTTCTACCAAACAAATACCGAACAAGCCTACCACTTATACTCAGTAGCACGCGAGTTTGCAGGCCTTACTGGCAACGAGTTAGTATACGACTTATATACAGGTACAGGAACTATAGCCAACTTCGTGGCCAAGAAAGCCAAGAAAGTGATTGGCATTGAGTATGTGCCCGAGGCCATAGAGGACGCTAAAATCAACTCACAGATTAACGGCATTGAGAACACGTTGTTCTTTGCCGGCGACATGAAGGACATCCTGACAGACGACTTCATCAGAGAGTATGGTCGGCCTGACGTGATTATTACCGACCCACCCCGTGCCGGCATGCACCCGGATGTTGTGAAGACCATCCTCAATGCAGTTCCGGAGCGCATTGTCTATGTCAGCTGCAACCCTGCTACCCAGGCGCGCGATCTGCAACTGCTTGACGTGCAATACAAGGTTAGCGAGGTACAGCCAGTCGATATGTTCCCCCACACCCCTCATGTAGAAAATGTAGTATTACTCATTAAAAAATAATAAGAAAACAATGAAAAAACTTATGACACTGGCCTTCATGGCTATGGCATTGACAGTCAATGCACAAGAGAAAAAGACCATTGAAGTGCCACAGTGGATTAACAACATCAAGTTTAGCGGCTATACCATGCTGCAGTATCAGGCAGAAGACAGAGAAGGTTCAGAACATAATGAGTTCAACCTGCGTCTGGCACGTTTCATTCTGGACGGTAAGATTGGAGACTTCGACTGGCGCGCCCAGATTCAAGGAACCAACGCCAAGGGGCCTGGCGAACCTACCGTACAACTGGTAGACCTTTACGCAGAGTGGAACAAGTACAAGGAAGTCCGCGTCAAAGTGGGTCAGTTCAAGCGTGCCTTCACCTTCGATAGTCCGTCGCACCCCATCACACAGGGATGGTATTCCTATGGTCTGGTCGTCAACAATCTGGTAGGCTATGGCGACCGTACTGGAGAAAAGGCGAGTGGCGGTCGTGACATCGGTATTCAGGTTCAGGGTTCTCTATTCCCCATGAGCGACAACCACCGCCTACTGCACTATCAGTTAGGCATCTACAATGGTGAGGGCATCAACAAGAAGGATGCTGACAACCAGAAAGACATCATCGGCGGTTTGTGGGTAATGCCCATTCAAGGTCTGCGCATTGGTGCTTTCGGATGGACCGGCACCAAGGCAGAGATGGACTTTAAGAGCTTAGACCTTGATGCAAAAGGCAACCGCATCACGACGAAAATGAAGAGTGTTCGCAAGAACCGTTATGCCATCTCTGCCGAGTATGACAAAAACGAGTACCTCTTCCGTGCTGAATATATCCACAGTCAGGGATGGGGAACTGACGAAGCATGGGGCGACAAGGCCGATGGTTGGTATGCCTTCGGTATCGTTCCTATCATCAAATCAAAGCTGCATGCCAAGGCTCGCTACAACGTCTATCGTCGCTCCAAAGACTGGGAGTCCTCAAAGACTATGTACGAGATTGGTGCCAACTATTTCTTCAACAAAAAGTTGCAGTTGAACTTCGAATACGCTCGTGTCAACGATCGCACGCTAGCCAAGTCTAACTACAATTTCGTAGACTTAGAACTGGATTTCAAATTCTAAACTTACTGCGCAGTCGTTCCCACAGATGCGTCTTCTGACGCAGGATGTGAACAGAATAAGCCGTGCTGACAATAGTCAGTGCGGCTTCTGTTATCCAGTATGTCCAGCCCTCAGTCAGCAATGTGATTGCATAAGCCGCAAAGCCAATCACCATTTGTATGAGTGCATAGCGCACTACTGATGACGTGAGACGATAGGCATACTTCCACATGGCATACCCCATCACTAAGACATTCTCTACCACATGGGCAACGACAATAGCCAAGCCTGTTCCCCAAAGTCCCCACAGCTGATAAAAACAGACGATGGCCAGCATAAGGACAACAAAATATGCGGTCTCGAGCAACAAGAACGACACAGATAACCGGCGGGCCAAGGTGATATAGGCCACCGGCATAGTTAACACCTTAAAATACATAGCCAGCACAGCCACTTGTGCCATCTGTACCACTGGCAGGAACTCGCTACTGAACAGCACTGGAACGAGCAAGGGCAACCCTGACACAAGTGCCACTAACATGGGCGCCAACATGAGTAACGACACCTCCATCTGCTTGTTGACAACAGAATTGGTAGCCTCATAGTTATTGGCAACACCAGATAGCCGTGGGAAATAGTCAGTTTCCATCGCCGAGAACACCAATCCGGAATAGGTAATGGCAATCATAAAGGCGGCATTATACAATCCTACCTCATCCATGCCGGCCACAACATTCAGATAGGAGCGAATAGCCATTTCGGAAGCGCTCCCTATGGCTGCAGCCACTATAAATGCAATTCCTAAACGTATCATGCTGAATCCGTCGCGCAACATACTACGACAGAAGTCGAAACGAAAAGGGAAGCAGCGATACGAATAGCCAACCGTAATCGTCATCGTGGAAAAAGCTATCAATACAATGGCAGGAACAACACCCGAATGACCATAGTAGTAGTATAATGGCACGGAAACAACAAGGGTGGCAATCACAGTAAGAATCTGGGTCTTCGCAACCTTGCTCAATTGGCGGGTAGCTTTCATAATAGCTGTTTCACCTCCTGTAATAGCCCCCATTGCGACTGCCAGCGCTAACATGGCATAGTGCAGGGTATGGTCGCCCCATGTAAACGAAAGCAGGTTTACCAGTGGACTGACTACCACGCAAAACACCACGCCCAGAAGAGCTGCAATAATACTCCAAAGTCTAATTACCTGTATGTAGTAATGCAATGCAGCGTCATCATCACGCTCGTGAAGTTCGGAGAGACGGGGTACAGCCCCAAAAGAGATGCCCAGATTGGTAGATTGTGAGGCAAAGTTCTGCATAGAGGTTAACAAAGCGTTAAAACCCATGCCTCCTGCGCCCAGAATCAGAGCCATAGCCTTATTACGTACAAGGCCTATCATGATAGACAGTACTTGTATGCCTCCAAACAAGCTGGTATATTTCAGTACGTGACCGTAGCTTTTCTCCTGTTGTTCTTTCATGGGGTTCTTTTGTAATAACGAATAAATAATGGTTTTATTTTGTCCTTCGTTATATAGATGCCAAAAGTTTACGTATTCTGAGACTGGGAATGTGCAAAAAGAGACATTGTTTCCATGTAAATACGATTCCAAGCGATTTCATATCCCTCTTAATATCTACATAGAATTTGCTTTTCTTCCAGGTATTCCTTTTCTGACAGACGGCGACAGCACAAAGATTCGCTATACGGTCTATTATTGTATCTTTCAGATATTTCTGTCTGTATTCTTCAGGGATGGAAGACATCCTAAAATCGTTTAGTCTAGCACAATAGTCTGCGGTCCAAACGAAACTATTACAAGTATGTTCTTCTCCCTTATTGTATACTTTTTGATGAACGATCCGTACAGACTTTTCCGTCAGAAACACCAAACGCAGCCAAAAGATGTAGTCCTCACCATTAATGATTTCCCTCGGTAGGTCAAAGAGATATGGAGTTATAACCGTTCTTCGATACAAACTACCCCAAGGAACACCAATTGTCCCATCCGCTCTTACTGTCATATGACGGAACTCATCTATCGGAACAAGAACTCTGTTCTCAATATTCAGGCTATCTCCATTTCCAAGAACAATATCAACGTCATCAGAACACATAGAATACAAATCATGGAGTGCGCTTGATGGCAGTGTATCGTCAGAATCAACAAAAGTCAGCCATTGTCCGCTGGCGACTTGTGTCCCATGGAGTCTGGCGGCACTTCGCCCTTTATTTTCCTGGTGGATTACTGTAATACGATGATCCCTTTGAGCAAAATCATCGCAGATGCTACCACTGGCATCCTTACTGCCATCATCAATCAATATTACTTCAATAGGAGAAAGGGATTGATTAAGAATGCTCGATATGCATGCACCTATAGTATCTTCAGAATTATATATAGGAACAATAACCGAAACTTTATAATCATCCACTTGCTGCATAATTCATGTTTTTTCTTATTCTGTCTGCAAAGTTAAGCATAAAAGGCCATAATTTAGAAGGTTTTTCATATTATTTCGAAAATAATGATTAATTTTGTAGCCATGAAACTAACTGTCGTCATCCCTGTATATCGTGTAGAAGCTACTCTCGACCGCTGTGTAGAGAGTGTGCTGATACAGGATATTGATGATATGGAAGTCATTCTGGTAGACGATGGCTCACCCGACAGTTGTCCGAAGATGTGCGACGGATGGACTGAGAAAGATAGCCGCATCAGCGTGATTCACAAGGAGAATGGTGGGCTGAGTGAAGCCCGCAATGCAGCTTTAGATATAGCGAAAGGTGATTATGTCACTTTTGTCGATAGTGACGACTGGCTGGACGAAGGGACTTACAAGGCTATTCTGAATCTGATGGATGATAACGACATCGTGGAATATCCTGTAGCTCATCGTCTGTCGCTATCAGATCGTTCCTACGAAAATATGGACGATTACTGGCTGACGGAACAGGCATACACCCATACATTTGCTTGGAACAAGGTCTATAGGCGTACTCTGTTTAATGGTATACGCTATCCCAAGAGGAAAGTCTTTGAGGATGTATATACCCTACCCTTACTGCTGCGTAAAGCCAAACGTATCAGTACAACAAGTCAGGGTTGTTATCATTACGAATGGAATCCGTCAGGCATTACTGCCACAGCCGATGGTAAGAAACTGGCGATGTTGCTTGATGCGCATCTAACGTCAGGCATGCCCATTGACGACCGTTATTACATGTATCTGGTAAACATACAAATGGACGTATGGGAACAGACGGGTAGGCCTATCATTCTGCCTACACGTCAAGTAAACACCAGTAGTCTTGATGGTAAATTAAAAATTAAATCAATACTTCTAAATGTATTGGGAATTAGTACTTTATGCAGAATAAACAAATTCATACACTATTTCAAGAAGCCCAACCGTTGGTGAGTTTTATCATCACATGCTATAATCTGCCCATGCAGATGCTCTGTGAGTGCATCAACAGCATTTTGGACTTGTCGCTGTCTGAAAGCGAACGGGAAATTATCATCGTCGATGACGGTTCAGAAACCAGTCCCATAAATGGTCTCACACAATATGGAAGTGAAATTATCTATGTTCGTCAGCAGCATCTGGGAGTCAGCGTAGCTCGCAATAATGCCCTTCGCATGGCTCATGGACAATTCATCCAGTTTGTTGATGGCGACGATTGTCTGCTAAAAGAACCATACAACCACTGCCTTGACCTCATTCAAAACTGTCAGCAGCCTATTGACGTCGTCATGTTTGACTTCACAAAGACTCTGCCGTCAAAAGACAAGGAGTCCTTTCACGATAGTCCCCTAATGAGTGGTTCGGAGTATATGCGCAATCATTCTATCCATGGTACAGCTTGTGGCTGTCTCTTCCGTCAGGCTGTCCGTAGCGAACTGGAGTTCACGCCAGGCATTGAATATGGCGAAGACGAGGAATTCACTGCACAGTTGTTGGTACGAGCAGAAGTCATCTGCGTCACAGATGCCCAAGCCTATTACTACAGACAACGGAAGGCATCGGCTGTCCATCAGTTGAACGACAACAAGAAGGCGAAACGCCTGAACGACAGCTTAGAGGTCATCGTAAAACTGCACCTCATGGAAGACCGTTTGCCCCATACTGACCGACTGGCCCTTCAGCGCAGAGTCGCTCAGTTGAGCATGGACTACATTTACAACACCATTATGCTGACACATTCTCGCAAGGCACTGGACAGTTGTTTAGAGGAATTACGCCAACAAGGTCTCTTTCCCCTGCCCGACCGTGACTATACACAGAAATATAAATGGTTCCGTCGCATGACAAACTCGTCAGTGGGGCGCACCATCCTGCTAAACGCTTTACCCCTAATGAAGAAAGAACGATGAGAATACTGCTCATAGGCGAATACAGCAACGTCCACTGGACTTTGGCACAAGGACTGAGAAAACTTGGCCATGAGGTGTGCGTCATTTCCAATGGAGATTTCTGGAAGAATTATCCACGCGATATTGATGTGGCACGAACACCAGGGAAACTTGGTGGCATAAGACTGTTGCTCAAGCTCTGGTCCATATTGCCCAAAATGCGTGGCTACGACGTAGTCCAACTCATTAACCCCATGTTCTTTGAACTGAAGGCTGAGCGACTGTTCTGGTTCTACCGCTATCTGCGCAAGCACAATAAGCGTGTTTTTCTCGGCGCTTTCGGAATGGACTTCTATTGGGTACACGAGTGCATAGAACACAAGCCATTACGATATAGCGACTTCAACATTGGTGAGAAACTGCGCACCAATGAGGATGCCATGAAGGAGCGTGCAGACTGGCTAGGAACTGCGAAAGAGCGTCTGAACAAGTTGATTGCCAACGACTGCGACGGCATCGTGACAGGGCTTTACGAATATGATGTCTGCTACAGACCCTTGTTCCCTGAAAAAACTTGCTTCATTCCTTTCCCCATTAACCCCATTCAATCCATTAACCCCATAACATCTTCTCAAAAACTACGCATTTTCATTGGCATTAGCAAGCAACGCTCTGCCTACAAAGGTACTGATATTATGCTGAAGGCTGCTGAGGCCATCGCCAGCAAATACCCAGAACAAGTTGTCTTGAAAAAAGCAGAAGGTGTCCCCTTTGCAGAATACCAGCAGATGATGGACTCGAGCGACATCCTGCTTGACCAGCTATACAGCTATACACCAGCCATGAATGCTTTGTTGGCCATGTCGAAAGGTATTGTTGTCGTGGGCGGTGGCGAGCCAGAAAACTACGAGATTATCCACGAGACGGGACTGCGCCCCATCATCAATGTCGAGCCCACCTACGAGAGCGTCTATCACGAACTGGAGCAGTTGGTGTTGCACCCTGAACGTATTCCTGAACTGAAACACCAAAGCATAGAGTACATAAAAAAGCATCACGACTTTGTGAAAGTCGCGATGCAATACGTTGATTTCTGGAATCGTTGATGATTACTCAGCAGCAGGAGCTTCAGCAGCAGCCTCCTCAGCGGCGGGAGCCTCCTGAGCAGCAGCTTCGGCAGCGGCAGCAGCCTCGGCCTCAGCCTTTGCGGCAGCCTCAGCAGCCTTCTTCTCAGCTACCTTCTTAGCAATCTCCTCGTTCAGTTTCTTCTCCTGAGCCAGTTCCTTTTCAGCAGCATCCTTCTTAGCTTTAGCCTCGTCAGCAGCGACCTTCTCCAGGCCCTTCTGCTTATCAGCCTTCCATGCATCAAACTTCTTCTGTGCTGTAGCCTCGTCGAAAGCACCCTTCTTGACACCACCCTTCAAGTGTTTCATCAGGTAAACGCCTTCACGGCTAAGGATGTTACGAACAGTGTCTGTAGGCTGTGCACCAGTCTCGACCCAATAGAGTGCACGCTCGAAATTAAGGTCTACTGTGGCAGGGTTGGTGTTTGGGTTGTACGTACCAATCTTCTCAGTAAAACGACCATCACGTGGTGCACGAGCGTCAGCGATAACGATGCGGTAGAAAGCATAACTCTTACGTCCGCCGCGCTGCAATCTGATTTTTGTTGCCATTGTCTAAATGTTTGTTTTTTAATTGTTTAACTTTAATTTCCTGCTCTTATCTCGTAAAAGCGGGTGCAAAGGTACAACATTTTTATCATTCTACCAAATATTTATATAAAAATATGTACTCGCGCAAACGTTAACGGGAAAAAAAACGATTAATAATTGCATATTTGAAAAAGAAATACTAACTTTGCATTATCATTTAAAACAAACTATCAAACAATAAAGCAAACAATTATGTTAAAGCCGTTAAACAAACACTTCGCTCCAAAGAGCGTCATGCCTGAAAAGGTTATTCAGTTTGGTGAGGGTAACTTCCTCCGCGCATTTGTTGATTGGATTATTTGGAACATGGACCAAAAGACCATTTTCAATGGTTCAGTTGTAGTCGTACAGCCCATCGACAAGGGTATGGTCGACTGGTTGAACGGTCAAGACTGCCTGTACCACGTCAATCTGCAGGGGCGTGAGAACGGTAAGCCTGTCAACACGCTGGAGCGCATCGACGTTATCAGCCGTGCGCTGAACCCCTACTCTCAGAACGACGCTTTCATGGCTTTGGCCGACCAGCCTGAGATTCGCTTTGTCATTTCTAACACAACAGAGGCTGGTATCGCTTTCGACCCCACTTGTAAGCTGGAGGACAAGCCTGCTTCAAGCTATCCTGGCAAGCTGGTTCAGCTGCTGTATCGTCGTTGGCAGACCTTCAATGGTGATCCCTCAAAGGGACTTATCATCTTCCCTTGCGAGCTCATCTTCCTCAACGGCCACGTGCTGAAGGATTGCATCAATAAATATATAGAACTGTGGCAGTTGCCTGCTGACTTCAAGAAATGGTTCGACGAGTGCTGCGGTGTCTATGCTACTCTGGTAGACCGCATCGTTCCTGGCTTCCCCCGCAAGGAGATTGCCGAGATTCAGGAGAAGGTGGGCTATCGCGACAACCTCGTCGTACAGGCTGAGACTTTCCACCTGTGGGTCATCGAGGCTCCGAAGGAAATTGAGAAGGAGTTCCCTGCTGACAAGGCTGGCCTGCACGTGCTGTTCGTTCCCTCTGAGGAGCCTTACCACAAGCGCAAGGTGACGCTGCTCAACGGCCCGCACACCGTGCTCTCTCCTGTTGCCTTCCTAAGTGGTATCAACATCGTTCGCGATGCTTGCAACCACGAAGTTATCTCAAAATATATCCACAAGGTACAGTTCGACGAGCTCATGCAAACCCTCGACCTGCCTATGGAAGAGTTGGAGAAGTTTGCCGGCGACGTGCTGGAGCGCTTTGACAACCCCTTCGTAGACCATCAGGTGACGAGCATCATGCTCAACTCATTCCCCAAGTTCCAGGCTCGCGACCTGCCCGGCGTGAAGACCTATCTGGAGCGCAAGGGCGAGCTGCCTAATGGTCTTGTCTTCGGTCTGGCTGCCATCATCACCTACTACAAGGGTGGCAAGCGTGCCGATGGTGTGGAGATTGTTCCCAACGACGACCAGAAGATTATGGACCTGCTGAAGGAGCTGTGGGCTACTGGCGACACACAGAAGGTGGCTGACGGTGTACTCGGTGCTGAGTTCATCTGGCAGGAGGACCTCAACAAGATTGCCGGTCTCAACCAGATGGTCAAGCTCTACCTCGACCTCATTCAGGAGAAGGGCATGCTCGAAGCTGTCAAGACCATTCTCTAAGCAACAAACAACCCATCAATAGAAACGAGGGACACATCATCGAATGTGTCTCCCGCTTTTTTCTTTTCTTTATCGGACGGAACTGACTGCCTTATGGTAAGTCTGAATAGCGCTTGCGACCCTTGACATAGTACTGCCACAACAAGGAGAAGGGACGACGTTGAGGCACGCGCTCTTCAGTGCGCGTGGTCTGAATCCGTTCACGGTCGGCATCGAAGTCCTTGCGCCAGCGCTTGAAGGCTCGGCGTGCACGGAAGATGGCCTTGAAGTCACCCCAGTTGTGTTTCAGAATCAGCATCTCCCAAGCTGCGAGGTAGTCCAGGAACCAACGAACACGCATGACATGGTGCAGCTCTTCGTCGGGCAGACACTTATAGAGCATCGTCAGGTTGTTGCGGAAATTGAGAAACGTCTTCATAGGGTTCGACTTAGGCAGTGTACCGCCACCAACATGATAGACAAACGACTCTGGCAGACAATAAATCCTACGACCGCTGATACGCAGTCGCCAGCAGAGGTCTATCTCCTCGTTGTGGGCAAAGAAACGACCATCTAATCCGCCGACATTCCAGTAGTCCTTCGAGCGTATCATCAGCGCAGCACCGGTAGCCCACAGAATATCCGTGGCATAGTCGTACTGGCCGTTGTCCTCCTCGACGGTCTCGAAGATGCGCCCGCGACAGAATGGGTAGCCGTAGCGGTCTATGTATCCCCCACTCGCCCCTGCATACTCGAACATATCCTTATTATATATAGAGAGCAGCTTGGGCTGACAGGCTGCCACCTCCGGGTGCACGTCCATAAACTCTATCAGCGGAGTGAGCCAGTGGTGGGTCACCTCAATGTCCGAGTTCAGTAGCAAATAGTATTCGGCATCTATCTTCCTCAGCGCCTTGTTATAGCCGTCGGCAAAACCCCAGTTCTTGTCCAACACGATGGTCTTGCACTCCGGGAAATCGCGATGCAGCAGGTCCAGCGAGTCATCCGTCGACGCATTGTCGGCGACATAGACCGTGGCCTCGTCGCGCGAGTAGTTGAGCACAGTAGGCAGATACTGGTGCAGCATCTTGGCACCGTTCCAGTTCAATATGACGATAGCAACCTTATCCATAATACTCTCAATCTCTCAATGTCTCAATGTCTCAATTTCCAAAGCCCGAAGAGCAGTCTTGTCGTGGTTGAAGTCACCTAGACGGACCTTCATCAACTGGTTGTCGTATTCCTCACGAGCCAAGGCGGCAGGCAACTCCACACGGATGTAGTTCTTTGTAAAACCGTGCATAGCCTTGCCACGCGGTGCTTTCTCAAAGAGCACTTCAGCCTCAGTGCCCATATAGTGTTCATAGAAGGTGTGCGTCTTTTCGTCAGACAGCGTCAGCAGTCGCTGACTACGCACCTTTTTGTCTACATCCGCTACCACATACGGTATCTTGAGGGCTGACGTTCCAGGACGCTCAGAATACGGGAAGACATGCAACTGCGTAACGTCCAGGTTGCGCAGAAACGCGTAGGTCTCCTCGAAACACTCGGAGGTCTCGCCTCTACACCCCACCATTACATCCACACCAATAAACGCGTCGGGCATCACCTCCTTGATACGATGTATCTTTTCTGCAAACACCTGACGATCGTAGTGGCGGTGCATCAACTTCAGCACAGTATCACTGCCGCTCTGCAGGGGAATATGGTAGTGTGGCATGAAGGCACGACTCTGGGCACAGTAGTCTATCAACTCGTCGCTGATCAGGTCGGGTTCCAAACTGCTGATGCGGTAACGGCTAATACCTTCGACTGCATCCAGCGCCTTGACCAAATCCACAAAACGTTCTCCTGTCGTCTTGCCGAAGTCACCAATGTTCACACCCGTCAGCACAATCTCCTTGCCACCTTCACGAGCAGCCTCCTCAGCCTGAGCCACCAGCGAGGCAATAGTCGGATTGCGACTGAAGCCACGGGCATAAGGAATGGTACAATAAGTACAAAAGTAGTCGCAACCATCCTGCACCTTCAAGAAGTAGCGCGTCCTGTTGCCTCGTGAACAGCTAGGTGCAAAGCTCTTGATGTCCTTCGTCTTCTCCGTCTTGTACTTCGCGCCCATTGCGTTTTTTCCGTCGCTCGCATCCTGTTCGCCTTTATCGTAGGCCGCGACAGCGTCGCGACAAACAAATTCCTCCGAAAGGAACTGCACCAAATTGGCCTTCTCATTTGATCCCAGCACCAGGTCTACCCCTTCTATCTTACTGATGCGCTCTGGCTCCAGCTGAGCATAACAACCCGTCACAACAACAAAGGCGCCAGGATTCTGGCGCACTAGCCGATGGATGGCTTGACGACACTTATGGTCAGCCACGTCAGTCACCGAACAGGTATTGATCAGACAGATGTCTGCCTGTTCGCCCTTAGCGGCAGTCACCACACCCATTTCACTAAGCATCTTGGCAAAAGTCGAGGTCTCTGAGAAGTTCAACTTACAGCCCAGCGTATAATAATTAGCCTTTTTCCCTTGAAAAGCAGATGTATCTATCATATAATAAATAAGGTGTCTTTTTCTTTTTGCAAAGGTACGAATAAGTGAGCGAAATGCCAAATTTATTTTAGTATTTCCGAACGAAAGAATGCGAAGCCACACTCTTTGAGAACCTTCGAGACGCAGTCTCAAAGAAACGCATTTTTTTCGTAATTTTCCCCATTTTTAGCAAAAATTCAATTGAGTGTAATTTCTATGAAAAATTTAACATTTCGTAATTCGTTGATTTTAAGCCACTTGCAAAAAAGTTACAAAAATAGACTAAAAAAAAACGCAAAAAAAGATACAACGTATCAAAAAAATGTCTAACTTTGCAGCGTTTTAATAAACAAATGATTGTTTTACAGATTTAAAAAGCTTAGAAAAATGAAGAAATTAGTATTTATGTTCGTTGCTGTTGCAGCTGTTGATTCAGATTCAATTGCTACTGTTGATACCGCTGAGGTTGACACTGTTGCTGCTGATAGCACTGCTGCTGATAGCACTGCTGCTGAGTAATTCAAGCACGAACTCAAAGAAATTGAGAGAAAATGACGCCGGATTCATATCCGGCGTCTTTTTTTTGCTCTTACGTTCGGACAAAGAAACAATTATGAGAAATGTAAAATACCATGTTTATGGTATACGAATAACGTGGGCTTAGTATTGTGGGAGTGGAAAAAAGGCTGTAACTTTGCAGCGTGAAATAATAATTAAGCATTAAACATTATATAAAAAGGATTATGACAAAGATTGCAAAGCAGCTGACTGAGCTCATCGGCAACACCCCACTCTTGGAGCTCAACAAGTATTCAACGGCTAAAGGTCTGGAGACTCCAGTGATAGCCAAAGTAGAGTTTTTCAACCCCGGCGGTAGCGTAAAAGACCGTATTGCACTGGCTATGATAGAAGACGCTGAGCAGAAGGGCATTCTGAAGCCTGGCGCCACCATCATCGAGCCAACCAGCGGTAATACAGGTGTCGGTCTGGCACTGGTATCGGCCGTCAAGGGCTACCATCTTATCCTTACCATGCCCGAAACCATGAGCGTAGAGCGTCGTAATCTCGTCAAAGCGTACGGTGCTGAGGTGCGACTGACCTCTGGTAAAGACGGCATGCCAGGTGCCATCCGCGCCGCCGAGGAATTGCGCGACAGCATTCCTGGCAGTGTCATCCTGCAACAGTTTGAGAACGAAGCCAACCCTGCTAAGCACTATGCCACGACAGGTCCTGAGATATGGCGCGACACCGACGGCAAGGTAGACATCTTCATCGGTGGTGTAGGTACGGGTGGTACAATCAGCGGTACGGGAAAATACTTGAAGGAGCAGAACCCTAACGTAAAGGTAATTGCCGTGGAACCCAAGTCGAGTCCCGTGCTGAACGGCGGCCAGAGCGGCCCACACAAGATACAGGGTATCGGTGCCGGTTTCGTCCCCAAGACGTACAACGCCAACTACATCGACGAGGTGTTTGATGTAGAGAACGACGACGCCATCCGTACTGGACGTGAGATTGCGCAGTCGGAGGGTCTGCTGGTAGGTATCTCTGCCGGTGCAGCACTCTATGCTGCCATCCAAGTGGCCAAACGTCCTGAGAACAAAGGCAAGAAGATTGTCGTGCTGTTGCCTGACACGGGCGAGCGCTACCTCTCTACGGTGCTGTATGCTTTCGAGGACTATCCGCTGTAGAGCCTACAAGCCTACCACCAACCCCTCCCAAAAAGGAGGGGCTTTTTGATGCGCGCAACTCCCCTCCCTTCAGGGAGGGACCGGGGGTAGGCTACAGGCCGGGGCGTCGTATGGTGAGTGGGATGGCTTCGGGATGAACGGTGACGAAGGCGGGGGCGTCGTCAACAACACATGCCAAGTAGCCTCCCCCACCCGCTCCTGGCATCTTATAGGCCAGCACGAGGTCTCGATAGCGTTCGATGTAGGACGGCACGGAACCCTGCACCATAGCGGGGAACATTACTACCTGGGCATGGAAACTGGCGGCATAAGCCTTTGCAAAGGCGGAGAGGTCGCGACGAAGGATGGCAGCCCAGCAGTCGTCTGCAGCCTGCGCCAAGGCACGCACCTTAGCCTCGGTGATATCCTTGCCTTCCAATACACTACAGCCTTGCTGACGGGGTTCCATGGGTATCATGACCAGATGATTTTCCAGCCAGCTAAGCACAGCCTCATCGTAGCACGTCTCTATCTTCTCCGGCCAGAAGCGGTTGTAGTAGTAGTGGCGACAGAGTCCAGGGATGCAGATACCTATAGAGTCCTGTGCCCCACTGACGATGCCGTCGCTACGCTCCGGGTCGTTCTCAAAGCAGAACACCAGCTTGGCCAACATCTCCGGATCCATGTTAGGCAACTGGTACGGCCATATCTTCTTTATCATATTGCGCGTACTGGTGCTCAGTCCGCAGCGCTCACGGATGTCAAACGTCGGTTCCAGGGAGATGGTCAGCGCCCACCCTGGTGCCATACACGACACGTAGGGCTGGTCTATCCACGTGCCGGCAAGATCCAGGCGTGTAGGAATCTGCGATGCCGTCTTCTTCAGGTCCGTCGACGAACGTGCCGCAAGTCCCTGCTGGGGTACCCTTTCCAGTACGACATACTCCATGCCGCGCTCATCGCAGAGTCGCCGCTTGTCATCGTTGCCGCCATCGCTGTTGACTACCAGAATGTCCGGTTTGACGATGTCCAGCGTGGGTAGGAAGTCGAGGATGCCGCTACCCTGATTGATGTAGGCCTCCTTGACATAGCGGATGCTCTTCACCATGAAGAGGCGTTCCTGTTCACTATATATCGTCTTGTGGTGCTTATAGCCCTCGATGGTTTTATCGGAACCGATGCCCACATACAAGTCGCCATACTGTGCTGCCTGTCGGAAAAACTCCACATGGCCGGAGTGCAGCAAATCGTAACAGCCGGAAACGAAGACTTTCTTATTCATTGCGTTATGCTTTTTTACAACTGAGTGCGTAGAACATCACTACCAGAAAACAACTGAAGGGCACCAGGTATGACATGTTGATGCCTGCCCAATCGCTGACTAAGCCTTGCACCGGCGTAACCAGTGCACCACCCAGAATTGCCATAATAAGGCCACTGGCACCAATCTTCACATCGCCCAACGACATCTCCGTGCCGTCAGCAGTCTCCTGTTGTGTAAGGGCTCCCAGGGCAATGCCGTAGATGGTGGGGAACATCAGACTCATAAACACGCTGACCAATATCAGTGCTACCACACATGTCCACCCCGAGCAGAACACCACGCAGAGCGTAGACAGGGCACTGAGTACGGCACCGATGAAGAGCAGCGAGGCCGGTGCGACATACTTCATGAGCCACGTATAGACAAAGCGCGAGGCACAGAAGCCGATGATGGACAGCAGGTAGAGTGTAGCAGCCTCTGCCTCGACATGTCCCAATTCGTGCATGACCAGACGGATGGTGAAGCTCCACACACAAATCTGCGCACCCACATAGAAGAACTGTGCCACGACACCCCATGCATAATGCTTGTTGAGGAACAGTCGGCGGAAGGTGGCTGACAGGGCACTATGGCCTGCCGCATCCTTGCCCTCCGGCATGCGTGCAAAGAGCATGACGATGACGATAACCAACAGTACAGCACCCACAAAGGCGTAGGTACCGCTGACGCTATATAGCGAGATGTCCTGCAGAATGAAGTACTTGCTGATGAGGATGCCCATGATGGAACCGATGGGGTTGAAACTCTGGGCAATATTCAGACGGCGTGTGGCAGTATCGGCACTACCCATCGACATGATGTACGGGTTGGCAGTGGTCTCCAGCACGGAACAGCCTGCCGCCATGATGTAGATGGCCACCAGATAGAAGGCGTAGCTCTCCACCCATGCTGCAGGCAGGAAGAGGATGGCACCCGTGGCATACATGCACAGTCCGAGGATGACACCGCTCTTATAGCTGTGTTTGCGAATGAAGAGTGCGGCAGGCAGTGCCAGACAGAAGTAGGCCCCATAGAAGGCCATCTGGATGAAGCTGGTCTGCGTATCGCTCATCTGCATGATGCGACGGAAGGCAGCCAACAGAGTGTCTGTCATGTTGTTGGCAAGTCCCCAAAGTGCGAAGAGGCTAGTGACCAGCACAAAAGGTACAAGGTATTGGCGTTCAATGACTTTCATAACATATTGTTTAGGTTAGTAGGATGTTGGAGAACTAAGCAAACTGTACCAGTATACGGAACACCTTTCCCGGATTCTCGTTCCACCAGCTCATGGCGTCAAGAGCCTCCTCAGGATGGATGACCTTGGTAATGAGCTGGTCGATAGGGGCATTGCCACCACCCGTCTTCTGACGTTCCAGATAATGGATGACAGCACGAAAATCGGAGGGCTGTGCATTGCGCGAACCACGGATGTCAAGTTCTTTCTGTACGAAATACTTCGTTTGGAACGACACCTCCGCCTTGGCATAGCCTATGCACACCACACGACCCGTAAAGGCAACCTCATCGACAGCCATCTGATAGGTCGGGGTGCTTCCCACAGCCTCGATGACCACATCAGGTCCAAAGCCGCTCGTCATCTCCAGCAGTCGTTGGTGGACATTCTCCTTCTTCGTATTGATGGTGTAGGAAGCCCCCATCTGCTTGGCTAGATCCAGCTTGTCGTCGTCGATATCGGCAGCGATGACGGTTGCACCACGCATGGTAGAGCGCACCACGGCACCCATACCCACCATGCCACAGCCAATAACCATGACAACATCGATGTCAGTCACCTGAGCACGACTGACTGCGTGGAAACCCACACTCATAGGCTCCACCAACGCACACGTCTTGGGGGTGAGCAGTCCCGCGGGAATCACCTTCTCCCAGGGCATGACAATATACTCCTTCATGGCGCCGTTGCGCTGTACGCCCAGTGTCTCGTTGTGCTGACAGGCATTGACGCGCTGGTTGCGGCACGAGGCACACTTGCCACAGTTGGTATAGGGGTTGCAGGTGACTACCATGCCGGGCTTCAGTCCCTCAGGGACATCGCTGCCCACCGCCTCAATGACGGCTCCTATCTCGTGGCCGGGGATAACGGGGTCAAGGGCCATCGTGTTGCGCCCCATGAAGGTGTTGATGTCGGAACCGCAGAAGCCTACGTAGTGCAGCTTGAGCAGTATTTCGCCCTTACCGGGAGCCTGAGGGGTCTCTAACTCAATGATGTTTAACTCTTGTGAATGGGTTATCTGTATTGCTTTCATTCTGACATATTTTTAATATAAGGTAATTCGGGAAGATTCTTAAAGCCATAGAACCGCTGGGCGTTCTCGCCCAGGAAAAGGCGTTTCTCAACGGCCGTCAGTTCGGTGCTTTTCTCGATGAAGTCATACGACATCTTATAGGTAATGGCTGTGATGGTGCGCGGATAGTCGGAGCCCCACATCAGGCGCTCCCATCCCACCCAGTCTGCAGCCTCGCAGATGCGGCGCACAGCCGTGGGAAAAGGATAGAACTCGGCATTGTAAAGCCACGTGATGCCTCCCGACTCTATCATAACGTGAGACCCTTGGCGCGCCAGGAGTACCTGACTGCGGAACGATGCCGTGTTGGCCATACCGAAGTGGCCTATGGCAACACGCAGCTGGGGACACTCCTGGATGACCTCCGCCATCTGGGCTATCTGTCGCTCGTCGTCAGCGAGACACATGGAACAGATGAGTCCCCGCTGTTCCATGAGTTTGAAGACGGGCATGAGCGTTTGCAGAGGGGCTTGCATACGATGGCCCGGGAAAGCGATGCCCTTCAGTCCGGCATCGACGACGCGCTGTGCCTCGTCGACCGTCCATGCCATCCCCATACAGCAAAAGCGGTCGGGATAGTGCTGCTGCACGTCGGTGAGATAAGCGTTCTGGTTGCCGTCGATAACCTCTTGCACGACGACAGCGCCCCCTACCTGTGCATAGTCCATATTAGAGAGGAACACCTCTGCCGTGTTCTGACCATCGACAATGAAAGGAGGTACCATCTGCACCTCTTCGTCCATAAAGATGCTGCGGCCATTCTTCAGCGACAGGATGCGCTTGCCGTCGACCCACGTGTCTTGTTTCAGCCACAGATGGCTGTGTGCGTCAATTATGAGTTTGCCCATGTCACACGCTGTTGGTTGCCGATGATGTTCTTGACCTCCTGGACCAGTTGCCAGTCGGGTTCCTCGTTGGCCCACTGGATGTTGCGACGCACATTCTCAGGGTTGGCTGACGAGAAGAGTGTCGACGCAATGCGGGGATTGCTGACCGCATACTGCACAGCCAGTCGCTCGATGGGATAGCCCTTGTCGGCACAGTGGGCAGCAGCACGCTGACACGCCTCTACGAGTGCCTTGGGTGCCGGATGCCATGCTGGCACGCCACGCTGCGAGAGCAGTCCCATAGACAGTGGAGAGGCATTGATAACCCCTATGCCGTGCTGTTCGAAGAAGTCCAGATAGTCTGTCAGTGCATCGTCATTCAACGTATAGTGACAGAAGTTGAGCACGCTCTCCACGATGGGTTCTGGACAGTGTTCGATGACCCACTTCAGGTTTTCCAATTGCAGGTCGGTAATGCCCACATGACTTACGACGCCCTGCTTCTTCAGTGCCACGAGGGCTGGCAGCGTCTCGTCGACGACCTTCTGCAAGCCACCAGGCAGCGCAGCCTGAAATTCGATATCATGCACATTGATTAAGTCAATGTGCTCAATCCCCAGTCGCTCCATGCTCTCGTAGACACTGTCTGTGACGCGTTGCGCGGAGTAGTCCCACGTGTTGACGCCATCCTTGCCATAGCGTCCCACCTTGGTGCTGAGGAAGTACTTGTCGCGCGGAATGTTCTTCAGCGCCTGTCCCAGCACGGTTTCTGCCTTGTAATGTCCATAGTAAGGACTGACGTCAATAAAATTGATGCCACCCTCGATGGCGGCTTCTACCGCCTCGCAGCTCTCCTTCTCCGTAGTGGCGCGGAAAACGCTGCCCAGCGACGACGCTCCATAGCTCAAGTGAGATAGGCGCAGTCCGGTCTTGCCCAATTCTGAATAACGCATCATGATTTTTGAATAGTTGTTGTTATAGTTAGAAAAAATAGTTATGTTAGTTAGATGCGTGCAAAGGTAAATAAAAAAAACGAGATACCAAAAAACTAGCTCTCGTTTTTAGAGAAAATAAGGATATGCCCCTCTGTGAGACATATCCTCATTTTTTTTTTTCATATAGTCTTCATACAAGAGCCTGAGGGCAATGGGCTGACTCAGGGGGACTTGTGGCCGCATGCTTAGTTGAGCCCGAACAGTACACGCAGACCGCCGTCGACACCGCTGAAGCCCATGAAGGCCAGCGAGAGCAGTCCGGCAGAGAGCAGGACGATGGCCATGCCGCGCATGCCCTTAGGGACGGTGCAGAGCTCCAGTTGTTCGCGCATGCCAGCGAAGACAGTCAGTGCCAGTCCGAAGCCAATGGCTGTAGAGAAGGCATAGACGACAGATTGCAGCAAGTTGAAGTCTTTCTGGATAACCAGGATGGCGACACCCAGTACGGCACAGTTGGTGGTGATAAGTGGCAGGAAGATGCCCAGAGCCTGATAGAGTGCGGGCGACACCTTCTTGAGGATGATCTCGACCATCTGCACCAGTGAGGCAATGACGAGGATGAAGGCGATGGTCTGCAGATACTGCAGACCGAAGGCGTCGAGTACAAACTTCTGTACGCACCACGTCACGATGGTAGCCAGCGTGAGCACGAAGGCAACGGCTGCTGACATGCCCAGTGAGGTATCAATCTTCTTCGACACGCCAAGGAAGGGGCAGATGCCGAGGAACTGCGACAGGATGATATTGTTGACGAATATCGCGCTAATAAAAATCAATACGTATTCCATAATGATGAGCTATTGGCTATTGGCTATTAGCAATTGGCAGAACGCAAACTGCTAACAGTTCCATAGCGTTATTTTAATTTGTTAACGATCGCGATGAGGAATCCCAGCATGATGAAAGCACCCGGAGGCAGCACAAAGAGCAGAACGTTGTAGGTCTCAGGCAGCAGCACGAAGCCGAAAATGGAGCCTGAGCCCAGCAGTTCGCGACAAATGCCCAGCAGGGTGAGTCCGAGGGTGAAGCCCAGTCCGATGCCGATGCCGTCGAAGAGTGACGCCACGCAGCTGGAGCACAGTGACGAAGGCTGCAATGACAACGATGAACACGGGGATGCGCACCTTGTCGGGAGTGGCCGACTTGAGGCACGAGATGACAAAGTTGGTACAGATGAGCACGGCCATGGTAGCCAGACCCATCGACATGCCGTTCAGGGCAGAAGTGGTAGTGGCCAACGTGGGACACATACCCAGCATGAGGACGAACGTGGGGTTCTCCTTGACGATGCCGTTCTTGATAATATCTATATAGTTCATAGCTTACTCCTCCAGTTTTTCTTCATGTTCTTTAACTTGCTCCGTGGCGCCGGTCTTAGCGTCGGTAGCAGGCGTGGCTTTGTAGGCATTATAGGCATTGTTGACTGCCTTCAGGAAAGCACGGCTGGTAATGGTGGAGGCGGTGATGGCGTCTACCTGTCCACCGTCCTTCGACACTACGAGCGGCTCCTTGGGGTCCTTGCCGATGATGTCGCCCTTCTGTCCCTTCTGGAACCACTGGTCAGCCTTGGCACCCAGTCCAGGCGTCTCGGCGTGTTCCAGCAGCGTGTAGCCCAGTATCTGGCCTGCGGGGTTGAAACCTACCAGCACCTTCAGGTCGCCGCCAAAGCCCATGGTGGTTGACTCTACGGCAGCACCAAGGTCTTGGCCTTGTGCGTCCTTGACTTGATAGATGAGGTAGACAAATTCCTTGCCGTCGATGTCCTGTTTGACTTCTACGGGGTCGGCAACCGTGATGTTGTCTGACACCATGACGCTCTTGATGCCGTTGTCGAGTGCCAGTTTCTTCTGCTCGGCAATGGGGCCTTCCGTCAGGTGGTTGACAAAGGCCAGTATGCCACCCATGACGACGGCCACGAGGGTGAGCACCAGCACCATATTGGATAAAGATGATTCTAACTTCTTCATAGTCGGTTCCTCCTTATTGCTTTGTCGGCACTTCACCGAAGCGCTTGGGTTTCACATAGGTATTGATGAGGGGCGTGAAGGCATTCATAATGAGAATGGCAAACGACATGCCCTCCGGATAGGCACCCCAGTTGCGGATGACAACCGTCAGGAAACCGATGCAGACGCCGTAGATGAGCTGGCCCTTGGCCGTCATGGGCGACGTGACGTAGTCGGTAGCCATGAAGATGGCACCCAGCATCAAGCCACCTGAGAAGATGACGCTGACGGGGTCTGCATAGACAGGGCTGGCCAGATGGCAGAGTCCGCTGAACACGAAGACGGTAGCAATGATGCTGACGGGGATATGCCAAGTGATAATCTTCTTCCACAGCATGTATGCCAAACCCAGCAACAGTGCCAAGGCACAGATTTCACCCATAGCACCCGCACCGTCGGGGTGGTTGCCTAAGAAGAGGTCGAGCGACGATGGCAACTTGTCCAGTATGCTGGCGTCACCATGCTTGATGGCATCCTGCATGATTGTCAGCGGAGTGGCACCAGTCTCTGCATCCAGATAAGACCAATGCTGACCAATCTTTGGCCAGGTTGTCATCTGAGCGGGGAAGGCCACGAGCAGTGCACAGCGGCCTACCAGTGCGGGGTTGAAGAGGTTGTTGCCCAGTCCGCCGAATGTCATCTTGGCCACACCGATAGCAAACAGTGCGCCGATGATGATAATCCAGATGGGCAGGTTGCTGGGCAGGTTCATGCCAAGCAGCAGACCCGTGAGGGCTGCCGAACCATCGAGGATGGTGTTACGCTCGTTCTTGAGCATATACTTGTTGATGGCCCACTC
>CADBWR010000043.1 GCA_902798425.1 uncultured Bacteroidales bacterium
GCTCGCCCTGCTTCCCCAGGGTCGCGTAGAGGCTGCCCGTCGTGTGAAGAACATGATTGCCAAGATGGACGAGCTCGGCTTCGGTAACTGCACCAACACTCGCGCCTGCGAGGCCGTCTGCCCGAAGAACGAGACCATCGCCAACATCGCCCGTCTGAATCGTGAGATGATTAAGGCTAAATTGGCTGACTAATGTAATTACACATTATTAATAATATAGAAAGCGCTGGGCGGATTGCTCAGCGCTTTCTCTTTATTTCTATGAAAGTTTCTTTGATTGTAGCCGTTCTATGATGATAGCGAGAGCGCCATCACCTGTGACATTGCAGGCAGTGCCGAAGGAGTCCATGGCGATGTAAAGGGCAATGATGAGCGCTTGTGCGTCTGGATTGAAGCCCAGTACGCCAGCCAGTGGACCCAGTGCTGCCATTGCTGCTCCGCCTGGCACACCAGGAGCCGCTACCATACAGATGCCCAGTAGCAGGATGAAGTGAAGGAATAGTGGCGGCACTCGACGAGGTTCCTAAGGCCGTGAAGTAGGCTGGCATCATGTTCAGCAGCAGTCGCAAGGGGTTCTTTCTTGACAGTCCTCCGGCAATCAGGAATTCATACGCAAGTATGACGATATGCAGTATGAAGATGATGCAAATGATCTTGGCGAACACCACAATGATATGATAGGCTTCACCCGTGAACGTCATGCCCAAGAAGATGCCGAAGATATAGAGTGGCAGCAGGGGAATGATAGCCTGCTGAATGGTTTTTAAAATATATTTTAAAGAAATTGGACAGTTTTGTTGGTTAAGTGAAATAAAACGTGTACTTTTGCAGTAGTCTTTCATGAAGAAAGGACCAATAGATTAATATGTACGACCAACAGCTAGTATTTTCTAATTCTCTTTACTTAATGGTCTATGGAGGGTCAATGATTTTTTCACTCATTGCCTCTATCTATCTGTTGTGTCGTAGAAGCAATGCTATTGCCCCCGAAGTCACGCCTCCTCTGCGACTGCGTCGCTGGGTGGCTGCTTTCTTTGCAGTTATGCTGTTGAGTCATGTGTGGTGGTATGTGCTGGTCAAGTACGATCCCTTTGGCAACTCTTTGACAGATTTCATCGTGGCTGCCATGCTCGACTGTATGGTGCTGATACCCTTTATTATGGGTATGCTTCAAGCCATGTTGCAAGACCGTCGTCGTCCACTTTGGCCTTTTCTCTTGTCCACGTTGCCTGTTGCAGGCTTATTTGCAGCGATTATTTATCGTCATGACTTAGCCTTGGTGCCCTGGGTGCAAGGTTATTTCATATTGATGACCGTTATCATGTTTATCTATATGGCCTTTGCAGTAAGGCAGTATAGCCTGTGGCTTCGCGACAACTATGCCGACATGGAGCACAAGGAGGTGTGGCAGAGTTTTATGGTGCTGGCCATCTGTCTGCTGGTTCTTAGTTTCTATATATACTCCAGTAGTGGCATGACTTACGAGTATGTCGTACAGGTTTTCGACTACCTGTTTGTCGTTATTCTGCTTTGGCGCGTGGAGACGTTGCAGACATTGCAGACGTTGGAAACCAATGACGAAATAGATGACATCATTATTCCTGATAATATCCGATTGTTGCTGGAGCAGCATTGCGAGGGCGGACAACTCTACTTACGACAAGACATCACGCTCAGCGAGCTTAGCAAGACCATCGGTACCAACCGCTATTATCTAAGCCAGTATTTCAAACGACAGGAAACAACCTACAATGCTTATATCAATGGTCTGCGTATCCAGCACTTTGTGCGTCTTTATCAAAAAGCGGTCGCTTCAGATAGCCCTTTCACTGCTCAACAACTAGCTCAGGCGAGCGGTTTCAGGAGCTATAGCACTTTTGCCATAGCTTTCAAGCAGCGTATGGGTCAGACGGTCTTGATGTGGATGCATAACGCAGAAAAGTAACTCTGTCAACCAGTGACGAAGGATTGTTTTTAGTCTTGCAACTCTCAGAATATGCAACAATAGTCTCAGAATATGCAAAATCTGACGTTGGAAGCATTTTTTAGGGTTGCTTATTTCAGATTTCTACGAAGCTCATCAGGCTTTCATAAACTATCTGGAGGAGCGCAAGGACTGGGCTTTTTCTCTCCAGCAAATGCTTTCTGGCTTTCGTACGTTGCCCTATCCATAATATTACAGGACAAAGATACAACTTTTTTCAATATGATGATTGCTAATTAGGAAATAATTACTATATTTGCAACGTGTTTCGCAAGAGACACGACATTTTATTTGCTCACTTCTCCAACGAATCACCACCTCGAAAAAGAAAAGGGCAAAAAAATTCCGCGTGAAGATGCGCATATAGCGTAGACTTCCTATAGCGGAATTAGGCTTGTGGTGAGCCTGTTGGAGATATAGCGATGGTCTGCGCTATTCTTTTTATCCGAAAGTTAGTGCTGGCTTTATAAGAACCTTAGTATTAACTTTAAAATATTAAACAATGAAAAAATTATTAGTTTCTTTGGCGGTGTTGTTCGTATCTCAAATGATGTCAGCACAAAACATTTCAAATGGTTATCGCTTTTTTATTGATGGTGGATATACAGTTGGAATTGGTGACTATAAGTTTGGACGTTTCGAACTGAATGTATCAAATGGTTATCAAATCAATCCGTTCTTCTTCGTGGGTGGAGGTCTTGGCGTACATTTTATGTCAAAATATGAGACGAAGAGTGATGGTATTCCTCTTGATTTACGTAAACAGAAGACAGATATTCCTGTATTTGCAAATTTACGAGCAGATTTTGCTAAAGGCAAGGTAACTCCTTTTGTTGATGGTAAAGCGGGTTACTTTCTTACAAATAATGGAGGTGTTTATCTGAATCTGTCTGCAGGTTGTCGTATTTCAGTAAATGAGCAGCAAGCAGTTAACGTTTCAATAGGTTATACATCAGAAGAATTGGAGTTTGAAACTTTCAAAGGTTTTGTAAGTTCAAAAAGTATGGATTATACTCGATCAGCAAGAAAGTTGAAGGCTGAAGGTATTGCAATTAAAATTGGCTTTGAATTCTGATGATGTTCAAGGATGGTTTGAATTAATGTATGGCTAATGCATTATAGAAGATTTTGCATGGAAATTTGACTTCACATTCACGCCTAATGTGCTGTAAATATGTGTGTTAGGTGTGAACCCTGTATTAGCTTATCCCATCTCTGTATTAGCCTATCCTATCTCTGTATTAGCCTATCCTGTGTCTGTATTAGCTATATTTGTGAGAAATTCTCTAGAGAATTTTTACTAAATACAGCTAAGTTCCGTCTCTAGGTTACTGATGTGGATAGATCAATAGCAAACGCTTATTTCATACGAAAAGATCTCTTGAACATACAGCGAACTGCAATTCAAGCACAAAGATACGAAGAAAAATAAACTAAAGCAAGATTTCTGGCAAAAATGTTTTATTTTCATATTCCGCCCATTGCAATGACATACTTCTCCACCTTCAAATAAGAGTATCCAGACCAGGGTGTGGGGTGTGGCACACAAGTTTGTGGACCACAAACTTGTGTACCGATGCTAAATCGTTGATTATATGTGGATTTATGACTTATCCTTTGTTAAGCCATTCTTCCATGAATTTATCATAGACTTCATAGATGCCTTGCTGATGGGTTAGCAGTTGTTTTTCTATGAGGGCTTTTGCTGATTTCTGTACGCTACTGGCAGATGCAAGATGGTGACGTTTGATAAAGGACGAACCAGTTATCTGACGGGCTTTCCCTTCGCGACTGACAGCAACGAGCAAGTCACGCTGTCTGGCGGTCAGTTGGTAGAGCACATCCTTGTAGGCCTCTTCGTTTTGGTTAACGATTTGTTCTACGGCGCTATTGACATCTGTTTCGTTAACCTCATCTTTCGTGGCAAAGAGTTGGTTGAGCACTTTTTGCATATACCAGGTCGTGCCGTCGAATCGTTCATAGATGGCTTTGACAGCATCATTAGTGATGTGTTTTTCAGCGTGTTCGAAATGGCGTTTGGCGAACGACTCATATTCCGATAGTGCCACTGGCTTTAAAAACATCAATGATACGCTCTGGTAGAAGGGACGGGCTGGTGATGAGAACATTTCACTCATCATACTTTTTTGTGAACCAGAGAATATAAAAACTGCATTGCGGCATTGCTGTACATAGGTGCGCATAAGTTCCTCTATATTCTGTTCAGGGTAGTCTGCTATGGACTGAAACTCATCGATGGCGACGATGCATCGTTTGTCTGCTGCTTTCAGATAATTGAAGATTTCCTCAAGCGTGAAATCAGGAGATGTGATATCTCCCAACCCGATATTCCAGCTAGCATTGCCCTGTCCGTCGAAAGAGATTCCTGTCCGTAGTGAGGTTACAAAACGCAAGAATCCATCTATAGCCGCTTGACCACGAGGTTTTAGTCGGTTCACAATGGCTTGGCCCATTCGATAGACCATATCCTGCAGGTTTTTCGTAGCATAGATGTCTATCAGAAAGGTGTAATAATGATCCTGTATCTCCTTTTGTGCAAAGCAGTGGTGAATCAAACCAGTTTTTCCCATGCGGCGAGGTGATATCAATGCCGTATGATTGCCATTAGTCAGTAGAGTAACAAGTTCCGTAGTTTCAGTCTTGCGGTCACAGAAATAGTCTGCTGACTCGTATCCGTATGTGATAAATGGATTCTCTATCATAAGCAAATATCTTTTAGACGCTGCAAATATACATTATAATAATGGTTTCTCCAAATAATTATCCAAAAAAGATTATCCAAATCGGATAAAACTTTCGAAAGGGCTCAGAAATACAGCTACGGAAACAGCTAATTTAGGCATGAGACAGCTGTAGACAGTCACGGGTACAGCTAAGCCGTGACAGAGAATAGCTATCTTGTGTTCGTGTTAGCTGTATTGTGACGCTGTGCCCCCAGATTCTTCTTGTACATTTTCAAAACAGACCTAACAACCTAACATGGATGCTGTAAGGTATTGATATACAGGTATTTGTGGGTGCACTTAATTTTTTAGACCTAACCTCAGACCTAACATGATCCCTACCATTGTACCTAACGTAGTTCTTTTTCCCGATTGGCTTGAATCTGAAACGGATACAATACTTTTGTTATGTTAGGTCTGATGTTAGGTCTATGTTAGGTCTGAGGTTAGGTCTATCTATAATCTTAAGACTTTTAAAACGCTTAAAACCAAATATTTACGCAGATTTATGTTAGGTTGTTAGGTCTTTTCGAAAATGAGTCTAATGCAGATATTTCTTGATGGTCTTCATCAGCTTTGCTGAGGGTTCAGCGTTGCCTTTGGTGGGTAATAGGTACCAGCGGACTGGTCCAAAAGGTGCTGCCAAAGGACTCTGGTGCCGTCAGCTGTGAGATAACCTCTTGTCCTTTATACTGTAACGATAGGATTCTGGCACCCTTTTCTGGGCTGATAGTCATAGTGACGTCGCCCACTGTGAGCTGCTGCTGGGCCATACTAACCAGCGACATCAACATGGTAAGTAGGAGGAATAGTTGTTTCTTCATAGTTTTTCGTCTAGTTGATTTCTGCTGTAAAGATACAACTTTTCAATTAAATAATGTGTGTTGTCTTAATTTTTCTTTGTACCTTTGTGGCCGCAAACAAAACAGGACGATGACTTATTTAGGAGAACTGATATCAATAGGTGTAGCTTTCTCGTGGACGGCAACGGCACTGCTGAGCGAGTTTGGCTCGAAGCGACTGGGTAATCTCACACTGAACGTATTGCGTATGGCTATGGCACTGGTGTTCTCACTGGTGCTCTTTGGTATTGTTACGGGTAGCATCTTGCCACCAGGAGCTTCTGCAGAGGCAGCAGCATGGATGCTACTGTCAGGATTGGTAGGCTACGTTATTGGCGATTTCTGCCTTTTTCAGTGTTATATCATTATAGGTTCGCGTTACGGCCAACTCTTTATGACGCTGGCTCCGCTGGCTGCTGCTCTGATGGCGTGGGTTACGCTGGGTCAGCAGATGAATGCTATGAGTATTGTGGCCATGCTGGTAACACTCTTGGGTATTGGCATTTCTGTGTTAGGACGTGGCGAGCACCATAAGGTCTCGCTGAAACTGCCCCTCAACGGTGTGCTCTATGCCATAGGTGCCGCTATGTGTCAGGGCATTGGTCTGGTGCTGAGCAAGATCGGTATGGACCACTATGTGGCGTCTGCTGACATGCCCGACTGGCTGGTGCCCTTCAGTGCCAACTTCTACCGCTGTGTGGCAGGCATCATCGGCTTTACCCTGTTGATGTATTTTCGCGATGGAATGGCGCCTTTGCGTGAGGCTTTACACGACAAGAAAGGTCTGACAGCAGCCACGGCAACCACCATCTTTGGTCCTTTTGTGGGGGTAGGCTTCTCGCTGATGGCCGTTCAGTATACCGCAGCAGGCATCGCCTCCACGCTGATGGCCATGACGCCTATTATCATCCTGTTGCCTTCCTACTGGTTATTCCACGAGAAAATTACGCTGAAGGCCGTCCTTGGTGCCATCATCTCCGTAGTAGGTGTCAGCCTGTTTTTCTTAACGTAACGCCATACTATGCACTAAGCGGGAGCGTCATCACAAAGCGTGCTCCTGCGGTGTAATTGGTATCAAGCACGACATCACCGCCCAGACGACGGCATATGCTACGTGCTACGGTCAGTCCGATGCCTGTGCCTACTTCGTATTCGTTCAGCTGTACAAACTCTTCAAAGATGTGCTCAGCCTCATTGGCAGGAATGCCTATACCCGTATCCTCAACGATGAAGCGGACCTTGTCATCTTGCTGGTTGATGATAAGCGTGATGGAGCCTTCCTTGGTGAAATGCTCAGCATTGTCCAACAACATGAGCAGTGCGTGCGTAACAGCTTGCTCGTTGGTCTTTATTGTCAGCTGATTAATGCTCTCATCTATTTTTGTGTCGATGGGTATCTTGGCTTCTCCTTTGGCAATAACTGAGTTGATGGCTTGTGTTGCTATATGCAGCACTGGCAGGTCATCGTTGCGTTCAATGATGGTCTTGCTGCTGATATCGCTCAGTTCCAACATTTTGTTGACCAGCTCGGTAATGCGTTTGGTGTTATCCATTATCTTGCTGTTGATGTCTTTGCGCGTTTCCTCGTCAAGTTCCATGCCTGGTGTGGTGATAATCTGGGTGAAACCTGAGAGGATGTTCAGTGGTGTGCGTATCTCGTGTGACATCTGTTGGATGAACGATGTCTTCATGCGCGACGACTCCTTGATGCGTTCATTAGCTATCTCCAGTTTCGCATAGGCTTTTCTGAGTCGTATAGAAGCCTGGTGGCGGAAGAAGATGATGAGTATGAAGGAGATAATGACCAGCACGAGTACGATGACGATAGCCAGGTAGCGCTGGTGTGTCAGTCTCGACCTCTGTTCAACGATTTCCTTCTCTTTTTGCTGCGTGTTGTAGATGGTGGTCAGCTCCATGGCAGCATCGCGCTGGTAAAGAATAATGGCACTGTCTAGATTGTCACAGATCTGCTGGCTTACCTTGTTGGTCTCTTCTGTATGCTGAGCACTTTTGTTGGCACGATATTTGGGCAGGAGATAATGCTGGATAATCTCTATTGATGCCTTCATGTCATACTTCTGCATCTGCTTATCGAGCACTTCAAAATTCTCAGAAGCATCCTCCCAGAGCTTGGCAGACAGCAGGTAGTTAATGGCCTCCAACTTGCCCTCGCTGGTCTGGATGTAGTTTGACTTTAAGGCATTGCTAAACACTATTTCTGCTTCTTTATGATGCCCCATGCCCTCCAGTGCGCTGGCATGATAGATATCTAAGCGTGCCTGTTGCTTGTCGATGAAGTTAGAATCAGCGTTGGGCAGACTCCTATAGATGTCCAGCAGTTCCATGAACTTGACGGTCCATCTGAAGGCACTCTCGAAGCGGTTTAGCTGCAGATAGTTGTCTGTAATGGTGATAACAGCGACAATGGCTGTGGTGAAGTTCGGTCTTGTGGGATTGCTTTCTACTACTTTGTAGAAAAGGTCTGCTGATTTGTCAAAGTTGACAGCAGCTTCTTTAGGACTGCCCATCTTCAGCTGACAGCAACCAACGGCAGCCAGCAGATAGGCAAAGTCGCTGTTGTCCTTGTAGTTTACTTCGCGCATCTTTTCAAGAGCAGGTGTTGCCACCTTCATAGTCGCCTCATATTCACCCTTTAGCAAAAGGTCACCCGCTAAGCGATTGGCAGACTTAGCATAGTAGGTGAGGTCTTCGTCGCTCTTCACCTCTGTATTGATGGCTCTTTTCCAGTATTTCTCTGACAGGCGCATCATCTTTTGGCGTGAATAGGCATAGCCTCGCCAATAGTCAGCGCGTATGTTGGAAATCTCGCCAGTAGCCTGTAGCGTGTCTGCCAGTTCCAGCAGTCGTTCGTATTCATGGCCTTTATGTGCAGCCTCTATCAGACTGTCTGCCTTGCTTTTTTTTACTGTGACACTTTCCTCTTTATGACCACACGACAGAGGGATGGTAGCTAACAACATTGCCACCACCATCATATTAAGGAGTCGTAGGGTTTTCATCATAATTAGTTGGTTGATGGGTGCAAAGTTACACTTTTTTTCGCAATAAAACCAATTATTTGGCTGAAATCTTCTTTAATGTAGTATGATAGCTGAAAAGATTCGTCCAGAATGGATGCCCAGACGACGAGCAGAAAAATAGGTGTCGTGCTGTTTGACAGTACAAATATCAGCACAACTGATGTGGTTAGTAGAGAGTCCCATAGACAGCAGTTGCTGGCGGTTGCACAGGGGTAGGTCGATGTGCCACTTCTCATAGCGTTTGCTGATCTGTTCCATATCGAAAGCCTCGTGAGCAAAGACATCGTAGACCTCGTCGCCCACCTCGAAGCTGTCAAGACTGATGCCTGGCCCTATCTGAGCAAGGATGTCGGCAGGCTGTGTACCATAGACAGTCTGCATCTTGTCAACAGCTTTCTCTACGATGCGTTGCACTGTACCTCGCCAGCCGGCATGAATGGCACAGCCAGCATGATGGACTGGGTCATGGAGCAAGACGGGTATGCAGTCGGCAGTAGAAACACCTATGCACACCTCTTTTATATCCGTCATCAGTGCATCGACACCTTCCAGTGCTTGTTGGCGCTCGTCAGCAGTCTTTGAAAGAAAGGTCTCGTCGACGATAGTCATCTCTGTCAAATGCACTTGGTGAGGCATCAGCAGGTGGTCATCGCTAATAGCTAACAGTCGGCAGAGTGCCTCGCGGTTTTTCCTGATAGCTTCCTCGCTATCGCCACAGTAGCGATTGATGTTAAATTCGCCAAAGTTTCCCTTGCTATAGCCGCCTTGTCGCATGGTGCTAAAGGCTGTCACATCCTCTCCGAAGTTATAATATTTTAGCTGAGGCATTCTCATTGTAGACATGATAATAAGTATTTCAGTTGCAAAGATAAGAAATTTTTGGCTTATTAGACTGTATTTATACAAAAAAAGAACCCACTACAGCAACGCAGTGGGCTCTTCACACAATTTCAACGTATCAAAACTATCTTATGAATAGCAGTTCTCTGTATTTGGGCAGAGGCCAGAGAGCATCGTCAACGATGAGTTCCAGTTTGTCAATCTCATAGCGGATGCTGTCAAGCTTAGGCTCTACCGTGTCGTGGTATGCGATAGCCTTCTTGTGCTCTTCGTCAATCTTGTTGGCTTTCTTACGAGCCTCTACTAGTTCTTCTACACCTTTCTCTATGGCAGTGGTGCGTTCGGCAATTTCCTCAATCAGTTTGATGTTGCGACCAGACAGTGTTTCTGCGCGCTCTGTGCCAAAGACCAGTGTCATATTCTCCACATTCTTCAGCAGCTGACTCTGATAGTTAGTGGCTACGGGAATGATGTGGTTCATCGACAAGTCGCCCAGCACACGGGCCTCAATCTGAATCTTCTTGGTGTAGGTCTCCCACTTCACCTCGTTGCGCGCCTCGAGTTCTTTCTTGGTCATCACACCCAGGCTCTCGAACATATCGATGCTGGCTTTATCCAGATAGCGCTCAAAGATCTTTGGACAGCTCTTCTCCACGTCCAGTCCACGCTTCTCAGCTTCTGCAACCCACTCGTCAGAGTAGCCGTTGCCATCAAAGCGGATAGGCTTACAGGTCTTGATATCCTCGCGCAACACGTCGATGATAGCGTGGAAGGTAGCGCTATGCTCTGTGCCCTTCAGTTTCTCGGTGAACTCTGGAATACGGGCATCCACACGCTTCTTGAAGTCGACGAGGGCCTCGGCAACAGCACTGTTCAGTGCAATCATTGCACTGGCACAGTTGGCCTCAGAACCTACGGCACGGAACTCAAAACGGTTACCCGTGAAGGCAAAGGGAGAGGTTCGGTTGCGGTCGGTATTGTCAATGAGCAGTTCAGGAATCTCTGGAATGTCCATCTTCAGACCCTGCTTGCCAGTCATGGTCAGGAAGTCCTTGTCAGCCTTTTCAATGTGGTCGAGCAATTCGCTGACCTGCTTGCCCAGGAAGCTGGATACGATGGCGGGAGGTGCCTCGTTAGCGCCCAGACGATGAGCATTGGTAGCACTCATGATAGAGGCCTTCAGCAGTCCGTTATGTTTGTAGACACCCATCAGTGTCTCCACGATGAAGGTGGCGAAGCGCAGGTTCTGTTCAGCACTCTTGCCGGGGGCATGCAGCAGGATACCATTGTCAGTAGACAAGCTCCAGTTGTTGTGCTTACCACTGCCGTTGATGCCTGCAAAGGGCTTTTCGTGTAACAGTACGCGGAAGCCATGCTTGCGCGCAACCTTCTTCATCACTGACATCAATAGCATGTTGTGGTCAACAGCCAGATTGGTCTCTTCGAAGATAGGTGCTAACTCAAACTGGTTGGGAGCAACCTCATTGTGGCGTGTCTTGCAGGGTATGCCCAGTTCCAATGCTTCTATCTCAAGATTCTTCATGAAGGCCTGCACACGCTCAGGGATGGCTCCAAAGTAGTGATCGTCCATCTGCTGGTTCTTGGCAGAGTCGTGGCCCATCAGGGTACGACCGGTCAGCAGCAGGTCAGGACGTGCAGCATAAAGACCTTCGTCGACGAGGAAGTACTCCTGTTCCCAACCCAGGTTAGAAGTGACCTTCTTGACTGTAGGGTCAAAATAGTGGCATACATCTGTTGCTGCAACATTCACGGCATGCAGTGCACGGAGTAGGGGAGCCTTATAGTCGAGTGCCTCACCGCTATAAGAAATAAATACGGTGGGAATACAGAGTGTATCGTCAATGATGAATACAGGCGATGTAGGATCCCAAGCAGAGTAGCCGCGAGCCTCAAAGGTAGAACGGATGCCACCAGAGGGGAACGATGAGGCGTCAGGCTCTTGCTGAACGAGCAGCTTACCCGTAAACTCCTCTACCATACCGCCCTTGCCGTCGTGCTCGATAAACGAGTCATGCTTCTCGGCAGTACCTTCTGTCAGTGGCTGGAACCAGTGTGTGTAGTGGGTTACGCCGTTCTCTATAGCCCACTGCTTCATGCCTGCAGCCACAGCGTCGGCTACTGCACGATCTAGACGTGCGCCATTGTCGATGACGTCAATCATCTTCTCGTACACGTCTTTGGGCAAATACTTGTACATCTTTTCGCGGCTGAAGACCTTCTTGCCAAAGTACTCATAAGGTCTCTCACTGGGTGCTTTTACGTCGAGTGCCTTCTTCTTGAAAGCTTCTCCGACAACCTGAAATCTTAATGCTTCCATAATGGTGTTTTTTAGTGTTTCTTAGTCCAGTTTTCTATTCTTGTTAATGCTTCTTCTGTTTTCTCATGACTGCCAAAGGCGGTGAAGCGCACGTAGCCCTCACCAGCAGGACCGAAGCCTATACCTGGTGTACATACTACATTGGCTCCGTAGAGCAAGTTCTCGAAGAACTGCCATGAATTACTGCCTTCAGGTACGCGCATCCAAATGTATGGTGCGTTCTCACCACCGTAGACTTCGAAGCCTAATGAGCGCAGGGTGGTGAGCATCTTCTTTGCATTCTGCATATAGTAGTTGATGGTCTCCTTAACCTGTACTTTACCCTCTGGGGTGTAGATGGCTTCTGCGGCACGCTGCGAGATGTAACTGGTACCATTGAACTTCGTGCACTGGCGACGATACCACAGTGGGTTCAAGGCGATGCGCTCGCCCGTCAGTGTGGCAGCGGTAAGGTCTTTAGGTACTACGGTGTAGCCACAACGTATACCTGTGAAACCTGCCGTCTTGGAATAGGAGTGGAACTCAATGGCACAACGGCGGGCTCCACGAATCTCATAGATAGAGTGGGGGATGCTGTCGTCTTGTATATAAGCCTGATAGGCGGCATCGTAGAATATCAATGTGTCATTCTTCAGTGCGTAGTTGACCCATTTGCGCAGTTCTTCGCGGGTGATAACCATACCTGTAGGGTTGTTGGGATAGCAGAGGTAGATGACGTCGACGCGACGCTTGGGAATCTGTGGTACAAAGCCATTCTCTGCATTACATGGCATGTAGATGACGTTCGACCACTTACCGTCTTCCACAGTGCCAGCACGACCAATCATCACGTTCGAGTCGATATAGACAGGATAGATCGGGTCTGTAACACCAATAGAGTTGTCCCAACGAATCAGCTCTTGGATGTTGCCCGTATCGCTCTTGGCACCATCGTTGACAAAAATCTCATCGATATCCAGGTGTACTCCACGCGGCAGGAAGTCGTTTTTCAAGATAGCTTCGCGCAGAAAGTCGTAACCTTGTTCGGGACCATAGCCGTGGAACCCGCTTGCAGTAGCCATCTCGTCAGCAGCCTTGTGCATGGCCTCTACAACGGCAGGACATAGTGGCTGCGTCACATCTCCAATGCCTAATGAGATGACGTCGGCTTTGGGGTGTGTTACTTTGAAGGCGTTAACCTTCTTGGCTATATCTGCAAACAGGTAGTTGTTTGGCAGCTTGAGGAAGTGTTCGTTAACTAATGCCATATATTACTTATTGATCATTTACAATTGACTTGGATAATTATATTTCAATCTTTCCGTCAAAAACAAATTCAGCTGGTCCCGTCATATAGACGTGGTTGTCAGTTTCACGCCATTCTATATGCAGTGTGCCGCCGTCCATGACGATGTCTGACTGGCGACCTGCCCGTTGGGTTAGACAGGCTGCTACTGCCGTAGCACAGGCTCCAGTTCCGCAAGCCAGGGTGATACCGCTGCCACGTTCCCATACGCGGGTACGGATGGAAACCTCCCCCTTGCCTTTTGAAGGGAGGAGAGTAGCATATTCGATATTGCAGCGCTGTGGAAATGCTAGGTGACATTCCAGTGAATTTCCGGTTTCTTCCACTTGATCTACATTTTCTGTGAAGATGACGTAGTGCGGGTTTCCCATTGACACAAATGTTCCCTTATCTAGTGCCAGGGAGGCTATGTACTGTGTGGGTACGTCAAAAACAGGTTCACCCATATCAACGGTGACGCTCTCCACGAGTTGGTCTTTTACATGCAAACTGAGCACCTTGATGCCTGATAATGTCAGCAGTCTGATGTCTGTCTTAGTGGTAAGCCCTTTTTCATAGAGGTATTTCCCTATACATCTTGAAGCATTGCCACACATCATGGCCTCACTGCCGTCGGCATTGAAGATGCGCATGGAGAAGTCGGCCTCTGGCACGGGACTCTTGTCGATGAGTACCAGTCCGTCAGAGCCGATTCCTTTGTGGCGGTCGCTCCACCTGATGGATGCCTCCTTAGGGGCATCCACCGGGTGTTGCGCTACATTAATATAAATGTAGTCGTTGCCGCAACCGTGCATCTTGGTAAAGGGAATACTTGCCATATTTTAGTTCTTGTGTTGCTGAGTCTTGTCCACTCTACTGTCTATTTGTTATTATTTTCGGTGCAAAGGTAGCAAAAAAGTCGGATTATGCGACAACAAATCGACATTTTGTGCTGAAAAAACTATAGTGTGGTGTCAATTTGATATTTTTATACCGCAAAAACAACTCTATTGTTAGTTAAGTCAGTGGAAAGACTTTCATTTTGTAATAATTTGAAACTTGCGGCGTTTTTATGGCTGTAATGTAAAACCAAGAACCAAATATGCTTGCTGTGAACAAGGGTTGGCTGCAACCTGTGCAAAGACGGGGACGGAGAACGAGTCGGAAAACTTGATGTCCTTAGTGGCCTTCAGTGCCAGGTTTGTTACAGCAAAGCCGTTGGTGCCATACTGCGGGGAAGTATAAGGGACGGCACCAGCTACAGCAGTCCACGATATGTCAGAAAGCTTAAATGGGACAACTACTTCCACATAGCTGCTATAGGCACGCTTGCCGTCCTCTTTATAGTCATTACCTGCAAAATTGGTGTACCACTGCAGTGAGGCAATGCCGAAGTCGTAGCCGATGAAGCCCTCAAAGACATGGTTGGTAGCATGGGCATCGTACTTAAAGTAACGGTTATCTGGGTCGCCACCGCTGGCCATCTGATTGAACCAATAGTCGGTAATACCAATGTTCAGGCCACCAATCGTGTAGGCCAGTGTGAAGTCGAACTCCTTCGTGTCGGCCGTATTGGCTAATCCGACGCTTCCCCAGGCTGTCAGTGACAGTCCCTTGTAACCAATGCCCAGTGTGGGCTGTAATGCTACGTTGCCCAGATCCTGGCCACGCCAGATATAATTACTTACTACGTCGGCTGCAATAGTCGTTTCAATACTTTCCTGTGCTTTAGCACTCATTCCTGTAGCGAGAATCATCGCCATCATAACAATCTTTTTCATAATTTCCTTCTTTAACTTCTTAACTTCTTAACTTCTCTAACTTCTCTAACTTCTTAACTTCTTAGTTATAACACAATTCACCATGTTCGTAAACGTCGAGACCTTCTTCCTCAATTCGTTTGTTAACGCGAAGACCATGGATATATTTGATGCCGTAGAACAAAACCAAACCGCAGCCTGCTGCCCAGAGGTCGATGACCAGAATGCCAAAACATTCAGCACCGAAGAAGCCCCATCCGTGACCATAGAAGGCACCATTGCTGGTAGAGAGCAGACCTGTCATCAGTGTACCTAAGATACCGCATACACCATGTACTGACGATGCACCTACGGGGTCGTCGATATGCAGGCGATGGTCGATGAACTCAATAGCGTAGACCAATACGATACCACAAACCAAACCAATGATGATAGCTCCGAAGGGTGATACCAGGTCGCAACCTGCCGTGATACCTACGAGACCTGCCAGTATACCGTTGAGTGTGAGTGAGAGTGATGGCTTACCATATTTAATATAGGTAAGGAACATGGTGGCTACACCACCTGCTGCAGCAGCCAGATTGGTGGTTAGGAATACGTGACTGATGGCAATACGGTTTACCTCGCCGCTGGCAGCCAACTGTGAGCCTGGGTTGAAACCGAACCATCCCAGCCAGAGGATGAATACACCCAGAGCAGCCATTGCCAGGTTGTGACCAGGAATAGCGCGACTCTTGCCGTCTTCACCATATTTACCTACACGGGGACCCAGTGCTATTGCACCAATCAGTGCCAGTACACCGCCTACGCTGTGTACAATAGCAGAACCAGCGAAATCGTGGAACACATCACCAAAGGTCGTCATCATAAAGCTGTCTGCAGCATCGTTGCAGAGCCAGCCGCCGCCCCATGTCCAATGGCCTTCGATGGGGTAGATGATCAGTGAGATGACTGCACTATAAATAAGGTACATAGAGAACTTCGTACGCTCGGCCATAGCACCGCTCACGATGGTGGCACTGGTGGCGCAGAACACAGTCTCGAAGATTAAGAATCCCTCAACGGGCAGGTCGCCTTTGTAGAAAGAAAGGTCACCCCAGTTGGGCATACCGATGAAACCTCCAAGGGTATCTGTGCCAAACATAAAGCCGAAACCTAAGAAGAAGAACAGCAGTGAGCCGAACATAAAGTCGACAAAGTTCTTCATCAGGATGTTTGCCGTGTTCTTACCACGTGTAAAACCAGCCTCACACAGCGCAAAACCGGGCTGCATCCAGAAAACCAACATGGCTGCCAATAGCATCCATACAGTATCGAGTGATAATCCAATTTCGTTCATAATCCTGAAAATTTTAATGTTTAATTTTTAATGTTTAATGTCGAACTATTTCTTGTCTCTCAGTACGGTGTCGCCGTTCTCTCCCGTACGAATAGAATAGGTATCGATGACGTCGCTTACAAAGATACGACCATCGCCGATTTCACCAGTATGGGCTACTCTCAGAATTACCTGTACGGTGGGGTCGAGGAATATGTCACGACATACAATGGTGATGGCTACACGCTCTATGACGTCGGTGCTGTACTGTACACCACGATAGATGCGTTCCTGACGGCTCTGGCCGATGCCATGAACGTCATGGTACTCAAACCAGTCGATGTCGGATGACAGCAAGGCTGCTTTCACCTCTTCGAACTTAGTCTTTCGGATAATTGCTTCAATCTTTTTCATACCTTAATACCTTTAATTAATACTCGTGTCACAGTGACTGTTCCTTTGAATTCGCTTGCAAAGTTACACTGATTCCTGGATATGGCCACACAGAATGACTGCCTTTCATTCTACTTTTTAACGGCTGGTAACAATATGTAACGAATTTGCCATATTTTACTTACAAATTGTTACTTTTGGTCATAATGTAGATATTTTAGTCGAAAAAACGCACGTTTTTCTGTCATATTGATATAATTTTGCGCTCCGATACAAAGATTGAGTAAGGATTTATAAATATAGCGTATGAACAAAGAAGAAAGATGTGGACTTTACCAGTCTGATTACGAGCACGATGCTTGTGGTGTGGGTATGGTAGTAAATATCCACGGTGGTAAGAGTCACGAATTGGTTGACAATGCCCTTAAAGTGCTGGAGAATATGGAGCACCGTGGCGCTGAAACACGCGATAAGACGGGCGATGGTGCCGGTATTATGGTACAGATTCCTCATGAGTTTATTCTTCTTCAGGGTATTCCAGTGCCTGAGAAGGGAAAATACGGCACAGGACTGGTGTTTCTTCCTAAAGACGAGAAGGCTCAGCAAGAGATTCTGAGTGTGATGATTGAGGAGATAGAGCGTGAAGGGCTGTCGCTGATGCACCTTAGAACGGTGCCTACTAATCCTGAGGTTCTTGGTGCTGCTGCTCGCGAAGTAGAACCAGACATCAAGCAGTTATTTGTCACAGGAATATCCGATGAGAATGTACCTGTTTTTGAGCGTATCTTATATAAGGTGCGTAAGCGTATAGAGAATCGTATCGACAACGAGGACTTCTACATCAGTTCGTTGTCGAACAAAAATATTATCTATAAGGGTATGCTGACCAGCGGACAGCTGCGACGCTACTTCCCAGACCTCTCGAACGACTATTTTACCAGCGGACTGGCATTGGTGCACTCACGCTTCTCGACCAACACCTTCCCTAAGTGGAAGTTGGCACAGCCTTTCCGCCTGTTGGCACACAATGGTGAGATCAACACCATCCGTGGCAACCGCGGATGGATGAAGGCCCGCGAGAGCGTGCTGAACAGCGAGGCACTGGGCGACATTAAAGACCTGCGTCCCATCGTGCAGGAGGGTATGAGCGACTCCGCATCACTCGATAACGTCTTTGAGTTCTTGATGATGAGCGGACTGTCGTTGCCGCAGGCGATGGCCATCCTCGTGCCCGAGAGCTTCAACGACAAGAACCCCATCAGCGAAGATCTGAAGGCTTTCTACGAGTATCACTCTATCCTGATGGAACCATGGGACGGACCTGCTGCGCTGCTGTTCAGCGATGGACGTTATGCAGGTGGTATGCTGGACAGGAACGGTTTGCGCCCCAGCCGCTATACCATTACCAAACAGGGTATGATGGTGGTAGCCTCAGAAGTAGGCGTGATGGACTTTGAGCCTGGCGATGTGGTGTCGAAAGGACGCCTGCAACCAGGAAAGATTCTGCTCATCGACACACAGGAAGGAAAGATTTACTACGACGGTGAAATCAAGGAGCAGTTGGCTAAGGCCCATCCTTACCGCGAGTGGCTCTCTGAGAACCGCGTACAGCTGGAGAAGTTGAAGAGCGGGCGTAAGGTTGATAATAGTGTGAGCGACCTTGAGCAGAAACTCGTCACTTTTGGCTTTGGCCAGGAGGATATCGACAAGACCATCATCCCGATGGCTACAGCCGGTCAGGAGCCTGTAGCTGCTATGGGTAACGACACCCCGTTGGCAGTGATTAGCGACCGTCCGCAGGTGTTCTTCAACTACTTCCGTCAGCAGTTTGCACAAGTGACCAACCCTGCCATCGATCCTATCCGTGAAGAACTGGTGATGTCTCTGACGGAGTACATTGGTGCCGTGGGAACGAACATCCTGACGCCCGATGCCTCGAACTGTAAGATGGTACGCCTGCCACAACCCGTACTGACCAACACACAACTTGATATATTATGTAATATAAGGTATAAGGGATTTAACACCAGGAAGTTACCGATTCTCTTTGAGATGACACAGGGTGAGAGCGGACTTCGTCAGGCTCTCGAAGACCTTTGCAAGAAGGCTTGTTTCTGCTGTCCACCACTATCTGATTAGCGTTGGTAAGCGCGTGCAGACCGCCTTGATTGTGGAGAGCGGTGAGATTCGCGAAGTGATGCACGCAGCCCTGCTGCTGGGTTATGGTGCCAGCGCTCTCTGTCCTTACATGACCTTCGCCGTACTGGATGACCTTGTAAAGAAAGGAAAAATCCAGGAGGAGTATGCCACTGCAGAAGAACATTATATCAAGGCAGTCGACAAAGGTCTGAAGAAGATTATGTCGAAGATGGGTATCTCTACCATTCGCAGCTATCGTGGTGCCAAGATTTTCGAGAGCATCGGACTGAGCGAAGAACTGCTACGCCGTTACTTCGGCACCGAGGTGAGCACCATTGGTGGTATTGGTCTGAAGGAGATTGCGAGGGATGCTATCAGGCTACATGAGAAGAGCCTCACCCCCAGCCCCTCTCCAAGATGCGAGGGGAGTGGTTTCCTAAAGAATCAGGGTCAGTTTGCTTGGCGCAAGGATGGTATCAAGCACGCCTGGAACCCAGAGACCATTGCTAAACTGCAACTGGCCACACGACAAGGCAACTACGAGAAGTTCAAGGACTGGGCAAAGACAGTTGATGAAAAGGAAAGTCCTATCTTTATTCGTGATTTCTTCGGATGGAAGAAGGCTGCCAAACCGACTCCTATCGATGATGTGGAGCCCGTGGAGAGCATCGTGAAGCATTTCGTTACTGGTGCTATGTCATTTGGTGCTCTAAGCATCGAGGCTCACGAGTCGCTGGCATTGGCCATGAACAAACTGGGAGCTCGCTCGAATACTGGTGAGGGTGGTGAGGACAACGCCCGCTATCACTCAGAGGTGGATGGCGTGAGCCTGTCAAGCAAGACCAAGCAGATAGCCAGTGGTCGTTTCGGTGTAACCGCCGAGTATCTGGTGAATGCTGAAGAGATACAAATCAAGGTGGCACAGGGTGCTAAACCTGGTGAGGGCGGACAGTTGCCCGGCTTCAAGGTCAACGATATTATCGCCAAGACGCGTAATGCCATTCCTGGCATCTCGCTCATCTCGCCGCCACCGCATCACGACATCTACTCTATCGAAGACCTGGCACAGCTTATCTTCGACCTGAAGAATATCAACCCCACAGCTGCCGTCAGCGTAAAACTGGTAGCCGAGAGTGGTGTGGGCACCATCGCTGCAGGTGTTGCCAAAGCTAAGGCCGACCTTATCGTGATTAGTGGTGCCGAAGGAGGTACAGGTGCCAGCCCTGCCAGTTCAATGCGTTTTGCTGGTATCTCGCCAGAAATCGGTCTTGCTGAAACGCAGCAGACACTGGTCATCAACGGCCTCCGCAATCAAGTTCGTCTGCAGACTGACGGACAGTTGAAGACTGCCAAGGATGTGATTATCATGGCCATGCTCGGTGCCGACGAGTTCTCGTTTGGTACACTGCCCCTCATCGTGCTGGGCTGCGTGATGATGCGCAAATGTAATACGAATACCTGTCCGATGGGTGTTGCTACCCAGAACCCAGAGCTGCGCAAGCACTTTGAGGGTCGTGCCGAGTATGTGGTGAACTTCTTCACCTTCTTGGCTCAGCAGGTGCGTGAGTATCTCGCAGAGATTGGAGTAAAGAGTCTGAAGGAGATTATCGGACACACCGAACTGATAGAGGTGAACATCGAGAACGCTACCGACAAACAGAAGTCTATCGATTTCTCCCGACTGCTCTACAAGCCCGACACAGATAAAGCGCTATATTGGGATCGTGGTGCATTCACCAAGGTTACTGGTGTGAAGGACGAGGAGATTATCAAGGCTGCCGAGAAGGCTATCAACGATGGCGAGGAGATAACATTGGATTACGCCATTAAGAACACTGACCGTGCTGTAACCACCATGCTGAGTGGTGTCATCGCCAAGAAATATGGTGAGGCAGGACTGCCAGACGGTACTATCAAGATTAAGTTTAAGGGTAGCGCAGGCCAGAGCTTTGGTGCCTTTGCTGTCAAGGGTCTCGATATCCGTCTGGAAGGTGAGACCAACGACTACTTCGGCAAGGGCCTCTCGGGAGGACGCATCTCTATTCTCCCTCCTGCCCGAAGTGGTGAGGATTTCCATGCCGAGGAGAACATCATTGCCGGCAACACTGGTCTCTATGGAGCTACCAGTGGTGAACTCTATATCAATGGTAAGGTGGGTGAGCGCTTTGGTGTGCGCAACTCAGGAGCCCTCGCTGTCATTGAAGGTGCTGGCGACCACTGCTGCGAGTATATGACGGGCGGTCGTGTGGTTGTATTAGGTAAGACGGGTCGCAACTTCGCCGCTGGTATGTCGGGTGGTGTGGCCTACGTCTACGACCCTGACCATACGTTCGATTACTTCTGTAACATGGATATGGTGGAGCTCTCGCTGGTTGAGGACTCTGTATCACGCAAGGAGCTGTTGGAATTCATCCGTCAGCACTATCTGCACACGGGCTCTGCCCTCGCAGGGCGCATGCTCGACGACTGGCACCGCTACATCGAGGATTTCATCCAGGTAGTGCCTATCGAGTATAAACGCGTGCTCGAGGAGGAGAAGATGAAAAAGCTGCACGAGAAGATTGCAGACATCCAGCGTGACTATTAATAGAGGTAAATTGTAAATTGTCAAATTGTAAATTGAAATGGGAAATCCAAAAGCATTTTTAGAGATACACCGCCAAGAGGCGGGTTACCGTCCTATTAACGATAGAATCCACGACTTTAGTGAGGTGGAGCAGACGCTCTCGACCCGCGAACGTAAGTTGCAAGCCTCACGCTGCATGGACTGCGGCGTGCCCTTCTGCCACTGGGCCTGTCCGTTGGGCAACAAAGCACCTGAGTGGAACGATGCCCTGTATAAGGGCGACTGGGAGTTGGCTTACCGCTTGTTGAACAGCACCAACCCCTTCCCCGAGTTCACGGGTCGCATCTGTCCTGCCTTGTGCGAGAAGGCCTGCGTGCTCAACCGTTTCAACCACGAGCCAACCACCAACCGCGAAGATGAGTGCGCTATCACCGAGATGGCCTTCCAGGAGGGTTTCATCCAGCCGCATACTGATATTAAGCGTAATGGTAAGAAGGTGGCGGTGATTGGTGCTGGTCCTGCCGGACTGGCTGCTGCCAACGACCTGAACCTGATGGGCTACTCCGTTACTGTCTTCGAGAAAAACGAGGCTGCTGGCGGTCTGCTGCGCTACGGCATCCCTAACTTCAAACTCAACAAGGCCGTCATTGACCGCCGCATCAAACTGTTAGAGCAGGAAGGCATTGAGTTTAGATTTGGTACCCCCCTCCAACTCCCCCCGAAGGAGGGAGGGCATGATTACCTTTCTATCGAGGAATTCAACAAGGCTCTTGGTGACCAAGCCCCCCTCCCCTCGGGAGGGGATGGAGGTGGGTTTGCCGTTGTCGTCGCTACCGGCACCCCCACCGCCCGCGACCTGAAGGCTCCTGGCCGTGACCTGAAGGGTGTACACTTCGCCCTCGAACTGTTGTCACAGCAGAACCGTGTGCTGGCTGGCATGGAGTTCTCTAAGGACGAGCGTGTCACTGCCAAGGGCAAGGACGTGCTGGTCATTGGAGGTGGCGATACTGGTTCTGACTGCATCGGCACAGCTCATCGTCAGGGATGCAAGAGTGTCACTCAGATAGAGATTATGCCGCGACCCGTTGAAGGTCCTGAAGACCCGCAGAACCCTTGGCCCAACTGGCCGCGCACCCTCAAGACTACCTCATCGCACGAAGAGGGCTGCACCCGTCGCTGGAACATCAACACGCTGGAGTTCTTGGGAAAGGACGGCAAACTGACTGGTGTCAAAGTGCAGGAGATTGACTGGAAGCCCAACCCAGAAGGCGGTCGACCTATCATGGTGGAGAAGGGCAAGCCCGAAATCATCAAGGCCGAGTTGGTACTGCTGGCTATGGGCTTCCTGAAACCAGAGCATCCGGAGTATCCCAAGAACGTCTTCGTATGTGGTGACTCTGCTAATGGCGCCAGCCTAGTAGTTCGCGCTATGGCCAGCGGCCGTCAGACAGCCCAGAAGGTCGCAGCCTTCTTGAAATAAAGGAAATGCTCCTTGAAACAAATAGACCTCGCAGCGTAATTTACATCTGCGAGGTCATTTTTTTTTTTGAGGAGATTTCCTATATAGCATACATGCCTACATATTTTTGTCCTATTCAATTGTAATAAAGATGTTTACAAAAATTTCAGCCTACATTAAACCTACATAATGCCTACATTCTGCCTACACAAAACTACCTCAATTATACAGCTAATG
>CADBWR010000044.1 GCA_902798425.1 uncultured Bacteroidales bacterium
GGCCAGCGAGGACGGCTGAAGTGGCTCGGCAAGTTCTTCTACTATTACTATCCCGCCCACATGGCGGTAATAGGCCTGCTGGCCCGTTGCTTCCAATAAGTGCTTCCTTGCTCCTTTCCCTCTCATTCATCAGTCAACAGTTGTCCACTCTTGTCAACCTTTGTCAACCCTGTCCACGAGATGGCAAAATAAAAGCCCTCAAAATTCCCCGCGGTAGAAATGCGTTGCAAAGGTAAGCGGATTTTTAGCGAAACAGATACCTGTCACCTGTTTCATTTGTCACCTGTTTCATTCAACTTCGAGGAGTTGCTGGAGACCAACGACATCTGGGAAGATTTGTCCTGTCGAGCGTGAGCGAATTCGAAAGATAAACTATTATCACTTAAAAAACAAGCGCTGTAGCACCTCAGCTACAACGCTTGTTTTCTTTGTAGGAATTGTTTGCACGTTCCAATAAATAGTATTTATTTTATTTGGAAGGTAAGCATTAAAATACTATCTTTGCGCCATAACATACCTAAAACTAAACGCTTATGAAAAAGAATTTACTCAGAAGGCTGTTGTTGACCATCGCCATGTGTCTGACAGCAACAATGACGTGGGCCGATATTGCTATTGACGAGGCTCACTTTCCTGACCCTGGATTCCGCCAATGGATGCTCCATTCGCCCTTTGGCTATGACGGCATCATTACCAATGCGGAGATTGCCGAACTATGGCACTTCGAAATCGGTAATAGTGATGAGTGGACGGTGTTGAGTGTCAAGGGACTCAACTATTTTCCGAACTTGAAGGAATTGTTTCTTCCACCGAGCGTCACTACAATTGACCTATCGGAATGTCCGGACCTCACAGAGCTGGTTTTATACTCTGCTGATGATTACCAGATGACGTCAATTGACTTGTCGCCTCTGCCACTGCTGAAGAGGTTCATTTGTGTGGGCTCTCACTTCACGTCGCTCGACTTGAGGAACAATCCGCTACTGAACGACTTGTTTGTTTGGGATAGTGTCAACCTGACAACGATGGACATCTCGAACTGCAAAAATCTGGTAGACGTGCGCTGCGACAATACAGCACTGTCAAGTGTTGACGTGTCTGGTTGCTCAAAATTGGAAAGACTTCACTGCTTCAACTGTCCTAATCTGACCAGTATCAATGTGACGGGCTGTACGGAACTGTTGGGTCTGGCCTGTTACGAGACGCCTATTGCTAACCTCGACGTCTCGACCTGTACGAAGCTGGCTGAGTTCTTCTGCGAGAAGACGAACATCACCCGTCTCGACCTCACACCCAATGGGGACATGCATACGTTGAGATGTACAGAGTGCAAACTGCAGGAGTTGATTCTGCCGAATAGTCTTGTATGGAATATCCAGTGTCAGGACAATCCAGACCTAGCCACACTGACCATCCATGGCAATGCGGAGCTGGGGATTGTTAACTTCAGCAATACCAAAGTGCAGACCGTCGATCTGACGAGCAGTAAGAATTTGACTACCATCGTTGGTTGGAACACCCCACTTTGCAGTTTGGATCTCACTCACTGCCCCGAATTGGCAGGGATTGACTTAGCCAATACGAAGCTAACAACGCTCGATCTGTCGAAATGTTTGAAGCTTGACGGTGTCAAGGTCGACAATTGCCAATTGACGTCGCTGAAACTGCCCGATAGCGGCTGCAATCTTCACACCCTGGAGTGCTCCAACAATCAACTTTCCGTTTTAGACCTGCGTGGATGCGAATATCTCATGAGCCTGGATTGCCATGACAACCAGCTGACCAGTCTGCTGCTTGCCCCCCATGTTTATCCTCAGGACTATACTGAGTACAGGTTTGAGTTAGGGACGCTGAGTATGTATAACAACAAACTGAAGGGTGCCGCTGTTGATGCCATCGCCAACAAGCTGTTGCCAAGAGAATACGAAACTCAGTTTCAGTTTTGTGATGGTTCTAATGCCAATGAAGGTAACAGCATGACACCCGAACAGGTAGCCGCATTCAAGGCCAAGAATTGGTTCCCCACCATCCAGCAATATTTGGATCCTGCCCATCCTTCACCCGATCAGTTGGTATGGCTCGACTATGCTGGAGAAGATCCCAGTGGCATCAGCCTCGTAAAAGAAACGACAGATAGTGATGCTTCATACTATAGCATCAATGGCATTCAGCTCACGGCTCCGCGTAATGGTGTGAACATCATCAAAACCGCCAAGGGCACCCGAAAGGTGATGGCCAAGTAGAGAGTCTGAAATAAGCTTATTGTACCACCTATTTGTTCTACTCTTCTTCCTCCGCGTGCCTACTTGCCAGAACGATCTGATGATGATAGACCAGGTAAGCTACAGCGAAATATACTAAGACATGAAGCCAGAGAATATGGTACTCTGTCAGTACATCGCTAATAGTGCCACCCATGGTGTTCATTCGGATATAGGCACGAATGCCGAAGGTGGATGGGAACAGCCAAGAGATGCCCTGCCAGAATCCAGGAATCTCCGACTGCGGCCATGATGCACCGCTGAGGAAGAGCAGTGGTACGGACACAAAGACCATGAGTAGCATGACATTCTCTCGGTAGCGTACCAGACAACTCACCGTAATACCAAAGAAGATACATGCCAGCGTATAGGGGAACATCAATATCAGCATATCGGTCCATTGGGCAAGGTGTGGAAAGTTAAAGATGCGTGGCACCACGACCGTCAGCCATGTTCCCATGACAGCATATATCATGAAATACACCATCGACTTACCCAGCACGATACGGAATGTGCCGTGGTAATATCTTTGTATCGGTACAAGATCGTGAAAACGGTTATTCTCACGGGCTGTGCCAGCAGCCATACCGATACCCAGCACCAATGTCTGCTGCAGGATAAGCATCAGCACAGCAGGCAAGATAGCAGAGCCATAGCCGCCAGCAGGATTGAATAATGCCACCTCATCACACTGAAGAGGACTGGCTTGTATCTGCTCCTCGCGCTTGGTATAGCGGCCTGCTAACTTCACCTGTATCTCGGAACTCATCTTCTGCGACACAGCCAGCGCTGCCTGGTAAGTAGCCTTGTACGTCAACATCAGACTCATGTCACAGTATACACTTACCACAGACTGCTGCATCCGCATAACATTCGTCTCGAAGTCGGCAGGAATGCGGTAGATGGCCTTAACGATCTGACGCCCCATCAGCATCTTAGCCTCATCCATATCCGAGGCATAGTATTTGATCTGCACATCCGGTGAGGCATCGCACATACGGATGAACCGGCGACTCATAGCAGAATGGCTGTCGTCGACAACCACAACAGGAACCTCACGAACCGCCTCATTATTATATATCCACGAATAGAGCAGCGGATAGATGAGTGGCACGATAACAAAAAAGATCAGCACACCCTCGTCCTTCAGCACAAGGGTAAGTTCCTCGCGCCAGATGCGGCATGTGTCACGCACAGCATCCTTGATTATATGTAATAGACTATCCTGCTTCATGGTATGTAAACGTATGTTAGCATGGCATTCTTAATCTTTCCCGCTACCATGATAGGCAACAGGACAAAGGCAATCAGTGCCGCAATGTGGAACCACGCATCAAGAATGGGATAGTCATTCAAGACACCTATCTGGTAAAGCATAAAGTAATGGCGTAAAGGGAACAGCCACGCCAACGTCTGCAGCGGTCCGTCCATGCCTATCAGGGGGAAGGCAGAGCCTGCCATAGAGATGCTCAGCACAGCCCACAGCGAACTGATACTCATAGACATACGCAATGACGGCATCAGTCCGAAGGCAAAGAGTCCAAAACCTTGGGCTGCCAACACCATCAAGACGTTAAGCAATATAATGCGAAGCACACCGCCAGGATGCGGGAACTCCAAGACGCCAAAGACATAGTATGAATAAAAGAACGTAACAGCAAGCCAAATCAACGTATGTGGGAGGAATTTGCCTACCAGGGCTATCCATATTTTCGATCCGCCCATCTCCATCAGTTCCTTGCCACGACTGAACTTCAGTTCAGTACCTATGGCATAAGTCGTGATGAGGAAGATAAACAACATAATGATTCCCGGCACCATAACGGTAGTAAGGTAAGCATTATAGTCTGTCGTCGCATTACCTATCTGATGCAAATCAATCGTCACCGGCTGCAGCAGCGTTTTAATCTGCTGGTCGGTAAGTCCCTTCGCACGCATGGTAGCCATACCCAACGCTGCCGAGCCTAATGTGGCTATCGTCTTCATGTCACGGAAAATCAAGGAGCCGGACACGATGGTTGTCATCGTATAGTAGAAGGATATCTTGGGCTGCCTACTGGCAAGAAGTTTTTCCGTCGTACCCTCGGGGATATACAAGAATCCGTATATCTCATTATTCTGAATAGCCTCACGAGCCTCAGCGGGTGTGGAGTAATAAGCGACCACCTCGCTGCTCTGGAAAGCATCCAATTTGCGGATAAGGGCACGTGTTGTCGATGTATTGTCCAGGTCAACGATACCTACCGGCATCTCCTGTGGCTGGCCTGACGACAAGAGACTGGTGAAGAAGAAGATAACAGCCACGGGGAAAGCCACCATGCAAAAGACATAGATGGGATTATGAAGGAATATACCACACTCCCTCACCGACAACTGATAAATCTGTCTGAGTACCTTCACCGTAACAGGTTGCTTACTTGATAACAAGACTCATGCCAGGACGCAGACCCTCCATAGGCTCTACGGGACGGGCTTTCACTTCAAAAGTTTTCAGGTCATACTGGCCGTTGGCCTTGGTAGCCTTCCACACAGCATACGAGCCCTGGTCCTTCATGTAGTACACCTTCATCTGGATGTCCTTGCTGAAAGCGGGTACATAAGCTGTAAATGTCTTGCCAATCTCCAGACCATTAAGCTGGTCTTCACGGATATTAAACGTGCCCCACATATCTTTCATGACAGCGATGGTCATAATAGGTGAACCAGTACCTACCAGTTCGCCCAACTTGGGATAGATATCCATCACCTCACCCTCCATCTGGGCTATCTGTACTGTCTCGTGGATATAGGAGTTGACCTCTTGAACAGCACCCTTGGCACGACCTACCTGAGCAGCAGCAGCGAGTTTGTCCTCACGACGGGCACCATTGACAGCCATATCATACTGACTCTGGGCAGCCTTCATCTGAGCCTCCATAGCCTTATACTGCGCATACACCTCGTCGCGTTTCTGTTCACTGATAACACCCTCGTCGAAGAGACGCTGGATGCGCTTATACGACTTCTCGGCAATCTCCACGCCAGCCTTGGCCTGTTGCAGCACATTATAGGCACCGCGAATCTGCTCCTCACGGGCACCGTTCTGCGCTTTCATTTCAAGAGCTGAGGCAGCATCCTGTGCACTCTGGGCCTGTTCCATCTTGGCACGCACCTCAGGAGCATCGAGAATAGCCAGCGTATCACCAACCTTCACGAAGTCACCCTCCTTGACACGTATCTCCAAAATACGGCCAGGAACCTTGCTTGACACACGGTACTCACTGACTTCCACCTGTCCCTGAATCACTTCTGGCTGACGGGAAAAGGCAAAGAATCCGATAACACCTACAATGACGACCACTGCGGCAAAACCTATAATGGCCAGCAGGATGTTGTTATGTTGTGTTTTTGCATTCATCTTACTATTTGACTATTTACTATTTGACGATTTACTATTATTCAGTTTATCTCAGCGTACCCAGCGACTTCTGCAGGTTCACACGACTCAGCTGCACATCAATCTCCGCATCGATGCGCTGCGACTGAGCCTGCAACCATGCCGTCTGAGCCTCCATGACCGTTGTCGACGAGATGACACCCTCCTGGAATCCCAGTGTTGCCGTGCGCAAGTTCTCGTCAGCTTTCTGCTGGCTGGTCAGTGCCATCTCTAATTTCTTATGAGCCTCGTTCAGACGGAAGTTGCTCTGATTGACTTGCAGCTCCATCTTCTCACGCGCCTCCTCCAGTTCCAGTGCTGCGATAGTCTTAGCACCCTTTGCGGCACGTACCTTGTAAGCTACGTCACCCCAGTTCCAAATGGGTATACGCATCATAAGAGCCACATTCCAGGCACCTGCCAACCTGCGCTGGAAGCCATTATACACATTAGGATTAGTTGCTGTGTAGCCACCTGCCAGCAACACCTGCGGCAGATTGCCAGCCTTGAGGAGATTGACAGCCTGATGGTTGATGTCTACAAGATTCTGTAGCATCTTCAGCTCTGGTCTGTTAGCCATTGCCTCTTCGACGCTTCCGTGTGCGGCATCACACGCCTCACTCTTCACGCTCAGCTCTTCTCTCATCTCGTCTTCCAGCGTCACCTGTTCGTTAACGGGCAGACCACAGAGCTGACACAGCAGCATTTTCGACAGCGTCAATCCGTCGTTCACCTTCATGACAGCCATCTCAGCCTCATTGACCTTCACGCTGACGCTTAAGCCTTCCGAACGCGTAGCGACGCCCTCACGAATCATCTTTTGCACGTCACCATCCAGTTTCTTGACCAGTTCAAGAAATCCTTCTGCCAATTTCTGCTTATGATGCAACGAAACAACCTGCCAATAGGCCTTGTCTATTTGGTAGAGCGTCTCCTGCCGACGAGCGTCAGCAGAGTTGGCAGCCATCTCCTCGCCCAGGTCAGCCATTTTGTTCATAGCAACAATGGCACCACCCATAAAGACGGGCTGCGTCAACATAATAGACCCACCAAACATGTGGCGCGTATCTGTACGAAACTCGTCGACGATGTTCTGGCCGAAACCATTCAGCGAACCAGCCATACCATTCATCATATTGGTGAAAGGAGCGATACCGCCAAACAGGGCACTCAGCACCGGTAAGGCTGTAGACATGCCTGTCTGCATCTTATTGACGCCATTGGTACCCAGACTTGATAATGTCTCTTTTGTCTCATCACTCAGAATGGATATCTCCTTACTGGTATACACATAGCCACCCAAGGCAGAGACATGAGGCAGATACTTGGTGCGCGCCGACTTACGGATGTTCTTTGCCATCTCCTGTTTGACGCGCTGCACACTCATCTGTTTGTTATTGCGTAGTGCCATGGCTCTACAACTGTCAAGGCTCAACACGCGCTGAGCCTCAGCAGGAGATATACCAACGGCCAATAGCCAAAAGCAAACAGCAAATAACCTATTCATTTATTTCTCAAACGTAAAGTTTCTGGAGCCAATCATATTTCCGTCGGCAAAGATGCTGACATTGTAAGAACCGCCAGGCAGTGTCTCGCTAATGGGCCACATAGCCGTAACGGCTGTTTCCTCACCGCTATAGTCGATAGAACGCTTCATGGTGTAGGCCAACTGGCGGTCTTCATAGCTGAAAGAGCCACCACCGTTGAGCACCTCACCCATAGGAGTAGTCACGCGAATGTACAATTCACGGGTACCGTTGGCTGCTGTAACATTGCGGGCAATATTGAAGGAGACGAGCAGTGTGCGGGCCTTCTTCATGTGCTTATTGTTCTTGCTCTTCTTGTTCAGCGGCGTCAGAGAGATGTTAGTTGCTGTCAGCTGAGAGGCAATAGCCACCTTCTCAGACAGCGTCATATTGCTGGAAGCCAGTGCCTGGTTCTGCTGGTTGGTCAGTTCCAACTCTGAGCGTACACGGTTGTTCTCGTCCATCAGCTCGGCATTCAACTGGTTCAGCGAGTCAATCTGTAGCACATAGCTGCGCAACACGGCACGAACGGTAGCAAGTTCTTTCTTCAAACGAGTAATCTCGGCAGCATCGTCAGCCTTGGTCTGGCGCAGCTCTTCCAGCAGTTGCTTGGTACGCTCCTGCTCACGGGTCAGCTGAGCAACAATAGAGTCGTTGTTGATACGCGTCTTCATTTCGCTGTACTGATCAGCAAACTGTTGATACTCGTTTTCCATCTCCTGCTTCTCCAGGACAGCCAGTTCCTGCATGTCTTTGTTGACCTGTTTCTCTTGGCTGAGACTGTAGGCAAGATAAGCGACACCTGCTATAAGCAACACGATGACAGCCACTAGTGGGGCAATAATTTTCTTATTATTCATAATCCTAATGATAATTTGTTTTCGAAAACACGCTGCAAAGTTAAACTTTTTCCACGAAATACCAAAGAAAAATTTGCAGTTTTGAAATTATTTACTATATTTGCAACATTATTAACGATAAATAGCGTATGACAATGAACAAAAAAGGATGGCTTTATAGTGTTTATAGCCTCTATAGGGATGGTTTCCGCCAGATGACGTTAGGACGCACGCTGTGGACCATTATCCTCATCAAGCTATTCATTATCTTTGCCATTCTGAAGGTGTTCTTTTTTCCCGACTACATCAGCACACATGCTGACGAAGGCCAGGAATCGGACTTTGTTGCCACCGAGATACTGAAACGATAACCTCAAAGAAAAATCCTAAAACAATATGCTATGAATAACTTATTTCTAACCATTGACAGCAGTGCCATCGACTGGGCAAGGGCACAGTTTGCGCTCACTGCCATCTATCACTGGCTCTTTGTACCACTCACGCTGGGACTGGCCGTAGTGATGGGTATTGTCGAGACATGCTGGTATCGCACCCTCAAGCGCTCCGAAGGAGCAATTGTCGACAAGCCTGTCGACACTTTCTGGCGCGATGCCGCAAAGTTCTGGCAACGTCTTTTTGGCATCAACTTCGCCATGGGTGTAGCCACGGGCATCATTCTGGAGTTTGAGTTTGGCACCAACTGGTCCAACTACTCTTGGTTTGTTGGCGACATCTTTGGCGCTCCGCTGGCTATCGAGGGCATTGTGGCCTTCTTTATGGAGTCCACCTTCGTTGCTGTGATGTTCTTTGGCTGGAAGAAGGTTTCGCCAGGGTTCCATCTTGCCGCAACATGGCTGACAGGCCTCGGTGCAACAATCTCTGCCTGGTGGATTCTCGTGGCCAATGCCTGGATGCAATATCCTGTCGGCTGTGCTTTCAACCCTGACACCATGCGCAACGAGATGGTTAGCTTCCTCGATGTGGCACTGTCGCCTTTTGCCATCGACAAGTTCTGCCATACAGTTATCTCTGCCTGGATTATCGGCGCCATCTTCGTCGTAGCCGTTTCCTGCTGGTATCTCATGAAGAACAGAGAGATAAGACTGGCAACAGCAAGCATTAAGATAGCCGTTGTCGTCGGACTCGTTGCCTCGTTGGGCGCAGCACTCACAGGCCACCACTCAGCACAGAGCGTCGCCGAGGTTCAACCGATGAAGCTGGCAGCTATGGAGGCTCTGGAAGATGGCGGCAAAGCACAGGGACTAACCCTTGTACCCGGCGTGGAGATTCCCTACTTTCTTTCTATTATGGCTACCAACGATCCTCAGGGATTTGTGCCTGGCATCAACGACCTATTGAACGGCTACACCACCCCTGACGGCAAGACAGAGCCATCCGTCGACGAGAAGATTATCCGCGGCAAACTGGCCATTGCCACCTTAGCAGACTATCGCCAGGCGAAGAAGGATGGTGCCGACGAGGCGACACTCCAGGGACTGCTCTCCACACTCAATGAGAACATGCCTTACTTCGGCTATGGCTACGTAAAGAACCGCAACGACGTGGTACCCCCTGTATGGGTGAACTTCTGGGCGTTCCGCATTATGGTGGGCTTAGGGTGTCTGTTCATTCTCTACTTCCTCCTGATGACTATTATCAGTTTCAAGATACCTTATCTGTCTATCATTACGCGCAGACTGCTGACTATCATCGGCATACTTCCAGAGACGAGAGCAGACAGCCACGAACTGACGGGACTGCCCGTATGGCACTATTGGATACCAATTCTGCTCGTTCCCTTGGCATACATCGCCTCGGAGAGCGGTTGGCTGGTGGCAGAATTCGGTCGTCAGCCATGGACCATCCAGGACATGCTGCCCACATGGGTGTCTGTCAGCGATATTGAGGGCAGTGCCGTAGCACTGACTTTCTTCCTCTTTCTGTTCCTCTTCACCTTGATGCTGGCTGTAGAGATTAACATCCTGCTGAAACAGATTAAGAAGGGCCCGGAATATTCTTCTAACTCCCTCTAACTCCTTTAAATTCTAAAAACATGACATACGATTTTCTGCAACATTACTGGTGCTTCGTCGTCGCACTGCTGGGGGCACTGCTGGTATTCCTGCTGTTTGTGCAGGGCGCCAACTCCTGCATCCGCTCTCTTGGCTACACAGAGGAGGGTAAACGACTGATTCTCAACTCCACAGGACGCAAGTGGGAGTTTACTTTTACCACGCTGGTTACCTTTGGCGGAGCATTCTTCGCCTCCTATCCCCTCTTCTACTCCACCAGTTTTGGCGGAGCCTACTGGCTGTGGATGCTCATTCTGTTTACCTTCGTCTTGCAGGCTGTCAGCTATGAGTTCCAGAACAAGCTCGGTAACTTCCTTGGCCCCAAGACGTTCCAGTGGTTCCTGGTGCTCAACGGCATTCTTGGTCCTCTGCTGTTAGGCGGAGCCGTTGCAACCTTCTTTGAAGGCAGCAACTTCATCATCGCCAAAGAGAACCTGATAGATGCTGACTCATTCACACCTATTATCTCCCACTGGGCCAACGCCTCCCATGGTCTGGATGCCTTGCTCAACCCCTGGGTACTCATCTTCGGACTGGCCGTATTCTTCCTGGCGCGTGTCTTAGGCATTCTCTATGTCATCAACAATGTCGACGATGAGGACATACGCAGTCGTGGATCTGTGCGCCTGATTGGTGCCGCTGTCCCCTTCCTCATTCTCTTCGTGGCCTACCTCGTACACCTCATGCTGAAGGATGGCTATGCCTATACTGACGAGGGCATCATCTATATGGAGCCCTACAAGTATTTCCATAACCTCATCGATATGTGGTATCTCCTTATATTACTATTAATAGGTGTCGTACTGGTACTCTGGGGCATTGCTACAGAAATACTCCGCGGCAGCAAATGGTTCTCGCAGCACGCTTCACTATTCCCCTTCAGTGGCATCTGGCCTGCTGGCATCGGCACCGTACTCACCGTACTGGCCCTGCTGCTCTGTTCGGCATGGAACCACACGGCCTACTACCCCTCTACCGCTGACCTGCAGTCGTCGCTGACCATGGTCAACTCGTGCAGCAGTGAGTTCACACTGCGCACCATGTTCTATGTCTCGCTGCTCGTACCTTTTGTATTGGCATACATCGTCTATGCTTGGCGTGCCATTGACAAGAAGAAACTCAACAAGCAGGAGATGGAAGACGACCATGCATACTAACAAAGAAACAGAAACAAACTTATTTTAATAACATCAAAAAATCAAAGACTATGAAAAAGATCTTATTCATCCTCACAGCCATCATCTGCATGGCAGTGACAGCACAGGCTCAGACAGTGTATGTATCTAATGGCAGCGATGCAGTGGCTTACCACAAGAGCAAGTCGTGCAGCTATCTCCAGAACTCTAAGGACATCAAGAGCGTCAGCACGGCCGAGGCCAAGAAGATGGGACGCCACGAATGTCAGCGTTGCTACGGCACTGCTGCAGCTGCCAAGAAAGCAACTACAGCCACCAAGAAGAAGGTTACAGAGACTAAGAAGGCCACCACTATTGCCCGCGATGAAAAGGGACGCTTCATCAAGAAGGCCGATACCGAGAAGAAGGCTGCCAAAAAGGTAGCAAAGACCGAGAAGAAAGCTGCTGAGAAGGCTGCCAAGACCGAGAAGAAGGCTGCAGAGAAGAGCATCAAGGATGCAAAGAAGAAGACTACTCCCGCTCGCGACGAGAAGGGTCGCTTCATCAAGAAAGCCGACACCAAGAAGGCTACCAGTAAGAAATCAACAAAAAAGGCCGCGTAAGCGACCTTTTTTTTATTACCTACCGTCAGGTTCAAAGCTCTGAGTCAGAACACTCGAAAGTGTTGCCCTGCGAGACATCGCCTGTCTCAAGACCTTTCTTAAACCACTTCATGCGCTGCTTGGAGGTGCCGTGGTTGAACGACTCCGGCACGGCATAGCCGCGGGCCTTCTTCTGCAGGTAGTCGTCGCCGATGACCTGAGCACAGTTGATGGCCTCCTCGATGTCGCCATCCTCCAAGGAGCCGAACATCTTGTTGTCGTGGTGTGCCCAGACACCTGCATAAAAGTCGGCCAACAGTTCCAGGCGTACCGACATCTTGTTGGCGTCGGTCTGGTTCATCTTGGCCATCTTCTCGTGAGCATCTTGCAGGATACCCGTCAGATATTCCACATGATGACCTACCTCGTGGGCAATGACGTAGGCATAGGCAAAGTCGCCGTCAGCACCCAGTTTTGACTTCATCTCCGTAAAGAACGACAGGTCGATATACAACTTCTGGTCGCCCGAGCAGTAGAACGGTCCCATCTGAGCAGAACCCTGACCGCAAGCGGTTTGTGTGGCACCAGTATAGAGCACCATAGTAGGCACTTCGTACTCCATCTCGTTCTCTTCGAAGATGTCCTTCCACACATCTTCCGTACCTGCCAGAATCTGGGTAGAGAAGCGGGCCAGTTCCTGTTCTTCCTCCGTAAACTCGCGCTGGTCTTCGCTGACTTCCGTATTGGTACCCGTCAGCGAGCCCAGTCCGCCATTCTCCTGGAAGGCCTGCATACCTGCCGACAGCGGGTCGCCGCCAGAGAAGTAGGCAACAGCCATAGCAATGAGTACACCCAGGATGCCTGCACCCATACCTGCCTTCTTGCCGCCACTCATACCACGGCGGTCTTCCACATTCGAGCTTTCTCGTCTTCCGTCTAAATTCATAGTCTTATTGTTTTAAAGCGTTATTGAATATACATAGTTTTTCTCTGGGACGAGCACGGTTTCTATCTCAAAGGGCAGACCTTCAAGTACGTGCTTCATGTCGTTGCTGATGCCGTAGCCACTGCGCTTGACGGCAGCCTCCTTGCGGGTCCACAGCTGGGTAAACACCAGTGCGGGGTTCTCGGCATGGAGTATCTGTTCCATCTCCTTGTCGCTCATCACATAGCGTGCCAGCGACTCGCTGTAGCGGTGGATGCTCTCAATATCGACGCCTACGAGATGGTCGCTGACCACACAGATGGCAGCCTCCCGACAGTGACTCATATTGAAGTGGATGTCGGGGTGTCCGCTGATGGCGGGCTTGCCGTGTTCGCCATATTCGAAGACGGGCTTCTCCGTGATGCCATACTCCTTGCGCAGCGCCTCGCACAACAACAGATAGGCGGCAGCACACGTCTGGCGTCCCAACTCATGGCGGAACTTCAGACACTGTTCCCTACGCTGTTCCGACAACAGCGGCAAGGCTGCCTGCCAGTCGAAATGCTCGATATCGTCGTTCAAGTATATGTTCATACCTCTTAACTCTTCACTATCTTTCTTAACTCTTAATTCTTAACTCTTAACTGTTAGCTGTTAGCTCTTAACTAAACCAATTTGCGTTTTCGGCCAGTTAATGAGGTAGAGCTGTTCAGTGGCACGTGTAAAGGCAGTATAGAGCCAGTGCAGGTAGTCGGTGCTGAGCATGTCGTCAGTCATGTAGCCCTGGTCCACATAGATGTGCGCCCACTGTCCGCCCTGTGCTTTATGGCAGGTGGCGGCATAGGCGTATTTCACCTGCAGGGCATTGTAGTAGCGGTCCTCCTTCAGCGCCTTCATGCGGTCTGCCTTGCGGGGTATGTCGGCATAGTCTTCCAACACCTTATTATATAATGTCTCCTGCTGGTCGCGCGTCAGGGCGGGAGCCTCGCTGGTCAGCGTGTCGAGCAGCACGGTGGCCGTCAACTCATAGTCGTCGTAGTCTGGAAAGGTCACGGTGACCTCAGCAAAGCGGAAGCCATACTGCTCGTGGACATTGCGCACCCTGCGCACCACACACATGTCGCCGTTGGCAATGAAGCTCATGCCCCCTAAGTTAGGGGGTTGGGGGTCTGAAGGAGAGCCATTGTTCAGACCCCTGTCGTCCCCAATTCGCAACGCCACACTTTGACTATGGTCAAAGAACGTAGGGGACTGTGCGACCCAGTAATAGTTATTCTTCACCACCATCAGCTGGTCGCCCGTGGTCAACTCCTCCTCGCGTCCCAATATCTGATTGCGAATGCCCTGATTGAAGATGTTGGCACGCTTGTTAGAGCGTGTCACAACCAACGTCTCGTCGAGTCCAACCTCCGAATAACTGCTGGCCAGCGTCTCTATCAGTTCGTCGCCAGGCACTACATGGATGTCCGTAAAGCCCTGAAGATGAACCTGAGGCAATTCACATCTGCCATCATACATCAGCCATCTGACCTCTGTAGCGTTATAAAGGATGCCACTCTCCTGACTCTGGCGCAGCACCTCGTTGAGTGTGCACTCATAGACGTGCAATCCATAGCTACGCAGCACGGGAGCCATCAGCGCCGGACTCTCCTCCTCGCCGACAGGTGGCAGCTGTGCCTGGTCGCCGATGAGCATCATCCGACAGTTACGGCCATTATACACATAGCTAATCAGGTCGTCCAACAAGCTACGCCCCTCGCCATTGAGACTAACCATCGAGGCCTCGTCGACGATGAACAGCGTGTCCTTGGCATTGTTATAGCCCAGCTCGAAGCCGCCCTCCAAGGACTTCTGCCTATAGATGCGGCGGTGGATGGTATAGGCCGCACTGCCTGCATACAGCGAGAACACCTTGGCGGCACGTCCCGTAGGTGCCAGCAGCACCTGCTGCTGTTCTAACGACCGCAAAGCGCGGACAATAGCTGCTGCCAGCGTAGTCTTTCCCGTACCTGCCGAGCCTCTCATCACCATCACGGGCATCATTCCCCTATCCGCCATAAATGTTGCAAACACATTCATAGCTTCCTGTTGTTCAGCTGTCGGCTCATAGCCAAAAGCCCCCCGTATGCGATATATCAGCTCTTCAGCAATCATGCTGCAAAGATACATCTTTTTTCTGAAACAAGCTACACTTCTTTCTATACTATTTCCCTTCATTTTCAACAATTCATTAAAAAACTATGCAGTTATTGCTTCACTATCATTCTTTTTGATTATATTTGCACCAAAATAACTATAACTATGAAACGAATCCTATCTATTATTGCTCTTGTAGTCTTAGTGACTATTGAGACACTAGCACAAGGTGCCGGTCTGAGTCAAGGACAGGCTGTAAAACAAACCACCCCAAATCCCACACAGGCACGCAAGCATTGTCCAAACTGTGGCATCACAATGGGCAACATTACCTATGCGTGGCAGCACGAGAGCTGGTGTCCCTACTATCGTTCACAAGGTGGAAGTAGTTCGCAGAGGAGTCGTAGCAGTAGCAGTTACGGCACCTATACTGCTGCCAACGCTGCTGCCACAGCATTGGGTTCGTTGCTTGCAGGACTGATTTCCAGCAGTAGTAGCAGTAGGCCCAGAAAAACCTATGACCCAAACAAAGAAGCCAGAGAACGGGCATACAAAGAGAATTATAATAGAATTTTCGAAAAGAAGAAGGTTCTAAGGAACGAGTCACGTAAGTACTGGAAGTACGGCGATTATGAGATTCTGTCCAATGGACATGTGCCAAGCGATAAATGTGATGGATGCAGAGGATATAGCAATAGTAAGAAATATTCGATAAACACCCTTAGTCTTGTAAATACCAAGACTGGAAAGGAAATTATACCTAAAATAACGGAGGCAATTCACAAGCAATACAAATCACACAAGATTCCGTATGGAACACTTTGTTTGGAAGATGATAATTATGGAGTCATAATCTATTTCTTTGATTCGAAGCAACAAGAGTCATCTCCCCTGTTGGATGGAATGCTCTTCGTAGATGAATTGACTATATACAACAATAGAATAGGCAAAAAAATATATGATTTTGATTACTCTGGACTCTGCAGGATTGTAAATGACTCGCTGCGATGGATGTTGAGGATTAGAACTCCTTATAGTCACTTGGGTGAAGAATTTAATTATATTCCCAATTCTACATGTTTCATTAAAAAAGGCAAAGACTATAACACGCTCTATGCTCCGTTGAAAAACATAAAATTGGACAGCCTGGTATGGACAAACTATGACAAGGATTATATTTATGCAAGGCAAATGAAGGACTCGCTTAACTACAAAGTCTTTGACATGGAGTTTACCCCGATGTTTACTGAATATCCACAGATTGAACTGAAGCAGTTGTCGGATATAGGAATTTACTTCATTCTGGGAAATGACCAAGGATATGGTGTGATTGACAAAAAGAAAAACGTCGTAATACCTTTCATATATAATTCTGACAAGGCGGCAAACAAAGCATGGAATACTTATAAGAATATGTCTTACACAGCATGGTACAAACAGGAAGCTGCGAAATACATTGACAAGAAGGGAGAGTTTGAGAAGACTGACCACTTCGAGGCACGCATGAAAGACGCAAAGATGCAGGAAGAATATCTGCGCGACATTATGGCCGATGCCCCAGAACGCTATATGGATGAGAAAGTATGGCAGAAGGGAGAGCTGAAGCTCACACTTGGAGAATATAATGCCGACGAAGAGTGCTTCCCCATTTCTTTGGAAATTGCCCCATGGAATAGCATCATGCTGCCTGTACCCATTGCTGAGGCTAAGGACTTTAAGAAGGAGTTTGCTCACATAAAGTCGGAAGCTGCAAAGAAAGCACAACTCGGCATCCGTAACGATGCACCATCCGTAGAGGCTATCACCTTTACCAGTAGTAGCGGAAAAGCTTATAGCTACGGAGAATAAAGAAATCTCAAAAAACTATTAACCTATTAACATAACATGTCAATCAAAGGGACAGACAAGGAAATGAAAAAGGTTTTCTGTGAAAATCATTAAACCTATTGGCATATCCATCATTATTTTTGTTGTTTTTATCTTGGCTCTTTGCAAAAAATAGTGTACCTTTGCCACCGATATTGGAGAATATCCATGTTTTTAATAACCTCTTAAATAGTACAACTATAATGGAAATGAAAAAAAAGATTGTGATGATTCTCGTTGCCTTTTGGATGGTAGCAACGGCACAGGCCCAGTGGAGAGTCGGTGTGACAGGCGGTGCTGCCTACAACGTATTCAATATGGACCAACAGTACATGACCGACTATAAGGTCGACGGACGCTGGGGTGTTACCCTAGGCATCACCGGACAGTACAATGTGACCGACTGGTTGGGCGTGCGCGCCGACCTGAACTGGACACAGAAAAATTATCGCCACTCGCGCGTGGTATATAGCGATGTGGACTATAAGCTCACCAACAACTACCTGCAACTGCCCGTGATGGCTTCGTTCAGCTTTGGCGGAGAGCGTCTGCGTGGTTTCTGCAACCTGGGTGTCTATGGCGCCTACTGGCTTAACAGCCATCGCAAGGGTTCTGACTGGAACAGTTTCTCTGACAGGACTTTCTCGTTCGACGAGAAGGTGGACTTTTACGACAAGCGCGACCAGCGCTGGGATTGCGGCCTCGTATGCGGTCTCGGCTTGGAGTATCTCATTAACCGCCACTGGGCTGCTCAGGCTGAGGTGCGCTATTACTATAGCACCACCAGCACTACCAAGCAGTATATGAGGAACAAGGACTACCGCTACCATTCTACCACAGCTATTCAACTAGGTATCAACTATATTTTCTAAATAAGGAGGACACGATAATGAAAAAGCATACATTAATGATATTGGGAGCGATGCTCCTCATGATAAGCGTTTCATCTTGCCGCGAAGAGAGCGACAAACTAATGACCTATGACCACCCCGACGTAATGGCTTTCGGCAAGGCCGACACCTGCTTTGCCGAGAAGTTCAAGATCTTGTGGAACGGACTGAACCAGTATTATGCCCTTTGGGACTATGAGGACGAGTATGGTCTTGACTGGGATGCTGTCTATGACGAATACCTGCCGCAGTTCGAGGCTCTCGACAAGCAGGAGACCGTCACCGACGAAGAGTTGAAGGAACTGCTTGCCAAAGTGTGCTCGCCACTTCACGACGGCCACATGGCTGTTGCCTTCAGTAACCACAAGACGGGCACCCAAGAAGTGATGTATCTACCCAGTCAGGACCGTGTCGTGAAGCATGACGACTATGAGATTGCCAATAAGTACAAGCCCTCGTTGAAGTATTATTCACAGGTAGCCAATGGTGAGGTGGAGACCGACAACCAGGGTAATCCCATCGTGATGGAACATTCCACTAGCGCCTCAGGCCTGATAGTTCCTGTCTTCATGGAAAAAGGTAAAGGTCTCGACTGGGTGAAAACACAGATTGACCAACTCAGTGCCCTGCCCAACCCCACCGCTGCTCAGATGACTATGTTGCAATCCCTGAAAGACCTCAAGGCGGAATTAGAAGCGATTATGGTGGGATTCTCCCTGAACTCCATCAGTCATTATAATGAGTTGGCCATGAAGTACGAATCGCTGCATGTACCTGGACTGGAATATTTCGATCCTGGATTCTCTACCATGGGTGTTGATGTCAAGTTCGCCCTGCTGAAGGGTAACATCGCCTATTTCCACTTCAGTGGTTTCAATCTTACTGCCTATATGGTAGAAGATGCCGCCAAACAGTTTTTCAATGTCAGCAATCCCATCACCCAGGACGATGGCTATTACATCACTGGCTCACTGCTGCCCGAAGGTGGCGTTCCGTTTAGTTACTCCCGTTTCAAGCGTGGCACCGGACGTTACGACTACTCTACCTTGACACTGAACTATTTGAAGACCATGGAGGCCGATAAGCATGAGGTTATCACCGAGCCCGTAGTCGTCATGACCAACTGCAACTCATTGAGTATGGCCGAGATAACCACTATCGTCGTCAGGAACATGGAGAACGGTACCCATATCGGTAAACGGTCTAAAGGTGGTATTTGTGGATTAACGTCGGACAACACACCGTTCACCAACAACTATATGGGTCATATCGGAGAGCGCGGAAAGACACCCGTCTATGTCTATCTGCCATCGGTGGCAACGTTCACACTCGACAAGAAGATCATCGAGGGTGAAGGCATCACGCCCGACATTGAGGTCGATTTTGACGAGGCAACATTCAAGGCCACTGGCAGAGACACCCAGCTCGACCGTGCCCTGCAGTTCCTCCGTACTGGCAATTAATTGCTAATATTCATTATTTATGAGAATTTCATTGGATTAACACTCTTGATTGATAAGTATGTCGAGTCAATCACAGGGACCCTTTGATTGACTTATTTCTTGTTGTTCGGTCACACGGTCACAGCTGTGACCATGTGACCATTTAGTTGGTTTAGTGGTTCTATTATTTGTATAAACGATTGAATATTAATATGTTACGCTATTATTATATCGTCCTTTGCTTTTCTGTGGTCACATGGTCACAACTGTGACCGTGACCGTTTCTTGCCGAAATTAGTTGTATACAGCGGCGTATTAGGCTGTATCCAGTGACGTATCTTTTGAGGCGTGTCAATCAAAGGAACAGGTTGTGAAGTGAACCCTGTTTTCTAGTAAAAAATGATTTTGTGAGAAAGAAAACGGGCGGAGGTAATGGATTATTAAGAATTATTTCTTAATTTTGCAAACGAAATGACAAGTATTCACAAAACCAACATATTATTGGCGCTCGTAGCACTGGCGCTGGCCGTGCTATGCGTGCTGAGCATACTGACATGATGGACAACAAACAGAAACGACTTGTAATACGAATCAGCAGAGGGAGACTTCTGTTTTCTTCGCCAGACCGCAGTGAGGTATTCTTCGAAGACTATGCGCTGAACAGCAGCATCTCGATGGCAGCCAACTTGCGCGAGGCGCTACGCACAGTACCCTTGCTGGATGACAATTTTGAGCGGGTGCTCGTCATGGTAGACACCCCGACATTGATGGTGCCAGCCAACCTCTTTGTAGAAGAGGAGAGCGAGGTGCTCTACCGCCATGCCTTCACCGACGTAGACCAGCAACTGGTGATGCACACCGTGCTGCCCGACCTGAATGCCGTCGTACTGTTCAGTATACAGAAAGACTTGCGTAATGTCATAGCCGACAACTTCAGCGATGTACGCTACACTGCCGCTGTTGCTCCCGTGTGGCGCCATCTGCACCAGCGCAGCTATACCGGTCAGCACCAGAAGCTCTATGGCTACTTCCACGACCGCCGTATGGAGGTGTTCTGCTTTGCACAGAACCGCTTTAAGTTCTGTAATTCGTATGCCGTCAACAACCCCAACGATGCACTGTACTATCTGTTGGCAGTATGGAAGCAGTTAGGCATGGAAGCTGAGCGCGACGAACTGCACCTGGCAGGCGACATTCTCCAACCTGAAGGTCAGCGTGTGGCACGCAGTTCTGAGCACGACGAGCTATTGAAAGAAGCTCAGAAGTTTGTGAAGCGCGTCTTCTATATCAATCCGTCGGGTGAGTTCAATCGTGCCCCAGTGACACAAATCAAGGGCATGCCATACGATATGATGACGCTATTCATTAAAGGGAGATAGCCTCACCCCGACCCTCTCCTGAAGGAAAGGGTGCAAAAAAAGGAAAGCGATGAGAATCATTACAGGAAAATATAAGGGGCGTCACTTCGACATACCCCGTTCATTCAAGGCCCGTCCCACGACAGACTTTGCCAAGGAGAACATCTTCAACGTGCTGGTACAGTATATAGACTTTGAAGATGCTACAGCCCTCGACCTCTTCTCTGGCACGGGCAGCATCTCGCTGGAGTTGCTCAGTCGTGGCTGCAGTCAGGTGGTCAGCGTAGAGTTGGACCGCGACCACCACCGCTTCATTAGAGAATGCATCAACAGCCTCTCCCCCAACCCCTCTCCAAATAGAGAGGGGAGTACGGATCACGAGGGGACAACCCCCAAAATACTTCCCATTCGCGGTGACGTGTTCCGCTTCATCAAGAGTTGCAAGCAGCAATATGACCTCGTCTTTGCCGACCCACCCTATGCGCTGAAGGAGCTGCCTCAGATTCCAGACCTCATCTTTGAGCGCCAGTTGCTGAAGGAGGACGGTATCTTCGTCTTTGAACACGGCAAAGACCACGATTTCTCGCAGCACCCCCATTTTGTGGAACACCGCTCGTATGGCAGCGTGAACTTCTCGCTGTTTAAATAAGAATCATAGCAGTGGCGACACCAGACGCGTCAGCGACTCCAGCAGACGCGCTCTAAAACTAGGATGTACGCGACGTGGCAACGTACTGAGTTCTACGCTCTGTTTTTGGTCATCCAGAAACACCTTCTTCATTCTCAGTGCAGTACCCTCATCATAGACAAAGGCATTGACTTCGAAGTTATTCTCAAAAGAACGGATGTCCAGATTGGTAGAGCCGCAGGTAGACAGTGTGTCGTCGCTGACAAGCACCTTAGCATGCATGAAGCCAGCCTGATAGAGGAATATCTTAGCCCCCGCCTCGTGCAACTCACGAAGATATGAGCGCGACGCCCAGTCAGTAAAGAAGGCATCGGAGCGTAGCGGACAGATGATGCGGACATCGACACCGCCCACTGCCGCCGTCTTCAATGCAAAGAGCACGGGTTCATTGGGCAAGAAATAAGGTGTCTCAATATAAACATAGCGCCGTGCTGCCAGGATGCTACGCACAAAGCCCTGCATGACCTCCGGATAGTGAGCTGTTGGACCGCTTGTAACAACCTGTATCATACAGTTGTTGACGATAGGCTGTTCGTGGCGATCTATGGGTGGATAGTAGATGCGACTGGTAATCAATGTACGGTCTACGAAGTACCAGTCGACGAGGAAGGCACGCTGCAGGGCATAGACAGCGCCACCCGTCAGTCGCCACATCGTGTCGCGCCACGGCTGGGTACCGGTGCCCTTAACATAGCGCAGCGCTATATTCATGCCCCCTACATACCCTATACGACCATCGATGACTATGATTTTTCGGTGGTCGCGATAGTTCGCTTTCGACGTAAACGACGGAAAGCGCACGGGCAAGAAGGGGACGACCTCTACACCAGCATCACGCATAAGGTCAAAGAAGCGGTGGTTCACTTTCCAACAACCTACGTCATCATAGATAAGTCGCACCTCAACACCCTGGCGTGCCTTGTCTATCAGCGTCTCAGCCACCAAGCGCCCCAGAGCATCGTCCTCAAAAATATAGAGGTCAAGATGGATGTGGTGGTTGGCTGCCGCCATATCCTTCAGCAGTTCAGGGATATAGGCATAGCCATCGGTTATGATGTCTATCTTGTTGTCCTTGAAAGGCAGTGCCATGTTCTGGTTGATGAAGAGGTCGACGAGTTGGCGGTGGCGTTCAGGCACATGGAAGTCCTCTTGCTCCACGAAACCCAGCATGGAACGCTTGGTCAGCTGGTCCATAGAGCGCTGGCTGACCATGCGTTCCCTGCGGTGGTTAATACCGAAGAAGAGGTAGAAGACGATGCCTACAACAGGTACGAAGAAGATCACCAACGCCCATGCCATCGTCTTGGCCGGCTGCCGGTTGTCCATGATGACATGGATGATAGCTACCGCTATCAGCACCCATACCAACGATACACCTATTATATATAATAGTCCCTCCACCTTTCAACCCTTTGCTTCTTTAACTTCTTAACTCCTTTAACTTCTTAACTTCTTAACTCCTTTAACTTCTTAACTCCTTAACTTCTTAACTCCTTTATCCCCCATCATTACGCCATCACATCCGACCCGCGCTGACGCGCCAGAGCGTTGCGCAGCTCCAGCGTCTCCTGGTAGTCATCCATCAGCATCTTCAGATCCGTCATGTTAGTACCCATCGCCTTCAGCTTTTGCTGCAGGTCCTTCAGGTGCTGACTGACAATATCCAGACGGAAGTCAAGAATCAGGTGTTGCACGCGTTGGCGCAACGTCTTCTCGCTGTTTTTCATCTCAAAGCTCTTGCTGAGCTGATGGCTGTCAATACCCAAGTTGGCAGCCAGCTGACTGATAGCAGGATCGGGGTGTTGGATGAAATAAGTAGAAGCCTTGAAGCCCGGGTCTGCCGAGTGTTCCACAGCCTCCTTCAGAATAGTGTTATACAACGGCAAGCTGAGCGTCAATCCGTCGCTCGACAGGTCGTAGTCCACATACTGTGCTACGTTCAAGTCTATGGTGCCGCCATCGTCCGTCTCTAAACCCTCGAAGATTATTTCATCGCCATGGCGGATGACGTTCTGCATGATGAGACGCTCAACCTCAGAGGTCTGTTCCTGCTGACTGTGCAGTCCGAAGTTGGCTATTAGCTGTTGGCTGTTAGCCGTTGCCTGCTGTCCGTTGGCTTCACGCTCAGCAATCTTGCGCTGCTCCTCTTTGTCGCCGGCAATAAATTTGTTGGTCTGAGTAATCAGCGTACGCTCGTTAACATCCAGACGGCGCGAACACTCAGTGATATAGGTGGCGCGAACAATGGGGTCTGGTATGACACTCACCGAGCGCACGATGTTGTTGATAGCCTCAGCACGCTTGATAGGATCTTTGACGTTCTTCAGCAGCAGGTCGGTCTTAAACTCAATGAAGTCCGTCTGGTGCTGTTCGATATACTCCTTAAACTGCTGGGCAGTATGCTTGCGGGAGAAGGAGTCGGGGTCGTCGCCGTCGGGCAGCAGCAGCACCTTCACGTTCATACCCTCCTGCAGCAGCATGTCCGTACCGCGCATGGCAGCATGGATGCCTGCTTCATCGCCGTCGTAGAGCAGCACGATATTGGGGGTAAAGCGGTGCAACAGCCGTATCTGGTAGATGCTCAGCGCCGTACCCGAGTTGGCCACGACATTCTCCAAACCACACTGGTGCATGGCGATAACGTCGGTATAGCCCTCCACCATGTACACGCAATCTTCCTTGACAATAGCTTTCTTGGCCTGGTAGATGCCATAGAGTTCGCGCTCCTTATGATAGATTTCCGAGTCGGGCGAGTTAACATACTTCTGCTGCACACCCTTCGTAGCAGCGTCGAGCTTACGACCACCAAAGGCCACCACCTTGCCGCTGACGTTCAGCCACGGGAAGATGGCACGTCCGGCGAAGCGGTCTTTCAGACCCCCTAAGCTAGGGGGTTGGGGGTCTGAAGAGGAGTCATTGTTCAGACCCCTCCCATTCTCCCCTAACTTAGGGGAGGTGTAATAGCACAGTCCCGTCTTCACCAAGAACTCGTCTTTATAGCCTTTGCGCTTGGCCTCGTTAGCCAAGGCGTCGCGCTTGGTGAGCGCAAAACCCAACTTAAACTTCTCGATAATATCGTCGCGGATGCCACGGCTGCGGAAGTACTGCTTACCGATAGCAATGCCGTCGACATCGTTCTTCAGGATGTTGTGGAAATAGTCGCACGCCCATTCATTAATGATAAACATCGACTCGCGCTCGCTTTGCTCACGCTTCTCGTCGTCGCTGAGCTCGCGCTCTTGAATCTCGATATTGTATTTCTTCGCCAGCCAGCGCAAGGCCTCAGGATAGGTAATCTGTTCGTGCTTCATCAGAAAATTCACGGCATTGCCTCCCTCGCCACACGAGAAGCACTTACATATCTGGCGAGCCGGCGACACCATGAACGATGGCGTCTTATCGTCGTGGAAGGGACACAATCCTTTGTAGTTAACCCCCGACTTGCGGAGATTAACGAACTCGCCTACTACATCCACGATGTTCACGGCATCCATAATCTTGTCAACGGTTGCTCTGTCTATCATAGCGATTGCAAAGTTACAAAATAATTCATAATTCATAGTTCATAATTCATAATTATTATCAGAAATTGATGCATAATTCATAATTATTTCGTAACTTTGGAAGAAAAAGCAATCTTTCTTGTAAATAAAGGCAGTTCGAGGGATTGGGAAATGTCGTGGGTTACGATTTGGAAACCGTTCTCAATTCCACGTTCTGCTTTGGATTGCTTTCAAAGAACTCCGACTCAGAGCCACCAGCCGTTTCTATGACCCTTCATCGGGTGCAAAGGTACAAAGATTTTTTGAAACCACCAAATATTGTAATCGTTATCAATACATTTCGTTAGCCTTTGTTTGTCTTTGTCTCTTTTAGGGAGTCATGCAGAATATGTAACAAGGCGGTGGAGCGCGATGGCCAAGTCCTCGTCGAGTGCTAGAGCCTTTCCTTGCAGTTGC
>CADBWR010000045.1:0-1145 GCA_902798425.1 uncultured Bacteroidales bacterium
GGTGTGGAGGTGTGGTAGTGGAGTAGTTTTTCAAACTCCCTTGCGTACCTGTGTACGCAGGTACGCGTAAACTTTTAATTTCTTACTACACTTCTCCACTTCTCCACCTAAAAACAATAAACACAAACCAAACACAAAAACACTATGAATAAACCAAATTACAATCCTGAGATGCAGTTGTCGGAGAACTTCCGACTGAAAGAGTTTATCGAGAGTCAGACGGCCGACGAGCGGGGCATCGACAACCGCCCTGACTGGGAGGCAGTGATTAACCTGCGCAACCTCTGCCGCGAGGTGTTGCAGCCCCTGCGCAACTACGAGGGCAAACCGATACATGTCAATAGCGGCTACCGCTGTCCCGAGCTCAACGAGGCGGTGCACGGCGTGGGCGACTCGCAGCACCTCTATGGCGAGGCTGCCGACCTGCACGTCCCCAACATCGACCACGGGGCGCCGCTGGTATAAGTTCATCGTCGAACACACAGACTTCGACCAGGTGCTCTTCGAATATCGTCGTACGGGCGTCCGCTGGCTACACATCAGCTGTCGCCGCGACCGCAAGCGCAACCGTCACCAGGCCATCCCTAACTTCCCCGCCAGATGATCTGTAAGTGTTGTGGACAAGACCTGCCGCTGACGAGTTTCGAGCGGTTTAAGACGGGAACCTACCGGAAGATGTGCTGGCAGTGCCGCTGGGCACTCAACGGCAAGGGCGTCAGAAAGCGTAGCTTGCTGCGCCACGAGACAGTCTGATACGAGAACGGGAACAGCTAATACGGAGCTGTATCAGCCTGATACGGGGTCGTTATCAGCTGTTCTTTTTCGGAGCGCACGCTTTGTAGTGAGAAAAGGAGCAAGGAGCGAGGGGCAAGGAGCAAGAGGTCAGTTTGTTCCCAGGATACAGATTTATTGATGCGCAGAGTCTATTCTCTTGCACCATGCCCCGTGCCCCTTGCCCCCACAAATAATCAACCCTATGTTTAACTAAAAATTTATCTGTTATGAGTGTATTTTTCAGATTGCATCAAGACAAGAGTGTAGGAACGAAGCGCAGCGGCAAATGGTATGCCCGCATGGTACCCATGGGAGTCATTGACACCCGCCGCCTGGCAGAGATTGTACAGCGCAACTGTACTGTGAAGAAG
>CADBWR010000045.1:1175-35560 GCA_902798425.1 uncultured Bacteroidales bacterium
GCCCCGAGCGCTCTACGGACGCTGCCGGCAACCGCACCAAGCAGTTCCTGCAGGACGTACAGCTGGAAGAGCTGCCTGAGAACAAGGTGGAGAAGAAGGAATCGGGCGATTAATCGCCAGATTCTAGGGGCAGGGAGCAAGGAGCAAGGAGCAAGAGGTCAGTTTATTCCCGGGGATACTAATATAATTGCTGCGCAGAGTCTATTCTCTTGCCCCTTGCCCCTTGCCCCTTGCCCCTTGAAAAATAATGAAATTATTTTGAACTATGAAGAATTCAAGATTTTGGGATGTGCTGTTGAAGGTTATAGTAGCAGCCATCACGGCGGCAGCCACCGCACTGACGACCACGTCATGTATGGGCCACGGTCCGCTGTATGGGCCACGGTCCGCTTTAAAGCCTCCCCCAAAAAAAGAAAGCCCTCCCTTCAGGGAGGGGGCTTTTAAAGAGCGCGGAGAAGGAGGGGCGAATAAAAAACCCTCATCCTATATATAAAAAGGATGGGGGCTTTTTCGTGGGTTTTAAAATGTTGTTGCGTTGTTGCGGTCTTACTTAATCAGGTCGACGGAACGCTTGAGGAAGCGGTCGAGGGCTTCACCCTTCAGCATGCCGTTCTGCAGTAGTGCCAGGTCGATGAGCTGATGGACGATGTCGTTCTTAGCAGCATAACTGCTAAGCACGGCCTGCTTCTTGTCCTTCTGCTCCTGTATGGCCTTCTCGCACTCAGCCTTCATGTCCTTGTCGTCCTGCGTCAGTTCGTCGTACTTCTTACCAGACTGCTGCTGGTTGATGGCAGCCAGACGAGCCTCCTGGCCCTTCAGTTCGGCAGCGATGGGCTTCAGAGCCTCGGTGGTGGCAGCGGTGCTGTCGTCGAGTACCTTCTTGACCAGCGGGTGGTCGCTGTTGAGTACGAGGTTGAAGGAGTCGGGCATCTGACCGTAGAAGTTCATGCCAGCCTGGAAGCGGCTCATCTCCTTCATACGGCGCATCCACTCGTTCTGCGTGATGACAACAGGACGAGCCTCGGCACCCAGGGCGTCAACCTGCACCATGAACTCCGTATGGTCAATCTTTGGCAGTTGGGTGCGGAAGACGGCTGACAAATTGTCACTCTGCTCCTCGCTGAGCTCGCTCTTCTTGGCATCCTCCTTGACGATGAGGCGGTCGATGATGTCGGCATCTACGCGTGTGAAGCGGCTCTTCTCGAACTTCTGCTCCAGGGTCTGAATGGTGGGAACGTCCAGCTGTCCGTCGAGCAGCAGCACGTTGTAGCCCTTGTCCTGAGCGGCCTTGATGTAAGAGTACTGCTCGTCCTTGTCAGTGGCATAGAGGTAGACGAGGTTGTCGTCCTTGTCCTTCTGGTTGGCCTCGATGAGCGTCTTGTACTCGTCGAAGGTGAAGTACTTGCCCTCGGTGTCCTTGAAGAGTGCAAACTCCTTGGCACGGTCGTAGAAGCCCTCCTCAGAGAGGATGCCGTAGTTGATGAAGAGTTTCAGGTCGTCCCACTTCTCCTCATACTCCTTGCGGTTCTCGCTGAAGATAGCCTTCAGGCGGTCGGCCACCTTCTTGGTGATATAGGTAGAAATCTTCTTGACCTCGCGATCGCTCTGCAGATAGCTGCGGCTGACGTTCAGAGGAATATCGGGAGAGTCGATGACACCATGCAGCAGGGTGAGGAACTCAGGGACGATGCCCTCCACCTGGTCGGTGACGAAGACCTGGTTGCAGTAGAGCTGAATCTTGTTCTTCTGCAGTTCGATGTTTGACTTGATTTTGGGGAAATAGAGAATACCCGTGAGGTTGAAGGGGTAGTCGACGTTCAGGTGAATCCAGAACAGCGGCTCGTCGCTCATGGGGTAGAGGGTGCGGTAGAACGACTTGTAGTCCTCGTCCTTCAGTGTCGAGGGCGTCTTGGTCCACAGCGGCTCTACGTTGTTGATGACGTTGTCCTCCTGGGTGTCGACCATCTTCTTCTCGTCGCTGGACCACTCCTGCTTCTTGCCGAAGGCTACAGGCACGGCCATGAACTTGCAGTACTTGGTGAGCAGCTGCTGAATCTTTTCCTTCTCCAGGAACTCCTTGCAGTCGTCGTCGACATAGAGGATGATGTCAGAACCGTGGTCGGCACGCTCTGCATCGTCAATCTCGTAGGCTGGCGAGCCGTCGCAGCTCCACTTGACAGCCTTGGAACCCTCCTTCCACGACTTGGTGATGATTTCTACCTTCTTGCTGACCATGAAGCTGGAGTAGAAGCCCAGTCCGAAGTGGCCGATGATGCTGTTGGCATTGTCCTTGTACTTCTCCAGGAAGTCGGTGACACCCGAGAAGGCTATCTGATTGATGTACTTGTCAATCTCCTCCTCGGTCATGCCGATGCCGTGGTCGCTGATGGTGATGGTGCCCTTGTCGCTGTCCAGGCTGACACGTACGGTGAGGTCGCCCAGCTCAGCCTTGTACTCGCCCTGCTGGGCCAGCGTCTTCAGCTTCTGTGTGGCATCGACGGCATTGCTGACCATCTCGCGCAGGAAGATTTCGTGATCACTGTAGAGAAACTTTTTGATGACGGGGAAGATGTTCTCAGTGGTAACCCCGATATTACCTTTTTGCATATATTTTGTTGTTAAATTGTTGTTCGTTGCCGAGATATTTGCAAATTGTGTGCCAATATTCAGAAATAATTCGTAATTTTGCAAACGTGAAGAGATATAGTAATAACTAAAACTGAACGAAAATGAAAAAGATGAAGAAATCATTGGTTGTGAGCCTGACCGCTATGCTCACACTCTGCGGCACTACCGCACAGGGACAGACGCCACGCTCGGAAAATTTCCATGGCAAGTATGAACTGAAAGAAGTGGTCGTTATGAGTCGACATAACATCCGCTCGCCGCTGTCGTCAGGAGGTGCCGACTACAAACGAGTGACGCCGCACAACTGGTTTGAATGGACATCGGCCAGCAGTGAACTGTCGTTGCGCGGCGGCGTGCTGGAAACGGAGATGGGACAGTTTTTCCGCAAATGGGTGGTCAGCGAAGGTCTGCTGCCCGAAAACTATCGTCCTGAGGGCGACGAGGTGCTGTTCTATGCCAATTCGCGCCAGCGCACCTTTGCTACGGCAAAGTATTTCTCTGCAGGATTCCTGCCCTTTGCCAATGTGGAGATTACCCATAAGCTGCAGGAAGACAAGATGGACCCCGTCTTTACGCCCCAGTTTACGAAGATGAACGATAGCTACCGCCAGAAGGTGCTGGACGAGATAATGGCGATGAACGGTGGTCCGCAGGCATGGATGGCTGCCCAGCAGTCTACGTTGACACTGATGGAACAGGTGATTGACATGGCGAACTCGCCAGCAGCGAAGAACGACACCTTGCATTTCTGGTTTGACGATACCCAATTCATCCTGGAGAAGGGCAACGAGCCCAAGATGTCGGGAGGATATACGCTGGCCAACAGCGTGGCAGACGCCCTGGTGCTGCAGTGCTACGAGACGGAGGACTTTGCCGCCTTCGGCCATGCACTGACGAGAGAGCAGTGGCGCGCCATCTGTGCTGTGAAGGAGGTCTACGACAGACTGCTCTTCACCACCCATGCTGCTGCCGTCAATCTGTCATACCCGCTGGTGAGCCGCATTCGCCAGGAGCTGAGCAACAGCGACAGGAAGTTTATGTTCCTTTGCGGCCACGACTCTAACCTGGCCAGCATCGGTGCTGCCCTGGGTTTCCAGTTTCCAGAGACGGAGAATGCCCTGGAGCTGCATACACCCATCGGCTCGAAGCTGGTATTTGAGAAGTGGAGCGACGGCACAGACGACTATGTCGCCATCAATATGGTCTATCAGACTGTCACGCAGTTGCAGGGACGTTCCTTGCTCTCGCTCGCAGTACCTCCTATGGTGATGCCCGTCAAGGTGCAGGGACTGACGGCCAACAGCGACGGACTCTACCGTCTGGCCGACATCGACACACGCATGGCCGGCGCGATGGCAGAGTATGAGGCCATCGAGGACGTGCCAGCATCCGTGCGCACTGTTGAGGCAGCGCAGAACCCTGCCGCCATCTATAACCTGCAGGGACAGCAGCTGGAGGGTTTCCAGCGTGGGGTGCATATCGTCGGTGGAAAAAAGATAGTGCAATAAATTTGGTGTTTTGCCCAAATCTTTGTACTTTTGCAGTGCAAAATAAAAAAACTATGGTAAAAAGAAGATGGCATTGCAAGCCAGGCGAACAGCCTACAGAGCTTGACAAACGCATCATGTACATGGAAAACAAGGGGTGGGAGGTGCCTACGCGCGACCTCATCAAAACCCCAGAACAGATAGAGGGCATACGACGCGCAGCGGTAGTCAACAACGGCGTACTGGACGAGGTAGGCCGACAGATTCATGCTGGTATGTCGACGCTGGAGATAGACCAGATCTGTCGCGACTACTGTGAGAAGCACGGAGCCATACCCGCCTGTCTGAACTACGACGTGGAGGACGGCGAGACGCCGCCATTCCCCATGAGTGTCTGCACCAGCATCAACGAGGTGGTGTGTCACGGCATTCCCAAGGCCGAGGACATCCTGGAAGAGGGCGACATCATCAATGTCGACTTTACCACCATTCTGGACGGCTACTATGCCGACGCCTCGCGTATGTATATAATAGGTAAGACCACTCCTGAGAAGGAACAGCTGGTGCGCGTGGCCAAAGAGTGTCTGGAGATAGGTATGGAGGCTGCCAAACCCTGGCACGGCGTCAACGAGATAGGCAGGGCCATCCAGAAGCATGCCGACAAGTACCACTATGGCGTGGTGCGCGACCTGTGCGGCCATGGGGTAGGGAACGACTTCCACGAAGAACCTGACGTGGCCCACTTCAAGCAGCGCGGAGAAGGTATGCTGCTGGTGCCTGGCATGGTGTTCACCATCGAGCCGATGATTAATATGGGAACATGGAAGGTGTTCATTGACTCGGAAGACCCATACGGGTGGGAGGTTATCACCGACGACGAACTGCCCAGCGCACAGTGGGAACACACGCTGCTGATGACAGAACACGGCGTAGAAATTATTGCACGATGAACGATATTTATATTTTAGGAATTGAGTCGAGTTGCGACGATACGTCGGCAGCGGTGCTGAAAGATGGTGTGCTGCTGTCGAACGTGACAGCTTCGCAGGCCGTGCACGAGTCGTACGGCGGTGTGGTGCCTGAGCTGGCATCGAGAGCACACCAGCAGAACGTGGTGCCCGTAGTGCATGAGGCCATCAAGCGTGCAGGCATCCAGAAGGAACAGCTGAGTGCGGTAGCCTTCACACGAGGACCTGGTCTGATGGGTTCGCTGCTGGTAGGCGTCAACTTCGCCAAAGGATTTGCCCGTTCACTGGGTATTCCCCTCGTTGACGTCAACCACCTGCAAGGGCACGTGATGGCTCACTTCATATCCTCTCCAGAGGGAGGAGAGCAACACCCGCCATACCCATTCCTCTGTCTGCTGGTCAGCGGCGGTAACTCACAGATTGTCAAGGTGAATGCCTACAACGATATGGAAGTGCTGGGACAGACCATTGACGACGCTGCTGGCGAAGCCATCGACAAGTGTTCGAAGGTGATGGGACTGGGCTATCCTGGTGGTCCTATCATCGACCGTCTGGCCCGTCAGGGTAATCCGAAAGCATACCAGTTTGCCGAGCCCCACATCCCTGGACTGGACTACAGCTTCTCTGGACTGAAAACATCGTTCCTCTATAACATGCGCAAATGGGTGGAGGAAGACCCCGACTTCATCGAGCACCACAAGGAGGACATCGCTGCCTCGCTGGAGTGGACCATCGTTGACATTCTGATGAAGAAACTGAAACTGGCTGTCAAACAGACAGGTATCAAACATGTAGCTGTCGCTGGCGGCGTGAGTGCCAACAACGGCCTGCGCAACGCCTTCCACGACCATGCCAAGCGCTACGGTTGGACGGTGTATATCCCCAAATTCAGCTATACCACCGACAATGCGGCCATGATAGGCATCGTGGGCTACTACAAGTTCCTGGACAAGGAGTTCTGTGACATCAATGCCCCCGCATTCTCGAAAGTAACGTTTAAATGATTGGTCATTGATCATTATGCATTAAGAATTAAGCATTAAAAATATGGATTTTGAAAGCAAGATTATCAGCAGGGAGATTAGTCAACTGCTGTGGGAGATGGAGAAAACGGTAGGTACGGCAGAGAGCTGTACAGGTGGTCGCATAGCAGAGGCTATCATTGCCGTTCCAGGTGCATCGAAATACTTTAAGGGCGGTATCATCTCGTATGTCGACGAAATCAAAGCATCGCTGCTGGGCGTAGACCCGCAGGTGCTGGCAGAGAAGACTGCCGTCTGTGAAGACGTGGCCAAGCAGATGGTGGTAGGAGCCTGCAAGGCACTGAATACCGACTATGCGCTGGCATCCACCGGATATGCTGGTCCTACAGGCGGTCCGAAGGATATCCCCATCGGCACCATTTGGCTGGCCTGCGGCAATATGGACAAGCAGGTGACAATGATGATTCAGGAGGACCACGGACGAGACATCAATCTGGCTATTGCTACCAATAAAGTGATGCAATTGTTCCTCGATTTCCTAAAAAGTGAGGACAAAACAGAGGTAGAAGGTTAAAAAATATTAATTAGGATTTAATTCTTAATTCTTAATTCTTAATTCTTAATTAAAAGTAGTACCTTTGCACCCTGTTTGGAGTAAGTTATATTTAAGTAACAAGAAAAAATAGATAGAAATGTCTAAGATTTGTCAGATTACGGGAAAGAAGGCACAGATTGGAAATAATGTGTCTCACTCAAAGCATCGCACAAAGCGCAGCTTTGATGTAAACCTGTTCAGCAAGAAGTTCTACTATGTAGAGGAGGCTTGCTGGATTCAGTTGAAGGCTGTTGCTAAAGGTTTTGTAGACTGGAAGGACATTAAAGTAATAGGAGACTAATATCATGGCAGGTAAGAAAGCTAAGGGTAACCGTGTACAGGTAATTCTGGAGTGCACCGAGATGAAGGAGAGTGGACTGCCCGGAACAAGCCGCTACATCACGACCAAGAATCGTAAGAATACCCCTGAGAGAATGGAACTCAAGAAGTATAACCCCATCCTGAAGCGCATGACTGTGCACAAGGAGATTAAATAATCTGGTAAAGAGCCCCAAGACTGGTGCTTACATCTTCGACGAGCAGATGGTTCCCAACGAGGCCGTTAAGGACTTCTTCAAGAACTAATCGTGTCGATGATGTCAGTTTGACACAAGACTGATTGAATAATTGTAATAATGAGGATGAGGTTGCAAAAATTGCTTTGCAACCTTATTTTTTTTGAAATATTTTGTTTGTTCGGAAAATATTCACTATCTTTGCATGATTGAATAGAAACATGTATCAAAGTATGGCAATGAGCAATAAAATTCTTGTATGTTTTGTGACGCTATTCCTCGGTTGTGGCATCGTTAATGCTGAGGAAGTGCAGAAAAGTGAGTTACAGCAGCGCGCAGAGGCAATAGATGCTAATAAGAACATCGCTGCCGCACGTTCGACTTTCATTCGTGCTTTTGAAGACTATGCTGCCAAAGGTAGTGTTCGACAGGCCGCTGAGTGTGGCGCCAAGGGTGCAGCCCTGTATTATAAGGAGAACATGTATCAGGAGGCCTTTGACTTGTTGCGTCGCATAGACCAAGCTGCTAATGCCGACAGCAAGTCGTCAAGTGTAGAGAAAGCTGCTGCCCACTATATGACCAGCCGCGAACGCATGCAGATGTATATGAAGATGCGTCGTGCTGCCAACACGTTGGAGCACCTGAAGGTTATGGAGAATCATGCCAACATCTCTGGTGACGAGCAGTTGCAGAACGACCTGCTCTACAACAAAGCCATCTATTACTATACCTTTGGTCAGAATGCCGAGGGCAATGCCGTCTTCAAAGAGATGGCCGCCAAGCTGACCAAGCAGAAGGAGTATGACAAGGTTGACGAGGTCTATCAGACGCTGATAGCCAACGGTCGTAAGAGCAACAGTGCCAGTCTGGTGGCACAGTCGTATATGGGCTATATGGCCTGGAAGGACTCTACCACCGCATTGAAGTATGCTGACCAGATAGCTGAGCTGAAGCAGCAGATTAGCGACAACGAACAGTCTATCGCCGAGAAGGACAGCTCGCTGACAGCCCGCATGGGATTCATCATTGCACTGGGCATTCTGGCAGGTATCCTGGCTGCCGCCCTGGTGGTTGGTGGCATCGTCCTGCTACGCTATATCCTGCTGACACGCAAACAACAGAAGAATATCCAGCTGCTGACAGACAGCAATGCGCTGAAGGCAAAATTCATCAGCAATATCGCTGGTCAGCTGCAGCCTACCTTCCAGAAGCTTGACAGCCGTAATCCGGAGGTGAAGGCACTGATAGATTTCTCAGACCATATCCAGACGCTGTCGCTGTTGGAGAACTCCATGGACGAGGCAGTAGAACTGGAGGAGACGCAGATTACTCCCTTCTGCGAGGGACTGATGGACCAGATTCGCGACAAGGTGAAGAAGGACATCGTGCTGCATGTCAATGCGCCGAAGATGAGTGCCGACATCAACAAGGAGTATGTGTCGCACCTGTTGCTGCACCTGCTGAACAATGCTGCAGAGTACACGCCTGAGGAGGGTACCATCACGCTGGAGTTCAAGAAGCGCAGCGCACATACCTTGCAGTTCCTGGTGTCAAATACGGGTTCGACCATTCCTGAAGAGAAACATGACGACATCTTCAAACCCTTCCTGGAAATTCGCGACCTCACCAAGGGCGATGGACTGGGACTGCCCATCTGTAAGCAGATGGCGCTGAAGATGAATGGTGACTTAGAGATTGATCCGCAGTTTACGAAAGGCGTCCGCTTTGTGCTGGACCTGCACGTATAGATGTTTGATGTAAGAAGGAAGATGTAAGATGGGTATTTTCGGATTTTTTAATAGAGAAAAGAAAGAGACGCTGGATAAAGGTCTGGAGAAGACCAAGAGCAGCGTGTTCGACAAGCTGGCAAGGGCTGTTGCAGGTAAGTCGAAGGTGGACGACGATGTGCTCGACAACCTGGAGGAGGTGCTGATAACCTCCGATGTAGGTGTGGAGACCACGCTGAAAATCATTGAGCGTATAGAAGAGCGCGTAGCACGCGACAAGTATGTCTCTACCAGTGAACTGAACGGAATACTGCGCGACGAGATTGCTTCGCTGTTGGCAGAAAATAATTCGGAAGACAACGATAACTGGGACTTGCCCAGTGACCATAAGCCATACGTGATACTCGTTGTGGGTGTCAATGGAGTGGGGAAGACTACAACCATCGGCAAGCTGGCATGGCAGTTCAAGCAGGCTGGCAAGAAGGTCTATCTGGGTGCTGCCGACACCTTCCGTGCTGCTGCCGTAGAGCAGATATGCATCTGGGGTGAGCGCGTCGGAGTACCCGTCATCAAACAGCAGATGGGGTCAGACCCTGCCTCTGTGGCTTTCGACACCTTGCAGAGTGCCAAGGCCAATGGTGCCGACGTGGTGCTGATAGATACGGCAGGACGTCTGCACAACAAGGTAGGTCTGATGAATGAGTTGAAGAAAATCAAGGACGTCATGAAGAAAGTGATGTCCGATGCTCCCGATGAGGTGATGCTGGTGCTCGACGGCTCTACGGGTCAGAATGCCTTTGAACAGGCTAAGCAGTTCTCGGCTGTGACTAATATCACCAGTCTGGCCATCACCAAGCTCGACGGAACAGCCAAGGGTGGTGTGGTGATTGGCATTAGTGACCAGCTGAAAGTTCCTGTCAAATACATCGGACTGGGTGAGCGTATGGAGGACCTGCAGCTGTTTAATAAGCGTCAGTTTGTGGATTCATTGTTTAAGAGTTAAGAGTTAAGAATTAAGAGTTAAGAAAGATAGTTAAGAGCGAAAAGCCAAAAGCCAACAGCTAAGATATATGCAAAAACCAACTATAGACTTCATCTCTTTAGGTTGTTCCAAGAATTTGGTAGACTCGGAGACCCTGATGGGACTCTTCGAGGCTAACGGCTATCAGTGTACTCACGATAGCGACGACCCGCAAGGTGATATCGCTGTTGTCAACACCTGTGGCTTCATAGAGGATGCCAAACAAGAAAGTATCGATACCATTCTGGAACTGGCACAGGCCAAGGAGGAGGGACGACTGAAGAAGCTCTATGTGATGGGCTGTCTGTCAGAGCGCTACCTGGCTGACTTGGAAGCGGAGATTCCTGAGGTGGACGGCTGGTATGGCAAGTTCAACTACAAGCAGTTGCTGACGACATTGAACCAGGAGTATGCAACACCCAACGGTCAGTGTTCATCGTCCAACGTTCAACGTAAGCTCACAACGCCCAGGCACTATGCCTATCTGAAGATTGCTGAAGGCTGTGACCGCCATTGTGCCTATTGTGCCATACCTATTATAACTGGCAAGCACCAGAGTCGTCCGATGGACGAGATTCTAGACGAGGTGCGCTGGCTGGTTAGTCAGGGCGTCAAGGAGTTGCAGGTTATTGCCCAGGAGTTGACCTACTATGGTGTGGACATCGACGGCAAGCAACATATAGCAGAACTCATTGAGAAGATGGCCGATATCGAGGGCGTGGAGTGGATTCGTCTGCACTATGCCTATCCGACCCATTTCCCCTGGGACCTGCTGCGCGTGATGCGTGAGAAAAAGAATGTCTGCAACTATCTCGACATTGCCCTGCAGCACATCAGCGACCACATGCTGGAGCGCATGAAGCGCCACGTGACAAAGGAAGAAACCTACGAACTGGTGCGTCGCATGCGTCGTGAGGTGCCTGGCATCCATATCCGTACCACCCTGATGGTGGGATTCCCTGGTGAGACGGACGAGGACTTCCAGGAGCTCATCGAGTTTACCAAGTGGGCACGCTTTGAGCGCATGGGCGCCTTTGCCTATTCAGAGGAGGACGGCACCTACAGTGCCCAGCACTACGACGATGATGTCCCTGCTGATGTCAAGCAGAAAAGACTGGACAAGTTGATGCGCGTGCAACAGACTATCAGTGCCGAGTTGGAAGCCGAGAAGGTGGGGAGCGTGATGCGTGTCATCATTGACCGACAGGAGGGTGACTGGTTTGTAGGACGTACCGAGTTCTGCTCGCCGGAGGTAGACCCAGAGGTGCTTATCCCTGTCAGCGAGGAGCTGACCATAGGCGCGTTCTATGATGCCCGCATAACGGATGCGGAAGAGTTTGACTTATATGCCACGACAAAGATATGAATAACAAGGAATTTATAGCTGAATTGGCTGAGCGTACAGGTTATAGCCCAAGAGATACGCAGAAGTTGGCAAGTAACCTGATTGACGCTATGGGGGATGCCTTCCAGGAGGACAACTCCATATTGGTGCCCAACTTCGGAGTCTTTGAGACGAAGAAGAAGATGGAGCGTGTGATGGTAAGTCCTTCGACAGGACAGCGCATGCTGGTTCCCCCCAAACTCGTGCTTAGCTTCAAGCCTAACCAGACGTGGAAAGATAAACTGAAAGGAGGACAGTAGGCTATGGGAAAACTGACTATACAAGAGGTCTCAAAAATCTTGACAGAGAAGAATGGCTTGGAGCCCCGTGAGGCCAGTCGCTTTGCTGCCGAGATGTTTGCTATCATCCTTCAGCGATTGCAGGACGGCGAGGCCGTCAAGGTGAAGGGACTGGGTACCTTTAAAATCATCAATGTGGAGGCTCGCGAGAGTGTGAGTGTCCGTACGGGTGAGCGTGTTGTAATAGACAGCCATTCGAAGGTGAGCTTTACGCCTGATACGCTGATGCGTGAACTCGTCAACAAACCCTTCTCGCAGTTTGAGACCGTCGTCCTCAACGATGGCGTGGTGTTTGAAGACATCAAGGATGAGGTAGCTGAGGAAGCCGCTGAAGCCCCTGTTGCCGAAGAAGAACCCGTCGTTGCTCCTGTTGAAGAACCCGCAGCCGAAGAGGAACCTGCTGTTGAAGAGAAGCCCGTCGTTGAAGAGGAGTCCGTCGTCGAAGAGGAACCCGTCGCTGAAGAGGAACCCGTTGTCGAAGAGGAACCCGTCGCTGCTCCAGTTGAGGATCCCGTTGTCGAAGAGGAGCCTGCTGTTGAAGAGAAACCCGTCGTTGCTGAAGAGCCCGTCAAGGAAGAACCTGAGCTGATTGACTTCTACGAGGAAGAAAAGCCCAAGCGTAACTGGATGCACTGGTTGATTGCTTGTGCTGTAGCTCTTATCCTGGTGCTTGTCGCTGGCTATGGTGGCTATCAATTGGGCAACCAACAGGTCATGCTCGTTCCAGATACCATCGTCGTAAGAGATACTGTTTACATGGCGGAATTGCAGGATACATTAGATGCCGAGAGTTCGGAAGAAGCCATTGCCAAGGAACTGTATGCCGAGTCTAATGAGCAGTCAGAACCCAAAGCTGAACCTCAGCAGGAAACGGTGGACCAGTGGGCAGCAAAGGATGAGCGTGTTCGTCTGGGCGCCTACCGCATAGTTGGTTTGCTGCGTGAGGTAACAGTACTGGAAGGACAGACCTTCTACAGCATCTGTCGTGCCCAACTGGGTCCCGATATGCAGTGCTATGTAGAGGTATATAATGGCTTGCCCCGCAATCCTCAGATAAAAACAGGTCAGGTGCTGAAGATTCCTAAACTGGAAAGGAAGAGTCGAAGAAAGTAGAATATAATATCTATAACAGATTGAAAAGTTTCTTAAAATGTAAGTTTTAGGAAACTTTTTTAATATTATTTAGGTGTATCGCCCTATGTATTCAGCGTGGAAATGAGTACTTTTGCAGTTTGAAAAAGTAAAAATCAATAAATTGTACAAATATGGCAGAAGCTATTGACATCCGCGAACTGAATCAGCGGATAGAACAACAGAGTGGATTCGTCACCAACCTGGTGACGGGAATGGATCGTGTAATCGTAGGACAGAAGCACTTGGTAGACTCTTTGCTGATTGGTCTGCTGAGCGATGGCAATATCCTTTTGGAGGGTGTTCCTGGATTGGCTAAGACGTTGGCTATCAAAACACTGTCGCAGTTGATAGATGCAACATACAGTCGTATACAGTTTACTCCCGACTTGTTGCCTGCTGACGTAACAGGTACCATGATTTACTCACAGAAGGAAGAGAAATTCCAGGTGAAGAAAGGTCCTGTTTTTGCTAACTTCGTATTGGCTGATGAAATCAACCGTGCTCCGGCAAAGGTACAGAGTGCACTGCTCGAAGCCATGCAGGAGAAGCAGGTCACCATTGGTGCTGACACCTTTGAACTGCCCAACCCCTTCTTGGTGATGGCTACGCAGAACCCTATCGAACAGGAGGGTACCTATCCGTTGCCTGAGGCACAGATGGACCGTTTCATGCTGAAGGTTGTCATCGGCTATCCTACCATCGAGGAGGAGAAGAAGATTATCCGTGAGAATATTGCTGGCTCACTGCCTACCGTTTCTCCCGTAACAACGGCTGCTGAGATTGTCAAGGCCCGTGAGGTAGTCCGCGAGGTATATATCGACGAGAAGATTGAACAGTATATTGCTGACATCGTCTTTGCCACCCGCTATCCCGACCGCTACGGACTGAAGGATATGAAGGACATGATCTCGTTTGGTGGTTCACCACGTGCCTCTATCAATCTGGCCAAGGCTGCCCGTGCTTACGCCTTCATCAAGCGTCGCGGCTATGTCGTTCCTGAGGATGTGCGTGCTGTCGCTTACGACGTGCTTCGCCACCGTATTGGTCTGACCTACGAGGCTGAGGCTAGCAACATCACCAGTGAGGAGATTATCTCTAAGATTATCAATAAGGTAGAAGTGCCCTAAGCTAGTAAAACTAGTGAAACTAGTAGACTAGAATATGGAAACATCTGAAATCCTTAAGAAAGTACGGAAGATAGAGATCAAGGCCCGTGGCTTGAGCTCGAATGTCTTCGCTGGGCAATACCATTCTGCCTTCAAAGGTAGGGGTATGGCCTTCAGTGAGGTGCGCGAGTATCAGTATGGCGACGACGTCCGCGATATCGACTGGAACGTGACAGCACGTTTCCATCGTCCCTATGTCAAGGTCTTCGAGGAAGAGCGTGAGCTCACCGTGATGCTGCTCATTGACGTGAGTGGATCGCTGGACTTCGGCACACAGCGCCAGATGAAGCGCGACATGGTGACGGAGATTGCTGCTACCATTGCCTTCTCGGCTATCCAGAACAACGATAAGATTGGCGTCGTGTTCTTCTCCGACCGTATCGAGAAGTACATACCGCCTAAGAAGGGTCGTAAGCATATCCTCTATATCATCCGCGAGATGCTCGACTTCCATCCGGAGTCCAAGCGTACGGATGTGAAGCAGGCCTTGGAGTTTCTGACCAGCGTTGCCAAGCGTCGCTGTACTGCCTTTGTGCTCAGCGACTTCTACGACCGTCAGGACTTTCTGCAGCCCCTGCAGATAGCTAACCGCAAGCACGACGTGGTAGCTCTTCAGGTATATGACATCCGTGCCCGCGAGTTGCCCGATATAGGACTGATGCGCGTGGTGGATGCTGAGACGGGTCATGAACAGTATATTGACACCAGCAGTCGCAACCTCCGTCAGGCCCACGAACGCTATTGGCGCAATCGCCAGCAGCAGTTGCGCGAAACGATGACAAGAAGCAATGTCGACTTGGTCAGCATAGCCACCAATGAAGACTATGTGAAGGCTTTGCTGATGTTGTTTAAACAACGTAGTTGAATGAAAAGATTATTATCGATAATACTGCTGATAGCTGGTGCCGTAAGCACTTATGCGCAGGCAAGCGTAGAGGCTAAGATTTCGCCCATCGAGATGATGATTGGCGAACAGGCCGAAGTCACTGTCAGCGTACAGGCCGACGAGACGGCGAAGGTAGATTTCCCCACCTTTAAGCCCCGTCAGGAGTTGGTACCTGGTGTAGAGGTGCTCGACACCCAAAGTCCAACGCCCCACACCCTCGTATTGACGCTGACCAGCTTTGACGGCAACCTCTACCATCTGCCTCCTTTCAAGGTAAAGGTCAATGGTAAGGAGCTGAAGACTGCCGACCTCGCCCTGAAGGTTGTTGAGGTAGAAGTAGACACCACGAAGATGGACCAGTTCTATGGTCCTAAGGATGTGCAGGACGTTCCCTTCCAATGGAGTGACCTCTCGCTGAGTTTCTGGCTGAGTGTGCTGCTGCTGCTACTGATAGCGCTCAACTACTATCTCTATCTGCGTTTGCGCGACAACAAGCCTATCATTACGCATATCAAGATTGTCAAGCGCCTGTTGCCTCACCAGAAGGCGATGAAGGAAATTGAGCAGATCAAGGCTGACAAGATGGTCAGCTCAGAGAATCAGAAAGAGTACTATACCAAGCTGACAGATACCCTGCGCCGCTATATTGAGGAGCGCTATGGCTTCTCGGCAATGGAGATGACGAGCTCTGAGATTATTGAGCGTCTGATGCAGACTGACCAGCAGTCTCTCGATGAGCTGCGCCAGCTGTTCATGACGGCAGACCTCGTGAAGTTTGCCAAGTATTCTACGATGATTAACGAGAACGATGCCAACCTGGTCAATGCCATTGACTTCATCAACCAGACGAAGCAGGAGAACCAGCCCACAGAGACTGTCGAGAAGCCGCAACTGTCTGAGGCTGACCAGCGTTCGCAGAATGAGCGTCGTGTGCTGAAGATGGTTATATGGTCGCTCGTGGCCGTCTCGGTAGGTCTCTTCAGCTATGTGCTCTATAGTATTTATCAAATGCTGTACTAATATGGAATTTGCCAACAAAGAATACTTGTTTCTGCTGCTCCTGCTGATACCTTATTTAATATGGTACCTGATGTACAGGAAGAAGAGTGAGCCAACGATGCGCATGAGCGACACGATGGCTTACCGCTATGCGCCACGCTCGTGGAAGGTGGTGCTGATGCCCATCCAACCCTTGTTGCGTATAGCTGTTTTCGTCTTGGTGGTATTAGTACTGGCACGTCCGCAGACCCAGAATTCGTGGAAGAACCAGACGATGGAGGGTATCGATATCATGCTGGCAATGGACGTCTCGACATCGATGCTGGCAGAAGACCTGAAACCCAACCGTATGGAGGCTGCCAAGCAGGTGGCTGCAGAGTTCATCACTGGACGCCCTAACGATAACATCGGACTTTCCATCTTCGCTGGCGAAGCCTTTACACAGTGTCCTATGACGACAGACCATGCCTCGCTGCTGAACCTGTTGCAGAACGTGCGTACGGATATAGCCCAGCGTGGCCTGATAGAAGACGGAACTGCTATCGGTATGGGACTGGCTAATGCCGTCTCTCGTCTGAAGGACTCTAAAGCCAAGAGTAGGGTAGTCATCCTGTTGACGGATGGTAGTAACAATCGTGGCGACCTGTCACCAATGACAGCAGCAGAGATTGCCAAGAGTTTTGGCATCCGTGTCTATACCATCGGTGTAGGTACCAACAAGGTTGCTCCTTATCCTATGACAGTGGCTGGTGGCGTGCAGTATGTCAACATCCCTGTTGAGATAGACACCAAGACGCTGAGCGATATTGCCACAGCAACCAATGGCGACTTCTATCGCGCTACAAACAATAAGGAGTTGCAGCAGATCTACAAGGAGATTGACAAGTTGGAGAAGTCCAAGCTCAATGTCAAGAAGTTCAGCAAGCGTTACGAGGCTTACCAGCCCTTCGCCATTGCTGCCGCCTTGCTGCTCCTTCTGGAGATGTTGCTGCGCATAACGGTATTCCGCAAACTCCCATAAATTGTCAAATTGTCCAATAGTAAAATTGTCAAATAACTCGATGTTTCGATTCGAAGACCCCATATACCTCTATCTGTTAGCTGTCATCCCCGTGTTGGCAGTGATACGTTGGCTGATGATACGTCAACAGAAGAAACGCTTGCGTCGCTTTGGCGACCCAGAACTGATTAAGGAACTGATGCCCGACGTGTCGCGTTTCCGTCCGTTGGTGAAGTTCAGCATTCTGTTGCTGGCACTGGTATTGTTGATTGTGATGCTGGCTCGTCCGCAGTTTGGCACGAAGATTAGTCATGAGAAACGTACGGGCATAGAAACCATCATTGCGATGGATATCAGTAACTCCATGCTGGCAGAAGATGTAACGCCCAGTCGTCTGGACCGTTCAAAGATGATGGTTGAGAACCTTGTCGACAACTTCACCAACGATAAGATAGGACTCATCGTCTTTGCAGGAGATGCTTTCATCCAGTTGCCTATCACTAGCGACTACGTGTCTGCTAAGATGTTCCTGTCCAGCATTGACCCTTCGATGATGGCTACGCAAGGAACAGATATTGCTGCCGCCATCTCTATGGCGTCGCACAGCTTCACCCAGCAAGAGGGCGTTGGCAAGGCTATTATTGTCATTACCGATGGTGAAGACCATGAAGGTGGTGCCCTGGATGCTGCCAAGGAAGCCAAGGACCGTGGCCATCGTGTCTATGTGTTGGGAGTGGGTTCTCCCAAGGGTGCCCCCATTCCTACAGGCGACGGCGACTATATGAAGGATAATACTGGTCAGACGGTAATGACTGGTCTCAACGAAGAGATGTGTCGCCAGATAGCTCAGGCGGGCGGTGGTGCCTATATCCATGTAGAGAACAACAGCAGTGCCCAGGAGAAGTTGGACGAAGAACTGGACAAGTTGGCCAAGAAGGAGATATCCTCCACCATCTATAGCGACTACGACGAACAGTTCCAGGCTGTGGGTATCCTCGTTCTGTTGCTGCTCATCATCGAGGCCTGCCTCTTGGAGGTTAAGAACCCGCTGCTGAGAAATATCTCGCTGTTTAAGCGTAAGAAGGTTGCTACCGTTCTCGCCCTCTTGCTGATGGCAGGTACGGCAGCAGCACAGAGTGACCGCCAATATGTCCATCAGGGCAACAAACAGTTCCGTGCCGGCAACTATGCCGATGCAGAGGTGCTCTATCGCAAGGCTATCGAGAAGAATCCCCGTAATCCGCAGGCTGTATATAATTTGGGTGTAGCCTTGATGAAACAACAGAAGGACTCTGCCGCTATCCAGCAGTTTATGGATGCCGGCAAGATAGAGACAAATCCGCTGCGCCGTGCCCAGTCGTTCCATAATGCTGGTGTCATCTGTCAGGGTAAGAAGATGTATGGCGAGGCCATCGATGTCTATAAGGAGGCGCTCCGCAACAATCCTGCAGACGATGAGACACGCTATAATCTGGAACTCTGCAAGCGTCAGCAGAAGCAGCAACAACAGCAGCAGAAGCAAGACCAACAGAAACAGGACCAGCAGAAACAAGAGCAGAAGCAGGAAGAGAAAAAAGAAGAGCAGAAGCAACAACAGCAACAGCAGCAGAAGCAAGAGCAACAGATGAGTCGCGAGAATGCTGAACAGATGCTGAATGCTGCCATGCAGGAAGAGAAACAGACGCAGCAGCGTATGAAGAAGGCTCAGCAGCAACCTAACCGCCGTAAACTTGATAAGAATTGGTAAGATGAAGAGATATACAACGCTGATAATTCTAACAATGATGGTCGTGGGCGCCATTGCCCAAACGCTGACCGGACGTGCTCCCTCGCAGGTTGCTGTGGGTGAGCAGTTCCGACTGACCTATACTGTCAATACACAAGATGTCCGTGGATTCCGTGCAGGCAATATCCCCGATGAGTTCGAGGTGCTGATGGGTCCCAGCACGTCGACACAGTCGAGCTTCCAGATGGTCAACGGTCATACGTCGAGTACGTCGTCAGTGACCTATACCTATATTGTCGTAGCCAGCAAGAATGGTACATTCACCATTCCTCCCGCTCATTGTACTGTCGATGGTAAGACGGTAACCTCTAACGAGATACGCATCAAGGTGAGTGGTCAGGCACAGCAGGGCGGTCGCCAGCAGAGCCACCAACAGGGTGGGGGCAATGGTGAGATGCGCTCAGCAGGTTCTGCTATCTCCGGCAGCGACTTGTTTATCCATGTCAGCGCTTCAAAGCAGCGCGTCCGTGAACAGGAGCCTATTCTGTTGACCTACAAGGTGTACACGCTGGTCAGCTTGACGCAGCTCAGCGGTAAGATGCCCGATTTGAAGAGCTTCTACACCCGTGAGGTGCCCCTGCCGCAGGAGAAGAGTTTCAAGATAGAGACCTTCAATGGTCGCCAGTATCGTACTGTGACGTGGCAGCAGTATGTGATGTTCCCACAGGCTACTGGTAAATTGGAGATACCGTCTATCACCTACGATGGTATTGTTGTTCAGCAAAACCGTAACATCGACCCCTTCGAGGCCTTCTTTAATGGCGGCTCCGGATATATCGAGGTGAAGAAGCAAATCAAGGCTCCTGCCATTACTATTCAGGTTGACCCGCTGCCTCAGCGCCCCGCCAACTTCTGCGGTGGTGTAGGCTCTTTCAATATTTCTGCCCAGTTGGACAAGACCGAAGTCAAGGCTAACGACCCTGTCAACCTGCGTGTTGTCGTGTCTGGTGTGGGTAATATGAAACTGCTCAAGCAGCCTATTGTCAAGATTCCCAAGGACTTTGACAGCTATGATGCCAAAGTTACCGATAAGACCAAGCTGACAGTCAATGGCTTAGAGGGTAGCATCGTCTACGACTTCCTTGCCGTTCCCCGTCATCAGGGTACCTTCGAGATTCCTGCCATCGAATACACCTATTTCGATACGAAAAGCAACGGCTACAAGACCGTACGTACGGAGCCCTTCACGCTGAAGGTTGCTAAGGGCGACGGACAGACTACCGTAGCCTCCTTTGATGGTCAGGAGGATGTGAAGCAGTTAGGACGCGATATCCGCTATATCCATACGGGCGATACCGAATTGCATGCTGTCGACGACTACTTCTTTGGCTCTACAGGCTACTGGGTGTCGCTGGCTGTCTTGCTCATTGCCTTTATCTCGCTGTTTGTCATCTTCCGCCATCGTGCCATCGAGAATGCCAACATCGTCAAACAGCGTGCCGGCAAGGCTAACAAGGTGGCTGTGAAACGTCTGAAGAAGGCTGCCAAACTGATGAAGGCTGGCAAGGATGGCGAATTCTATGATGAGGTGCTACGAGCCCTCTGGGGATATGTCGGCGACAAGCTGAACATGCCTGTCGACAAGCTTACTCGCGACAATATCCGCGAGCAGTTGCTGGCCTATAGCGTTTCCGACGAGACCATCAACCAGTTTATCGGTGCCCTCGACGAGTGTGAGTTTGCACGCTACGCTCCTGGCGATGCTACTGGAAACATGAACAAGGTGTATGATGCTGCCATTACGGCCATCACACAAATCGCTGCTACGATGAAGAAGTCTGCAAAGAATAATAAACCGCTGGCCGTCGTCCTCTTGCTGTTGCTCTCTACGCTGACAGCAAGTGCTGCCACTGTTAACAAGGCCGATGCTGACAGTCTCTATGCTGCCGAGCACTACCAGCAGGCTGCCCACAGCTACGAAGCGCTGCTGAAGCAGGGCGTATCGTCAGACCTGTATTATAATTTGGGCAACTGCTACTATCGCATGGACGATATGACGCGTGCCGTCTTGAACTACGAGCGTGCACTGCTGTTGTCGCCAGGCGACCGTGATGTTCGTCTCAATCTGCAGATGGCACGCTCGAAGACCATCGACAAGATAGTACCTGAGTCAGAAATGTTCTTCGTCACTTGGTACCACTCACTCGTCAATCTGATGAGTGTCGACGGATGGGCGCGTATGGCTCTGATATCCCTTGTTGCTGCCATCATCTTGGCACTGGCCTACCTGTTCAGCGATAGGATATGGCTGCGTAAATTAGGTTTCTTTGCCGGACTGCTGTTTCTGGTGGTCTTTGCACTCAGCAATCTCTTTGCCTATCAGCAGAAGCAGGCACTGGTGCACCGCTCTGGCGCTATCATTATCCGCTCTGCCGTCAATGTGAAGAGTACGCCTGCTCAGAATGGTACAGACCTCTTTATCCTGCACGAGGGAACAAAGGTGAACATCACTGATGACTCCATGAAGGATTGGCGCGAGATTCGTGTGGCTGATGGTAAGGAAGGATGGTTGCCCACTAAAGATTTGGAGGTGATATAATGCATAATTCATAATGCCTAATGCATAATTATGGAAGAGATTGTACAGTTTGACAAGCAGCTGTTGCTGATGGTGAATGGCAGTGATTCACTCTTCTTGGACTATCTTGTCCTTACGCTGACTAATGCCAAGACGTGGATACCTCTGTATCTGGGACTATTCTATGTTGTGCTTGTGACGCACAAACCCAATTGGCGTGCCATTGGACTCATTCTTGCTGCTGCCGGACTGTGTGTGCTGCTGGCAGGTACCATCGATGACACTATTGTCAAACCGCTGGTAGCTCGCTGGCGTCCTACTCACGACCCACAGATAGGTCATCTGGTCGATGTGGCCAACGGCTATCGTGGCGGTAACTATGGATTCTTCTCTGCCCATGCCGCTAACACGTTCTCTATCGCCCTGTTCTTCTCGCTGCTGATGAGACACAAGCTGTTTGTCTGCTTTATGGTGGCATGGTCGCTGCTGAACTGTTGGACACGCCTCTATCTGGGTGTCCACTATCCTGGCGATATTACTGTTGGACTCCTATGGGGAGCACTTGTAGGCTATGGCGTCTATCGCCTCTATTGCCGCATCACTACGCCAGTGCGCTACGACATGCGCCATCTCTATGTGCCAATAGCCATTCTGTGCCTGTCCATTGTTTATGCCTTTGTGCGTGCTGCAATAGAAATGTAATTCTACTAAAATGAAAAAGATAACACTTGATCCGCATAGCGAGAGCCTCTTGCAACAGTACCGTGATCTACGCCCTACTTTGGAGAAACTCTCAAACGATGCTTACGACATGTTAAGCAATGCGTTGCATGAACAAGGCATCTATGTCACGGGCATGGAACACAGGGTGAAGACGGAGAAGTCGCTGGCAGGTAAACTGGAACTGAAGGGCGCTAAATATAAGACCATCGATGATATTACCGACCTGGTCGGGGTGCGTGTGATAACTTTCTATACTGACGAGGTGGATAAAGTGGCTGTCATAGCCAAGACCATTTTCGATGTCGACTGGCAAGAGAGTGTTGATAAGCGCAAGCAACACGAGCTCCACTCTTTCGGCTACAACTCACTACACTATATCTGTCGTCTGAAGACGGGTGGTCCCCGCTTTGAGTTGCAGATGCGTACTGCCTTGCAGCATGTGTGGTCTACCATTGAGCATGACACGGGCTATAAGGGCGATGTCAAAATACCACGTGAATATGTGCGCCAGTTCAGTCGACTGGCAGGTATGATGGAGCTCATTGACGATGAGTTCAGTCGTTTGCGCATAGCCATCACTGACTATCGTCGGCAGACGCTGGCTTTGGTGAAGAACGGACATCTTGACGAGGTCGCCCTGTCGCGCGACTCCTTCCGCAACTTCCTGGAATTGAAGCCCTTTGACCGTCTGAACCGTCGAATAGCCTCCGTCAACCAGGCAGAGATATTCTCTGTCAGCATGATGTCTTATCTGCGTGTGCTCGAATCCTTGGGAATGGAGACCCTCGGTGATGTGCAACACTTCATCGAGGAGAACGCTGACGATGCCTATCAGCTGGCCCTTTCTCAGTTGGCTATTACCGACCTCGACCTTCTCTCTTCAAACACCGCCCTGCAGTATCTCTGTCTGGTCCATGTGCTGAAGCATGGTGGCGGCCGCGAGGGTGTGAAAGCTCTCTATGACCTCATCAATGGTGAGAACGATACCAACGGTATGTTTGCTGATGTGATGATTGAGCAGGCTAAGACCCTGCGTTTCATGCAGAATAAAAGCAACGAATAAGCCGTTCATGGCTTCGAGTACTTTCTCTATCATGAAATGGACATAAAGAAAATCGGGTAATTGCTTTGCAATTTGCCCGTTTTTTTGTAATTTTGCACCCGATTTGTAAATAGTCAAACAGTAAATAGTCAAATAACAAGATGAATATATCTTATAAATGGTTGAAAGAGTACGTTGATTTCAACCTTACCCCACAGCAGGTGTGCGATGCACTGACATCCACTGGTCTGGAGGTCGACGCACTCGAAGAAGTACAGAGTATCAAGGGCGGTCTGAAGGGACTTTATGTTGGTAAAGTGCTAACGTGCGAGATGCACCCAGACTCAGACCACCTGCATGTGACAACAGTAGATTTAGGCAAGGGCGAGCCCCAGCAGATTGTCTGCGGTGCCCCCAACGTGGCAGCAGGCCAGAAAGTCATCGTGGCCGATCTGGGCTGTGTGCTCTATGATGGCGACAAGGAATTTGTCATCAAGAAGTCTAAGCTGCGCGGTGTTGAGTCGTTGGGCATGATTTGTGCCGAGGACGAGATAGGCATTGGCAACGACCATGCAGGCATCATCGTGCTGCCTGAGGACGCTGTCGTTGGTACCCCCGCAGCAGAATACTACCACCTGGAGAGCGACTGGCTCATCGAGATTGACATCACCGCCAACCGTGCCGACGCCCTCTCTCATTGGGGTGTCGCTCGCGACCTGTATGCCTGGCTGAAGCAGAACGGCTACAAGACCGCCACCCACAAGCCTGTGGCCAGCAATTTCGTCGTTGACGACCACAGCCTCCCCATCGACGTCGAGATTCAGAACACCGAAGCCTGCAAGCGCTATGCCTGCGTGAGCATTACCGGTTGCGAGGTCAAGGAGTCGCCCGAATGGCTAAAGAACAAGCTCAGTGTGATTGGATTACGTCCAATCAACAACATCGTCGACATCACCAACTACGTCATGATGGCACTGGGTCAGCCCCTGCACTGTTTCGATGCCGATATGGTCAAGGGTCACAAGATTGTCGTCAAGACAATGCCCGAGGGTACACCCTTCCAGACGCTGGACGGTGTAGAGCATAAGCTCTCCGATCGCGACCTCGCTATCTGCAATGCTGAGGAGCCTATGTGTATCGCTGGCGTCTTCGGCGGAAAGGGTAGTGGTACCTATGAAACCACCAAGAACGTCGTGCTGGAGTCTGCCTACTTCCATCCCACATGGATTCGTAAGTCAGCCCGTCGTCACGGACTCTCTACCGACGCTTCGTTCCGCTTCGAGCGCGGTATCGACCCCAACGGCACCATCGAGGCCCTGAAGTATGCTGCACAGCTCTGCAAGGAGTTGGCTGGCGGTAAGGTGTCAATGGACATCAAGGACGTCTATCCTGAAAAGATGCAGAATGCCGTCGTCGACCTGCAATACAGTTATGTACACTCACTCGTGGGCAAGGACATTCCCGTAGAGACCATCAAGAGCATCTGCGAGAGCCTGGAGATGAAAGTGCTCAATGAGACTGCCGATGGTCTGAAACTCGAAGTACCTGCCTATCGTGTCGACGTGCAGCGCCCCTGCGACGTCGTAGAGGACATCCTGCGCATCTATGGCTATAACAATGTGGAGATACCTACTCAGCTGAAGTCTAGCCTCGTCATCAAGGGCGAAGAAGACCAGAAGCACAAGTTAGCCAATCTGGTCAGTGAACAGCTGGTGGGCGCTGGCTTCAACGAGATTCTCAACAACTCGTTGACCAAGTCGGCATACTACGACGAAGCACAGAATGCTTCACTCGTCCACATCATGAACCCGCTCAGCAGCGACCTCAACGTGATGCGCGGCACCCTGCTGTTTGGCGGTTTGGAGAGCATCGAGCACAATGCCAAGCGCAAAAATGGAAACTGCCACTTCTTTGAGTTTGGCAACGTCTATAGCTTTGACCCTGAGAAAGAGAATCAGGACGACCCCATACAGGCCTACAAGGAGCAGTACCACATGGCACTGTGGTTGACAGGCAAGCGCGTAGAGGGTTCGTGGGCTCACGCCAACGAGGACACCTCCTATGCAGAACTCGACGCCTATGTGCAGAACATACTGGCACGCATCGGTGTACAGCCAGGCATGCTGGTTCGCAAGAAATCAGAGAACGCTATCTTCGCTGCAGGTCTCACCATTGAGAACCGTGGTGGCAAGAAACTCATCGAGATGGGTGTGCTCACCAAGAAGCTGCAGAAGCAGTTCGACATCGACACACCAGTATACTATGCCGAACTCAACTGGACTGCGCTGATGAAGGTCGTACGTAAGCAGAAGGTACTCTACACCGAGATTGCCAAGTATCCTGCCGTCAGCCGCGACCTCGCCCTGCTCATCGACAAGAACGTAGAGTTCGCCCAGATTGAGCAGATAGCCCGTCAGACGGAGAATAAATTCCTCAAGAAGGTCGAGCTCTTCGACGTCTATGAGGGCGACAAGCTGCCCGCTGGCAAGAAGTCGTATGCTGTCAACTTCATCCTTCAGGATGCTGAGAAGACGATGGGCGACAAGCAGATCGAAGCAATCATGAGCAAATTGATTCAGAACCTGAAGAAGCAACTCAATGCCGAGCTGCGCTAATTAAGAATTAAGCATTAAGAATTAAGCATTTTAAATATGGGAAGAGCATTTGAATATCGTAAAGCTGCGAAACTGAAGAGATGGGGCCACATGGCCAAGACATTCACCAAGATTGGCAAGCAGATTGCCATTGCCGTAAAGGCTGGCGGTCCAGAGCCCGACATGAACATCGAGCGTGCTATCAAGAATGCAATGGGTAAGGACCAGAGCGACTACAAGGAAGTAACCTATGAGGGATATGGACCTCATGGAGTAGCCATCTTCGTTGACGCACTGACAGACAACACCACACGTACTGTGGGTGACGTTCGTTCCGTGTTCAACAAGTTCAATGGCAACCTGGGTACTCAGGGCTCACTGTCGTTCCTCTTCGACCACAAGTGTGTGTTCACTTTCAAGAAGAAGGACGGTCTGGATATGGACGAGATGATTCTCGACCTCATCGACTACGGTGTAGAAGATGAGTACGACGAGGACGAGGAAGAGAACAGCATCACCATCTATGGCGACCCCTCCAGCTTCGGTGCTATTCAGAAGCATCTGGAGGAGAACGGCTTCGAGGTAACTGGTGCTGAGTTTACCCGCATCCCCAACGACCTCAAGGACGTTACCCCCGAGGAGCGCGAGACCATTGACAAGATGATTGAGAAGCTCGAAGACTTCGACGATGTACAGACCGTGTACACCAACATGAAGCCCGAGGGCATCGAGGAGTAATTGGCTGTTAGCAGTTAGCAGTTGGCTAATAGCCAATTGCTAACTGCCAACATCACCGATAGTCAGATTCGCGGAACGTAGCTTCAAAGAGCTTCGTTCCGTTGTTTTTTTGTGAATAGTAGGCGTAGCGGAATGCGTAGCCTTCATCCTTGTACAACTTCAGGTTTGTCGAGTTCTTCACCTCCATGAGCAGCAGTTCGCGGAAGTGCGTGCTGTCAATGCGCTGTGGATCGTCCAGCGTGCCGTTCAGCGTATACAGGTAGCTGATGGTGTGTGTCGCCTTTTCAAACGTCATGCTGTCCAGCACAATCTCCTTGTCTACTGCACGCGGACAGTTCTTCTCCGTAAACTCCTTCGCCTCGCGGGCACAGCGGTCTTCCAGCGACTCCTGACAGCTTGTCAGCAGTATAGCGCCTGCCATTAGTGTTACTACAATCCCCTTCATTATTTAATTATCAATTATCAATTGTCAATTCTCAATGTTCTCCCAGCAAGTCGGGGCGCAACTTGCGTGTGCGCTCCATCGCTTGCTCCAATTCCCAGTTGCGTATCTTGGCCTCGTTGCCAGAAAGCAGTATTTCGGGCACCTTCCATCCCTTGTAGTCGGCAGGACGGGTGTAGATGGGCGCTGCCAGCAGATCGTCCTGGAAACAGTCGGAGAGGGCACTCTGCTCGTCGCCAATAACGCCAGGAACTACGCGCACAATAGCGTCGGCAATCATCGCAGCCACCAGTTCGCCACCCGTCAGCACGAAGTCGCCAATGGAAATCTCTTTCGTAATCAGGTGGTCTCTGACACGCTGGTCGATGCCCTTGTAGTGCCCTGCCAGAATAATCAGGTTGCCCTTCAGACTCAACTCGTTAGCCATGTGCTGGTCGAAGCGCTCTCCGTCGGGCGAGGTGAAGATGACCTCGTCGTAGTCGCGCTCAGCCTTCAGTGCCGTGATGCAGCGGTCAATGGGTTCACACTGCATAACCATGCCTGCTGAGCCACCATAAGGGTAGTCATCTACGCGGCGCCACTTGTCCAACGTATAGTCGCGCAGGTTGTGCAGGCGTATCTCTGCCAGTCCTTTCTTCTCGGCACGTGCCAATATTGATTCGTGTACGAAGCCCTCCAGCATCTCGGGCAGTACGGTGATGATGTCTATGCGCATTCGCTGTATGATAAATGATAAATTACAAATTACAAATGATTGCTACTCTTTGTTGTAGAACTCCTTGATGCGGTCGATGTAGCGTTCGCCCACCTTGCGCCCCATGTCGTAGACCAAGCGCATCTGCTGCGGGTCGTGGCTGAGGTGACCAATGGGTATAGGGCCGTCAGGACGGATGACCAGACAGCGCCCCTGTCGCTCAGCTTCTGCTACGTATTCCAGTTCCTGGTTGTACATCAGGTGGCGCTCGTCCAGTGCCTTCAGAAAGCGGGGGTATTTGCGTAGTGCCAGTCGCATCAGAGGCATCAGTTTGTTGTGCTCTTTCTGGTATCCCAAAGGCTGCGTCAGAATGACAACATTACGGTCGTAGCCCTGCTGTTCGTAGTATTCCAAGGGTATGGAGTCGCTCACACCGCCATCCAGCAGCTTGTGTCCTTGTACCTCTACCACCTTTGACGCCAGTGGCATCGATGCCGAGGCGCGCAGCCACTCCAGTTCGTCGTAGTCCACGTGGTCCATCTGGTGATAGACGGCCGCTCCCGTCTCTACATCCGTACAGACAATGGTAAACTCCAGCGGGTCTTTCTCGAAGGTCTCCGTGTCGAAGATGTCGTACTCGTAGGGCACCACATGGTATCCGAACTCGGCGTTGAAGTAGTCGCCGCTCTTCAGCAGCGACTTCCATCCACTGTAGCGCGGGTCTTTGGCAAAGCGTGTGTTGTAGCGGATGGCACGCCCTATCTGTCGCGACTTGTAGTTGCAGCCGAACGCCGCACCTGCCGATACGCCGATGAGACCGTCAGGCCAGATGTTGTGTTCCATCATTACATCTGTCACACCTGCCGTCCATAGCCCGCGCATGGCGCCGCCTTCCAAAACCAGTCCTTTCTTCATATCGAGTGCAAAATTACGAAATAATTATGAATTATGGCTGATGTGCAGTGAATAATTTCTCCCTTTTGAGTAAAACCGCATATCTCCATTTATTGCCTAGACAAGCTGATAGTCTCCGCTATTAGCTGTTCTTGCACAAAATTCTCTAGAGAATTTATTCCTTATTAGCTGTATACGCGATAAATTCTCTAGAGAATTTTTGCTAAATGAGCCATTTTTTTTGGTTGTATCAGAATATGTTAGTACCTTTGCCATCAGTATTTTTACAAAACACAATAATATGCCTCATATTATTAGTAATGTAAGCACAAATGATGGATATACAGCGTTTTTTCATATCTTTATTGAACGTGGTTTGCGAGATGGCTCCCTATCTGCTGTTGGGATTCTTTATCGCAGGTGTGCTGCACGTATTCGTGCCGCAGAGGTTCTATGCCAATTATCTTTCGCAGAACAATAAGTTTTCCGTTGTTTGGGCAGCACTGTTGGGTGTACCACTGCCGCTGTGTTCGTGCGGTGTTATCCCTACAGCCATCGGACTAAGAAACGAGAAGGCTTCGAAGGGAGCTATTGCCTCGTTCTTGATTGCTACACCACAGACGGGCATCGACTCCATTCTGGCCACATTCTCGCTGATGGGACTGGGTTTTGCTATTATCCGCCCTACAGCAGCCCTTATCACGGGCATCTGCGGCGGATTGTTGGTAAATCGCCTAATAAAAGATAAAGATAACTGCTCTTTAGCAGATAGTTCGCAACTCTCAACGCTTAGCTCTCAACTAAAAATTTGGCGTGTTCTGAAGTATGCCTACTACGACATGCTTCGCGACATCGGTCTGCGACTGCTTATCGGTCTTGTCGTAGCAGCACTGATTCAGGTGGCTGTGCCCGACGAGTTCTTCCTGACCTTCGGCAGTCAGCCGCTATTGCAGATGCTGCTCATACTGGTCATTGCTATACCGATGTATATCTGCTCTACGGGTAGCATCCCTGTGGCAGCGGCATTAATGATGAAAGGACTGTCGCCAGGAGCAGCATTGGTGATGCTAATGGCAGGCCCTGCCGTTAACCTCGCCTCCATCCTAGTGGTTCATAAGTCGATGGGCAGACGTTTCACCGCTATCTATCTGATGACCATCGTTGGTTTTTCGGTGCTATTCGGACTGCTGCTCAATGCGTGCCACACTCTGCTTGCAGAGAATGCCATGGGAATCGACTTCACCGTAGGCGCTCAGAATACTAGTTGCATGAGCTCATCTGCTCTGCCGAGTCCTTTTAAAATCGTTTGTGCTACAATATTAACATTATTAATTATATTTGCTCTTATGATGAAGTTTTTCAATAAGTTTACCACCAACAAGTCATCTGATCCTGATGTAACCGTTTATCGTGTTGAGGATATGCATTGTAGCCATTGCGAGGCTGCTGTAGTCCGTGCCGTCGAGGAAATACCAGGTGTAGAGACGGCCAAGGCCAGTGCCTCTGCCAACACTCTCACCATCAAAGGCCCCGCTACGGAAGAGGCCATTCGAACAGCTGTTGAGGGTATCGGTTACACATTCAAGGGAAAGGCTTGAACTGCAATCACTCAAACAGATTATGAACAGAAAAAAGGCATCCTCATCATAAGGATGCCTTTTTGTATAGATAGAGTGGAGGAGTGCTTATGCGTTGTACTCCTGCCAAGACTTGATCTTGATGTCGTCCTGACTCATGGCGGTGAAGGCTTCGATGAAGGCCTTGGCCAGACGGACGTTGGTCATCAGCGGAATGTTGTGGTCGATGGCACCACGACGGATGCGGTAGCCGTTGGTCAGCTCGCGCTTGGTGTGGTTCTTCGGCACATTGATGATGAGGTCGAACTGGTGGTCGGCAATCATGTTCATTACGTTGTTCTCGCCTTCCTCGTCAGGCCAGGCAACAGCGGTAGCTGCTACGCCATTGTCGTTGAAGAACTTAGCGGTACCGCCAGTAGCGAAGACCTTGTAGCCCTTCTTGACCAGATTCTGTGCAGGCTCCAGCAGGCTGACCTTGCCCTTGGCACCACCTGAAGAAATCAGAATGTTGGCACCTGGCTTCGGCATGCGGTAGCCCGTAGCGATGAGTGCGTTGAGCATAGCCTCATTGAGGTCGTCGCCCAAGCAACCTACCTCACCGGTAGAGCTCATGTCTACACCCAGTACGGGGTCGGCATTCTGCAGACGGGCAAATGAGAACTGGCTGGCCTTGACACCAATGCGGTCGATGTCGAACTCTGAGCTGTCTGGGCGAGAGTAGGGGGCATCGAGCATGATCTTCGTAGCGGTCTCGATGAAGTTGCGCTTCAGGATCTTAGATACGAAGGGGAATGAGCGAGAGGCACGCAGGTTACACTCGATAACCTTCACCTCGCGGTTCTTAGCCAGGAACTGGATATTGAATGGTCCGCTGATGTTCAGCTCGGCTGCAATCTTGCGGGCAATCTTCTTAATCTGGCGGATCGTAGAGAAGTAGATGTGCTGTGCGGGGAATACCATGGTAGCGTCACCAGAGTGTACACCGGCATACTCTACGTGCTCAGAGATGGCGTACTCAACGACCTCGCCCTTGTCGGCAACGGCGTCGAACTCAATCTCCTTGGTCTCCGTCATGAACTTAGAAATAACTACAGGGAACTCCTTAGACACCTCGGTAGCCATGTTGAGGAAGCGATGCAGCTCCTCGTCGTCGTAGCAGACGTTCATGGCAGCACCAGAGAGCACGTAAGAAGGACGTACGAGGACGGGATAGCCTACCTCGTCGACAAACTCCTTGACGTCCTCGAAAGAGGTCAGTGCACGCCATGCGGGCTGGTCGATGCCCAACTTGTCGAGCATAGCAGAGAACTTGTCGCGGTTCTCGGCACGGTCGATGTCGACAGGGCTGGTACCCAATACGGGAACACCCTGGCGGTGCAACTTCATGGCGAGGTTGTTAGGTATCTGACCACCCACAGAGACAACAACACCACGGGGCTGCTCCAGGTCCATGACGTCGAGCACACGCTCCAGTGACAACTCGTCGAAGTAGAGACGGTCGCACATGTCGTAGTCGGTAGACACGGTCTCGGGGTTGTAGTTGATCATGATAGACTTGTAACCCAACTTGCGGGCAGTGTTGATGGCGTTGACTGAACACCAGTCAAACTCTACCGAAGAACCGATGCGGTAGGCACCAGAGCCGAGGACGACAACAGACTTCTCGTTCTTGTAGTAGTTGATGTCGTGCGCTGCGGTATAGACCTTACCGTCGGGCTGTGCGAAGGCAGGCGTGTGGGTGTAGGTGAAGTACAGGTAGTTGGTCAGCTCGGGATGCTCGCTTGCAACAGTGGGGATGCGCTTCACGCTGGGCAGGATGCCCTTCTCCTTACGGTACTGGCGAACCTGCAGGTTCTCCTTCTCCATATTGGTAGACTTGGTCTTCAGTACGAAGCGGGCTATCTGGAAGTCAGAGAAACCGCACTGCTTAACCTCTAATAATAAGGTGTCGGGCAGTTCTTCCAACTTGTTATACTTCTGCAACTCGTGTTTCAGGTCGACGATGTGCTTCAGACGCTCCAGGAACCAGACGTCAATCTTGGTCAGCTGTTCGATGCGCTCAATGGTGTAGCCCTCTTCCAGTGCCTGCGCAATAGCGAAGATGCGCAGGTCGGTGGGGTTTGCCAGTGCGTCGTCGAGGTCGTCGAACTTGGTATGGTCGTTGCCTACGAAACCGTGCATGCCCTGACCAATCATGCGCAGACCCTTCTGAATCATCTCTTCGAAAGAGCGGCCGATAGACATGATTTCACCTACAGACTTCATGCTGGAACCAATCTGACGGCTGACACCGGCAAACTTGGTGAGGTCCCAACGGGGAATCTTACAAATCATGTAGTCCAGCGAGGGAGCAACGTAGGCTGACGAGGTGGTGCCCATCTCGCCAATCTGGTCGAGGGTGTAACCCAGCGCAATCTTGGCAGCGACGAAGGCGAGGGGATAGCCCGTAGCCTTAGAAGCCAGTGCTGAAGAACGGCTCAGACGAGCGTTGATCTCGATGATGCGGTAGTCGTTGGTCTCGGCATTGAAGGCAAACTGGATGTTGCACTCACCGACGATGCCTAAGTGACGTACGCACTTGATGGTGATGTCCTGCAGCATCTTGACCTGCTCGGGTTTGAGTGAACAGGTAGGAGCGACGACGATGGACTCACCCGTGTGGATGCCCAGTGGGTCGAAGTTCTCCATAGAAGCTACGGTGAAGCAGTGGTCGTTGGCATCGCGGATGCACTCGAACTCAATCTCCTTCCAGCCCTTCAGCGACTCTTCTACGAGAATCTGAGGAGCAAAGGTGAAGGCGCTCTCGGCCAATTCCTTGAAGGCCTTCTCGTCAGGACAGATACCTGAGCCCAGACCACCCAGCGCATAGGCTGAACGAATCATAATGGGGAAACCAATCTCGTGGGCTGCCTTCAGGGCGTCGTCCATGTTCTCTACGGCATGGCTGACAGGAGTCTTCAGCTCAATCTCGTCCAGCTTCTTTACAAAAAGGTCGCGATCCTCAGTGTTCATAATAGCTTCAACACTTGTTCCAAGGACCTCGACACCATATTCTTTAAGAATGCCTTTCTGATACAGTTCTGTACCGCAGTTCAGAGCGGTCTGGCCGCCAAAGGCCAACAGAATGCCATCGGGCCGTTCTTTCTTAATGATTTCTGTAACGAAGTGGGTGGTAACGGGTTGGAAATAGACCTTGTCGGCTATACCTTCGGAAGTTTGGATGGTCGCGATGTTAGGATTTACCAAAACTGAGGAAATACCTTCTTCGCGGAGTGCTTTGAGAGCTTGGGAGCCAGAATAGTCAAACTCACCAGCCTGTCCGATTTTTAAGGCGCCAGAACCTAAGACCAACACCTTCTTGAGTTTTTTTGTCATATCGTTTGCTGTGTTTGTTGGTTTCATTCTGGGCTGCAAAGGTACGAAGAAAATGAGAAATAGCAAAAGGATTTCTCATTTTTCTTAAAAAAAATGTAGGGAAGACACTGCTGTCTTCCCTACACCTTAATATATATGCGCGAATTATTCGCCTTTCTCCATCTGAGCCTTCAGCTGAGCAAGAACGTCGATGTCGCCCAGTGTGGTGCTGGCAGCAACATTCTCGATCTTTGGAGTGTCAGCCTTTGGAGCGCGAGCCTTCTTGGCAGCGGCCTTCTTCTCCTCACGCTGAGGATCCTCGAAGGTGCGGCTGTGAGACAGGATGATGCGCTTAGAGTCCTTGTTGAACTCGATAACCTTGAAGGGCAGAACCTCACCGGCCTGAGCCTGTGAACCATCCTCCTTCTGCAGGTGCTTAGGAGTAGCGAAGCCCTCAACGTTCTCAGCGAGAGATACAACTGCGCCCTTCTCGAGCAGCTCAGTGATCTTACCCTCGTGGATAGAACCAACAGTGTACTGCTCCTCGAATACATCCCAAGGATTGTCCTCGAGCTGCTTGTGACCGAGAGAGAGACGGCGGTTCTCCTTGTCGATGTCGAGAACGATAACGTCGATCTCAGCACCAACCTGAGTGAACTCTGAAGGATGCTTAACCTTCTTGGTCCAGCTGAGGTCGCTGATGTGAATCAGACCGTCAACACCTTCCTCGAGCTCTACGAATACACCGAAGTTAGTGAAGTTGCGTACGCGAGCGGTGTGCTTGCTGCCAACAGGATACTTCACCTCGATAGCCTCCCAAGGATCTTCCTTCAGCTGCTTGATGCCGAGTGACATCTTGCGCTCGTCGCGGTCGAGAGTCAGGATGACTGCCTCGATCTCGTCGCCAACCTTCAGGAACTCCTGAGCTGAACGCAGGTGCTGGCTCCAAGACATCTCAGAAACGTGGATGAGACCCTCAACACCAGGCTGAATCTCAACGAATGCACCGTAGTCAGCGATAACGACTACCTTACCCTTTACGTGGTCGCCAACCTTGAGGTTAGGATCCAAAGCATCCCAAGGATGAGGAGTGAGCTGCTTCAGACCGAGAGCGATGCGCTTCTTCTCCTCGTCGAAGTCGAGGATAACAACGTTGATCTTCTGGTCGAGCTCTACTACCTTGTGAGGATCGTCTACGCGGCCCCAAGAGAGGTCTGTGATGTGGATGAGT
>CADBWR010000046.1 GCA_902798425.1 uncultured Bacteroidales bacterium
CTCCCTGAAAGCGGATGCAAAGGTACGACTTTTTTCCGAACTACCAAAACTTTTTCAAAGAAAATTTTAAATTTAATACAAAAAAAATGCAGGACTTGATTTTAGTCAAGCCCTGCTAAAGTTTACACCTTATTATATATTATATAAGAGCTGCCATTATTTATTCTCCTCCGGTGCCTGTCCGATGAGCTCCATGAACTCATCCAGTTTCGGAGTTATAATAATCTGGGTACGACGATTGCGCTGCTTGCCAGATTCGGTGGTGTTCGGCTGCAACGGATTGTATTCGCCACGGCCACCAGCGGTAAGACGCTTGGGGTCTACACCATAATTATTCTGAAGCACCTGAACGACAGACGATGCACGCAGACAAGAGAGGTCCCAGTTGTTGCGGATATTCTCACGTGAGATGGGTACATTATCGGTATTACCCTCGATAAGCACGTCATAGTCCTTGTAGTCCTTGATAATCTTCGCAATCTTAGAGAGCGTCTCTGCAGCGCGATCATTAATCTCGTATGACCCACTCTTATAGAGCATATTATCAGCCAGCGAGATATAGACAACACCCTTCAGCACCTGAACATCGACCTCCTTGAGTTCTTCCTTTGACAACGAACGAGTCAGATTATTCGTCAGCACCATATTCAGTGAGTCACTCTTCGACTTCACCTCCACCAAATGACGGATGTACTTGTTAGACTCATTAATCTGGTCAACAAGTTTTTCGATGCTCACATTGTTCTGACTGGCGTTTGTCAGACTCTTATCCAACGAGCGCTGCAATGCCTTATAAGCTTTCTCCTGCTGCTTGAGTTGACTCTCCAGACTCGTCACTCGCGCCGTAGAAGCCGCCAGTTTCTCCTTTGTATCCAAATAATTAGCCTGCAGCGACTTATTCTCCTGCTGACAAGCCTCCAAATCTTTTTTGGCTACGCAACTGGTGAGCAATGTTGCTGCCACCAGCGAAATCATAAATACACTTTTCTTCATTTTCTATGAGTCATTTAAAATTTGACGGGTGCAAAGATACTAAATAATTCTTATTTCTTCTTTTTTATTTAATATTTTTATTACCTTTGCACCGCAATTTAAACATATTAAGGTATAAAGGACATGATTCTCTTTTTCAAGACCCCACAGAAGAGCATTATCGCTACACAGGTGGACCACCAACTCAATCAGGATGAAGTAAAAGAACTTTGCTGGCTCTATGGCGAGGCAGAACTGCTTGCCAATGAGACGCTCGACGGCTATTATGTAGGACCGCGTCGTGAAATGGTCACTCCTTGGTCGACGAATGCCGTTGAGATTACTCAGAACATGGGACTCAGCGGCATTTCTCGTATAGAGGAATATTTCCCTGCTGCCAGCAAGGATGCCGAGCACGACGAGATGTTGCAGCGTATGTACGAAGGACTGAATCAGGATATCTTCACCATCAATATCCAGCCAGAGCCCATCAAGTATGTGGACAATCTGGAAGAATACAACGAGCAAGAAGGTCTGGCCCTGAGCCCAGAAGAGATTGAGTATCTGCACGGTCTGGAAAAGCAGAACGGTCGTCCCTTGACGGATTCTGAAATCTTCGGCTTTGCCCAGATCAACTCAGAGCACTGCCGCCACAAGATTTTCGGCGGTACCTTTATCATCGACGGCAAGGAGATGGAGTCAAGCCTCTTCGCAATGATTAAGAAAACCACGCAGGAGAATCCCAACAAGATTCTCTCGGCCTATAAAGATAATGTAGCCTTTGCACAAGGCCCTGTTGTAGAACAGTTTGCTCCTAAAGACCAGAGCACCAGCGACTACTTCCAGGTGAAGGATATCGAAAGTGTTATCTCGCTGAAAGCTGAGACCCACAACTTCCCAACGACTGTTGAGCCTTTTAACGGTGCTGCTACAGGTACTGGTGGTGAAATTCGCGACCGTATGGGTGGTGGTGTCGGTTCATGGCCTATCGCTGGTACAGCTGTTTATATGACCGCCTATCCTCGTCTGCACGACGATGAGGGTGCAGCCCGTGACTGGGAGGATATCCTGCCCGTTCGTCAGTGGCTGTATCAAACCCCACAGCAGATCCTGACCAAGGCCTCTAACGGTGCTTCTGACTTCGGTAATAAGTTCGGTCAGCCGCTGATTTGCGGTTCTGTACTGACCTTCGAGCATCAAGAGGGTAAGGAGAAATACGCTTACGACAAGGTCATCATGCTGGCTGGTGGCGTAGGTTACGGCACCAAGCGTGACTGTCTGAAGAAAGAGCCCCAGAAGGGTAACAAGATTGTTGTCGTCGGTGGCGATAACTACCGCATCGGTCTTGGTGGTGGTTCCGTATCATCAGTAGATACTGGTCGCTACAGCAACGGTATCGAGTTGAATGCCGTTCAGCGTGCCAACCCTGAGATGCAGAAGCGTGCCTACAACCTGGTGCGTGCGCTCTGCGAGGAGGATGTGAACCCCGTTGTTTCCATCCACGACCATGGTTCTGCCGGTCACTTGAACTGCCTCTCTGAGCTCGTTGAGGAGTGCGGTGGTGAGATCGATATGACAAAACTGCCTATTGGAGATAAGACACTTTCAAGTAAGGAGATCATCGCCAATGAGAGTCAGGAGCGCATGGGCTTACTCATCGACGAGAAGCACATTGAACATGTGCGTAAGATTGCCGAGCGCGAGCGTGCCCCGCTGTATGTAGTCGGAGAAACCACTGGCGATGCCCACTTCTCGTTCAAGCAGGGCGACGGCGTGAAGCCTTTCGATCTGGATGTGGCCCAGATGTTCGGCCACTCGCCCAAGACCATCATGAAGGATAATACTGTAGAGCGTCACTACGAGGACGTGACCTACAGTCAGGATAAGATTAACGAATACCTCGACCGCGTACTCCAGCTGGAGGCAGTGGCTTGTAAGGACTGGTTGACCAACAAGGTGGACCGTTCTGTAACAGGAAAGATTGCCCGTCAGCAGTGTCAGGGTGAGATTCAGTTGCCTCTGAGCGACTGCGGTGTCGTTGCCCTCGACTATCGCGGTGTGAAAGGTATTGCCACCGCGCTTGGTCATGCACCACAGGCCGGTCTGGCTAATCCCGCAGCCGGTTCAGTGCTGTCAGTTGCCGAGGCATTGACCAACATCGTTTGGGCGCCCTTGGCTGAGGGTATGGATTCGCTGAGTCTCTCTGCCAACTGGATGTGGCCCTGCCGCTCTCAGGAGGGTGAGGATGCCCGTTTGTATGAGGGTGTGAAGGCACTCTCAGATTTCTGTTGCGACCTGCACATCAACGTGCCAACAGGTAAGGACTCGCTGTCTTTGAGCCAGCAGTATCCTAACGGCGAGAAGATTATCTCTCCGGGAACCGTCATCGTATCTGCCGGCGGTGAGGTCAGCGACATCAAGAAGGTGGTAAGCCCCGTATTGGTAAACGATAAGAACGCATCACTCTATCATATCGACTTCTCGTTCGACGAGCAGCGTCTGGGCGGTTCTGCCTTTGCACAGAGCCTTGGCAAGGTGGGCGACGATGTGCCTACGGTGAAGAATGCCGAGTACTTCGCCGATGCTTTCATGGCTGTTCAGCAGATGATTGAGAAAGGCTGGATTATGGCTGGCCACGACATCTCAGCCGGTGGTCTGATTACTACTCTGCTCGAGATGTGCTTCGCCAACACGAAGGGCGGCATGCACATCAATTTGCACGATATAACCTCCCCCACCCCCTCCCTAGGAGGGGAGCCTGATGTAGTGAAGGTCCTCTTCGCTGAGAACCCCGGTGTCGTTGTTGAAATCAGCGACGAGCACAAGCAGGAGTTTGCCGACTTCATGGAGGAGCAGGGCGTAGGCTTTGCCAAGATTGGTTACTCAGTACCCGAGAGCCGCGCCATCGTCGTGAAGGCTGCCGACAAGGAGCTGACCTTCGATATCGATGCGCTGCGCGACACCTGGTACAAGACCTCTTACCTCCTTGACCGCAAGCAGAGCTTTAATGGCAAGGCCAAGGAGCGTTTTGAGAACTACAAGAAGCAGCCTATCGAGATGAAGTTCAACAAGGACTTCACTGGTAAATTGGCTCAGTATGGTATCTCTGCCGACCGCCGTCAGCCCTCAGGCATCAAGGCTGCGATTATCCGCGAGAAGGGTACCAACGGTGAGCGTGAGATGGCTTACTGCCTCTACCTCGCCGGCTTCGATGTGAAGGACGTGATGATGACCGACCTGATCAGTGGTCGTGAGACCCTCGAAGACATCAATATGATTGTGTTCTGCGGCGGCTTCTCTAACTCCGACGTGCTGGGCTCAGCGAAGGGTTGGGCTGGTGCCTTCCTCTTCAACCCCAAGGCTAAGGAGGCCATAAGTTCGAGAGTGAGTTCATCAGTCTGAGCATTCCTCAGAACAACAGCGTGATGTTCGGTTCGCTGAGCGGCAACAAACTCGGTTTGTGGGTAGCCCACGGAGAAGGAAAGTTCTCTCTTCCAGAAGCAGAGAGCGCATATAACGTGATTGCCAAGTACAACTACGCCGGCTATCCCGCTAATCCTAACGGTTCCGACTATAACGTGGCAGGTATCTGCTCGGCTGACGGCCGTCATCTCTGTATGATGCCTCACCTGGAGCGTGCCGTATTCCCTTGGCAGAACGCCTGGTATCCAGCAGATCGTCGTAACGATGAAGTTACTCCTTGGATAGAGGCCTTCGTGAATGCACGCAAGTGGATAACCCACCTCCAGCCCCTCCCCAAGGAAGGGGAGTCTAAATAGTCTTTCTACAGAAATGCAGCAAGAGGCAAATCATAACGAGAACAAGGCCAAGACAAACCTATCCCCCTTCCCTTGGGGAGGGGAAGGGGGTGGGTTAGAGATGTTTACCACCTTCTTTAAGATTGGCATATTCACCCTTGGTGGTGGATATGCCATGATACCACTTATAGAAGAGGAAGTAGTCAACAGACATAAATGGGTCAGCAAGGATGAGATGCTCGACCTGATAGCCATTGCCCAGAGTTGTCCGGGTGTCTTTGCTATCAATATCGCTACATTCGTTGGTTATAAGTTGAACAAGACACGAGGAGCTATTGCCACCACCATTGGTACGGCACTACCCTCGTTCCTCATCATCCTGCTCATTGCCATTTTCTTCCACCAGTTTGAGGACAACAAGATTGTTGCCGCCATGTTCAAGGGCATCCGCCCTGCCGTGGTGGCACTGATTGCCGTACCGACCTTCAACTTAGCCAAGCGAGCACAGCTGAACAAATGGACTGTTTGGATACCCATTGTTTCTGCGCTGGCCATCTGGTTATTGGGGGTATCACCTATCTGGGTAATCATCTGTGCAGGCATCGGAGGCTTTGCCTATGGGAAGTTAAGAGTTAAGAAAGATAGCTGAAACTTATGATATTCCTCAGTTTATTCTATACATTTTTCATGATAGGGCTGTTTGGCTTCGGTGGCGGTTACGGTATGCTGTCACTGATTCAGCACGAGACTGTCGAGCACTGGCATTGGATGACATCCTCGCAGTTTACGGATATCGTTGCTATCAGTCAGATGACACCCGGACCAATAGGTATTAACTCAGCCACCTACTGCGGCTATACGTCTGTTGTCAACGCCGGATACTCAGCCCCCATGGGTGTGTTAGGTTCAGCTGTTGCCACCTTTGCACTGGTGCTGCCCTCGTTGATTCTAATGATTCTCATCAGTAAGATGTTCATGAAATACATGCACCACCACAGTGTGGAGAGACTGGTGGCAGTTCATGGTGAGCTGTCTGCTTTTCATTGCCGCCTTCGTCGGTGTGATGTTCATCAAGATCAACCCCATCCGCATGATACTATATTGTGCTATAGCAGGACTTGTACTGTTCTATTAGTCCCCTCTTCAGGAAAAAACAAACAAAAATAGAAGAATAATGAATATTTTTCTTCTATTTTTTTTGTTAATTAAAATTATTTTCTTATATTTGCCCTGTCAAACACAATTTATTCACTAAAATTTACAACTATGAAGAAATTTATGATGATTGCAGCCATGATGCTCATGAGCATTGGCGCATTTGCACAGGAAGGTGCAATGTCAGTAGGTGCACACCTTGGCTATGCCGGTTATGGTGACGGTTACAGTCCCCTCGGTCTTGGTTTTGTGGGATGCTAACGTAAACCTCCAGTACTTATTCTCTGTTGCTGAAGACATCAAGGTTTATCCTTTGCTGGGTCTTACCTTCATGGGTACTCATGGTTTGGACGAGAATGAGACAGCTTTTGGTTTCAACATCGGTGCTGGTGCTGAATACTATCTGCAAGACAATCTGAAACTCTCGCTCGACATTAAGTATCAGAATGCCAAGAAGACAAAGAGTGTGTCATATACTAACCCATACACAGGAATATCTGTTTCAACTGATATTGACGTGCTGAAAGCCAACGGTCCTGTATTCCAGTTAGGTATCGCTTACGTCTTCTAATGACGAGATACGCATTGATAATAAAAAAAGCGCTCTCTGTTTGAGGGCGCTTTTTTTATGGTTCCTATTATTTATGTTTCCAGTAGTACTCTACGGCACGCTTGACGTTTTCTTTCACCGCATTCGATGTAAACGTGGCTCCTGTTACGCCATCCACCTCTACTGTCGACTTCTTTGAAATCTTCTGTCCCTCGTAGAGTGGCACCATCTGCTTCTTTACCTTTGCATTATACTTTGGTGTCTCCTGATTCTTCAGCAGAACCACCTTGACGATTTTGTTCTTTTTGATGTATACCTCCACGGGTGTAGACTCGATATATCCTTTCACGTCGTCAGCCAGTGTCGTGGTGTTAACCACATACGTTCCGTCCTTCTCCTTACGCATCACGTCATCTGCGTAAACCTGTATAAATGCTGTCATCAGCAGCATACTTAATAATAACTTCCTCATTGTTGATTATGTTTAAAACGCCTGCAAAGTTATAAAATAAAAACCAATAATAACTAAGACGTTATGAATTATTTGCAATTAACTGACATATTGTTATATATCTATAAAAAACACCACCTTTCAGCAGTTTATTAGCAAATAATCACTACTTTTGTGTATTGCTGCTACTTTATTAGCTGTAGCCACACTGAGTCTAAACGCTCAAAAGCCGATGAACGCTCCTAAAGGTGGCAAGGCCATCAGTGATGAACTCATCGGAATTTTCTTCGAAGACATCAGCTCTTCAGCTGATGGCGGTCTCTATGCAGAACTGGTACAGAACGGTTCTTTTGAGTTCAACCCCAACGAGAAAGACGGCTGGGGTCCCACTACCGCATGGAAGATGGTTCGTCCGGGCCACTCACTGGGTAAGCTGGACATCCGTATGACAGATGGTATCCACCCCAACAACCCCACCTACATGCGTCTGCACACGGAACGCGCCAAGGAGTTCTACGACTACAAAGGCTGGAAAGGTTTTGGTTTGGAGAACAACGGCTTTGAGGGCATCTCTGTCAAGGCTGGTGCCAAGTATGACTTTTCTGCTTTCTTCCGCAATGTCGACAAGACCAAGCAAGTACGTGTCGTGCTCGGTGTTCCTCAAGGCTGGGGTAAGGATCCCAAGATTCTTGACGAGGCAACCATCACCGTCAGCGACAAGCAGTGGAAGAAGTATGGTGCCGTGCTGACTCCCTCAGAAGACTGCAAGAATGCTATTCTGCAAATTCTCGTCCTGACCGTCGGCGACCTCGATGTTGATATGGTATCGCTGATGCCAGAAGACACATACAACGGCCATGGCCTACGCAAAGACCTCACCCAGGTACTTGCTGACCTGCAGCCAAAGTTCATGCGCTTCCCCGGCGGTTGCGTAGTACATGGTGGCGGTGATGGTTTCTGGAACACTTACCGTTGGAAGACCACCATCGGTCCTAAGGAGACACGCCGCCAGCTGAAGAACACCTGGGGCTACCACCAGAGCGTTGGTCTGGGTTACTACGAATATTTCCAGCTGTGCGAAGACCTTAACATGCAGCCTGTACCCATTCTGCCTTGCGGCGTCAGCTGTCAGGGAACCAATGGTGGTTGGAACATGTGGCCCACACAGGCACAGGATGTTTGTCCGATGTCCGACATGGACGAGTGGACACAGGATGCCCTCGACCTCATCGAATGGGCCAACGGCGACCCCGCTACCTCTAAGTGGGCAAAGATGCGTGCCGACCAGGGACACCCCGCCCCCTTCAATCTGAAGTATCTGGGTATCGGCAACGAAGAGAAGATTACCCCCGAGTTCAACGAGCGTTTCAAGTATATGTACGAGCGCATCACGAAGGCTTACCCCGACATCGTCATCGTCGGTACTGCCGGTCCTGGCTCTCACAACGGCAACCCCGACTTTGAGGCTGGCTGGAAACTCGCTGACGAGTTGGGCATGCCCATCATTGACGAGCACTACTACGAGCCCAACGCCTACTTCCTCTCTTCACGCCAGTACGACAAGTACCCCCGCGACCGCAAGACGAAGGTATACCTCGGCGAATATGCCGCCAAGGACAAGAAGCTCATCGACGCCCTGGCCGAGGGTCTCTATCTGCTGCATGTTGAGCGCAATGCCGACGTTGTCCTCATGAGCAGCTATGCACCCCTCTTCGCCAAGAAGAACGCCACCAACTGGAATCCCGACCTCATCTATTTCGACAACGAGCGTCCTTTCCTGACCTGCAGCTACTACGTACAGCAGCTCTTCGGTCAGTCCAGCGGTCAGTACTACTATGGTGACTGCGTAAAGATTGAGAATCCCGATGTTGCTCCCCGCTGGAAAGACCTTCCCAAAGACGAGGAGAGCGGTTTCCTGCAGGATCAGAGTGTTGTTCTCAATGTCAAAACCCGCAAGCTCTATGTCAAGATGGTCAACGCTGGTGCAGAGGCTAAGAAAGCTAACATCGACCTGAGCCGCTTCAAGGTGAAGAAGTGCACCAAGACCGTGCTGAAGGGCAATGCCAACGACGAGAACAACTACGACAAGCAGCCCATCGCTCCACAGAAGGAGACCATCAAGGCAGAAAAGAAGTTTGCTGTAGACCTGGCCCCCTACTCTATGGTGATGTACGAGTACCAGCTATAAGAATACTAACGGAACCTCCGGGCTACGGCTCGGAGGATAAACCACCCATGCAGAATCAGCGTCTGGCAGAGTCCATAGTGATGAGCCATGACGCTGAATCTTTCTTTTAACGAGTCACGATGGTGCTGGGTGGTGTCTCCACCCTCTTCGAAGTTGGCCAGGATGGCATGCGTATTGACCAACGGCAGATGCTGGCGCTCTGCCTCCCGCATGATGCGGATGCACCAGTCTACATCGGCAGAATGGCGGTACTGCAGGTCGTAGGGTATCTGACGAGCTAAACTCGTCAGCACATAGAAAGCCTGGTGGCAGACCAGCATGCCCTGCTTAAATGATTTCCACGTCAGCTGTTCTGGTGGTCGGTGCGTGCGCAGATGCAGGAAGTTGCCCTCAGCATCCGTAATGGCGGTGTCGCCGTAGATCACAGCGGGAACCTCTCCCCCCGCCCTCTCCAAAAGGAGAGGGGGCTGTTGAGCACAGCGTACAACCGTCTCGATGGTGTCGGGTGCATAGAGTGTGTCGCCCGCATTGAGGAAGACGAGGTAGTCGCCCGTCGCCTTCTGCAGTCCTTTGTTCATCGCATCATATAGCCCCTTGTCTGGCTCAGACTGGATAACCACCTCATGGCGGTTCGCTGCCTTGTAGCGCTCAGCAATAGCAACGGTAGCATCCTTCGACGCACCGTCAATGATGAGGTGTTCGATGTCCGTATACGTCTGACAGGCAACACTGTCCAGCGTGCGCTGCAACGTACGGGCAGCATTATAGGTGATGGTGACGATGGATATTTTCATACACTTCCAGATATCGGTTTGCTACACTCTGCTGTGAATAGCAGTGGGCCACTTTCTGCAGGCATGCCTTCCGCACAGCGTCGTGGTCAGCCTCAAAGAGTGTCCACCAGATGCCACGTGCCAAGTCCTCGCTGCTGCGGTATTCTGCCACATAACCATTCTGCTGGTGGTCTATCTCCTCGGGGATGCCTCCTACTCTAAAGCCCACAGCGGGCACGCCACAGGCCATGGCTTCCATGATGGTGTTGGGCAGGTTCTCCGACAGCGAAGGCAACACAAAGACGTCGGCAGCATTATACACGTCGACGATGCGTTGTTCATCATTGACATACCCCAACGGACACGTACGGAAAGGCAACTGTCCCACGATTTCCTCAGCATGTCCGCCCAGCACAGCTACCGTGATGTGGTCCTTCTGGTCGGGATGCTGCGTGGCTATCAACTGGCAAGCCTCAACAAGATAGTTCATGCCTTTGTTCAGGTTGGTGACGCGCTGCGAGGCAAACAGGATGACGCGACCCTCTGCAGGCAGACCGACACGCTGGCGTGCCTGCTGCTGATTCTTTGGAGCATAGATATGCGTGTCTATCGGATTGGGGATGCTCTCCACCCGCTGTCCTTGCAGCAGTCCACTCTTCCTGGCCTCTCCGGCCAACCATTGGCTGCATGCCACAAAAGTCATCTGGTGTCCTGCCAGCATCTTCTGCTTCTTGCGCCACACCTTTGCTGCCAGGTCGTTGTCACTGCCACCGCCAGGCAACAGCCGACAATGGCAGCACTGCTGTTCGAAGCGCCGACAGTCCAGTGTCAGATGACACACGGCTGTTGCCGGCCAGATGTCGTGCATGGTCCATACCACCGGTTTACCACTGTCCAGTATCTTGCGAATGCCCTTCAGCGACAGCATGCCCTGGTTCACCCAGTGCAGATGGATGATGTCGGCTTCCTGGAATTCCTGCAGCTGCGTGATGTCGGCACCACAGTTGGCAATGTCCACCTCAAACAGGTGCTTACGGTTCAGGTGCAGCCCGAGCCACACGACAAACCGTTCCCACAGAAATCGCAGCTGCATTCCCTTCTGTCCGGGCACCGCTGCTACCGTCAGGCGGTCTGTCTCCTTGTCGCGCACCAGCATCTTGGCCTTCACACCGTTGTTGTTCAGTGCCTCCATCAGCCTACTGGCAGCCACCGCAGCGCCACCCGTCCCTTCACTTGTATTAACTATGAGTACTCGCATGCTGCAAATCATTATAAAGTGCAAGCCCCTTCACCGTCAACAGATATTTCTGGCGGGGATGGCGGGGAGATTGAGGGTATAACAAACGGATATATCCATCGGCGACAGCAGGATTGAGGTAAAGACTCAAGACATTCTTCCTATCTTTCAGGCCAATGAGTTCCATCATTTCTTTTACGGACAGTTCCTGCTCGCCTATTATTTGCACAAGTTTTACGATGTTTGGATTATCCGTGTGCAACTTGTCCTGTACTTGTGGGGTACTTGTGGGGTACTTGCGGGGTTCTTGTTCGCTTTCAGGCATTTTCCATTCTTCGGGCCCATCAATCATCATGTATCTGTTCTTCAGCGTGTTGTTTTCGCCCAATAACAGGTTACGGAAAAAACTTACCAAGAATAAAGGTTCGTAGTTAATGCCCTTTTGCAGGTTCCGATAGCTGGCACGAACCAACGCATTGCGGAAATACCATGAATGGCGCTCGAACAGGTCGTTGTCCACGCTGAAGCCCTGCGAGCGTAAGTACTTAATGGCAAAGACGGCTGTAGTTCGGGTGTTACCCTCGCCGAAGGGATGAATCTGCCAGAGACCCGCTATGAACTTTGCCAAATGTTCTACCATCTGGTCTTTGTTCAATGGTGTATAGTCAAACTGCCGCTCTTGTTCCAAATCGTATTCTATAGCCATACGCAAATCCTGCCAGCGACCATAGAGCACAGAGTCACCTCGCAGCACCCACTCTTTCTTCGAGATGTCGTAATCACGGAATCGTCCAGCATGCTTAAACACGCCCTCGAAAATGGCGCGATGAATAGCGGCCAGCCCAGCAACGCTATAGGTAAAAGCATCCGTCTGCAAGAGTTTGGAGATGTTACTCGATACACGGTCTGCCTCTTCCTTGTCTTCGTCGCCTTCGTCATGGGCTGTCTTCTTGACATAATACTGCTTCACCAGTTCACGCGCCTCGTCGATGGTAATCTCGCCCTCGATATTCCTGCGTGCTGTCTCCTGCAGATATTCAGATGTCTTCAGTCCATCGACAGCCTGCAAACCAATAGCCACGCGCCATGCTTCTGCACGCTCGCGCTTCTCGGGTTCACCTTGGCGGATGTACTCGTCGAAGTTGATATATAGCTCTTTCTCGTCCATCTTACAAACTTTCTGCAAAGTTACAAAAAATTCCCGTTCCTCACGCAAGAAACGGCCTAAAAATTATTATTCTTGAAACAACAAAGGAAAAGGAAGAAATAAAATTGGAAGTGACTGAAGACAGAACAACTTTTCAGGCTTGCAATTTCGTTGTCTCGTAAAAAATGCTTACCTTTGCATCAGATTTTAGTAACCTTAACCAGAAAACCGATGAAGATTCACGCGCCACTACTGCCATTGGCAGCATGTATGATAGCAGGGATAACGACGAGCCAATGGATAAATGATTGGCTGATGGCTTTGGCAATGCTGGTAATAGTGGTCATAGCTACCTGCATGGTAGGGCGCTACCCTCGTCTGCAGACGGCAGGGATATTAGCGGCCGTGCTCTTGCTCGGCGTGGCGTTAGGCAGCCGACAGCGACAGGCGCTCCGTGTGGAATGGCCAGAGAAGACGCTATCGACACAGCTGGTTGTCGTCAGCGAGGTGAAGGTCAAGAAGAAGACGGTGGCGTTCGACGCACTGACAGCCGACGGGCAGCATAAGCTGCGCTGTAGCATCCACCGCGACAACAATAGTGAGCGCATCGAGATAGGACAAGGACTCGTTGTTCATACGCGCATCAACAAGATTCGCCATCGGAAGCAGGGTTCCTTCGACTACCGCCAATACATGCAGTGTCACGGATTCACCGGCGAGCTGTATGCCAACAGCCATCAGTGGCAAGGGCAGGCGGTCGGTCTGCAAGCATTATCCATGACGGACCGATTGCGGCTGCGCTTTCTGGTGTGGCGCCACCAGCTGCTTTCCCACTTTCAGCAACAGCCTATGGACGACGATGCCTACGGCGTGATTGCCGCTATGGCGTTAGGCGACAAGACGGCGCTAAGCAAAGACCTCAAGGACACCTTTTCGCGGGTGGGAGCCTCGCACATACTGGCACTGAGCGGTCTGCACCTGATGATCATCTACAGCATTGTCTCGCTCGTCATTGGGTGGCACCGCTATCACATCGTGACACAGAGCATCACAGTACTGGCTATATGGGCCTTCGCCCTATTGGCAGGACTGCCCACCAGCGTGGTGCGCTCTGCCTTCATGATTAGCATCTATGCCCTGTTGTCGTTAGGCTACCGCGAACGCATGTCCGTCAACACACTGGCCTTTGTGGCAGTCGTCTTGCTGGTGGTCAATCCGCTGTCCTTGTACGACCTTGGCTTCCAACTGTCGTTCACGGCAGTACTCAGCATATTGCTCGTCCACCCGCTCATCAATGGTCTGATAGCTGCCGACGTACAGCAACGGCACCGCTGGCTGTCGACCGCATGGGGTTTGGTGACCGTCTCTGTGGCGGCACAGATAGGTACGGCACCACTTGTCGCCTACCACTTCGGCCGCTTCAGCACGTGGTTCCTGCTGAGCAATTTCATCGTCATTCCGTTAGCCTGGTTCATACTCTGCTTCACCCTGCTGTGCCTCGCATTCAGCTGGTGGTCGTGGGCAGCCGGTACACTGACCGCCCTACTCGTCTGGTTGACAAGCGCCATGAACCATGCCCTCGGATGGGTGGCGCAGCTACCCTTGAGCAGCATCGAGGGCATCCGTCTCAGTGCCATCCAACTACTCCTTATCTATATCATCATCGGCTGCTGCTACGTGGCGCTCAGCACAAGATTTCCAGCAGCTCGGAGAAGTGGGTGATTTTCTGCAGCCGCTCGTGGGGGAACTCCTCGCTCTTCTCTAATTCCCACACCACATGGTAGGGGATGTGCGCCGTCCAGGCTCCTGCTGCCAGAGCGGGGGCAATGTCTGAGCGGAACGAGTTGCCGACCATCAGTGTCTGCTCGGGTGCCACGTCCAGGTTCTCGCAGAGCTGGCGGTATTCGCGCTCGGTCTTGTTGGACACCGTTTCCACATACGAGAAGTACTGTTCCAACCCTGACCGCTGCAACTTCGACTCTTGGTCCATCAGCTCGCCCTTGGTGAATACCACCAAGCGATACTGGCGGCACTCTGCCAACTTGCGCAGCGTCTCTTCCACCTCGGGCAGGGGTGTCGTCGGGAAGCGCAGCAACTGCTGTCCCAGTTCTATCAGCCGCATGACGATGTCGCCCGTCAGTTGTTCGTGACTGACGCGCACGGCATTCTCGATGAGCGACAGCGTGAAAGCCTTGGTGCCATAGCCCGTCAGCGACAGGTTCTTACGCTCCGTGGCAAACAGTCCCTCGCTGACTTCGCGGGCTGTCGCCCACGGCTTCAGCAGTTCACAGCACTCCTGCTCTACCTTGTCAAACCACGTCTGACAGTCCCATAGTGTGTCGTCGGCATCAAAGGCCACAACTTTTATATCTCGATTCTTCATTCTTCCCAATATGCCAGTGTACGTTTCTGCAGCACGGTGGTCTGCTGACTCTGGCTGCCCTTCTCCCAGTACGACAGGGATAGCGAGTTGCTGGTCCAGTTGCCCTGATCGTCACGTGTCAGGTAGTTGTTGCGCATATTCAGTGTCAACACGCACTCGTCATTCTTAAACACCTTCTGGCTCTGCGATGCCACCTCGTCGCGCTCGTTGTACGTGTATTCGTGGATGTAGCGGATGCTGTCGGCCTCGTTGGTCAGCGTGCGGCGCACCAGTCGGTAGTGGCTGTCGTACTCGTAGCTGACGTTGCTGTGCCCCTCCACCTCCGTCATCTCCGCCTGGCGCAGATAGCCATAGCGGTCGTACTGGCGCTTTGTCAGGTCGGGGTGCTCCCACTGTCCGTCTTCCGAGAAGCGCATAAACTGGTCCTCGCTGACTGCATTCTCCGTTACTACCTCCTGCACGGGGCCGTGCAGTCCCATGCAGATAGCGTCCTTGTAGTAGGCCCCCATGGGCAGATAGAACACACGGATGTCGCGCGAACCGCTTCCGTTGTCAACCAGAGAGACCTTCACGCTGGCGAAGTCGTCCATATACACCCAACTGCCGTCGCGCTCCACCAGTTCACCATATTCCTGCTTGAGTTTGTAGAGGAAATACTGCAGGTTGCGCTCCAGCATGGCCTTCGTGCTGTAAGGCCCCACAGAGACGTAGGCGGAAGTCAGCAACTTATTGGAAGCATTGATGCTGACCAGCAGTTTGGCGCGGATGCCATAGAACTTGCCGCGGAAGTAGTAGTCCTCGCCATCGTCCGACTGTCCCCACTCCGTCCAGTCAGCAGCCTGCAACTGGGTGCGCACGCTGTCCAGCGGCCCCTCCAGGGGGACGCCCTGCAACAGAGGACAGCGCGACTCCGTCTGCTGTCCATAGGCCACCGCCAGCACCAGCAACGCTGTCAGCAGCCCAAGCATTCTCTTGATGGCTATGGTTATCTTCATCCCTTGCAAAGCAAATGCAAAGTTACAAAATTTTCTTGAAATAGCGAAGCATTTTCCCATAAATTTCACGCCTCCGACGCACGAAAAATGCAATTCTCAAAACCGTCGCTCCGTATCAGCCTGTCCCGCACTCCGTATCAGCCTGTCCCAGTTCTGTATTAGCCTGTCCCAGTTCTGTATCAGCCTGTCTTGTAGTCCTTATCAGCCATAAAACACAACCCCGATTTCACTTCTTTTAAATTTTCTTTTATATATATATATTTTTCTGCTCTTTTTACTTACCCTTTATTTTCTTATATAGGGGGTATGGGGGGAAATTTTCTTTTTTTCCCTTCTTTTTCTCTCTTTTTAAGTCAATTTTTGCTCTATTTTTTTTCACTCATTAAAACCCGAGGAAAAGAGGAGCGTTTTCTCAATACTAAAGATCTTCTCACACTTCTTAGGAAAGCTTGGCAGAACAACCACAATTTCCGCACAACAAAAACCACCAAAAATAATTACAGGCGAGCCACCATCGCGGTGCCTCGCCTGCTTAAAAATTTTACTAATATTTATTGTCTAATAACATATCCAGCTTACCACCTTCCCAGGCCTCCACTGGTAACTAAAAACATAATTCTGTTATTCGTTATTCTTCGTCGTCCCAATCATATTGACGAGAAAGAACAGTTCCTCCCTCGTATGTACCATTTAACTGTGGGCTTCCAGCTAGCATTTGCGCTGTTTGTATCTTAACTACCTGCATGGTAGGAATCATATATGTCTTTTTCATACTAAATATCTGATATTAAATGTTTACTTTTTTATTTAATATAACTTTGCTCCAGCTACGTTATACTTCACACCATTCTTCACGATAACCAACTTGCCATTGTCGATAAACTTGCCTTCATTTGCCTTAGTTTCTGCAGCAGCCTCAACATTAGCAATACCTGTGACTTCGTCTTCAAAATACAAAGAACGAGCAGAAATCACTTCATTGAATTGGAGATAAGCCTTACCCTTAGCTACTGTTGCAGAAGTTGCGGTAATCTTCTGGAACTCAGCAAAATCATCTGATGTATCACCTGCTGTACCATTATCACTTACACCAAGAACATACTTTGTCATGCTACCTTCAGCACTTATAGCAGCTCCAGTACCTGCTTTCATCAAGTTTGCAGAAACATCTGTTGTGCTGCTGCCAACAATAGGAATATTATAGCTTCCTGCATCACCCTTCAAGAGCAAGCCTGTACCAGCAGGAACAGTTCCAGTAACCTGAGTCTTTGTAACAACATTACCAGAATGACCCGTAATCATGTATGCTTCTAAGCCTGTTGTTGCCTTTGAGAAATCAAGAGCATAGTCGCTGCTGAATGTTGCCCAACCATAAGATGAGATTGAAGCGTTTTCAAGAGACTGGATAGAAAGATAACCATGATCAGTGGTAAGGAAGAAATAAAGCTCTTCTTCAGCATCGCATGTGCCAACGAACTGCTCAAAACGCTTTGTAGATCCACCACTAGCGGTTATATCAGCATAAAGTGTGAAGGTCGCACCAGTACGTGTAACTGTCATAACAACATCAGAACCATCCATTTCATCCATGAATGTTCCCCAATCAAAATTACTCGTCAGAGTACCTCCTGAATACTTAGTTCCCCAACCATAGTTATCATTACGAAGCACAAGATATTCACTATATCCAGTTTCAGTACGCTTCTTGTTGTTAGTCAATACTGCTATCCAATTTTGGTAGTTTTCACCCTTTAATGAGTAATTCTTAAAATGGAGTTTCATTGTCTGGTTAGCAGGAACAGAGTAATAGTCTGAGAAAGCAGAGAAGAACAGCGCATCTTTCGCTGCAGTACCAACGGTATAATAACCAGCAGTTGTTGGTGTTGTTGCGGTCTTAGAGTTATCAATAACTATATGAGCCTTTTCAACAGAAAGGAAAAAGCGGATATTCTGAGAAGCTGCCTCTGCAGGCAAATCAAAGAACGAGCTCTCTGACCATGACTTTAGCGTAGGCGATGTTTCTGTACCCTCTTGAGTAGTGTTACTCATCAGGGCATAGATGCTTACGCGTCCATTCTCGCGGGTGATAGTCATCTTTACATTGGCGCCATTCATTCTATTTTGATTTGCTTCACCCCAAACATAATCCTTGCAATAGCGATTTTCAGCTACATTACAACCACCCCAGCTATTATTCGCAGAATTCATGGCAAAATATTCAGCATAATTGGGATTTTCGGTGGTACTATGCCCGTCCTGATCATTTTTTACGATGATGACCCAGTTAAAATAATCTTTCCATGTTTCAGCGACATAAGCACTGGTATAATTGGTAAACTCTAAATACAGTTTCTGATTGTCTGCAAGTGTGTAATCATTAGAAAATTCACTCCACCAATCAGAACTATTGTCCACATTACCGACAGTAGTTTCATCTGCCCACACACTCTGCCCTACGCACAGACCAGCTGCCACGAAGAGCGTTTTCATTAGTAAATGTTTTAGTTTCATACGTTTTAAAGTTTTTAATTACTATAGTTTGTTAACACAAAATCAACCAGCGGACAGAAAGGTACGGACATGAAAAAAGTGCAGACCCCTCCGTACTCCCGTTCAGGTCTGCGACAACCTCATACATCATACTGAAGTCTGCACATTATATTGTGCCTACTTCAACGATGTATGTTTGCTCTAAAATCTCCTTGTCGAGGTCGCAGTTCGAACGGGAATTGAGCATCGTCCATGAATCCTTTTCACGGACTTCGGGTGCAAATGTACGAAGAATTTCTATAACCACAAAAGAAATTGCCGTATTTTTTTGTTCGCGCCACCATAATCCACGAAATTTGTGGTTGTACAAACAAAGAAGACCACAGATTAGTACGTTAATCTGCGGCCTTCGTATCGTAGGGAGAAGTCGACTAAATGTCTAAGACGGTGTCGTCGTTAAGCAGTTCAGAGTCGTCCTCTATGTCAAATTCGCGAGAGAGGTTTCCATCCGTCTCTTCTGTAATGCCACCAAAGACTGGTGAGGCGGCCATCAGCTGTGCTGTTTGCAGTGCGACAACCTGCACAGCGGGAATCTCATATAACTTTTTCATTGTTTTTATCTATTTTAAACGACAACTTAGACAACTAAAACAACATGTAACAACATGAAGAGTTGTGCGGGTTGCCATAGTTGTATTTATATTTACTTCATCACGACCTTTTTGCCATTCACGATATAGAGGCCCTTCTGAGGTTGCGCAACCTTGCGACCCTGCAAGTCGAAGAACAGACCATTAGCCATTGGCTGTTGGCTCTTAGCTTCACTGATAGCAGTAGCATCGTCGTCCAGGCTGAAGAACTCACGGGCACTTGAGCTGCCGCCAGCAAAGTTGGCAGGCAGATAAGCGGTATTGGCACCTACCGTGAAAGCATTGGCATTCTTGTAGAAGCCAAGACCATTAATACCTGTTGCCATCAGTACGTAACCACCTTCTGCAGCGAGGTTGTAAGCCGCAGTCTTACCAATCAGCTTGCTGGCAGAAACATCGGTAGCGCTGGCGCCAACAATAGGTATCGACACTGCACCTTCGTCAGCCTTCAACAGCAGACCAGTGTTAGCAGGCACTGTGCCGCCCTTCACTGACGTCTTAGTCAGCACGCCATTTTCGCCGCCAGTAACGATATAGGCATCCGTCAAGCCTGTAGCATGCTCTAAGTCAAGAGCGTACGGGCTGCAGTAGGTTGCCCAACCAGCGGCAGTGACAGCCTTGCTGACAGGCAGCAGGTCGAGGTAGCCATAATCAGACACAAGATGAAACTCTACATCTGAAGTGGCGAAATTCGCCTCAGCAGAATTAAAACTATAATTTAAAGTAAAAGGATCTCCACTGATAGGAGTATGTACAGCATTCACAACAACATTTTCACCATTTCGTGTAATTGTTAAATCAACAGTTGCACCCTCCATTTGAGTCAAAATGTCTGTAGGCCAATTTGTGTTTGTGAAAGTTCCATTTCCATTTCTCAATGCACCCCATTGATTGTTATTTCCAGCAACCATATTACAGTATTTCTCATTATAAAGCATTTCAAACATCCAACTCTGCCATGTATCTAAGCCAGCAGAATAGTTCTTAAATCTAAGACTTAAGGAACTGTTTGGTGCAATTATAAAGTTCTGACGTAAAGCATTTACAGCATCAGTAAAAGTCGTGCATCTGTTATAGTTACCAATCAATGTACCTGTAACCTGATGTGCAGCTGTAGTTACTGTCTTTTCATTATCAATTGTTATATGAGCATGCTGAACTATCAAGTCAAACCAAATTGTTGTTCCATTACCATACTCTTTAGCAACATACTGACGGTATTTTTCCCCACCCGTTGTTGTTATATCATATGTAATGAACACGTAAGTTTCTCTACGCTCAACTGTTGTAACAACTGTCGCACCTTGGATTATATCTCTGAAAGCAGTACCTGTATCCCAACCTGATGGATAATTCTGCGCCCAATACTTTGCCCAATCAGCTGTCCAACGATTTTTGTCTGTGTCAGCCTCCCATCCATAGTCTCTCGGCTCCACAGTAATGGCATTCAACGTGCCATCCCAAAAGTTTACAGCCCATGCGAACCACGGATTCCACGTAGCTCCGCCAAGTTGTTCATCAGTAGCAGTCGAAACGGTAAACTCGATGCTAATTTTCTGATTATTAGCAACTGAGTATCGCTTAGAATGGCCTTCACCATCTTCATAGTATTTGCTGTCTGAATTATCAACAGCACCAACTACAGATGTGTCTGCCCACACACTCTGCCCTACGCACAGCCCAAAGGCCACGAAGAGCGCTTTCATAAGTAAATTTTTAAGTTTCATAAGAGTTTGTTTTAGTTTTTAATTACCATTAGTGCGTGCAAAAGTACGAAGAATTTCTATAACCACAAAAGAAATTCCTTGTTTTTTTTGCTCCAACCACAAAGATGCAGTAACTTTGCCGCGTATTAAAAAAATGATTGACGTATGAAGATATTTGCAGTAGGCATGAATTATATCCAGCACAATAAAGAGCTGGATGGTGCGTTATATAAACCGGAGAAGCCCGTCATCTTCACCAAAGCAGACTCGGCACTGCTGAAGGACCACAAGCCCTTCTTCATTCCCGACTGGTCTGAACAGGTGGACTACGAGACGGAGTTGGTGATACGCATCTGCCGGTTGGGCAAAAGCATTCCCGAACGCTTTGCCCACCGCTACTATGATGCTGTCACAGTAGGCATCGACTTCACCGCACGCGACCTGCAGCGCGAAGCCAGAGCGAAGGGACAGCCCTGGGAAATCTGCAAGGGTTTCGACGGCTCGGCAGCGATTGGCGAGTGGGTGGAGAAGGAGAAGTTCCTCGACGTGCAGGCGCTGCACTTCCATCTGGACATCAACGGACAGACGGTACAGGAGGGCTGCACGAGCGACATGCTCTACAAAATTGACGAACTGGTGAGCTACATCTCGCAGTTCTTTACACTGAAGACGGGCGACCTGCTCTATACGGGTACTCCTGTAGGTGTAGGACCTGTAAAGATTGGCGACCACCTGGAAGGGTGGCTGGAAGACAGAAAAGTATTGGAATTTAACTGTAAGTAACCCACCCCCAACCCCTCCCAGCTGGGAGGGGAGCTTATAACCGCAGATAGCACGGATTACAATAAAAACAACGAAATAAGAAAAAAATATGAAGATAGGACAACACCTGCTGAAAACGATGAGACGAGCTATGCTGTTGCTCGCCCTCATTGTGTCTGCACTACCCTCCCGCGGGGAGGGGTCAGGGGGTGGGTCTTTCTTCAACCTGACCGCTCAGGAGGTTAGGATAGACACATTGTTACCCTTCTTTCACCACGCCATTCCGCTGGATGCAAACTATGCCGACTCCACCTACGTGGTAAGCATTGAGTATCCGGAATTTATCGACATGTCGGCAGCAGACATCGAGCGCTATAAGCAGGTGTCGGGCGACAGACCGCTGGCTGCCTTGCCCCAGGTGGAGCAGACCATCAGCGTATCGCGCAAGAAGGGTACGCTGCACATTGGCTTTGTGCCGCTGGTTTATCGTGAAGGACGCTACCAGAAGTTGGTGAGCTTCATGCTGAAGGTTAAGGGAGTTAAAGAAGTTAAGGAAGTTAAGGAAGTTAAAGAAGTTAAGGAAGTTAAAGAAGTTAAGGGAGTTAAGAGAAGCCGGAGGGGTGAAGGCGAGCGCTATGCCGCAAAGAGTGTGCTGGCCTCAGGACAATGGGCAAAGATACGCATTCCGCAGAGCGGCATCTACCAGTTGACGAACGACTTGGTTCGCCGGGCGGGCTTCACAGACATTAATAAAGTGAAGATATACGGTTATGGCGGTGCTATGCAACCCGAGCGGCTGACGGGCGAATACCTGCAGGAGACGGACGACTTGGAAGAGGTGCCGACATGTACGGTGAACGGCAAGCGCCTGTTCTACGGTGTGGGACCTGTGACATGGAACGACACGTACAAACGCATACGCAACCCCTACTCCAACTACGGCTACTACTTCCTGACAGAAAACGACAAGGAGGCAGAGACGGTGGAATGGGACGACTTCGTGGCGGGGTGCTACCCAATGGCCGACGACTACTGCAGACTCTACGAGGTAGATGACTTCGCATGGTACAGCGGCGGGCGCAACCTCTACAACAGTCAACTGCTGTATTCAGACAAGAGCTACAAGTACAGCATCGCAGCAACGGGAGCTTCAGCCAAAGGCCGACTGACCGTTGCCGTGTCGGGTCTGGGCACTGGCGGTTCTGTCAAGGTAGCGCTGAACGGCACAGAACTGGGCAAGATTAACATACCGCAGGTAGGCAGCTACGAGAAGATGCGTACGGCAGAAGCCACCTATAGCGTCAGCAATCTGCAGGCAGAGAACGAGGTAACACTGACCCCCGATGCCAATGTACCCAACGTACGACTGGACTATATATCAACCTATACCGCCGAGCCCAATGGTGCTCCGAGCGTCGAACAGACATTCCCCGTTCCGGAATATGTCTATAACATTACCAATCAGAACCACCATGCCGACAAAGCTGCCGACATGATTATTATCATTCCAACGTCACAGAAGTTGCGGGCACAGGCAGAACGGCTGAAGACGTTCCACGAGCAGCAGGACGCCCTGCGCGTCAACATCGTACCCGCTGACGAGCTGTTCAACGAGTTCTCCAGCGGTACACCCGACGCCAACGCCTACCGCCGCTATATGAAGATGCTCTACGACCGTGCGGAGAGCGACGACGACATGCCCCGCTTCCTGCTGTTGCTGGGCGACTGCGCATGGGACAACCGCATGGTGTCTTCATCGTGGAAGAACTTCTCGCCGGACGACTTCCTGCTCTGCTACGAGAGCGAGAACTCGTATAGCCAGACGCACTGCTACGTGAGCGACGACTACTTCTGCATGCTGGACGACGGTGAGGGCGGCAACATGGTAAGCAAAGACCAGGCCGACGCTGCCGTAGGACGCATACCTGCCCGCGACGCCAACGATGCGGCCATTGTCGTTGACAAAATAGTCAGCTACGCCGGCGACGAACAGGCTGGCGCCTGGCAGAACACGTTCTGCGTGATGGGCGACGACGGCAACAACAACGTCCACATGGCTGACGCCGACTCGATAGGCAGACTGATAGAAAACCGCTACCCCAATATGGTGGTGAAGCGCATTATGTGGGATGCTTACAACCGTGTCAGCTCGTCGACGGGCAACAGCTATCCTGACGTAACGCGTCTCATCAAACAGCAGATGCAGCAAGGGGCATTGGTCATGAACTACTCAGGACACGGCGCACCGGAAGCCTTCTCGCATGAGTACGTGCTGCGACTCAACGACTTTGCGGAACCCACCTCGCTACGGCTGCCGCTATGGGTCACTGCCTCGTGCGACATCATGCCCTTTGACGGACAGGAAGAGAACATCGGCGAGACGGCACTCTTCAACAAGAGAGGTGGCGCCATAGCTTTCTACGGCACCACGCGTACCGTCTATCAGTCGCAAAACAGACTGATGAACCTGGCTTTCACCAACAATGTGCTGAGCAAGGACGAGAGCGGCGAGGCGATGCCTATAGGCGAGGCGGCACGACGGGCAAAGAACGACTTAATCAGTCCGGGAGTCATACTGGGCTACGACAGCAAAGGCAACCCCATACGTGCTACCGACCAAAGCACCAACCGACTGCAATACTCACTGCTGGGCGACCCTGCCATACGACTGGCAATGCCCACCAAACAGCTGAAGATAGAATCTATCAACGACACACCGCTGACCGACGGTGCAGTGGTAAAGCTGAAGGCTGGCTCTGCAGCGAAGGTGGCAGGACGCATCCTGAACAGCGAAGGCGACACGGACCAGTCGTTCAACGGTACAATGAGTGCTGTAGTGCGTGACGTATTGGAGGAGATTGTCTGTCGACTGAACAACACGTCGGACGAGGGTGCAGATAAGCCCTTCGTCTACTACGACCGCATCAACACGCTCTTCAGCGGCAGCAACCAGGTGAAGGAGGGTCTCTTCTCGTTTACCTTTGCCGTGCCCAAAGACATCAGCTACTCTGACGATAACGCACTCATCAACGTCTATGCTTTCGACTGCAACAACGGCAGCAAGGCAAGTGGGCGCTCAGGCAGTCTGGTGTTTAACGGAAAAGCCAGCGAGACGGGCAGCACGACGGGACCCAGCATCTACTGCTACCTGAACAGCGAGTCGTTCTCGAACGGCGATGCGGTCAACCAGACGCCATACTTCTTTGCCACGCTGAACGATGAGGACGGCATCAACGCCTCTGGAAGCGGCATCGGCCACGACTTGCAGCTCATCATTGACGGACAGATGGCCTTGACATACAACCTGAACAGCTACTTCCAGTACGACTTCGGCAGTTATACCAAAGGACAGGTGGGATTTAGCATTCCCTCGCTGACGTACGGACAGCACAAACTGCTGTTCCGCGCATGGGACGTGCTGAGCAACTCGTCGACAGCAGAGCTGACCTTCAACGTGGTGAAAGGACTGGAGCCGAAACTGATTAGTGTGGAGTGCTCGCCGAACCCGGCAAAGACAACAACCAGTTTCCGCATTGTCCACGACCGCACAGCGAGCGAGATGGACGTCAAGCTGGACATCTTTGACACATCAGGAAGACATCTGTGGTCTCATAGTGAAAACGGGGTGCCGACAGACCAGGTATACACCCTTGACTGGAATCTTTCGACGAACGAAGGTCGACGCTTGAATACTGGTCTGTATCTCTACCGCGTGAGCATAAGCTCGGACGGCAGCGAATATAGTTCAAAGGCACAGAAGCTGATTATACTGAATAAATAATAACTCAAGTTTCGCATGTTAAGTAGATATAGGAAGATAGAGGTAGATAGCCGCTTTTCAGCGGCAGAAGATAGAGGACGTTACTCTGTCTGCGGT
>CADBWR010000047.1 GCA_902798425.1 uncultured Bacteroidales bacterium
ACCGTTCTTGATGGCTTCCATCATCTTGCCCAGGTGTACATACTCGTAACCGCAAACCTCGTTGTTGGCGTCGAGATACATCTTGGTGATGTAACCCTCAGTGAGCTCCAGGTAACGGGTACCCTTGGCAACAGTGCCATAGAGCGTACCAGTCTGTGAGCGGAGACCCTTACCCAGGTCTTCCAGACCAGCACCGATAGCCAGACCACCCTCAGAGAAAGCACTCTGTGTGCGGCCATAGACAATCTGCAGGAACAGCTCGCGCATAGCGGTATTGATAGCGTCGCAAACCAGGTCGGTATTCAGAGCTTCAAGGATGGTCTTGCCAGGCAGAATCTCGCTGGCCATAGCGGCAGAGTGAGTCATACCTGTGCAACCGATAGTCTCAACCAGAGCTTCCTGGATGACACCGTCCTTTACGTTCAGACTCAGCTTGCAGGCACCCTGCTGAGGTGCACACCAACCAATACCATGGGTGTAACCCGAAATGTCCTTGATCTCTTTTGCCTGAATCCATTTGCCCTCCTCGGGAATGGGTGCAGGACCATGGTAAGCGCCCTTGCAAACGCTACACATGTTCTCAACTTCTTTTGAATAAATCATACTAAAAATATAAACTAAGAAATAATAAGTTTCTAAAGTATTTGCCTATGTCTTGCAAAGTTACTAAGGAGATTTGATGATACCAAACCAACTTTCCTTAATTTAAGAACAATTAACAGACATTTCTGCTACTTTCTTGCTGTTGGCAGGTTTTCTTTGCGACTTTGCTAACTGCGTATGACAAATAGGTCTAATAGAGTTCAGCAGGTATCAGTTGCTTGGCATTCTCGAAATCCTCCGGGGTGTCCAGCTCGATAGAGAAGAAGCGCGTGGTGTCGACAATGCGGAAGGTGTGACCTTGCGGAATGAGGCGCTCGAAGGCACGCTCATAGAAGATGTCGATGAGTCCTTCGCACTCTATCATCTGTTCCAATTCCTTGAAGAGTGCTGTGCTGTAGCTGGCGGTCATCTTCTCGAAGCCTACGCTCTCGCCGATGGCCTGTTCGATGCTGCACGTCTTGCTGAGTTCCATGATGCGGTTCTCGCTGTCCACGATGACTTTGATTTCCTCCTCGCCGCACTCGTGGCGGTTCAGCGCCAATGTGTTACCTCCTTCTGCCAGTACGGCACGGATAAGCTGTGGATCGAAGAGAATGTCACTGTCAGACAGCAGGAATTCCTTACCGTCGGTATAGGGACGCGTCATCCACAACGAGAAGATGTTGTTGTTGTGCTCATAGTCCCCATTATGGATGAAGTGGATGTTCAGTGAAGGATACTGCTTGGTCAGGAAGTCGCGAATCATCTCGGCACGATAGCCTGTGACAACGACAAACTCCTGTATGCCGGCAGCTATCATTGCGTCGACGGTACGCTGCAACAGCGTACGCTCACCAATCTTCAATAAACACTTGGGACATGCGTCAGTCAGTGGGCGCAGTCGTTTTGCCATTCCGGCAGCCAATATTACTCCTATCATATTAATGCTTAATGCTTAATTCTTAATTCATATCTTCTACCTTCAAGCTCCCCTTCCTTTTGGAAGGGGTTGGGGGTAGGCTACTCCTTAATTTTCATCAGTGCCATTCCGATGGCTATCCAGAGAATTTCACGTACGCGGCAGATGATGCTGACAAAGATGCCCAGGGCTGCAGAGAGTCCTAAGGCCGCAATGCTCAGCACAAAGCCTCCTTCCTGCACACCAATCTGCATGGGCAGGAAGCCGATGAGGTTGGCGAATAGGGTGGTGAAGGCCACGATGAGTACGGAGTGCAGGTAGGTTAGCACCATGCCGTCCAGTCCGCCACCATTGTCGATGCCGAAGAGCAGGAGCATGAACATCACCTCCAGGCTCTGTACCATGCGCGAGCTGTATTCTAATATGAGACTGGTGTAGAACGCCTTGGTGTCCTGTCCGTAGAGGGCAGAGATCTGGGCGTCGATGTTGCGCAGGGCCTCTGCGTGATTGCCACGGAAGCGACGGCTCCATCCTTTCAGGAACGGTATCTTGCCAATCAGCCCTAGCACATAGACCACCAGTCCGTTGCGATAGCCCTTGGAGAAGATCCAGAAGGCCACCAGACAGAACAGGATAATGATACCCAATACGGTGCCGATGGCTATCGTCATGGGCATGTCACCTACGAGTACCAGTGCCAGGTAGATGAAGATGCTGATGAACCAAAACCAGAAATGGGCGAAGAAGTGCATCATGGCATAGAGGATTACACTCGACGTGGCATGCTGCTTGTCAATGTCCTTCGACAGCTCCATGATACGATAGGGTTCGCCACCCAGTCCACCCACAGGAGTGGCGTAGTTGAGGGCATAGCCCGTAATGGTCAGTCGGTAGATGCGCCAGAAGCTTGGTAGCTTTGGGCTATTAGCCGTTTGCTGTTGGCTCTCTTTGCAATTTCCTTTTATAATAGCTTGCCACGCCAGTGCGTTGAGTCCGTAGACCACTATCCAGATGCCTATGATGGGTATGAGCCAGTAGCCTGCATGACAGAGGTGATCCCACAGCTCGACGAAGCTGACATCAAAGGTGAACAGCATGACTACGCATGCTGCACAGCCAAGGAAGAAAAACAGATTGTTCAGTCGCTGCTTAGTCCAAACCATCGGCAATCTTCTTACAGAATGATTCGTGACGACGGTTCACATAGCAGTACAGCAGTCCCATACCTACAATCTCCCAGACAAAGTTCATAGCAGGGATGTCGAGTAGACAGAACAGGAATAGCCAGAAAGAGCGGAAGTTGAAGGTCAGCAGACCATTCCAGAAGATGACGGGCAGCGAGGCGTCGTGAAACTCCTTGCGCACGCTCTCTGGGATATACTCTGTAGCACCAAACTTGTCGCGCAGCTTCTGCATCAGTCGCTGGAACTGTGGCGTCACACCTTCCTGCTTCTTGGTATAGTCGATGTACGACTTCTGGAAGTAGCGTTCGCCCCAGCTGCTGTTCTCTGGCGTCATCTGGTCGTAGATCTCCTGTTGGCGCACGGAGTTGTCGAGTTCAGAACCCTTCTCACCCTTCAGGAAGAAGAGGTGTATCTGGATATAGTAGTCTGCCAGACGCTGTTGACCAGCCAGACCGGCAATACCGGATATCAGACCAAGAACATAGACGATGGCGGTGGCTATCAGCGTGTTCTCCTGTGTGTTCTCAATGCCCAGCCAGCCAAACTCGAGGTCGTGGTGCAGGTAGAAACGGTATACCAGCACGTGGTAGATGGGAATGAACCATGCGAAACCTGCTACACCATCGAGGATGCGGCCGATACGACTCTTCTTGCCAGACAGACGGGCCAGCTGCCCATCGGTGCAGTCGAGGATGTCGGCAATCATCAGCAGTACGATGGCGATGATGTTCATCGTCAGACCTGGCCAAATGCTGCCACATTCTAATTCACTATAATACCAACTGCCACAGGCAAAGAAGAAAGCGCTGGCAGCACCGACAATCATCGACCAGATGGTCACCGTGTTGGGATGGATGTCGAACTTGTTAAAAGCCAGTGCGCAATAATAACAGAAAGGACGGATGACATGGAGGTCAAGCCAGTCTTCCGTCTCTGATGATTTTAGCGTTGCTTTATACCCTTCGTTCATACTTTATTGCATTTCGTATGACTATTGTAGCGATTCGAAACACTTCTTGATGGTATCACAGACAACCTGTGTCTGTTCCTTGCGGCCCAGTGTGATGCGCAGGCACTCCTCCAGACCCTTATCGCCCATAAACTTAATCTTGTAATCCTGCACCTTGAGGGCTTCCATCAGCGCCTCCTTGATAGCGATAGGATACTTGATAAGGATGAAGTTGGCTACAGACTTGTACACCTTGAAGCCAGGCAGGTTGCCCAACTCCTTTTTGTACAGTTGACGACCCCATTCCATGTCATCGGCTACGTGGCGGTAGTGCTCGTCGCTTTCCAGGGCTGCCAGTGCCACAGCTTCAGAGAAACGGTTGTAGCCCAGATACTTGTTGATGTAGCTCAGGAACTGGTCGTGCCCCTTGCCAATGAAGCCGAAACCACAGCGCAGGCCGGGCAGACCATAGAACTTAGACAAGGTACGCGAGATAATCAGGTTGTTGTACTTGTTTACCAACGGAGCGATATAGTCGGTGTCCGTAGATATGAAGCTGGCGTATGCCTCGTCAACTAGAACCATCGTGTCGCTGGGGATGTTCTCCATGATGCGACCAATCTCCTCGGGAGTCAGACTGTTGCCCGTGGGGTTATTGGGCGATGCCAGCAGCAGCATACGGGGATGGATGCGGTTGGTATACTCAATGACCTCGTCAACATGGTAGGCAAAGGTGTCCTCCTGCTCATAGAGAGGATACATCTCAAACTCACCGTCGCACTCGCTGGCTACACGGTTGTAGTACCACCACGAGAACTCAGGGATGAGAATCTTTTTGTTGTCGCCCTTGCTTAGGAAATAGTGTATGGCATTCTTCAGAATGTCTTCGCCGCCATAAGCCAGCAGTACCTGTTCCTCGGGAACACCGTAAATCTCGCTGACGCGAACAGAGATAACACTCTTCTTGCCCTGGTCATAGATGCGGGTGTAGAAGCATAACTCCTTAGGGTCAAAGCTCTTTACGGCATCAATAACCTTCTGGCTTGGTTCGAAATTAAATTCGTTTCTATCAAGATAATTCATGATGTTTTATTTTGTTTCAGCCTGCAAAGGTACGAATAAGTGAGCAAAAAACCAAGAGAAAAATTGTTTTTCTTGTTTTTCGGATGAAAGTATCTTTCTCCTTGTGGATATGGAGTGTGAAAATGGTTAAATCTTATTAAATAGACAGTGCAAGTGGGCGCTTAGATATAAATAATGTGTACATTTGCATCATAAACAGCAAAACTGTAGGATTATGAATAGAAACGAGAAATTTGTGATTACTATCAACCGTGAAGTTGGTAGTGGCGGACGTACTGTAGGACGTAAGTTGGCCGAACTACTAGGAGTGAAATACTGCGATAAGGCTATCGTACAGGGACTTACCCAAAAGTTTGGGTTGTCTATTGAACGTATTGAGGAGATTAAGGCACAGAAGAAATCGTGGTGGAATGATATCAGCAACTACTACAATACCCTGGTGAATAGTGCTGATCAGCCCATGGAGGCTGAGGTGAAGCTCGACAATAAGATCATGTTTGATACCGAGAAGCGTATCTTGCAGGAGTTGGCTTCCCAGACGTCCTGCGTGGTGGCAGGTCGTACTGGTTTCATGGTATTCCGCAATTGGCCCAACCACCTCAATATCTTTATCCAGGCATCTATGGAGCACCGTATCAAGCGTATCATGGAGCGCCAGAACGTAACAGAGGAGGTGGCTCGTGCAATTATTGCCAAGTTGGATGCCGACCGTGAGACCTATATCAAGAAGTATGAGGACACTTCACGCTACGACACACGAAACTACCAGTTGGTCATCAATATGGACGACCTGAGTGAGGATGATGCCGTAGCCGTTATCATGGAGTATGTCAATCGCATGAGTAAGTAAATAGCAAGAACGTGTTAATAACGAAAAAAGCGACAGTCGGAATATTCCGGTTGTCGCTTTTTTGTCGGGATGAGGCGACTCGAACGCCCGACCCCTACGTCCCGAACGTAGTGCGCTACCAACTGCGCTACATCCCGAATCTCTGACCTGTTGTACAGAGTGATGCTTGCGTTTTTACGTAAGCGGGTGCAAAGGTACTGCAATTTTTTTGAATTCGTGCAGTTTTGTGCAAAAATATTTGTTTTGGTGCCAAATTAATATGTTTTGCAGCATCGGAACGCCTCCTTTACAGCAGACGTTCCAGTTCGTCCAGCTCTTCTGCTGTCGTAGCCCAACTAGTGACAAAACGACAGACGGTATGGCGCAGATCGGCCTTGCCCCAGTGTGTGAACTCGATATCCTTAGACAGTCGCTCCACGGTTTCGTTGGGCAGGATGACAAACTGCTGGTTGGTGGGCGAGTCGATGAAGAACTCGCAGCCCTTCTGCTGGAAAATCTTCTTCATGCGCATGGCCATGTCGATGGCGTGGCGCGACAGTTCGAAATACAGATTGTCCGTAAACAGCGCATCAAACTGCAGACCTATCAGTGCTCCCTTGGCAATAACGGCACCATGCTGCTTCTGGATGGAGAAGAAGTGCTTGTGGGCCTGACGGTTGGTGAAGACGACAGCCTCGCCACAGAGAGCACCAATTTTGGTACCGCCAATGTAGAAGACGTCACAATGGCGGGCCAAAAAGGGCAGCGTGATGTCGCACCTCTCGGCCATCAGTCCGTAGCCCAGTCGGGCGCCATCAATATAAAGAGGTATGTTGTAGTGCTGGCATACCTTATAGATATTGTCCAACTCCTGGGCCGTATACAGCGTACCCAACTCCGTGGGGAAGGTGATGTATACCAGTCCGGGGAATACTGCATGGGCATTGTTGCCGTCGTGCATGAAGTCGTCCAGATACTTGTCGAGCGTCTTAGCATTCATCTTGCCCTGTTCACCAGGCAGCGTGATGATTTTGTGCTCGGTGAACTCTACGGCACCGGCCTCATGGACGTTGATATGACCTGTATCTACGCAGATGACACCCTCATACTGGTAGAGCATGGAGTCGATGGTGGTAGCATTGGTCTGTGTGCCGCCCGTCAAGAAGAATATCTGGGCATCGGGCATGCCGATAGCCTCACGGATGCACCCCTTGGCACGCTCAGAGAATGCGTCGAAGCCATAGGGTGTGGGCTTCTCATTATTATATTTTATGAGGTTTTCCAACACCTTGGGATGTGCCCCATTGTTATAGTCGCACTCAAAAGAAATCATCGTTTATTGGACTATTTGACAATTTACTATTTGACTATTTGTTCAATGCTTCGAGCATGCGCTTGATGACGACAGAGCAGCTAATCTCACGGTTGGCAGCTTCGGGGATAACCAAAGAGTTGGGCGACTCAATGACATCGTCTGTTACGATGAGGTTGCGGCGCACGGGCAGACAGTGCATGAACTTGCCATTGTTGGTCCACGACATGTGCTCGGCATCTACCGTCCACGAACGGTCCTCGCAGGTTATCTTTCCGTAGTCGGCAGGATTGGTGACGCCAGGGTTCGACCAGTTCTTGGCGTAGATGAAGTCGGCACCTTCGAAAGCTTTCTTCTGGTCGTACTCCACACGGGCATTACCTACAAACTTCGGGTCCAGTTCATAGCCCTTGGGGTGTGTGATGACGAGGTCCACATTCTCGGCAGCATTCATCCATTGGGCGAATGAGTTAGGTACGGCCTGTGGCAGAGCGCGGCAATGAGGTGCCCAAGTCAGTACTACCTTTGGCTTTTTTACCGTCTTATGCTCCTCAATGGTAATCAGGTCGGCAAAGGCCTGCAAGGGGTGGACGGTGGCGGTCTCCATGGCGAAGACGGGCTTGCCGCTGTACTTGATGAACTGGTTCAACACCGTTTCTGCATAGTCGTACTCGCGGTCGGTCAGACCGGCGAAGCTACGAACGCCAATCATGTCGCAGTAGCAGCCCATCACGGGAATGGCCTCCAGCAGGTGCTCGCTCTTGTCGCCATCCATGATGACGCCACGCTCAGTCTCCAGTTTCCATGCACCGGCATTAACATCCAGTACAATGACGTTCATACCCAGGTTCATGGCTGCCTTCTGCGTAGACAGGCGGGTGCGCAGACTATTATTAAAGAATATCATCATCAGGGTCTTGTTCTTACCCAGATGCTGATACTTGAAACGGTCATTCTTAATCTCAAATGCCTCGGCCATGGCCTTATCCAATGGTCCCAGGTCTTCTACATTTATAAATGTATGCATAATATAACTCTTAACTCCTAACTCTTACCTCTTAACTCCTCACCTGTCCTTCGCCTTCTATAATCCACTTGTAGGTGGTGATTTCTTCCAAGGCCATCGGGCCGCGGGGACCCAGCTTCTGCGTGCTGATGCCAATCTCCGCTCCCAGTCCGAACTGGGCACCGTCGGTAAACGAGGTGGGGGCGTTCCAATAGACGCAGGCGGCATCGACATGCTGCTGGAACTTGCGGGCGGTCTGCTCGTTCTGCGTGATGATGGCCTCGCTATGCCCGCTGCCGTGCTGGTCGATGTGGGCCAGTGCCTCGTCGAGCGATGAGACGGTGACGACATTCATCTTGTAGTCCATGAACTCCGTGTCAAACGACTCTTCTGTAATGGGCTGCAGCAAGATGTCGGGATAGTGGCCTGTCAGCAACTGATAGGCAGGAGCATCTGCATAGAGCATTACCTTATGGTCGTGTAGGGGCTTGACCAGTTCTGCCAAGTCGCCCAGTCGCTGTTCGTGGACGAGCAGTGTGTCGAGTGCATTGCAGACGCTGACACGACGGGTCTTGGCATTGCAGATGATGGCCTTGCCCATTTCCAGATCGCCGTCTTTGTCGAAGTACGTGTGTACTACCCCGGCTCCCGTCTCTATGACGGGGATGCGTGCCGTGTCGCGGACAAAGTCGATAAGCCGACGACCACCACGGGGTATGCACAGGTCTATGTAACCTACGGCATTCAGCATTTCGCCAGTGGCCTCATGGGTGGCGGGCAGCAAGGTGACCACGTCAGGATTGACACCGAAGCGCTGCAGCACCTCATGGATCAGTTCTACCGATGCCTGGTTAGAGAGGTCGGCATCGCTTCCGCCCTTCAGCACACAGGCATTGCCACTCTTGAAGCAGAGCGAGAAGACGTCGTAGGTTACGTTAGGACGAGCCTCGTAAATCATACCGATGACGCCGAAGGGCACGCTGACACGGTGTAGGCGCAGTCCGTTGGGCAGTGTCTTCTCCTTGGTGATGAAACCTAATGGCGATGGCAGACTGGCCACATTTCGCATGTCGCCGGCGATGTCAGCCAGTCGCTTGTGGGTCAGTTGTAGACGGTCGTAGAGCGGATTCTTTGGGTCCATCTTGGCCAAGTCTCCTGCGTTGGCGGCCAGGATGCGGTCCTGCTGGTCGATGATGGCGTCAGCCACAGCCTGCAAAATCTCGTTACGCTGCTGGTCAGTCAATAGGGCAAGACTCTTACTCGCAGACTTCACTCTCTTGAATGTATCAATTAGTTTCATTGGCGGGTCTAAATTCTGTATGGGGTACGTTCTGTTTGTTCTGCACTAGGTCGATGAGGATGTTGTCGCGCTTGCCGTTGGCAATGATGACGCGGATGCCAGCCTGCTGGACACGGACGGCGGTGGCGTATTTTGACTGCATGCCACCGCGACCGGCAGAACTTTTCTCAGTCTGGATATAGTCGGAAAGGTCGGTACCTGGCAGCACCTCCTTGATGAGTTGCGACTGCGGGTCGCTGGGGTTGCCGGTGAAGATGCCGTCGATGTTCGACAAAAGGACGAGCGTGTCGGCCTGCATCATCTGGGCGATGAGCCCTGAGAGTTCGTCGTTGTCGGTGAACATCAGCTCAGTGACGCTGACGGTGTCGTTCTCGTTGACGATGGGCAGCACGCCGTTCTCCAGCATCACCCGCATGCAGGCCTGTTGGTTGCGGTACTGCTCGCCGGGTTCGAAGTTCTCCTTCATGGTGAGCACCTGACCGACGTGGATGTGGTACTCGCGGAACAGGTCGTAATACAGTCCGATGAGCTTGGCCTGGCCCATGGCCGAGAACAGCTGGCGCTGCTCTACGGAGTCTAGCTCGTGGCTGATGTCCAGTTCGCGGCGTCCGCAGGCCACGGCACCCGACGACACGAGGATGACCTGGATGTCCCGCTGGCGCAGCCAGGCTATCTGGTCGACCAGTGCAGACATGCGCGTCACGTCGAGTCGTCCGTCATGACGTGTCAGCGCATTGGAGCCAACCTTAACAACAATCCGTTTCTTCATATTGCAAATATAGCGATAGCAAATTCTTCACTCTTTACTTCTCAGCGTCTTTCTGGCGAATTTCCACGCGGCGAATCTTGCCTGAGATGGTCTTGGGCAGTTCGTCGACAAATTCCACGATGCGGGGGTATTTGTAGGGAGCGGTCTCCTTCTTGACGTGCTGCTGCAGTTCCTTCACGAGGTCGTCGCCGGCCTTGTCCTTCCACTCCTTGCCGAGTACGACGGTGGCCTTGACCACCATGCCGCGGATGTCGTCGGGCACACCGGTGATGGCACATTCTACGACTGCGGGGTGAGTCATCAGGGCACTCTCTACCTCAAACGGACCGATGCGGTAGCCCGAGGACTTGATGACGTCGTCGATGCGGCCCTCGAACCAGTAGTAGCCGTCCTCGTCGCGCCACGCCATGTCGCCGGTATGGTAGATGCCGTCGTGCCAGGCCTCACGGGTTTTCTCTTCGTCACGGTAGTAGCCTTTGAAGAGACCGACGGGTTTCTTGTCGCCTACGCGTACCACAATCTCACCCTTCTCACCGTCCTCACAACTGGTACCGTCTGCACGCAGCAGGTCGATGTCGTACTGGGCGTTGGGGATACCCATCGAGCCGGGTTTCGGCGTCATCCAGGGGAAGGTGCCCAAGGTCATTGTTGTCTCGGTCTGTCCGAAGCCTTCCATCATCTTGATGCCCGTCTTCTCATAGAACTTGTCGAACACGGCGGGGTTCAGCGCCTCGCCGGCCGTGCAGCAATATTGCAGTGAGGAGAGATCGTACTTCGACAGGTCCTCACGAATCATGAAGCGGTAGATGGTAGGAGGTGCACAGAACGAGGTCACCTTGTATTTCTCCATCTGGCGCAACAGCGTGTCGGCATTAAACTTCTCGTGGTCGAAGACGAAGACCGTTGCACCAGCAAACCACTGTCCGTAGAACTTGCCCCAGACGGCCTTGCCCCAACCGGTATCGGCCACCGTCAGGTGCAGCGACCCTTCGTGCAGGTTGTGCCAGAAGACACCCGTGGTCAGGTGGCCCATAGCATAAAGGTAGTCGTGCGCCACCATTTTGGGCTCACCGCTGGTACCGCTGGTGAAGTACATAATCATGGTATCTTCGTTGTTGTTGACGAAGGCGGGGCGCTCGAACTGGGGCGCCTTTACCACTTCCGACTGATAGTCGCGGAAACCTTCGGGGATGGGTTTGCCGTGGTCGGTGATGGTGATATACTGTTTTACCGTTGGGCTCTCGGGCATAGCTAGACGAATCTGTTCGCAGACATAGGCATCGTCCACGCAGATGATGGCCTTGATAGATGCACGGGTGTTGCGGTAAACGATGTCGTGCTTGGTAAGCATGTGGGTGGCGGGAATGACGATGGCGCCAATCTTACAGAGGGCCAGCATCACAATCCACCACTCGTAGCGGCGCTTCAGAATCAGCATCACGGGGTCGCCCTTGCCGATGCCCAGCGACTGCAGATAGGCGGCAGCCTGGTCGCTCTGCTCTTTCAACTGTGCATAGGTAGCACGTATCTCTTCACCCTGGTCGTTGGTCCAAAGCAGTGCTAACTTCTCGGGAGCTTCCTCAGCCCACGCATCCATGACGTCATAGGCGAAGTTGAAGTGTTCGGGGATGATGAACTCTAAGTTCTTATTATAGTCTTCGACGGAGGTGAACTTCGTCTGTTTCAAAAATCTCTCTATCATATTCTTGCTATTTGCTATTTGCTTTTGGCCATTGGCTAACAGCTAACTGCTAATTGCTAACAGCCAACAGCCTCTTCTTACTCTACTGTAAATGCTAAGAACTTGACGGCCTTGTCGCCGACAGCTAGCATGCCGTGGGGCTTGGTGGAATCGAAATAGATGCTGTCGCCCTCTTCCAGGATGATGGTTTTGCCGGCAATGTAGAGCTCCATCTTGCCTTCGAGTACCATGTTGAACTCCTGGCCCGGATGGCTGTTCTTGTAGACGGTATGTGCTTCGGGCTTGGGCTCGACGGTAACGATGAAGACGTCGGCCTTGTGACCCACAAAGCCACCCACCAGCGACTGGTACTTGTAGGCTTTGGTACGCTCAATAGACATGCCCTGTCCCTTACGTGTCACATAGTATGACTTCATATGGGGTGCCTCGGCAAAGATTAGTTCTTCTGTCGAAACACCATATTTGTGCGCTATCTTCATCAGGTTTGAGATGGTAATGTCCATCTCGCCCTGCTCTATCTTCTCATACTTGTCAGCACTGATGCCGATGGTCTCGGCCATTTCGCTGACGGGGATGTCGAGCACGTCGCGCAGTCCACGCAGGCGCTCGCCAATTTGTTTCAGTTGTTCGTCCATATTGTTATTTATTTCAATGCGGTAGCAATTTTTTCACTCTTCACTCACTTCGCTCCTGCTTTTAAGCCTTTAATGACACTTGAGGTAAAGCCGTTATGCTCCATTTCGTTGAGACCCTTGATGGTGACACCACCAGGCGTTGTCACCAGGTCGATGGCTGCCTCGGGGTGCAGACCTGTAGCCTGCAATAGTTCGACAGCACCACGCATGGTCTGCATGACAATCTGCTTGGCATCGTCGGCCTTAAAACCTAACTCGACACCACCCTCAGAGGCTGCACGCACATAGCGCATGGCATAGGCTATGCCGCACGATGCCAGCGTGGTACCTGCTGCCAGGTGTTGCTCGTCGGTGATGATGGTCTTGCCCATTGAGTCGAACAGTGCCACCACCTGTTCCGTATGCTGCGTCTCAGTCGCAACGCTCGGTACAATGAACGTCATAGACTGTAGTTGCGCTATGGCGATGTTGGGGATGACGAGGAACAGGGGGATCATCTTGCCGTCCTTGGCTATCCACTCCTTGATGCTCTCCGACTTGACGCCGGCAGCAACGACGACGAGTGTCTGCTTGTCGTAGTCGAGCACGTCCTTGATACTCTTCAGAACTTGTTCTACTAGCCAGGGCTTGACGACGACGCAGACAATGTCGGCACCCTGTGCAGCCAATTGGTTGCTGGGGGTAGCGGTGATGCCCATATTGGCAAACTTGTCACGTGTCTGTCTGGCGGGGTCGCTCACACAAATGTCTTCATTCTGTATGTAGTCGCCCTTGATGAGTCCTTCGGCGATGGCACCACCCATGGCACCAGCACCAATGATTGAAATCTTCATAAAGTATTCAGTATCTTGTTTAGTTTTTCGATGAATAAGTCGGCATCTGCCTTGGTCAGACAGAGTGGCGGCAGCAGACGAAGAATGTTCTGACCAGCACAGCCGGTGAAGCAGTGCTCCTGATAGATGAGGGGCTGGCGCACATCCTTGTGGGGAATGTCGAGTTCGATGCCAATCATCAATCCGCGTCCGCGTACCTCTTTAATATGTGGACTGTCGATGGCTTTCAACTGTTCCATCAGGTAGTCGCCCACCTCGCGAGCATTGTCTACCAAGTGCTCCTGCTCAAAAACGTCCAGTACGGCCAGTGCAGCAGCACAGGCCAGGTGATTACCGCCAAAGGTGGTACCTAACTGTCCGTAGACGGGCTGGAAGTCGGGAGAGATGAGTACACCGCCCATGGGGAAGCCGTTGGCAATACCCTTGGCGACGGTGATGATGTCGGGTTTGATGCCCAGCCACTGGTGGGCAAAGAACTTACCGCTGCGGCCATATCCGCACTGTATCTCGTCGCATATCAGCGTAGCGCCATAGCGCTTGCAGGCGTATGCAAGGTCTTGGGCAAACTTCGGCGTAGCCATCTGGATGCCACCGACACCCTGTATGCACTCTAAGATGACGGCAGCGACACCACCGCGCGACAACTCGCGTACCCACGGCTCTATGTCGTTCAACGGCAGGAAACGAACATGATGGTTGTCGTTCAGCGGAGCTACAATTTTCGGGTTGTTGGTTACCTCTACGGCCAAACTCGTTCTTCCGTGGAACGACTTCTCGCACGACAGGATGCGCGTGGCTGTCGGGTTCTTGAACGAGGCCAGTTTCAATGCGTTCTCGTTGGCCTCGGCACCGCTGTTGATGAGAAACAACTGGTAGTCCTCATAGCCGCTGATCTTACCAAGTCGCTCGGCCACCTGCTGCTGCAGTGTGTTGATGACGGAGTTGGAGTAGAATCCAATTTTCTGCAACTGTTCTGTCACTTTCTCTATATAATGGGGATGGGAGTGACCGATGGATATCACGGCATGACCGCCATAGAGGTCCAGGTACTCCTGACCTTTGTCGTCCCATACCTTACAGCCTTTGCCCTTCACGATATTTACGTCGAAGAGTGGGTATACGTCGAATAGTTTCATGTCGTTTGTGTTATTTTGTCTGCAAAAGTAAGCAATAATTCGTAAACTTAATGCTGTTTTGAGTATTTTTTGTGTCTCAAGATTTAGAATGCCGAGGCTTTTAACTTGAGACCTGTCGTCTCATCAAGACCAAACATAAGGTTCATGTTCTGTACGGCCTGGCCAACGGCACCTTTCAGAAGGTTGTCAATGCACGAGGTAACGAGAATTTTGCCCTCAAAACTGTCGACATGCACCAATGCCTTGTTGGTGTTCACCACTTGCTTGAGGTCGATGGCCTTGTCACTATAGTGGGTGAAGGCGGCATTGCGGTAGTATTCCTTGTAGGCGGCAATGACGTCGCTGGCGGGGGCGTCGGTCTTGATGACAGCGGTGCAGAAGATGCCACGGGCAAAGTTGCCACGGTAGGGAATGAAGTCTATCGAAGCATCCAGATAACCCTGTTCCTGTGTCAGCGACTGACGTATCTCAGCGATGTGCTGGTGCTGGAAGGGTTTATAGATGCTCAGGTTGTCCACACGCCATGAGAAATGAGTGGTGGCGCCAGGCTTCTGACCAGCGCCTGTTGAACCGGTAATGGCGTTTACGGCTATATCCTCTTTCAGCAGATGCAACATGGCAGCGGGGAGCAGTGCCAGTTGGATAGCTGTGGCAAAGCAGCCGGGGTTAGCAAGATGCTGGGCCTGCTGGATTTGTTCTTTGTTGATTTCCGGCAAACCATAGACATAGTCGTGGTCACCCTTGATACGGAAGTCCTGTGCCAGGTCGATAATCTTGACATTCTCAGGGATGGTATGCTCTTTAAGGAATGCCTCGCTCTTGCCATGTCCGAAGCAGAAGAATACCACGTCCACCTGGTCAAAAGGCATCTCGTCGGTGAAGCGCAACTCTGTATCTCCGAGCAGTCCTTCGTGGACGTCTGACACCAGATTGCCTGCGTTGCTCTCGCTATTGGCAAACACAATCTCTGCCTCGGGATGGTTCAACAGCAGGCGAATCAATTCTCCGCCCGTATAGCCTGCAGCACCTAATATACCTACTTTAATCATTCGTGTAATTCGTGTAATTCGTGGTCAAAAAATCAGCGTTTCTCGTCCTTATGTATTCCGTAGTAAACACGGAGTGGGGTAGAGCTGACCTTGATGAAGCCTTTGGCCTCGTCAGCAGTCCAGCCGGTCTGGGTTTCGCCATATTCGCCCAACTTGCTCTTCGTCAAGTCGTTGACAGAATCAATACCTACTGTCTCGAAACCATAAGGACGGAGCTTCAGGATAGCGGTACCGGTGACGTTGCGCTGGCTGCTGGTCAGCATGGCCTCCATATCGGGCATGACGGGCTCCAGATATTGACTCTCGTGTAAGAACATACCGTACCAGTTGGCTACCTGGTCTTTCCAGTACTGCTGCCACTTGGAGAGTGTCGACTTCTCCAGCAGACGGTGGGCCTCGATGATGAGCTTGGGTGCAGCGGCCTCAAAACCTACACGACCCTTGATGCCGATGATTGTGTCACCCACGTTTGCATCGCGGCCGATGGCGTAACTGGCACCAATCTCCTCAATCTTCTGGATGGCTTTGATCTTGTCATCAAACTGCTCGCCATTGACGGCAACTATCTCGCCCTTTTCAAAGGTAATCTTCAGCAGTGCTTCGTTCTCCTTGGCGGTGACATGTTTCAGATAGGCTTCTTCGGGCAGCCCCTGAGTGGGGTCAAGCAGTTCACCACCACAGATAGAAGTTCCCCAGATACCTACGTTGTAGGAGTATTTTAGCTTGGTGAAGTCGGCAAAGTAGCCGTTGGCATTCAGATAGTCTACTTCTTCCTTACGTGTCAGGTTGCGGTCGCGTGTCAGGGTGATAATCTCTACCCCAGGAGCCATAACCAGGAAGGTCATGTCGAATCGAATCTGGTCGTTGCCGGCACCCGTCGAACCGTGGGCGATGGCGTCAGCACCAATCTCCTTGGCATAGCGGGCAATGGCAATAGCCTGGAAGATGCGCTCGCTGGATACGGAAATGGGGTAGCAGTTGTTGCGCAGTACGTTACCGAAAATCATGTATTTCAGCGACTTCTCGTAATACTCCTGTGTTACGTCGAGGGTAACATATTTTACGGCGCCCAGCTTATAGGCGTTTTCTTCATTTCTCTTCAGCTGTTCTGCGGAGAAACCACCTGTGTTGGCACAGGCGGCATATACCTCATAACCTAACTCCTTGGTCAGATACATTACGTTGTAGCTGGTGTCCAAGCCACCACTAAATGCTACTACTACTTTCTTCTTGCTCATATCAATTCGTATAATTCGTTAAATTCTTTGTAGACTATTTGTGCTCTTCCAGTTCTTGCAGGTGCTTGATGCGTGATAATACCTCATCAGATAATTTGGCTGGCAGATGCTCTGTGGGGTCGAAGAGCATGGCGGTGCAGATGCAGAACTTGCGGTTACGCTCGCGAAGTACAGGATAGTTCACACAGCCCTCGCAGCCTTTCCAGAAGGCCTCGTCGTCCGTCAGGTCGGCAAAGGTGACGGGTTGGTAGCCCAGTGCAGTGTTCATCTTCATCACGGCAGCACCGCTGGTCAACGAGAATATCTTGGCATGTGGCCAACGGGTACGGGCCAGTGTGAAAGTCATGTCCTTGATGCGCTTGGCGATGTGCATACCCCGAAAGTCAGGGTGTACAATCAGACCGCTGGTGGTCACATATTGCTGATTCTCCCATGTCTCAATATAACTGAAACCAGCAAAACGACCGTCTGCTGTAAGTGCGATGACGGCCTTGGCCTCAAACATCTTCTTGGCAAGATATTCATGGGTACGTTTGGCAATGCCTGTACCGCGCACCTTGGCTGCGTCGGCTATTGTCTGTAGAATGGTGTCAACATAGACCTCGTGCTCAGGTCCTGCCACCAATACTTGTATTTCTGTTTCTTGTTCCATTTTTATAGTGCAACGTTCTATGTTCAACGTTCAATGTTCATTACTTCATGTTGGGAACGACCTCGCTGAGTGCGTCAATGACCTCGTCTTTTGTTACTCCTTGTTTGATAACAATGAAAATAGTGTCATCGCCAGCAATAGTTCCTAATATCTCGTTGATATGACTGTTGTCGATATTGTAAGCGATGGAACTTGCATAGCCAGGGCGTGTCTTGATGACTCCCATATTTCCAGAGAAATGGATGCTTAGGAAACCAGGAACTTGCATCATCTCGCGTACTGAAGCTGGTGTGCTTACACGTTTGTACATCGTGTCATTGGGCAATACATAAACGTAGTTGCCACGCATGGAGGCAGCTTTGGCTACTTTTAACTGTTTTAGGTCGCGACTGAGCGTAGCCTGGGTTAACTTAAACCCTTCTTGCTTAAGGGCGGCTAACAATTCGTCCTGACTGCCCAACTCCTGACTGGAGATGATCATTCTGAGGGCTTCTAAGCGGTCGTTCTTTACTTTCATGCCAGTATATTTATACAAAATCGCCTGCAAAGTTACGAATAAATATACAAACCGCCAAACAATTGAGTGTCTTTTTTGCTATAAATTGTCAATTCGCTGTTTGGTGGTTTCCTGTGATGGTGGTGACATGTCTTCTTTTTGTGCTGTTATCGCAAACAATTTTTCTCTTGCGTGCGCGTAATAATAATAAGGTGTAAAATAAGTGTACGATTGACATATGTCAAGTCCTGCATTTTTTTTGTATTAAATTTAAAATTTTCTTTGAAAAAGTTTTGGTAGTTCGGAAAAAAGTCGTACCTTTGCATCCGCTTTCAGGGAG
>CADBWR010000048.1 GCA_902798425.1 uncultured Bacteroidales bacterium
AGCCTCTTGTCGGATTCGAACCAACGACCCCGAGATTACAAATCACGTGCTCTGGCCAACTGAGCTAAAGAGGCTTGCTCTAAGCATCCGCTCCCCGATTGGAGTCTTAATGTCGGAAAGCGGATGCAAAGGTACGGATAATTTTGGAATTACCAAAACTTTTCGAGGTTTTTTTTATCTATTACGCAATTTTTCCTTGAATTTCTGCAGTTGAACCTTCATTGAGTCCACACAAAGGTCTGTACTTTCCTCAAAAGTATCGCTTGTCTTCTCAACGAAAAGTGTCGTTCCAGGAACGGCCACACTCATACTAACCTCCTTGTTCTGTGTCGTGGCAGGCTTCACCAGTTTGCACTGCACCTCTACTTTTTGGATATCCTCAAAAGCTTTTTCCAACTTGGCGACTTTCTTTTCGATAAACGCCTCTAACTTGTCAGTAGCGTCAAAATGAATTGACTGAATCTTAATTCCTTGGATGGGCATTCTCATATACTCGTTTTAATTGTTCAAAGGTGGTATGGGTGTAAATCTGCGTGGTGGCCACACTTTCGTGCCCCAGCAGTAATCGAACATCCTCTAGCCCCGCTCCATTATTCAACATAGCCGTGGCAAAAGAATGACGAAGCACGTGAGGAGACCGTTTCTTAAGCGTAGTCACCAGCGAGAGGTGCTGCTTGACAATCGTCCCTACTTGATCGCGTCTCATCCTAACACCTCTATCACTTAATATCAGCGCGCCGTCGCTGACAGAGAAAACAGCGTTGCGTTGCGCCACATACTCACGAAGAACATTCTCCAGCTCGGTGCAAAAAGGCACAATGCGCTGCTTATTACGTTTACCCGTTACCTTAATCTGGTGAGCAGCGAAATCAACATCAGACACGTCAAGGCCAATTAGTTCGGCAAGACGAATGCCGGTCTCATAAAATAATATAATTATTGTACGCGCGCGAAGGCCCGGAAATCCATCTTCCCACATCTGCGGAGTATCCAGCAGACGGTTCATTTCTTCTTCACGCACAAACTGTGGCAAGGGTTTTTGCTTTTTCGGACCCTTTACTGCGTAGGAAGGGTCGCGGACAACGAGATTCCGGGACAAAGCAAAACGAAAAAAGGAACGCACGGCACTCAACGAGCTATTCACCGTCGATGCCATGTCGCCTTTATCCATCATACTCTCCATCCAGTCACGGATGACGTCCGAGTCTACCGACTCCCACGAGAGCTGACCTTCTCGATTTTTAAAGTACGACTCAAAGTCTCTTAGACTCTGTTCGTACCTGCACACTGTCAATTCCGAACGATTGCGTTCGTAACGTAAGTAGTTCAGAAAATCTTCAGTCATCATAACTCGTTGCATCTCTTTTCGGCAACGAAGATACGAAAAAATCCTGATACTACCAAATTTTTGAGTATTTTTTTACTCTTCGGTAGCGCGCAGCTTCTGTACGTAAACAGCGTGTTCCATCTTAAGGCGCTTCAGTACAGAGGGTTTGTCAAACTGCTGACGTGAACGGAGTTCCTTAACGACACCTGTCTTCTCAAACTTTCTCTTAAACTTCTTGAGAGCCTTTTCGATGTTCTCGCCTTCTTTTACTGGTACAATAATCATGTTCTTTTTGCTTTAATTATTATGTTTGTTAATGTTAATTTCTTATCGATTCTGGCATGGTGCCACGAAAAGCGGGTGCAAAGTTACTACAATTTCATCTAACTGCCAAGTTTTTTGCCAACTTTTTGTGTTTGAACGCTGTATTTTAATTAAATAGGTGTCGTAACTGACTTCAACCACTCCACTTCATCCTCCTTTAAATGTTCTTTCAGCCGTTGATAGACCATCGCATGATAATCGTTTAGCCACATCCGTTCTGCAGGTGTCAACATTTCCTTAATGATGGGGCGCACGTCAATCGGACAGAGTGTCAACGTCTCAAAACCCAAGAACTTCCCAAACTCCGACTCACCTGCAGGCACAATCAACAGTGTATTCTCAATGCGTACGCCAAAACGTCCCTCCAGATATACGCCAGGTTCATCGGTCACCGTCATGCCGGCATGGAGTTTTGCAGGTTTCCACTCCATTCTAACCTGATGTGGCCCTTCATGAACGTTTAGATAGCACCCCACGCCATGACCCGTACCATGCAGAAAGTTCAGACTATGCTGCCATAGAGGCTGACGGGCTATAGCATCGATTTGTGTACCCGAGGCACCATCAGGGAAGTGCAGCATCTGCAGGTCTATGTGCCCCTTGAGCACCAATGTATACACCATCCTCTGTTCGTCTGTCAGAGGGCCCATAGCGATGGTGCGTGTAATATCCGTCGTACCATCCTGATACTGTGCGCCGCTATCTAGCAGCAGAAAGCCTTCTGGCTTCAAGGGAACATCACTCTCGGGGGTAGCTTCGTAGTGCACGATGGCTCCATGCTGTTCGTAGGCGGCAATAGTATCAAACGACAAGCCTCTATAAAGCGGCTGTTCGCTACGCAACTGTTCCAACTTGCCAGACACGCTCATCTCCGTCTGATCAGGATTATCTTCCAACCATTTCAGAAACTTCACCATTGCCACGCCATCGCGCACCATCGCCCTGCGGAATCCTTCCTGCTCCGTCTTGTTCTTCACGGCTTTCATCAGAGGTACGGGCGACGTACCTCGCACCACTTCGCGCTTGACACTCTTAAAAAGCGTATAGTTCACCTCGTCAGGATCTAACAGGATATTATATTCGAAATAATTGCTCAGTCCCTTGACTACGTCCTCATAGGGAGCTATACTGACACGATTAGTTTCCAAATAATCGCAGACTTCACTGGTCAGCTTCTCCTTATTTATATATAAGATGGCGTTTGTAGACGTTATCAGCAAGTATGACACAAAGACAGGATTGCAATGTACATCCGACCCACGCAAGTTCAGTGTCCAGGCAATGTCATCAAGAGCAGCCATCAACATACCATCAGCATGTTGTTCACGCAAGGCCTTACGAATGTCCAGCAACTTGCTCTGCGCATCTTCGCCCGATAATTCTATGGGTTGGAGCTCCACTTTGTTATCAGGTATGGCAGGACGATCCGCCCAGATGCGTTTCAGCACGTCGAAATTCGTCTGCAATACCAAGCCGCCCTGTTTACGCAGCTCAACTATCAGTTCCTCAACCGTATTCACCGATGCCGTCATACCGTCAATGCCGACAGACTTATCCGCAGCATCAGCCAGTTCTTTACCCAGCCACTCTGCGATAGTCGGTGTACCCTCCACCTTCAGTTTCATCAACTGGTATTCTGTACCCTCCAACTGTTCTGCAGCAGCAATAAAGTAACGCGAGTCGGTCCATAAAGCAGCCGACGTCATAGTAACTACCGCTGTACCTGCCGAACCATTAAAGCCGCTGATAAATTCGCGTCCCTTCCAATGATCGGGTACATATTCACCCTGATGCGGGTCCGTACTGGGAAAGATAAATGCAGCCAAATGTTCGCGCTTCATCGCCTCGCGCAAGGCATCTATTCGTTGGGTAACAGTCATTAACATAGCATTTTGTAATTTCGAGATTACAAAGGTACAAAATAACCAGCATGAAATCACATGATTAACACAGATTAATAATAAAAATCCACAATATATGAGTTCTTTTTAGTAATTTTGCAGCACATTAAATAAACAATTAAATAGATACAAAGATGAAATTTTTAACTGACGAGAAATTGGTTATTGTTGGTGCCGGCGGCATGATCGGTTCTAACATGGTACAGAGTGTGCTGATGCTGGGTCTTACTCCTAACATCTGTTTGTATGACATCTATGAGCCAGGTGTTCATGGCGTTTATGATGAGATGTGCCACTGCGCCTTCCCCGGTGCAAACATCTCTTACACCGTAGACCCCAAGGAGGCTTTCACTGGTGCTAAGTACATCATCTCTTCTGGTGGTGCTCCCCGTAAGGAGGGTATGACCCGTGAGGACCTGCTGAAGGGCAACTGCCAGATTGCCGCTGACTTCGGCGAGAACATCAAGAAGTACTGCCCCGACGTAAAGCACGTGGTTGTCATCTTCAACCCCGCTGACGTTACCGCTCTGACAGCTCTGATTCATTCAGGTCTGAAGCCCAACCAGCTGACTTCTCTGGCAGCTCTTGACTCTACTCGTCTGCAGCAGCAGTTGGCTCAGGAGTTCGGCGTTCGTCAGGACAAGGTTACTAACGCTTATACTTACGGTGGCCACGGCGAGCAGATGGCTGTATTTGCCAGCAAGGCACTCATCGACGGCAAACCCCTCTCTGAGCTTCCCCTCTCTGCCGAGCGTTGGGCTGAGATCAAGCACATGACAACTCAGGGTGGTAGCAACATCATCAAACTCCGTGGTCGTTCTTCATTCCAGAGCCCCGCATATCAGGCTGTTAAGATGATTGAGGGTGCCATGGGTGGCGAGCCTTTCAAGTGGCCCGCAGGTTGCTATGTCAACGCTTACGGCTTCAAGAACGTTATGATGGCTATGCCTACCGTTATCGACAAGGATGGCGTTCACTTCACACAGCCCGAGGGTACAGCTGAGGAGATGGCAGCACTGCAGGCTTCTTACGAGCACCTGCAGAAGATGCGCGACGAGATCATCTCTCTGGGCATCATTCCCGCTGTAGAGGACTGGTCAAAGGACAATGCCAACCTATAATCGGTGATTCACTATAAGAAACAGGGCGTTCGCTGAATCTTTTTGCGGACGTCCTGTTTTCTGTTTATCTTTGCATCATCAAAACAACAAGATAAGTTCATATAGATTTATCATTTAAGGTTAGTAGTTTTTTCATAGTAATTGGATTGTATGCCCGTCGGGATGACGGGCTATTTTTTTTTGTTTCATCGTTTGGTGAATCGAGAAATAATCTATACCTTTGCCGCACCAAACAAAAAAATAAATAATGAAGATGATGTGGATGTTATTATTCACGCTACTGCCCCTACTGGCAATGGCCTATATCGGGTGGCACATCTGGTGTTTGCTACCCGCCAAGTGGTATTTTAAAACAATAGTCATCGTGCTGATGGTGGCATCATTTGTGTTGCTGTTCAGCGGATTCCGCCGTTCTACTGACAGCATGCCCATGCCGTTGGCAACGATGGTCTACATTGTCGGTACGTCAAGTATCTTCATCCTTCTCTACCTCTTCATGCTGTTCCTCGTATTAGACCTTGGACGACTGGCACACCTCGTTCCGCGTACCTTATTATATAATAACTGGTGGACGGCTGGAGGCATCAGCATCTTCATGTTCGGCCTATTTCTCTATGGACATCTGCACTACAAGCACAAAGTACGCCAGGAGCTAACCATCACATCAAGCAAGATTACCAAGCCCGTCAAGGCAGTACTGTTGAGCGACTTGCACGTAGGCTACCACAACCAGCGCAACGAGATACATCGCTGGGTAGACATCATCAATGACGAGCATCCTGACATGATACTCATTGCAGGCGACATCATCGATGGATCCATACGCCCTCTGAAAGAGCAGCGCATCTACGAAGAGTTCCAGCGGCTGGAAGCACCCGTCTACGCATGTCTGGGCAATCACGAATACTATAGTGGAGAACCCGGTGCTCTGGAATTCTATCAGCAGGCGGGCATCCACCTGCTACGAGACAGCATGGTCTGCGTGGGCGACCTCTGCATCATTGGCCGCGATGACGCCACCAACAAACGCCGCAAACCCATTGCCGACCTGACAGCGGCTGTTGACGAGTCACGATTCTCTATTCTCCTCGACCACCAACCTCATCATCTGGAAAAGGCAGAGAAGGCCGGTATCGATTTCCAGTTCAGCGGACACACGCATCGCGGACAGGTATGGCCCATCAGTTGGATTACCGATGCCATCTATGAGTGTTCATGGGGTAGTCACCAACGCGGCAACACCCGCTACTATGTCAGCAGTGGAATAGGAATCTGGGGGGGCATGTTCCGCATAGGGACACACTCGGAATACATTGTATTAGAGGTGAGGGGTGAGAAGTGAGAGGTTAGAAGCGACACTCCGGATTCTCTTCCATATAGATTTTGGAATAGGCCACATAGTGCTCGGCATTGTCTGTCTGACCAGGACGGGTGGGTTTGATATACTTGGCAGGTACACCACCCCATATCTCGTTGGGACCAATCTTTGTATTCTGCAACACCAAGGCGCCAGCAGCAACAATGGCCCCCTCGCCTACCTCGCAACCATCGAGCAAGGTAGCACCCATACCGATAAGAGCATGGTCATGGATAGTACAGGCATGAACGGTAACGTTATGACCGATGGTGACATAGTTGCCAATATACGTAGGCCCCGTCTCATGGGTGACATGGATGCATGAGCCATCCTGCACATTGGAGCAATTGCCTATAGTGATAGGTGCCACATCACCACGAACGACGGCATTGAACCATACCGAGCATTCATCGCCCATCGTAACATCGCCCACAATGGTGGCATTCTCACTGAAATAGCAGTCTTTACCCCACCGAGGCGTCAGACCGCGATATGATTTGATTAAAGCCACGATTATATACTATTTGAGTATTTACAATTTGACAAAAGACAGAATCTTCCGAGTTGCTCCAGCAAGACTGGCGACATAAGCGCCTGCCTTCTCGCCCAATTCCTTCATCAGTTCAGGATGCTCTTCAAAGCCTAGCATATAACGACGGAAGTCGTCGGCATTGCTTATCTCCAAACCGCCGCCACAGTTTTTCAGACCCTGTGCCTCCTGGAAGCGTTGGTTATTAGGACCGAAGAATACGGGAACGTCCCATACGGCAGCCTCTAACGTGTTGTGGATGCCTACACCGAAGCCACCACCGACATAGGTAACGTCGGCATAGTGGTAGATGCTACTTAGCAGACCAAAGCAGTCTACAATTAGCACCTCGGCATCAACCACACTGTCAACAGTTGCTTTTGTATAACGCACCACTTTACGGTCTCCCAGCATTTTCTCAATTTGTTGCAGATGATCCTCTGCAATGACGTGCGGAGCAATGATAAGTTTCCAATCCTGATGGTTCTTAAACCAGGAGATAAAGATTTCCTCATCAGGTTGCCATGAAGAACCGGCAATGAAGCACTTACTATTTCCTTTGAACTGCTCAACAATGGGCAACTGCTTGGCAGCGGCCTTAATCTGCAACACACGATCGAAGCGGGTATCGCCTACAACAGTGACATTATCAATGCCTATCGTTGACAACAGCTCACGACTGACCTCATTCTGCACGAAGAAATGGGTGAAGCACTTCAGCACACGGCTATACTGTTTGCCATACCAGCGGAAGAACACCTGCCCTGGACGGAAGATGCTGCTGACGCTGTAAACGGGAATGCCACGATGGCGCAGGATATGGAGGTAGTTATACCAGAACTCATACTTGATGAAAAACGCCATCACGGGACGGATAGTCCGTAGGAAACGGCGTGCATTCGTAATGGTATCAAGTGGCAGATAAGTAATAATGTCAGCACCCTCATAGTTTTTACGAACCTCATAGCCGGAGGGTGAGAAGAACGTCAGCAGAATCTTATATTCCGGATGTTCACGACGCAGCTGCTCCATCAGTGGGCGTCCCTGCTCAAACTCACCGAGTGAAGCGGCATGGAACCAAACATACTGGGCATTGGGGTCCATTTTCTCCTTAATGGTACGAATAGCTTGCCTTTCACCACGCCACATCTTGCGCACCTTCTCATTGAAGATACTGGCAATGGCTACGCCACACAAATAGAGGAAAATGACGATATTATACATCAGCCTAAAACTTCTATAGCACGCTTCATGCGCTTCAGTGTCTCTTCTTTGCCCAAGAAGGCAGAGATATCAAACATGCCAGGACCCTTACCCTCGCCAACGAGTGTCAGTCGCCAGGCATTCATTACATTACCCAGTTTATATTCCTTCTGCTCCACCCAAGCGTGAACAACCTGCTCCTGATTCTCCAGCGAGAAATCATCGATACCCTCGAGGACACCCATGAGTTCGGTCATTACTGCGGCAGAGTCTTCCTTCCAGCGCTTATTCACCGTTTTCTCATCGTAGGCAGTGGGAGCTTCAAAGAAGAATGAACAAAGGGGCCACAACTCCTTGACAAAGTTCACGCGGTCTTTCATCATCGCCGTCACAGCAGTGACGCGCTCCAGCGTTTCATTGGGGCAATGTTCCTTCACAATGGGGAAGAACTGCTGAGCTATCTCCTCTGCCGACTTCTTCAGGATATACTCATGGTTGAACCAAATACCCTTATCATAGGCAAACTTAGCACCTGCCTTAGAGCACTTTGAGATATCAAACAGCGGCACCAGCTCGTCAAGCGTAAACAATTCCTGCTCCGTACCGGGATTCCAACCAAGCAGCGCCAGGAAGTTGATGACAGCCTCCGGGAAGTAGCCATCCTCACGATAGCCACGAGAGGTCTCGCCCGTTTTAGGATCCTTCCATAGCAATGGAAACACTGGGAAGCCCAGACGGTCGCCATCACGCTTTGACAGCTTGCCCTTGCCATCAGGCTTCAACAGCAACGGCAGGTGTGCAAACTGAGGCATGGTGTCCTCCCAGCCAAAGGCGCGGTATAGCATAACGTGTAGGGGTGCTGAAGGCAGCCACTCTTCACCACGAATCACATGCGAGATCTCCATCAGGTGGTCATCGACGATATTGGCCAAATGATAGGTAGGTAACTCATCAGCACTCTTATAGAGCACCTTGTCGTCACAGATGTCGCTCTTGACACGTACCTCACCACGGATGAGGTCATTAACCAGGATCTCCTGACCAGCCTCGACCTTGAAACGGACCACATACTGCTTACCTTCAGCTATCAAGGCATCAACCTCCTCCTGTGAAAGGGTCAGCGAATTACGCATCTGACTGCGGGTATGACAGTCGTACTGGAAATTCTGAATCTCAGCACGCTTAGCCTCTAACTCCTCTGGAGTATCGAAGGCTATATATGCCTTGCCGGCATCGAGTAACTGTTTAACATATTTCTTGTAGATGTCGCGACGCTCGCTTTGACGATAGGGACCTTTGTCACCACCAAAGCTGACTCCCTCGTCAAACTTAATGCCAAGCCACTTGAAGGACTCAATTATATATTCCTCTGCGCCTGGTACAAAGCGATTGCTATCGGTATCCTCAATACGGAACACCAAGTCGCCGCCATGCTGCTTGGCAAACAGATAATTATACAAGGCGGTGCGCACGCCACCAATATGCAAAGCACCTGTCGGACTGGGTGCAAAACGTACTCTTACTCTTCTTTCAGACATATATAAATAGGTAATTCTTATTATTTTTGTGCAAAAGTACTCATTTTTTTTGAGAATATGCGCTTTTTTTCGTATTTTCGCACGGTAAAATCAAATAATCGTATGAAAGAACTCCATTGGCGGGACATTTTGACCCGAAGTATACTCATTATTGTTACCGTAACCATCGCCGTTTGGTCCATGCCACACGACAATCGTAGCTATTTTCATGTAGAAGAGGGAAAGCCATGGAAATATGCCGACTTCACAGCCCCTTTTGACTTCCCCATCTACAAGTCTGACACGGTTATCCGACAAGAGCGTGACAGTGCCCTTAGCCAGTATGAGCCTTACTATAAATACCATCAGGAAACTGAGCAGAAAATGGTGCAGAAATTTCACCACGACTTTGCCGATGGTATACCCGACTTGTCAAGCAGTTACATGGAGATCATCTCCAAGTGCCTGCAAGGCATCTACCAACGAGGTATCATCGACCAGAAGGATTACGCTGAACTGATAGACGATACCACAACGATGATACGCATCGTCAACGACAAACAGGCCACCAGTGTCCCGCTCAGAGAGGTTTATTCTCCCAAGTTAGCCTATGAGCAACTGTTCCTGGACGAAAGATTGACACCTGTCCGTTCTATTCTGCAGAAGTGCAATCTTAATGAGTATATTACAGCCAACCTCACCTACGACCGCGAGCGCAGTGAAGCCAGCAAGAACGACCTTCTGGCAGGCATAGCACTGGCCAGCGGACTTGTACAGAAGGGACAGAAGATCATTGGGCGTGGCGACATAGTGACTGAGAAGACCTACCGTATTATAGAGTCATTTAAGAAAGAGAACGAGTTGCGCAACGAAGATGTCAAGCAGAACCATCTGTTGCTCTTCGGGCAGATTCTGTACGTCACCATTCTCGTTCTGGGATTCACCATTTTCCTCAGTCAATACCGTAAAGACTATTTCCAGAAACCACGCAACACGACAATGCTCTATGCACTCATCATCCTTTTCACCGTACTAACAGCATTGTTCATGCGTAACACCTTCGTCCATGTTTATCTGCTGCCTTATGCCATGGTACCTATCTTTATCCGTGTCTTTATGGACTCGCGCACTGCCTTCATGACCCACATGACAATGGTACTCATCTGTGCAGTCATGTTGCAGCATCCATTTGAGTTCATCGTCATGGAGACAGTAGCCGGCTTGGTAGCCATCAGCAGCTTACGCGAATTGTCACAACGATCACAGCTCTACAAGACAGCCATCTTTGTCACCATAGCCTGCATTGTTGTCAACATTGCCTTCGACTGGATGAATAGCGACGCGCTTACACAGATAGACTACAGCTACTACAACTACCTGATAGCCAATGGTATTTTGTTACTCTTCGCCTACCCCCTGCTCTACCTGATGGAGAAGGCCTTCGGCTTCATCAGCGACATCACGCTCATTGAGCTCTCCAATACGAACAACGAACTGCTACGACAGATGAGTGAGGTAGCACCAGGCACGTTCAACCACTCCATCCAGGTTGCCAATCTGGCTGGCGAGATAGCCAACAAGATTGGTGCCAAGGCACAACTGGTACGTACAGGAGCACTCTATCACGACATTGGCAAGCTGTCGAACCCTATCTATTATACGGAAAACCAGTCTGGCATCAATCCCCACGAGATGCTGACAGACATAGAGTCTGCACAAATCATCATCAGCCATGTCACGGAAGGCATGAAGATGGCAGACAAGTATAACCTGCCAGTTGTCATACGTGACTTTATTGCCACGCACCACGGTCAGGGCAAGACTAAATACTTCTACGTACATTACCACAATGAACATCCTGACGAACCGGTCGACGACCTGCTCTTCACCTATCCTGGACCGAATCCGTTTACCCGCGAGCAAGCCTGTCTGATGATGGCTGACACAGTAGAGGCAGCATCACGCTCCCTACCCGACTATACCGAGCAGTCCATCCGGGGTCTGGTAGAACGGCTCATTGATGGACAGGTTGCTGATGGTTATTTCCGCGAGTGTCCTATCACCTTCCGCGACATCCAGTATGCCAAGACCGTACTCATCGAAAAACTGAAGACGGTCTACCACACGCGTGTCAATTATCCGTCAGAGAAAAAAGCCTGATAGAATTGGTTGAAAAGTAAAGAAAAAATACCGATTTTTCTGCACACTTTAGCACATTTGTGCAAAAAGTGTGCAGTTTTTAGTTAATAAGTGCTAATAATGGCTGCACTTTTGCAGCCATTTTGTGCAATAAGACTACCTTTGCACCCGATTTTATGAAAAATTTGTTTAAAGAGATGAAAAAGATTGTTTTATCGCTGATTGTTTTCACGATGACATCGGTGACCGCCATAGCAGGCGGTATCCTCACCAACACCAATCAGAGTGTTTTGTTTTTGAAGAATCCTGCCCGTGATGCCGCTATCGGCCTCGATGGTGTTTATTCCAACCCTGCCGGCGTGGCATTCATGCCAGAGGGGTTCCATGTTGCTTTCAACTGGCAGTATGCACATCAGACACGTACTATCACCTCAACAAACGAAGTCTTTGGCTTAGGCAAGAAAAACGATGGCAAGACTGTGAAAGAATTCGAAGGTGTAGCTGACGCACCCATCATTCCTTCACTCCAGGGTGCTTGGAACAAGGGCAATTGGAGCATCCAGTTCAATTTCTCAGTACCTGGCGGTGGCGGTGCTTGCGAGTTTGCCGATGGTTTGGGTTCGTTTGAGAGTGTAGTAGGTACCATTGCTAAAAAGCTGCAACCGCTTGGTGCTATGGGATATGATATGGATGGCTACATGAAGGGCCGCCAATACTATTATGGTATCCAGTTAGGTGCTGCCTACAAAATCAACGAAAATCTGGCAGTCTATGGTGGTCTGCGACTGCTCTATGGCGATGCCACCTATAAGGCAAAAATCAACAACATCCTCGTAAAGACCGCTAGCGGCTACGTAGAGTTTGGCGACTTCATGCAGGGTGCTATCGGCACCGTTGAAGACGGTATTATTCAAGTTAAAGACGGTATTGCAATGGTAGAAGATGGTATAGCGAAAGTGAATGCTGGTATAGCACAATATGAGGCTGCCAGTGCACCAATTCCCGATGAGCTTAGAGTTCAGCAAGCCCAGCTGACTGCCAAGCACACCCAGTTGACTGCTCAGCAGGCTCAGTTGGAGGGTACCCAAAAGGAGTTGGGCACGCTTCAGAAGTATGCCGAGGGTGTCAACCTGTTGAGCAACCAAGACGGTGTGGGTATCGCCCCTGTTATTGGCATTGACTGGAAAGTAAAGAACTTCAACTTCGCTGCTAAATATGAGTTCAAGACCCAGATTCGCATGAAGAACGAATCGACCGTCTTTGAGGCCAGCGAGATAGCTGCCGTCAACAAGTTCCGCGACGAGGAGAAGGTCAACGAGGACATCCCTGCCATGCTGTCTGTAGGTGCGCAGTGGAAACCCATCAAGGAGGTCAGCCTCAACCTGGGCTGGCACCACTTCTTCGACAAGGATTGTAGCTGGTACAACAATTCTCAGGACCTGCTGCGACATGACACCAACGAGTTCCTGGCTGGTGCCGAGTGGGACGTTACTGACCGCCTCAACGTTTCGTGCGGTGGACAGCTGACACGCTACGGACTCTCCGACGAGTACATGAACGACATGTCGTTCGTCGTCAACAGCTACAGCCTCGGCTTTGGTTTCAACTACAAGGTCAAAGACAACATCACTGTATCTGCCGCTTACTTCCAGACCAACTACGGCAACTACAACCGCACAAATTATCCGGAGCCAGGTGTCAGCGATTCGTTCACACGTACCAATCGTGTATTGGGTGTAGGCTGCCAGCTGGACCTCTAAGCAAGTGTTCGACGCCCCCGCATCGCAATCAGAATCATAGCGGGTCTACGTCATAATAGATTTGCAACGACGAATATCTCTTATCCGCGAGCATCTGTGACTGCGCAAGCAACAGATACTCGCGGACTTTTTTGATGTCAATGCCATTCTCTAATTTAAGGACAAGTTTACGGATATTCTGTGACTTCACCTTAGCTACAGAGGGTTTGTCAGGGCCCAGCACACGGCCTCCGAACCACTGGCGCAGTCGGGAACCCATCTCAATAGCAGCAGTCTCTACCGTACTGTCCAAACGGTGTCGCAACGAGACATATATCAATCGGTAGTATGGTGGGTAGTGGAAGGCCTGACGCTCGGTAATAAGGCTCTTATATAAAGAGGAGTAGTCATTACGTACCACCTGACCTATCACAGGCACCTCCTTTTGCTTGGTCTGCAGAATGACAAGCCCGCGTTTTCCTTTACGTCCAGCACGACCGCTGACCTGTGCCATCATCATATAGGCATGCTCGTAAGCCCGGAAGTCAGGATAATTCAACATGGAGTCTGCATTGATAATACCTACCACAGAGACTTTATCGAAATCCAGTCCTTTAGAAACCATCTGTGTGCCAATAAGAATATTAGTACGTCCGGCAGCAAAGTCGCTAATGATGCGCTCATAGGCATTACGGGTGCGCGTGGTGTCCAGATCCATGCGGGCAATACGGGCATCGGGAAACAGCTCGTGTACCTGCTCCTCTATCTTCTCCGTGCCATAGCCTCGGCTGCGCAGATTGGTAGAGCCGCAGCACGGACACTCCGTAGGAATGCGGTAGGTATAGCCACAATAGTGGCACGTCAACTGGTTCAGTTGGCGGTGATAGGTCAGCGAGACGTCGCAGTGCTGACAGGTAGGCACCCATCCACACTGGCGGCACTCCACGACAGGAGCAAAACCTCGGCGGTTCTGGAACAAGATAGCCTGTTCACCCCGTTCCAAGGCTTCACGCACACGAGTCAGCAAAAGCGGCGAGAAAGGACCAACCATCATCTTGCGATGCTGCAGGTCAGCGGTATCCACCACCTGTATCTCAGGCAGTTCAATACCTTGATAGCGCTCCTTCAGTTCCACCAGTCCGTATTTGCCTGTCATAGCGTTATGGTAACTCTCCAAGGACGGCGTCGCCGTACCCAGCAGGACTCGTGGAGCTTGGCTGGGGAAGGTTTGCTGCTGGCTTGCCAGCATGATGGCCACCGAACGGGCATGATAGCGGGGAGCAGGGTCTTGCTGCTTATAGGATGTCTCGTGTTCCTCGTCGACGATGACCAGTCCTAAGCGTTGGAAGGGGAGAAACGCTGCAGAACGGGCGCCAAGGATGACGTCGTATGGATTCTCCGATAACTGCTTCTGCCAAATCTCCACGCGCTCTGCATCGGAATAGCGCGAGTGGTAGATACCCAAACGGTCACCGAAGATGCGCTGCAGGCGCTGCATCATCTGGACGGTCAGCGCTATCTCAGGCATAAGAAACAGCACCTGCTCTTTACGCTCCAATGCACGCTGTATCAAGTGAATGTATATCTCTGTCTTACCACTCGACGTCACACCATGCAACAAGGTCACCTGTTTCTTCATCATCGACAGCAGTATCTGATTGTATGCCTCCTCCTGAGCGGCACTAAGCGTCTTGATGAGTTCCGGACGATAGGGACCGCCATGGTTCAGGCGTCCCACCTCCACCTCGTAGGTCTCCAGCATCTGTCGCTGTTCCAGCTGTTTCAGCGTTGCCGACGTACAGCCGGCGACATTCATCAGTTCCTCGCGGGTCACCTCTGCAGGCTGCAATTCCGACTCAGCAGTCTCCTCCAACTGGTCCCACCCCGACAGCGCAAGATACTCCGTAAAGACATTCAACTGATTCTTGGCACGTGCCAGCACGTTGAGCGCCACATGCAGGGCTTCCACATTCTGATACTGCTCGGTCAGTCGGATATAGGTCTCCGTCTTGGGCCTATAGCCATCTTCCGCCTTCAGACCGCCTGGCAAGGCCGCCTTGTACACGTCGCCTATGGGCGAAAGGTAATAGTCGCTGATCCAGTGCCACTGCTTCAGTTGGGAAGATGTAACGACAGGGGCCACATCCATCACCACCTCAATAGGCTTTACCTGATAGTTCTGAGGCTGCTGGTCGTGGACGCGGTCTACCAGACCGACATACTTCTTTCCTCTACCGAAGGGGACGAGCACCCTTACACCCTCCACCACACGCATACCCTCAGGAATGGCATAGGTAAAGGTGGCATACAGTGGTACAGGTAAGATTACATCAGCGTACTGCATTCAACTGCGTGACGGGGAAGCTGAAATAGGTGTCGGGGAAGGGTTCATTAGCCAGCGTGAAGTGCCACCACTCGGTATCCATGGGCTTAAAGCCGTGGCGCAACATGGCGCGGCGAAGAATCATGCGGTTGGCAAACTGCTGGGCGGTGATGCTGCGCCCCTTGGGACTCGTATGGTTGTCGCCGGTATATTCGCCCGTCTCAGGATTACCACAGAAGTCGGGATGACTCTCAGGACCGAACCAGTCAAACGTACCGCCCATATCCAACTCTTTCTCCGTATTCATGTCAAAGAGTGTCAGGTCCAGCGTGCTGCCGCGGGTGTGACCGCTCTTCAGACAGATATACTCCTGGTCAAAGAGCACACTCTTGTCCAGGTCAGGATAGAAATACTCTTTCATGCGTACATCAGCCACATCCTCAGCCCAACGCACAAAATGGTCGACGGCCTTCTGCGGACGGTAGGCGTCGTATATCTTCAGACGATAGCCTTGGGCTATGACGTCATCGCTGACAGCCTTCAGACTGTCGGCAGCGCGCTTGGTCAGCAGCGCCGTAGGCTGCAGATAGCCGTCAATACGGTCGCCCACGAAATTGTAGGTGCCGAAATAGCGTATCTCCAGAATGGCGTCGGGCACCACGTCAGTCAGCGTCACGAACTGGCTGGTATCATCCGTCGGATTCATCACCTGTTCCTGCTCGTTCCGACAAGAGCACAGCACACTAGCAAGAACAACTATAACACTCATCAAATGTTTTCTCATACCTTATCAAACTTGATTGTCCTGCAAAGGTAAGCATAAAAATCCAACTACCTGCCCAAAATTGTGTTAAAAGATGTGTTGCCCAGTCTGTACTCGCTTCGCAGTTCATACTGAACTGCCTATATCTGCGAAATGGGCGACATGCTACAGCAAATGATAGAACAGCGTATCGGCCACCGACCGTAGCCAGCGGCGAGAGTTGGATAGGCAAACTGAGCAACAGTGAACTGCGTGAGATTTTCAGATAGAAAGGACATCGCTATCTCGCCCGCCTTTTGCACTTTTACCGCCAATGCGCATCATCTTTCCGAAAAAAGTTGGAGTTCCCACGAGAAATTGGATAATTTTGCGTAATTTTGCGCCCGTTAAAAACGATGTGTAATGAATAATGTCACCATGATGAATTATAATAAAGGAAAGAAACTGCTTTCAGAAAGATTCTACCTGACATGGGCAGGAGAACAGATGAGTTGGACGGTACGAATGACGATGAAGATGCG
>CADBWR010000049.1 GCA_902798425.1 uncultured Bacteroidales bacterium
TGGCACAGAGCAATGCATGTGTCCGAAAGCGAAGAATGGTCCAGGAGACCCTAGTCTCCTGAACCATGAATGGTGTTCGTCGAAAGCCCAAATCAACGGTACCCTTGCCCACATCACCGCCATCTTTGGCTTTATGTTGGCAGGTCTCGTTGTTCAGGATGCAACGGCTGAATAATCCTTATTTCTTGTCTGAAACGGGAGTGTTTTCGCCCTTCTTGGGAGTGTTCTTTACCTCCTTTGCCTCGTACTTGATTTTCTTGAAGCCCTTGATGATGTTGTCAACAGTAGTCTTGTCGGCATCATACTTGATGGTGACCGTTTTTGTGCGGAGGTCGGTTTCAATGACTTTGACGCCTTTTTCGAAGCGCAGGTTACTTTTGATTTTCTTCTCGCAGTTCTCGCAGTGCATCTCAGGGTTGGTTGTCAGCACCACCGTCTTGATGTCCTTAGCCAGTGCAACCGTTGCGGTCAGCATCATGGCGCTAAAGATAAATAACTTCTTCATTGTTTATTTGTTTTTGGATTAATACATTCTTCCTATATTCACGCGTATGCCGGCATAGAACATGGCACCATGCACAGGCCCCCATACCATGGTGGGGTCGAAAGTGCTGCTCCACGGGTCGTCAGCATTAATGATAGATTGCTTCTGACGGAAACCTGTGAGGTTCTCGCCACCAATATAGACGGAGAAATGGCGAAACCAGCGGGTGATTTGTGCCGACACCTGCTCGTAGCCGTGGAAGTGGCTGTTCCAGAGAGGGACACCTGATGCATCAGAAACGGGTGTGGGCATGCGTCCGCCACCATTCAGCTGAAGGGTGGCATCAAACTGCCAGATGCCGAGCGGGGTCTTGTAGCTGGCAGTGACCAGTCCCTTATATCGACTGGTTAGTGGCTTCTCCATCAACTCACCGTTATAGGTACTTTTCACATCATTCCAACGCCATGCTGCCGTCAATTCCAAGCCCTGTATCACGGGGTAGCTGGCATCCACCTGAATGGTGTTCGAATACGATTTGCCGTCGAGGTTGCTTATGCGAATCTCAGTGGAATTGCTGTCATAGTCGATGACTGCCTGCTCGTTAAAGTGCGTGTGATAGTACTCAGCGTTCAGTTTCAGCGTTTTGCCAAACAGAGGAATGTAGAATGAACTGCTGAGGCCTGAGTTCCAAGCCTCTTCCTGTTTCAGATCGTCGATGACCAATTGGCGTCCACTGGCTAATAGGTTGTTGTTCTCTGCCAGTGCATGCACAGAACGATAGCCTTTACCCACTGACAGACGTAAGCTTACCACCTCGTTGGGCGATAGCTTCAGGTGGAAACGTGGCGTAACAAATGTGCCGTAGCGACTACTATGGTCGGCTCTTATGCCAGCCATCGCCACAACTTTCTCGTTCAGGTTGTAGGTGTATTGGGCATATATGCCTGGGGTTGTCTCTTTTGTGGTAGCCCACTTCTCGCCAACCACCGTTCCTTTCTCGCTCAGATAGTCGTGATTCAGCGAGAGGCCTGCCGACAGACTGTGCTGTGGCGTGAATGATGTCTCGAAAAGGAGTTGGGCATAGGCATTCTTTTCGTCCACGTTATACTCCTTGTGACCATAGTTGGCGTCTAGTCGATGCATTGAGGCGCTACCCATCACGGCAATGTTCGTACCGTGTGTGTGGTCGAGGATAAAGGCGTGCTTCATATAACCCTCGTAGCGTTTGGTCTCAAAGCCTATTTTATATAAATGTGAAAGATGTGAGGTGTGTGACGTCTGTCCGCCCTCACGTTTCTCCTTCATCAGGCCGATGCCGCCATGAAAGATATAGTTATCTCCCTTCCAGTTCCAGCGGTTCTGCAGGTTCCATTGACGCACGTTGGCCTGGTCGAGAAAACCATCGTTGTTCTCATCGTGATGCCCATAGTCGTCTTGATAGTGTGCCAGCAACACCGTATTCAGCTTATCGCTCAGATGGATACTTGCATCGGCATTGGCATCCATACGACTCTTGCTGTTGCCATAGACATTAACTGTGACGCCCTCGTCAGCCTCTGGTTTCAGATATTCCACATCAATCTGTCCTGTGATGCTCTCGTAGCCATTCTTCACAGACGAGGCACCTTTCGACACCTGAATGCCACTCATCCAAGGACCAGGCACATAGTCTAGTGCATAGGGGGCTGCTGCTCCGCGGAAATTGGGCAGGTTCTCTGTAAGCATCTGCACATAGGTGCCACTCAATCCTAAAAGTTTGATTTGCTTGGCGCCAGTGGCGGCGTCGCTATAGTTTACGTCAACGGATGGGTTGGTTGTGAAGCTCTCGCCAAGGTTGCAACAGGCAGCCTTGAACAATTCCTCTTTGTGAATCTTCACACCATTTATGGCGCCTCCCAACTTGCGGGTGCCAGCGCGGCGTGATTTGATAGTCACTTCACCCAGTTTCTGTGTTTTCGTAATGGTGGTATCTGCCTGCTGGAGCATTGTTTCTTGTCCCATGACAGGCAGGCAAAGCATCATGACGATGCTAGTTAGAATATGTTTCATGCTTTTTAAATTTGTTTCTTTGTGTGAATATGATACAATGGCTTTTCTGAACAACGTCAAGACGATGCTCAGAGGTGTTTGATATTCATATCAAAGAATCAAATCAGCAATATCTGGATAAAGTTCAAGTAGGCGCGAGGCTTGTTCCTCCACACCTGTGGCATGAACCGTTGTGATGCCTTGTGTACTGTGAGTATTGGCCATCTTGTCACAAGGCTTGGCAGGAAGGTTTGCAAGGGTTGCAATACATGGAAGTCGGGCTTGACGGCTTTGGCCGTTTCCGTGGTCGACAACTCCATATACTGCGTCGTGACACAGCAGAGGTCCTGGTTGCAATGCGCATCGTGCACAGACTCGCTGCTGAGCACGGTAAGAATCTTTATCTTTCCCGTGTGGTGGCAGTGCATGATGTTGATACCACTTCCGATGAGCAATAGGAACATCGAAAGCAGCATCGATAGGCCGATGTGAAAGCACTTCCTCATAAGAAAGATTTATACGATTTCTGCAACAACCTCAATCTCTACCAATGCGCCCTTGGGCAACGTCTTGACGGCAACAGCAGAGCGTGCAGGATAAGGCTCCGTGAAGAATTCTGCATAGACGGCATTCATGTCGGCAAAGTCGTTCATGTCAGCCAGGAATACGGTAGTCTTTACCACATTGCCCATGCTAAGACCCACTTCCGCAAGGATGGCTTTGATATTGGTCAGCGACTGACGGGTCTGCTCTTTGATACCTCCTTCGACAAAACTGCCAGTAGCTGGGTCGATGGGAATCTGCCCAGAGGTATAAACGAGATTCCCTACTTTGATGGCCTGACTATATGGGCCAATGGCAGCCGGTGCCTTTGTTGTACTGATTACTTTCATAAACCAAATCTGCTTTTATCGGCTGCAAAATTACTACTTTTCTGGCGAAATCCGCACGATGACATGAATAAAAATGATTAAATACCCAGACCTCCATCAAAATGTCTTTCTACGGCCTTCGACTGCTGGACGCGGGATTTGGGAGCCACATCGTGAGTCACCCAGATATTGCCGCCAATCACAGAGTCGTGGCCGATGGTGATACGGCCCAGGATGCTGGCATTGCTGTAGATGGTGACGTTGTCCTCGATGATGGGATGACGGGGGATGTTGAGCATGTTGCCATCAGCGTCTTTCTTAAAGCTCTTGGAACCCAGCGTCACACCTTGATAGAGCGTCACGTGACTGCCGATGATACAAGTCTCGCCAATAACAACACCTGTACCATGATCAATGGCAAAGTATTCACCTATCTGCGCTCCGGGATGGATGTCTATACCTGTCTCTGAGTGAGCTAGCTCTGTGATGATACGTGGAATGACGGGCACGAGCAGGTCGTGTAGCTTGTGGGCGATACGATAGTGGATCATGGCTTTCGTCACAGGGTAGCTGAAGATAATCTCGCCATAGTTGATGGCAGCAGGGTCGTTGTCGAACATGGCCTGTACGTCGGTATAGAGCAATCGCTTGATTTCAGGCAGCGCATCAATCAGTTGCAATGCCAAGTCCCTGGCCTTATCCTGTACCTGCTGCCTCGTTGTGATGACCTCGCTTTTCTCGCCAAACTGAAGACCGTATGATATTTGCCTTGCGAGTGTCTGAAGCAGTTCCTCCATGTGAACACCAATGTTGTAAGAGCGGATGGTCTCATGGCACTGCCGCTTGTTGAAGTAATCAGGAAAGATGATGCTCTTTACCAGGTTGATGATTTTCTTCACCTGTTCCACAGAGGGGAGTGAGGCTTCCGTCTGTGGCATCATACGTGTTTCCTGTTCCGTCTGGCGCGACAGCTGACGGACATTACGTTCGAGTATCTCTATAGTTCTTGTGTCCATAACATGTCTTGATTAAAGATGTATCTCTTTATCCACCACTTCACCATTCAGGATTTTGAAGGAGTTGAGATGAACGCCCTCGTGGAGAGAGAGGATGGCGTAACGGATGGTGGGGTCGTTGGCCAGACGGAGGTCTTCTTGCGAAGGTCGCGCGGGCGAGGCGGGGTGACTGTGCCAGTTGGCGAGAATCTTCAAGCCATTCTGTCGAGCATACTTCAGTGCTGCGAATTGATCCTTGGGAGCGAAAGAGAAGTGCTCTGGAGAATGGTCGATGTTCTCCATCCAGTAGTTCTCCGTCACCACATCGCCCTCCTCACCGCTAATGCCCAGCAGGTAACCGCATGTCTCGTTCGGGGCATCCTGCCGGGCTTGGCTGATCAATTCATCTATAATAATTTGTGGAATCTTCATCACTTAGTGGTTTTTGAGGTCGCAGGCGGCCTGTTGGTAATCTATCAGGTGATCGATGGTGGGATTGGTGCCGCAGATGGCACACGAGTCACGATGCTTCACAGGAACCGTGCGGAACTGCATGGTCTTGGCATCGAAGGTGAGCAGACGATTTGTCAGCAATTCGCCGATGCCCGTGAAATACTTCAGGGTCTCTGCGGCCTGGATGGTGCCCAGCATACCAGCGATGGCCCCCAGTACTCCAGCCTGAGAACAAGTGGGCACAGCACCCACTGGGGGCGGTTCCTTAAACATACAACGGTAGCAGGCCGTACCAGGCAGGTGGGTAAACGTCTGACCGTTAAAGCGCAGGATGCCACCGTGCGAGAACGGTTTGCCAGCCATCACACAGGCATCGTTGATGAGGAACTTCACGGGGAAATTGTCCGTGCCGTCGACGATAAAGTCGTACTCCTTAATAATATCAAGTGCATTGGAAGAATCGAGGAACTCATAATAGGTATCCACCTTCACATCGGGGTTGATGGCCTTAATCTTTTCTTCGGCACTCTTTACTTTCGGCACGCCCACGTCCTTCGTGAAATGAATCACCTGACGTTGGAGATTGCTCAAATCCACGACATCTGCATCCACGATACCGATGGTGCCGATACCTGCTGCAGCGAGGTAGAGCGACACAGGAGCGCCCAGTCCGCCAGCACCCACTACGAGCACACGTGCGTTCATTATTTTCTCTTGGCCTTCTACGCCCACATCCTGCAGCAGGATGTGTCGCGAGTAGCGCTGTATCTGTTCTTCTGTCAACTCTATCATAACTCTTAATTCTTAACTCTTAACTCTGAACCTCCTCCCATGAAATACAGAAAGTCGACCTTGTCGCCTTCCTTCAGTTGTATACGCTCCCAGTCGTCGGCGTCGGCAAATTCCTCGTTCACCTGTACGCTAACCATTTCAGGCTGCAGTACATTGTTCTGCTTAATTAGTTCACTCACATTGATGGGCAGGTTCACTTCCTGCACGTCTCCATTAACATAAATCTTTGCCATAATTGTTTGAGTTTGAATTCGAGTGCAAAGGTACAGCGATTCCTCTGATACCACAATCCCAAGGGGAGGGTAAATGGTATACCATAATACGGGTATATGAAATGCCACAAACGAGCGATTGTAAGGGTGCGGATTTCACCGTACCTTTGCACTCGAATTCAAGCTCAAACACAAACACAAAAACATTATGGCAGAACAAAAGAAATTGAGTATTATCGCCTTCAGTGGCGATTTCGACAAGCTGACAGCCGTATTTACATTAGGTTCGGGCGCGGCAGCTGTGGGGTATGAGGTAAACATCTTCTTCACCTTCTGGGGCCTCGACGCTATCAAACAGAAGCACGGGCGCAGCTTGACAGGAGGTAACTGGCTTACCAAGATTTTCGGTTTTATGATGGGTGGATTGAAGGTAGCACCCACCAGTCGTTTTAACTTCCTTGGTGCGGGTCCCAAGATTTTCCGCTATCTCATGCGAAAGAATCATGTGGCAACACTCGAAGAACTCGTTGAGGCCGCAAAAGCACTCGGCATCAACCTCTATGCCTGCGAGATGGCGATGCATGTGCTCGGACTGAAGAAGGAAGACTTCATCCCAGAGGTCAAGGACGTGTTAGGCGTAGCCTCGTTTCTGAAACTGAGCGAAGGGGGGCAAACATTGTTTATTTAAATGGGTAAATATATGAAAAAAGTATTAGACATCACGAAGGAACACTGCCCGATGACCTTCGTTAAAACAAAGATTGAACTGTCGAAGCTCCAGCCGGGCGACATCCTGGAAGTACTGCTTTCCGAGGGTGAACCCCTCGACAATGTACCTCGCAACGCTCGTGATCAAGGCTACAACGTACTATCAGTTGAACATGTGGAGGGAACAACGCACAAAGTAACTATCAAAAAGTAAATAGGTATAATAAGTATAACATTAAAAACTCAAACGATTATGGCAGATTCTAATTTACAGCGCAGTGTGACAACTGCTACCGCCAGAAAACTGGCAACAACTACCAAGACAGCCCCTCAGATGGGCAGTATTACTCCGAGATTGCTTCTCAAGTTGCTTCCCTGGGTACAAGTTAGTGGCGGCACCTTCCGTGTGAACCGCACCAAGGTGGAACTCCGCAAGAACGACCGCCTGCCCATTCAGTATGTCAATGGCGTTCCGTCATTCACCGCTAAGGCACTGAAAACCATTCCGTTGTTTTCTGAGTTTGATGATGAGATAGTCAATCGTCTGGTCAACTCTTTTGAGGCTAAGGAGGTCGATGTCGACAAACTTTTTGTAGAGGAGGGCAAAGACAAACAGCGTTTCTTCATTGTTGCCAGCGGACAAGCTGAGGTGATTAGCAAGGGCTCTCATGGCGAAGAACTGAGAATAGCGTTGTTAGGCGATGGTGAGTATTTTGGTGAGGCTGACGTGTTGGACGAACAGGAGTCTACCGTCTCTGTCCGTGCCGTCACCCCTACCGTATTCCTCGGACTGAAGTTGAAGGAGTTGCTTAAGATTATCAAGGAGGTGCCCGACTTCCGCGAGACCTTTGAGAAGGCTGTAGACAAGCAGTTGCGCCTGAAGGCTTCGGTGAATGACAATGGAGAGAAGCACATCGATCTGGTGAGCGGGCACGAAGAGGATAACATTATCCCAGAGACCTATATCGACTATGAGGAGAACCCCACGGAATACTCGCTGAACACACTGCAGACCGTTGTCCGTGTACATACCCGTGTCAGCGACCTCTATAACAATCCTTACAACCAGTTGGAGGAACAGCTGCGTCTCTCCATAGAGAGCATTAAGGAACGCCAGGAGTGGGAACTCATCAACAACAAGCAGTTTGGTTTGTTAGCTGCTGCCAATCCTGCCTATCGTATCTCGGCACGCTATGGTGCACCGACACCCGACGATCTCGATGAACTGCTGTCGCTCGTATGGAAAGAACCCGCCTTCTTCGTAGCCCATCCACGTGCCATCGCAGCCTTTGAGCGCGAGTGTACCTGGCGTGGTGTTCCGCCTGTAACCACCGACCTCTTTGGGACAAAGGTTATTTTATGGCGTGGCGTTCCCCTGATTCCTTCAGACAAAGTGGAGGTAGAAGGGCAGTACCTGACAGGTCGTGGCGTCGGTACAACGAAGATAATCCTTGTGCGTACGGGCGAACAGAATCAGGGCGTCATCGGCTTGCACCAAAGTGGCATACCTGGCGAGATAGCTCCTTCACTCTCGGCTCGCCTGATGGGGCTCGACAAGTTTGGCGTGGCGTCCTATCTGCTCACAAAATACTTCTCGTTGGCCTCGTTGACAGACGATGCTATTGCCGTTCTTGAGAATGTGGAGGTCGGTTTTTATCACGATTATCAGAAAAGGAAGTAAATCAAGCTGCGCATGATAGATATACACAACATAAACGGCTATGGCATTGAAGACCCAGGCTTTGCGTTACTGCGAGAGGTAGCTCAAAAGTACTGTCCTGAGGAGGTGCAGCAGAAACGACAGGCGATAGTGCCTGACGAAAAGCTAAATCTCGAAGCGTTAGGCCTGTCGATAGCTTCACCCCTCCCTTTGGAGGGGTTGGGAGAAGCTGAGCTTCGTAGCCTACACTATGAGGAGGCTGATACGCTGAACTCGGAGCAGATCAAGAAGGATTTTCCCGTGCTCCATCAGCAGGTGAACGGCCACGACCTCGTATGGCTCGACAATGGCGCTACCACACAGAAACCAAACCAAGTCATCGACAAGATTTCGGAGTACTACCGCACTTATAACTCTAACATCCACCGTGGGGCACACACCCTTGCCGCCCGTGCGACGGATGCCTACGAGGAGGCCCGTGAAAAGGTGCAGCGGTTCATCAACGCTGCCACTAGCGAGGAGATTATCTTTGTTCGTGGAACCACCGAGGGGATCAACCTCGTAGCGCAGACCTACGGACGCCAGTTTCTGACACCAGGTGACGAGGTTATTGTCAGCGAACTTGATCATCACGCCAATATTGTCCCTTGGCAGCGCGTCTGTCAGGAGAAAGGTTGCACACTGAAGGCCATTCCCACAGACAAGAACGGCGACCTGATTCTCTCGGAGTTCGAGCGCCTCGTCACACCTCGCACTCGCTTCGTCAGTGTAGGTCATGTGAACAATACCTTTGGCACCATCAACGATGTGAAGCGTATCATCGATATCGCCCACTCGCACAACATTCCCGTCCTAATTGACGGTGCACAGTCCATCGCTCACACGCCAGTCGATGTGCAGGCGCTAGGTGCTGACTTTTTCGTGTTCAGTGGTCATAAAATCTATGGACCCAATGGCATCGGTGTGGTGTATGGTCGCAAGGACCTGCTTGACAAGATGCAACCCTGGCAGGGTGGCGGCAACATGATAAAGGATGTTACCATCGAACGCACGGAGTATAATGTGCCACCTGCCCGTTTCGAGGCTGGTACACCCAATGTGGCTGATGCTATCGGACTGGGTGCCGCCCTCGACTATGTGAGTCGTCTTGGTATCCGTAACATCGAGCACCATGAACACCAGCTGACAGAATATGCTCGCGAGCAACTGGCTCAGATTCCTGGCTTGACACTCATTGGAAATCCTAGGAAGCGTGTCTCTGTGGTGAGCTTCGTGCTCGACGGCATACCGGTGCCCGAAACTGGTACCTTGCTCGACAAGGAGGGCATCGCTGTGCGTGCCGGCCACCACTGTGCACAACCTGCTCTGCGGGCTTTGGGCTTCGAGATGAGTGTTCGTCCTACCTTCGCGCTCTACAACACCCGCGAAGATGTCGACAAACTGGTCATAGCAATACGAAAGATAATAGGTAGATAATGCAGTACGAAACAAAAATTCTGACGACAAAATATCAGAAGCCCGACGCTTATGGGGCATTGTCCATGCCTGTCTACTATACGGCGGCGTTTGAGTTTGAGTCTGCCAAGGCCATGGGCGACGCGTTTTGCGGTCGCTCCATGGCGCCGTCGTATGCACGCATCGCCAATCCTACGACAACCTATCTGGAGGAGCGCGTCAGGCAATTGACGGGGGCTGTCAGCGTGACAGCGCTCAATACGGGTATGACGGCCATTCACTATGCACTAACGGCTGTGAGCGCAGCGGGACTCAACATTGTTGCTTCGAAACATTTGTTTGGTAACAGCGTCTCGCTCTTGCGCGATACCCTTGGCACCTTCGGCGTGGAAGCGCGTTTTGCGGACTTTACCCATCTTGATGAGGTAGAAGCATTGATTGACGACAAGACTTGTGCCTTGTTTTTTGAGATAATTACCAATCCCCAACTTTTCGTGGCTGATATTAAACGGTTGGCAAACATAGCCCACCAGGCGGGCGTTCCGCTGATTGCCGATACAACCATCGTGCCTTTCTCAACCTTCCGTTCCGTGGATTTCGGCGTCGATATAGAGGTTGTCAGTAGCACGAAATATATATCGGGAGGTGGTACAGGACTGGGTGGACTGCTCCTTGATTATGGACGTTTTGATTGGAGTCAATCGCCTTCGTCGGCTCTGCAGGCTCGCACCAAGAAAGTGGGGAAAAAGATGGCCTTTACGGCTCGTGTGAAGACTGAACTGGTTACTAATCTTGGTGGATTGATGACACCTCAGGTAGCGTATATGGAGACCTTGGGACTTGACAGCCTCGATATCCGTTTCCGCAGACAGGCTGAGACCACGCTCTGGCTGGCCAAAGCGTGTCAGCAGTTGCCTGGCATCAAGCGCGTCAACTATACGGCGCTGGAGGATAATCCCTTCTACGAATTGTCGAGGGCGCAGTTTGGACCGTTGCCTGGTGCTGTCTTCACAATCGACCTTGCATCGAAGCAGGCTGCATGGGCGTTCATTGATAATTTGCAAGTCATTCGTCGCGCCACGAATCTCTTCGACCGTAAGTCGCTGGCCATCCATCCTGCTTCTACCATCTTCGGACTCTTTACTGCGGAGCAGTGTGCGCAGATGTCTGTCCTTGACAGCACCGTTCGACTGAGCATTGGACTGGAGGCTCAAGAGGATTTGTTGGAGGATATTCGTCAAAGCGTAGAGAAATCATCTGTTTCTCTTGGATAATTCGGAATAATTTACTAATTTTGCAGCTGTAGACAAGAATACATTACCACTATGGCTGAAATCTTAGACGAAACAGACTTGCAGATACTGAAAACGCTGCAAAAAAATGCCAAATTGACCACCAAAGAGTTGGCAGATGCGGTACATTTGACCCCTACACCCGTTTTTGAACGCCAAAAACGGTTGGAGAAGAAAGGATATATCAAGAAGTATGTAGCTGTGCTGGACCCTGAGAAGTTGGGGCAGGGTCTGCAGGTGTTTTGCAAGGTGAAACTGACACAGATTAACCACGAGATTGCCGATGCCTTTGTGCGTCGCATCCAGCGCATCCCCGAAGTCACAGAGTGCTATAACACCAGTGGCTCCTACGACTATTTATTAAAGGTTCGCGCACGCGATATGAAGCAGTACCAGGAGTTTGTGCTCACCAAGCTGGGCGACATCGACCATGTGGGAGCTATCGAGAGTACCTTCGTCATGAGCGAGGTCAAGCAGACTTACGGCATCAACGTCTGAGTTCCCAGAAAGCTACGGCAGCGGCGGCAGCCACGTTCAGCGAGTCTACGCCGTGCGCCATGGGAATACGGACGGTATAGTCAGCCTCTTCTATCGTCTGGTGGGGCAGTCCGTCGCCTTCTGTTCCCATGATGATAGCTAACTTATCCTCACTCTTCAAGCGTGGGTCGTCCAGTGATATGGAGTTGTCTGTCAGTGCCATCGCTGCCGTCTTGAAACCTAACGGCTGAAGTGACTTGGCAGGGCCGTCCAGCCATGTCCAGGGCACCAGGAAGACGCTGCCCATCGACACGCGGACAGCACGGCGGTTCAGTGGGTCGCAGGTATCGCGCGTCAACAGTACGGCGTCTATGCCTAACGCCGCTGCGGAGCGGAAGATAGCACCGATATTTGTGGTGTCCGTCACCGCCTCGATGACTACGACGCGATGGGCGTCTCTCACCACTTCTAATACGCTTGGCATCGTCTTGCGACGCATGGCACAGAGTACGCCGCGTGTCAGTGTGTAGCCCGTCAACTGCGACAGCATCTCGCGACTGCCCGTATAGATAGGAATGTCACCGACACGTTCCACGATGTCTTGGGCATCTCCGGTAATATGTTTTCTTTCGCAGAGTAGGGCAGTGGGCTCCCAACCGGCGTCCAGAGCCACACGAATCACCTTGGGACTCTCTGCGATGAAGAGTCCTTTCTCGGGTTCCAGTTCCATGCGCAACTGCGCTTCAGTGAGAGTGCTAAACACCTCTAAACCCTCTTGTCGGAGTGACGAAATCTCTATGATATTCATTTAAATGAAAAGAAATTGCTTTATTTATTTTGTATTTTGCCAAGATATTTGTACCTTTGCACCCGAATTTTGCAATTCGGCTGCGAGGATGGGCTGCACCTCGGCAAAGAACGAGTTCTCTGCACTCGGTTTGTACCATCCTTGTCAACCTGTTTGGTCTGGTAGCTCAGCTGGATAGAGCAACAGCCTTCTAAGCTGTGGGTCTCGGGTTCGAATCCCGACCGGATCACAAGGAAAAGAAGATTTGTGTGAAAGCTTGCTTTCAAAACAAGTCTTCTTTTTCTTGTGTCATAGCCCGTGGCAGGGCTATGGGATCGATGAAATCAATTCCCCATACCCTTCATGCTGAGCGAGATGCGTTGGCGGCGCAAGTCGACACCAATGACACGGACACGGACGTGTTGGTGCAGGCGTACCACCTGTGTGGGGTCGCTGACATAGCGGTCGGCCAACTGCGACACATGTACCAGTCCGTCCTGGTGAACACCGATGTCTACGAAGGCTCCGAAATTGGTGATATTTGTCACTATGCCAGGTAGTTCCATGCCTTCGTGTAAGTCTTCTACGGTTTGTACGCTGTTGTCAAACTCAAACTCCTCAATCTGTTCGCGAGGGTCGCGCCCAGGCTTCTCCAACTCCTTCATGATGTCTGTGAGGGTGGGGATGCCGATGGTGTCTGTGACATATTTCCGGATATCTATCTGTGAGCGCTTGTCAGCATTGCTGATGAGGTCGGAAACGGTGCAGTGCAGGTCCTTGGCCATCTGTTCTACGACATGGTAGCTCTCCGGATGTACCGCCGAGTTGTCGAGCGGGTTCTTGGCGTCGGCGATGCGCAGGAAGCCGGCGCACTGTTGGAAGGCGGCAGGTCCCAGTCGGGGTACCTTCTTCAGTTGAGCGCGACTAGTAAAGGCTCCGTTCTCCTTCCTGTAGTCCACGATGTTCTGAGCCAATACGGCACCCAGTCCACTGACGTAGGTCAGCAGGTGTTTTGAGGCCGTATTCAGATTGACCCCCACCAGGTTGACACAACTCTCTACCGTCTGGTCGAGCGAGTGCTTCAGCAGGGTCTGGTCGACATCGTGCTGGTACTGTCCTACACCGATGCTCTTGGGGTCAATCTTCACCAACTCTGCCAGCGGGTCCATCAGTCGGCGACCGATGCTCACGGCACCACGAACGGTGACGTCCTCGTCAGGGAACTCGTCGCGTGCCACCTTGGAGGCACTATATACTGAGGCACCATCCTCGCTGACAACATAGATTGAGGGGCAAGGGGCAGGGGGCAAGGGGCTAGAGGATAGACTGGGCTTTGTGTTTTCTCTAGCTCCATGCCCCTCGCTCCTTGCTCCTTTTATCACATCCTCCACAAACTCCTTCGTCTCGCGGCTGGCGGTACCATTGCCGATGGCGATAGCCTCAATTTGGTATTTCTTCAGCATGTCCTGCAGGTGCATGGAGGCCTGCATGCGGTGGTTGATTGGCGGGTGGGGGAAAATGGCCTCGTGGTGCAACAAGTTGCCCTGGGCATCGAGGCATACTACCTTGCATCCTGTGCGGAAGCCTGGGTCGATACCCATGACACGCTTCTGGCCCAGCGGGGCTGAGAGCAGTAGCTGGCGCAGGTTCTCGGCAAATACGCGGATGGCCTCTTCGTCGGCACGCTGCTTGCTGAGATTCATAAACTCCGTCTCAATGGAGGGCAGCAATAAACGCTTGTAACCATCCTCTACCGCCTCTTCCAACAGACGGCGGCATGCTCCCCCGCCTTGAAAGGGCGCTGGGGGAAGGTTCCTCTTGAGACGCTTGACAGCCTCGTCGTCATCGATGGTGAGGCTCAGTCGCAGAATGCCCTCGCTCTCTCCACGGCGCATGGCCAACAGTCGGTGACTGCTACAGCGCTTCAGCGGTTCTTCCCTCTCGAAGTAGTCGCTGAACTTTTGTGCTTCGTCACTATCCTTTTTGCTCTTTACCACCTTCGACTCGATGAAGGCCTCACGGCGGAAGGCGGCACGAACCTGATTGCGCGAGCGCTCGTCTTCGCTAATCTGCTCGGCAATAATATCCTGGGCACCCTGCAGGGCTGCATGGACGTCGGCGGGTGAACCACCGGCCACAACAAAGCGCTGGGCGGCACGCTTGGGGTCTGACTCGCGTTGCAGCAACAGTAACTGGGCCAACGGCTCCAGTCCCTGTTCACGAGCCACCTGCGCACGCGTTCTGCGCTTGGGCTTGTAGGGCAGGTAGATGTCTTCCAGCGTCGTTGACTCCCAACAGTCCTTGATACGCTTCTCCAGTTCGGGTGTCATCTGCTGCTGTTCGGTGATGGTCTTGACGATTGTTTCCTTACGCTTGGCTATCTCTTGCAACTGTGACAGACGGTTGCTGATGCCGGTTATCTGTACCTCGTCCAGTCCACCTGTCCGCTCTTTGCGGTAGCGTGAGATAAAGGGGATGGTGCAGCCCTCGTCCAATAATTTTAGCGTATTCTCGACGGCATACTCTTGCAGGTGCAGCTCCGTACTGATAAGTCTTGTAAATATCTTGATGTTTTCCATGCTTAGTAGTTGCTTTCGTGTTTGATGCTACGAATGTGAAACCAGATGCCCGCCATGATTAGCAGCAGACCGGAAATCAACAGTCCGTTGTGGGTCGACAACATGCTGAAACGGGTAGCAACAAGCAGTATTGTACCTATAATAATAAGGAATAAACCTAAATATGGGGTCAATTTCTTCATAAAAACGTTAATTTTGCTGCAAATATACGAAATTTTAGGCTTTTGTCTTTCATCTTTCATCTTTTTTTTGTACCTTTGCACCCGCATTTTGCAAAAATAACATTTATTTAATTTATTAACGTAGTATGAATCAATACGAAACCGTTTTCATTTTGACTCCCGTTTTGTCTGATGAACAGACAAAGGAAACGGTCGCAAAGTTCAAGAAGGTACTGACCGACAAAGGTGCAGAGATCGTGAACGAAGAGGCCTGGGGACTGAAGAAGATGGCTTACGCTATCGACAAGAAATCTACAGGTTTCTACTTCCTGGTAGAGTTCAAGGCTGAGCCATCAGTGATTAAGACACTGGAGACTGCTTTCCGTCGTGACGAGAAAGTTATCCGTTTCCAGACAGTAAAGCTTGAGAAGTATGCCATCGAGTATGCTGAGAAGCGTCGTAACAAATTTGGTAAAAAAGAGGAGGCTTAAACTATGGCACAGCAAGACACTGAAATCCGTTATTTGAACGCTCCTTCT
>CADBWR010000050.1 GCA_902798425.1 uncultured Bacteroidales bacterium
ATTGGGTGAGAAGCGTTGGAAGGTAGGCGACGTGATGAAGTCCATCGCATCAAGTTATGTGTTTTACTATAACAAGAAATACGGGCGTGTCGGTCATCTAGAAAAACAATGAAGAACAATGATTCAAAATTCAATCAAACCTGTCCCTCTGGTTGATTGCCCACGCCATCACTGAACACCTCACACTCCTTTCCAGTGACCAGAAGTTTGCATTCTATCGCAGTCAAGGCCTCGACCTTCTGGAATACTAATGCCTCATTCTTTGACCAGCGAGGGAGACTTGGAGTTAGTAAGAAAACAAAGAGCGGGAATCGATTGCCGAGGATGTCGGCAGGGGTTCCCGCTCTTCGGTTATATTAAAACAAACTTAGGCGGAAATTTAAACTTCTTTATCGAACCTATATATTTTTTGTCAAGTAATATTTCTTCAAGTTGAACTTTATATAGGTTGGCTATGTATGAAACTTCTTCAGCAGAATTAGCTCCCCTATAATAGAGGTATCGTTTTACAGCCATAATATGATATTTCATTTCGATGTAGGCTTCCAATTTGTTCCTTTCATTGATAAACTCTTGAATTAAAGTACAGATATGTTCGTTCTTGGAATAATTCTTATGTGCTATGTCTCTTAAACTTTTTGCTTCTGAATCTGCACTTGCTTGTGCTTTCTTGTTTTCCTTCTCATAGTCGTAATCCCATGGCTTACATCCATTCGAGTATTCTTTCCTGTTCTCTTGCGGCAAATAATGCTCCAAATAAGCATCAGTGTAATCAGACTTAGCCTCCCTTTCATAGAATTCAGAGTCATCTCTACCAGGATATGTCTGCCACCAAGTTTCGACTTTTATGGAATATGAATCGATAATTGCTTTAATATCTAATTTATCGACAAGATCAACAACCTCTTCATATCTTTGTGCGAGAGATTTGCTGGGGCGAAAATATTCTAAAACTATTAGATCGCATCCCATATCAGAAGCATTATCTTTATTTATTATTTTTACATTTGATAGATCAATATGAAACAAAGGACATGCTTGAATGTTTATTTGATTGTCTATCGATATTATTGGCTGCTTGTCATATTCAAATAAAAAGACGTATCCTTCTTTAAAAGATGAACTATTGTTCTTTGTCGTAACATAAAATTTATTCTCATTTAAAGACCAAACTATCCACCTTCCTATGCCTGACTGATATTTTATTAGCACACCGATCTCTCTTCCAGTAGAATGGAAGAAATTTTCAGCAATATACTTTTCCGGTTTTTCAACTTTTATTTCTTTTAAGTTTTCTGCAAACTTTCTTATTTTGTTACGTATACTTTCTATCGAATATGCATAAGAATTGAAGGGACGGAAATCTTTTTTCCATTCCATTTCTGTTTTTGTCAGGTCAGTAAACTTGTAAAAGTTAGAGCAATCAAGACACTCTAATTCTTGACATCCCTCAAAGGCAGATGGGAAAATATGCTTCACGTTTTTCCCTCCTGCAACATATCTAAGTTTCGCACAATTTTTGAAAAGGTTTGGCTCTATGACTAATAAATCGTCTGGTAAGATAACCTCTCGTAAATTTGAACAATTCTCAAAAACCCCTGGTTCAATATCCACACCTGTTTCAAGTTTGGCATAAATAAGATTCTTGCAATTCTTAAATGCCCCAGACAGAAGTCTGATATTTTTCCTAACAGTTATATCTCTGATACCAGTATCAGACAACGAAAGCTTTTCTAATCCTTTACCATATTCAATGGTTTCCAGACATGGTGCTTTTGCGATGCTTATTGTCTTAGCGCCATAAGCATATAACTTTCTTAAAGATTCTGCTTTTTCTATATATACTGATGTAACAGACTCAGGAAAACGTATCTCGACTATGTTATTGCAAGCAGAATTAAACTGTTCAATACCATCAAATTCAGACAGATCTATTCTTTGAAGGTGTTTCTTGTTGCCTAAGATAGTATATAGAAGACTGGTCATCTTGTGGCATAGCCAGAATTTCTCATGTCGTAGAACATTATCTGCCCATTTAATGGTTAGAATGCATATATCGTCAGCAATTTCGCTTGAGTTGAATTTGCTTTGTTCTGAGATTGACAATGTTAATGCTTTCATATTTTCTCCAATTATATTAAACGTAAGTAATCATAAACCGTTCTTCTAAAAGACTGTTGCCTGCTCCGTAAGTACTATGATAACCTTCTCCGTTAACAGGCATCCCCATGCGCTGAAGTCTAGCAGCATTTACCAGACCATTATCAACAAGACTTTTACACCAGAGACACAAAAGTTTATTGGCTTCATCTGGTTCTATAGGCTCGTTAAGATGTACATACACAGCTTCATTGCCTTTAAAATGAAGTCGTTTGTTAACGTCTTCAAGACTATTTATACCATTAATAACATAATGGTTTTCTCTTTCTTTATCAGCCACATTCTTAGTCGTAATGAAAAGCTGAATAACTCTCTCATTATTGTTCATATTAAAATTATTTATAGTAAAACTATCAGCATTAACTTGACAATGATTAACGCATTTTTTGATTACAAACATAGTGTTTTTTCCTGAGATTACAGCCATTTGGATGCAAAAAAGTGCTAAAATCATAAAAATGAAGCGTGATTTGTCAGTTTTTTTACGATTATTGCTCATAATGTAGGAAAAATGAGTAATATTGCATTCAGAATTCGATCTTTTTGGAAAGAGAGCCACAGTTTTTGATTGAAAAATCAGATTTCGCACAATAAGCAATAAGGCTAAGTCAATCAAAAAACTGTCCCTCTGATTGGCTTCCAGTGCCAAGGTGTCCAGCCTTTGTGTGGCAACTTCCCAATGACGGCAGAGTAGGGCAGTCAGTTGCTCTGCGCGCTCGTCGTCAACAATCTTCTTTATTTCTTCTGTAGTCATATTTCTTGTTGTTCGGTCACATGGTCACAGCTGTGACCATGTGACCATTTAGTTGGTTTAGTGGTTCTGTTATTTGTATAAACGATTGAATATTAATATATTACACTATTATTATATCGTCCTTTGCTTCTCTGTGGTCACATGGTCACAACTGTGACCGTGACCGTTTCTTTGCCGATATTAGTTGTATACAGCGACGTATTAGTTGTAGTGCAGGTGCATATTAGTTGTATACAGCGACGTATTAGTTGTATACAGACCTGTATTAGCTGTATCCAGTGACGTATCTTTTGAGGCATAAGTCAATCAAAGGGACAGAGAGTACAAAAACAGGAGCACAAAGTATAGTCGTTTCATCTTCATGGATGCAAAGTTACGAATTATTTTCCATTCTCCCAAAACAGAGGAAAGAAAAAACGGACGGGACATCGCATCCCATCCGCCTTCATCTTAGTAGTTAGTTTCTTTAATAGTGTATTATATCCTCTTATTGATTTATATCAATTCTGTTTTCTGCTGCAAAAGTAACGCATTATTTTCAATTATGTACCGAAAAGGCGAAAAAATAGTCCGTAAACGTTTACATAACTTAGACCACTTGCAATCAAAGGGACAGGTCCCTCTGATTGACAATAAAAACAAAAAAAAGGATTTTTGTTTTGTATTGTCCTCGCTTAATCGTACCTTTGAGCTAAAGCTCGAAAGTAGGCTGCACCTCGGAAAAACTCAAATTTATTTGGTTTTTCTCTCGGTTTGCACTACCTTTGAGCCTACGGCTCGAAGGCACTTTCGCTCGGAAATGCTCAAATAAATTTGGCATTTCGCTCGCTTATTCGTACCTTTGCAGCATGAATCAGATAACAGACTATGAAATAATGGCTCCTGTGGGCAGCCGCGACTCGCTGGCAGCAGCGCTGAAGGCTGGTGCAGGGTCGGTATATTTCGGTGTGGAGCAGCTGAACATGCGCTCTCACTCGGCCAACCACTTTACCATTGACGACCTGCGCGAGATTGCCGCAACGTGCAACGAGGCTGGCGTGAAGACATACCTCACGGTGAACACCATTATCTATGGTGAGGACATCGAGACGATGCACCAGATAGTGGACGCTGCCGTAGAGGCGAAGATTACAGCCGTCATCGCCTGCGACATTGCCGTGATGACCTACTGCCGCAAGGTGGGTATGGAGGTACACCTCTCTACCCAGCTGAACATATCGAACATTGAGGCGCTGAAGTTCTATGCGCAGTTTGCCGACGTGGTGGTGCTGGCCCGCGAGCTGAAGATGGAACAGGTGGCCGACATCTACCGCCAGATAGAGGAGCAGCACATCACAGGCCCCTCAGGTGAACTGGTACGCATCGAGATGTTCTGTCATGGTGCGTTGTGCATGGCGGTCAGCGGCAAGTGCTATATGAGTCTTGACAACACGGGGCGCTCAGCCAACCGCGGTGCCTGCATGCAGATATGCCGCCGCAGCTATATCGTCACCGACCGTGAGACGGGTACGGAACTGGAGATAGACAACAAGTACATCATGTCGCCCAAAGACCTGAAGACCATCCGCTTCATCGACAAGATGATGCAGTCGGGTGTCAGGGTGTTTAAGATAGAAGGCCGCGCCCGCGGCCCTGAATATGTGCTCACCGTGGTGCAATGCTACAAGGAGGCCATACAGAGTGTGCTGGACGGCACCTTCACCGAAGAGAAGAAAGACCAGTGGGACGAGCGCCTGGCAACGGTCTTCAACCGCGGTTTCTGGGACGGCTACTACCAGGGACAGACGCTGGGCGAGTGGAACTCGAACTACGGTTCGAACGCCACAGAGAAGAAGCAGTATATCGGCAAGGGTGTCAAGTACTTCTCGAAGTTAGGCGTCGCCGAGTTTACCGTAGAGGCCGCCACGTTCAGCGTAGGCGACAAGATGCTTATCACGGGTCCGACGACGGGTGCGCTGTATGTCACCGTCGATGAGATTCACGACGACGTGCAGGCTGTGCAGACAGCCCAGCAGGGTACGCGCGTCAGCATCAAGGTGCCGGAGAAGGTAAGGCCCAGCGACAAGCTGTTTAAGATAGTGAAGAGTTAAGAGTTAAGAGTGAAGAGTGAAGAGTTAAGAGTTAAGAAAAATGGCGACAATTAACGAGATACAAGACGAGATTATTGACGAGTTCTCTGGTTTTGACGACTGGATGGACAAGTACCAGCTGCTCATTGACCTCGGCAACGAGCAGGAGCCGCTGGACGAGAAATACAAGGTAGAGAGCAACCTCATTGACGGTTGCCAGAGTCGTGTGTGGCTGCAGGCTGACTATGAAGATGGCGTCATCCGCTTCACCGCCGAGAGCGACGCACTGATAGTGAAGGGCATCGTGGCCCTGCTCATCCGTGTGCTGTCAGGTCACACACCCCAGGAGATACTGGATGCCGACCTGTACTTTATAGAAAAGATAGGACTGAAGGAGCACCTGTCGCCCACCCGCTCAAACGGTCTGCTGGCAATGGTGAAACAGATGCGCGTCTACGCGTTAGCGTTTAAAGCCAAGAGCTGATTCGCCTTCCGCAATACGACGCAGGAAAAAGCTACGAACATCACTCCACCGATAATAGGGGGCTATGTCGCTCGACAAGGGCAACGTAGCCTCTCTTTCGTTAAGGAGCACCTTGACGAGAGGATTGCGGTCGTTGGCTGACTTGTGATAGAACACGATTTGCAGATTGCCAGCCATGGGAATGACCCTGCCTGCCCACCAGCCATGGGTCTCAAGTGCATCGAAGTCGTCGGTGCGCAGGTCGTAGCCATTGACACCCATCAGACAAACGATAGGCAGCAAAACAGTCTCATGGCCAACACGCAACGAGGCGCCATACTGTCGTTTTATGATTACCCTGTCAGCATCCTGGACAATCTTTCGCAGCAGGTCGAGTTGCACATAAGGCTGCTTGGCATCGTTCAGCGGACAGAAACCCGAATTGATATAGTTCCAGACATTCTCTACCCGCCAAAAGAGATACAGATCCTCTGTGGTAAACAGATGCAAAAGCGGATTGGGCAGATGACGGAGTTCTGTATTCTGACGGTTATGCATAGCCTTTATCAGATAGTAGTAGAACCACTTTACATCAACATGCTGACTGACATAGGCTGTATCATTGAATAATTGTGTCGTCAACTGACCGTGACGCCAATGGCTATTGATGAATGCGTTGAGTGCCTTCTGGCTCCTACGTGTTGTAGCTTTGTCACGCAATGCCTTGTTCTGATGGTTCATATACCACAAGTCGCTATAGGAATTGTGCATAGAGACCTCCAACTGGGGGCGCTCCTTCACCAATTGCAGTGCGATAGCACCCATGGCAAGGGCACTGCGCGTGACAAGGGTGCTGCGAATGTCGACAAAGGCACCATCGTCGAACACCTCCGGGAAATTCTGAAGCATGCGATGGGCAATGCCCTGCTGTTGTTGCTTACCCAGTTCCGTAAGATCGCCCCAACGATTATCGGCATCATCAATGTTCAGACGTATCTCGCGCAAAGCCATCTTGCCTAATGCGGTCAACTTTCCTAAGGAATCGGCCTTCAGCAACGTTTTATAAGGTTCCATATAACCCTTCTTGTCGCTCATATAGCGGGAGCCGTGGCGACCGTAATGACTGATATAGAACGGCTGATAGCCCTTCGGGGCTGGCGTCAAATGCGGCAGGTGTCTATCAGAATAGGCGCCATAGTTGCCGGCAGCAAAAGTCGGGTCATGCTCAACGAGAGAGAAGGCAGACTGTGCCACGCTCTGCGTAGTGCCCACCAGCAAGAGGAGGATAGCAATCAGTAAGGGGCGTATCTGTTCAGTTCTCATAAGCATCGAGTTTCTTGAGATAATGATTTCGGAAATCACTCCATCGGTAATAAGGAGCCTGGGTCGTTGGTAATGGCAGCGTGGCCTCATTCTCATTCAGCAACACCTTAAAAATAGGATCGCGGTCTCGACGACTCTTACGATAGAAGATGAGCTGCAGATTGGCACCCATCGGAAACGCTCGATAATTAATCCAGCCTTTCTCTTCCAACTGGTTCAGGTCGTCAACCTGCTGACCAAAGCCATTGACATCCAGCAGACAGAGTAAGGGGAGTACAACAGTCTCATGACCAAACCGAAACTGCACATTGGTCTTGGGCAGCAGGATACAGCTATCAGCCTGTTCTATCATCTTGCGGAGCAGGTTACGCTGCAGGAAAGGCATCTTTCCGCCAGTAACCTCATTGTTGCCCCAACCGAGATACCACCAGGCATTGGTATTCTTCCAAATGCGGTAAGCCTCTTCAGCCGTAAAGATATCGAAGAGCGATATATGCTTGCCCAATTCCACATTGGGCAAGATGCCGGCAACAAGCAGGAGTTGTTCGGCTAATTCGTAGCTATTGACACACTTGGCGACATAGACACTATCATTGAAGAGGGTTCTCATGAGATGACGGTTGTCATTATGCAGGGAAGTAAAAGTCTTATATTGTCTGATGAATTCCTTACCCTTGCGAAGATTGAAAAGTTCCTTATCTTGCAGATTGAGGTAATACATATCACGGTGGGTAGCATGATGACGGATGTTCAGCGAAGGATTGAGGCGAACGAGCTGCATCAAGGTGTACTCCATAGACAATACGCAACGGCTGACACCAGTGCTGCGAGCATCGACATCGGCATGTCCCTTAAAGACTTCAGGGTAACGCTCAAACATGCGACGTGCTATATCTTGCTCCTCCTGGGCACCCAGCTTAGTAAGGTCACCCCAATGGTCTTCTGCATCGCAACGGATGATGTCTAACTGATGCATCACTTCCTTACCTTTGGGAGTCAGCTTGCCAAGGCTGTCAGCCTCGAGAAGAGTCAGATAAGGAGCATTATACATGCTGGGCTTAGAATGAAAACGGGAACCGTGACGACCATAATGACTGATGTAAAAAGGCTTATATCCCCGAGGCGCTGGTGTCAACTGATGTTGCACCGGTCCAGGATAAGCCCTATAATTGCTGACCGACAAAAGTCGGTTCTTGCATATTTCATCGTAGGCTGGCTGAGCGTAAAGTATTGAAGTGAAGAGAGAAACACAAGCCAGCAACATCCATTTATTCATAGCAAAAGTAGATTATCGGATGCAAATGTACTAAAAAATAATGAAATGTCATACGTTATTCACCAAAAATTTGTATATTTGCACAACGAAAGTACTAAAAAATAGGTAATATGGCTAAAAATCAGTTATGGCACGATGACTACTGGCTACTTCTGATGCAATTATACTTGCACAAGCCTGTAGGAATGAAACCTATGTACAGCCGGCAAATGGTGGAGTTGAGCATAGAGTTACACATTGCTCCCCAACAGCTTTTTGCGAGAATGTGCGAGATTGCTAATCTGGAGACGCCTCGCATTGAGCGCATCTGGGAGGAATACAGTCGCAACCCCAAGCGGCTTACACGTGCAGTACAGCTGCTACGCAACATGATGGGCTTTGGCAATGCCGGCGGGTTCTATGAGGGTGTGGAGATAGAAGAGACCTTTGAGCGTGACTTCCGGCCCCTTGATGAAGATTCCCGACTGACACCTGTCATGCTTATACTGATTCTTGACGAGTATTTCCGACTGACACCCATCACCATGGTTGAGGAGACACCGGAAGTACAACAGCTGGCACGTCTGATGCGCATCCCCGCATCCCTGGTTGTTGAGGTGATGGATGTATTCCAGCACTGCGACCCATACCTGAACCGTCGCGACATCACATTCAGTCCGCTGCTCCAGTATTGTCAGCAAATATGGCAGCGCTATGGTAATATGGACACCCGCCAGCTGGCCTCGTATGCCGAGCAGTTGAAAGAGTACTTTAAATAATTGGCAATTGATAAACGATTATTGACAATTAATTTGTAACTTTGCAGCCGTTTATGGCACAGGAGCAGATACAAGAACAACGTCTGACGCAGCAACAGAAACTGGCGCAGAGCATTACGCAGCAGCAACTGTTGCAGGCGCAACTGATTGAGTTGCCCATTACGCAACTCATGGAGCGCATTACTGCGGAGATGGACGACAACCCCGCCCTGGAGCCATCAACGGACGAACCGGAATATCAGGACACCCCAGAGAATACTGACAGCACTGACAACGTAGAAGAGAGCTACGAACAAGAGGAGCGACAAACGGCACTCGACGAAGCGTTGCAGTCACTGGGGCGCGACGACGAAGACTTGCCCGTCTATCAGGGTGGCATGTCGAACCAGGAGGAGCGCGAAGATATTGTCTACGGACAGTCGCAGTCATTCTACGACCAACTGATAGAGCAGATGAACCTCTTTGACCTTACAGACGAAGAGCGTAATATCATGGAATATCTCATAGGGTCGCTGGATGATGACGGACTGCTGCGTAAACCACTGCACAGCATTGCCGACGAGCTGGCTATCTACCATAACATTGACGTAACGGAACAGCAGATAGAACAGGTGCTACTGAAACTGCAGGACTTTGACCCTGCCGGCATAGGAGCCCGCACGCTGCAAGAGTGTCTGCTGCTACAGATAGAGCGCCGCGACCCATCACACCTAACCGAATTGATGAGACGGACGGTGGTGGACTATTTCGAGCTGTTCACCAAGAAGCACTGGAACCGTCTGCAGCAGGTTCTGCAGCTGACGGACCTGCAGAGCGAGACGCTCATCAAAGAACTGCGCAAGCTGAACCCCAAACCAGGAACAGCGATGGGCGAGGTCGTAGGGCACAGCATCCAACAGATTACACCAGACTTCATCATCGACACACAGGATGACGGCACCGTAGCATTCTCGCTGAACATGGGTGATGTACCAGAATTGCACGTATCACAGTCGTTTACCGATACGCTTAACGAGTATCAGAACAACAAGGAGAATATGAGTCGCCAGATGAAGGAGGCGCTGCTCTATACGAAAAAAAAGGTGGATGCCGCACAGGGCTTTATAGAGGCCATCCGCGTGCGCCGCCATACGCTGACCATTACTATGCGTGCTATCATTCAGTGGCAGCACCGATTCTTTGAAGATGGTGACGAGGCTTCGCTGCGTCCCATGATTCTGAAAGATATTGCCGAGAAGACGGGACTGGCGCTAAGCACCATATCGCGTGTTTCCAACTCCAAGTATGCACAGACCCGCTGGGGCACATTCCCCCTGCGATTCTTCTTCAGCGACGGGTACAAGACGGCAGAAGGCGAGGAACTGTCGACGAGGGAAATCAAGATGGCGCTGCGCGACATTATAGACTCAGAAGACAAGAACAAGCCACTCAGCGACGATGTGCTGAAAGACTTGCTGGCTGCCAAGGGCTATCCCATAGCGCGGCGTACGGTGGCTAAATATCGTGAGCAGTTGGGTATACCGGTGGCACGACTACGTAAGTAGTTGAGAGTTAAGAGTTAAGAAAGTTGAGAGTTAAGAGAGAAATGAAACAAGATAAACAAATCATACTGGCAGCGCGCATCATGAGCCTGCTGTTCACACCATTCTACCTGCCCTTTGTCGGACTAGTGGCACTCTTCTCGTTCAGCTACCTGAGCATCTTTCCGTGGGGGTATAAGCTACAGGTTCTCACCATGGCATACCTGTTCACCATCCTGATGCCTACGGTGATGATTCACCTATACCGCCGCTATCAAGGATGGACACCCATAGAACTGGGACATCGCGAACGGCGCATGATACCCTACATTATATCGATTCTCTGTTATTTTACATGTGTCTATGTGATGGACAGAATGCATATGCCACACTTCATGGGAGCCATCGTTGTAGCAGGACTACTGGTACAGATTATCTGTGCGCTCATCAACGTATGGTGGAAGGTTTCTACCCATACTGCTGCCATCGGTGGCGTAGCAGGTGCTCTGTTCGCCTTTGCAGAATATTTTGGCTTTAACCCTATCTGGTGGCTTTGCCTGGTATTTATCATCGCAGGACTGGTAGGCAGTAGCCGCATGATACTGCGCCAGCACACCTTGGGACAGGTCGTCGGTGGCTTCTGGATTGGCTTTGTCTGTGCAGCCATAGCAATACTGTTCCTATGAATAACGTAACAACGATAAAAAATATAAGATATGAAACCAATTGTCAGTATTATCATGGGCAGCACTTCTGACTTGCCCGTTATGGAGAAAGCCTGCAACCTTCTCAATGAGATGCAGGTACCATTTGAGGTTAACGCACTATCTGCACACCGCACTCCGGATGCAGTGGAAGACTTTGCTAAAGGAGCCAAGGAACGTGGGGTGAAAGTAATCATCGCTGCTGCAGGCATGGCTGCTGCTCTGCCTGGCGTTATTGCTGCCAGCACCACCCTACCTGTTATCGGTGTGCCCATCAAAGGCATGCTTGACGGTCTGGATGCCATGCTCTCTATCATCCAGATGCCACCGGGAATACCCGTAGCTACGGTAGGTGTCAACGGTGCACAGAATGCAGCCATCCTGGCTGTTGAGATGTTGGCACTGAGCGATGAGGCTATCGCACAGCGTCTTGCCGACTACAAGCAAGGACTGAGGGCAAAGATTGAGAAGGCTAACAAAGAATTGGCAGAGGTTAAATATGACTACAAGACGAATTAGTAGCGTAGCCCATGTGGGCAACATTGCCATTGGTGGCGACAACCCCATCCGCATCCAGTCGATGGCTACCACCGACACCAACGACACAGAGGCCAGCGTGGCACAGGCCAAGCGCATCATCGATGCTGGTGGCGAACTGGTACGCTTCACCACACAGGGCACCCGCGAGGCAGAGAACATGAAGAACATCTCTGCACGTCTGAAGGCTGACGGCTACCACCAACCGCTGGTGGCTGACGTGCACTTCACTGCCCATACCGCCGACGTGGCAGCACAGTATTGTGAGAAGGTACGCATCAATCCTGGCAACTATGTAGACCCCGGTCGTACCTTCAAGCACCTGGAATATACCGACGAGGAGTATCAGGAGGAGTTGAAGAAAATTGAGGCGAAGCTGGTGCCGTTTATCAATATCTGTAAGAAGCACCACACTGCCGTGCGCATTGGCGTCAACCACGGTTCTTTGTCCGACCGCATCATGTCGCGCTATGGCGACACACCAGAGGGCATCGTAGAGAGTTGTATGGAGTTCCTGCGCATCTTCCGTCGTGAGAACTTCAACGACGTGGTCATCAGCATCAAGGCCAGCAACACCGTCGTCATGGTAACCACCGTACGGCTGCTGGTGAAAACCATGGACCAGGAGGATATGCACTATCCCTTGCATCTGGGCGTCACGGAGGCTGGCGAGGGTGAAGACGGCCGCATCAAGTCGGCTGTAGGTATTGGCGCCTTGCTTACGGAAGGCATTGGCGACACCATCCGTGTGTCACTCTCTGAGGAGCCGGAATGTGAGATTCCTGTAGCCCGCAAACTGGTAGAACTGATACCCGAATGCACGCGTCTGCGTCAAGAGGCAAGCCTCCCCCAACCCCTCCTAAAGGAGGGGAGCGAAGAGCGCATGTATATCGAAGGAGATACTTTGTATATGTATATCGATGCTCCTGACTATGAGACATTACAACTCAAGGCAGCTATGGCAGCAGGCGCCCTACTCATCGATCGCAAAGCCACAAAATTGCAGATAGCAGTTAGCAGACAGCCTTCAGCAAGCCAAGAGCAAATAGCTAATAGCCAAAAGCTACAATCATTGGCCGATGCTATCCTTCAGGCAGCCCGCATCAAGTTCACCAAGACGGAGTATATCTCCTGTCCTGGCTGCGGACGCACGCTCTACAACCTGCAGGAAACCATCGCCAAGATAAAAAAGGCCACCAGCCATCTGGCAGGTCTGAAGATTGGTATCATGGGTTGCATCGTCAATGGTCCCGGGGAGATGGCCGATGCTGACTACGGCTACGTGGGTGCCGGTCGTGGTAAGATAAGCCTCTATAAACAAAAGGTATGTATCGAGAAGAACATACCTGAGGAGGAAGCCGTTGACAAGCTGTTGGAGCTTATCAACAGCGATATAGCACAAAAACTATAATGTTATTTCCTGCGAGTCACAAGCATGAATTGCTGACTCTGCGCTTCTTGCTCTTGGTTATGATGAGCAACACCTACTCGAAGGACGGCCTGGCCGTCCTTCAGTCGTTTATCGGCCAGGATGGTGGCAGTATAGCGTACACCAGTACCAGGAGCAATACTCTCGATATGGAGATTAGGAGAGATGTGCAGGTGCTTATTGTCGGTCAGCTCGTTGACCATCGGAAGGACATCATAGAGGGTATGGTCAGAACGATTCATAATCTCAAAGACGACCTTACACTGTTCGCCAGCATGAATAGCACCTTGCTCGCGCTGGTCAACGATACGGACATTGCGTACTTCTATGGCAGGGCGAAGGCGCTGGAGGTCACTGACTGACACGGTCTTATCGGCAGACTTAGGGACTGACGGTTTTTCCATCGGTCCAACAGGAACAGTAGCCCCCTGCTCGTCCTTCGGTCCTGAGATACCGAAGTCAACACGGTCGTCACCACTGTTGCTGCTATCATAGCCGGAGTCATCAGAGGGTGGAGGTGTAACGGAAGTACGATCACTACGCTGTGCCACACGCTCACTATGACGCGCTGCACGTTCACGGCGGTAGTCTTCGTAACGCTCAGCCTCACGCTGGTCGGCGGCAGCACCGATAGCGGCACCAACGGCAGCACCACTGGCCATACCAATGATAGCACCAGCATCACTGCCACGCCAACCACCAGACAGACCTCCCACTGCAGAGCCTAAAATCGTTCCAAACTGCGCACCGACAAAGGCACCTTGTCCTGTATATGTTCCACAACTGGAAAGCAGTAGGGCTAATAAGGAGAATGCAAATATAGTCTTCTTCATATCTTTATATCGTTAAAACGTTTTTTTACGTTGCAAAGATACGAAGAAAAAAGAAACAATAATAGGGGATTTCCCGAAATTTTATTAGGAAATCCCCTATCAGTATAGAGTTCAATCGAAATATTACTCAGCCTTAGCCTCTTCAGCAACAGCCTCTTCAGCCTTAGGAGCCTCCTCTACTGCGGGAGCAGCTGCCTCTGCCTTAGGAGCAGACTTGCGTGAACGACGAGTCTTCTTCTCAGCCTTAGCGGTCTTCAGCATGTTCTCGTCGAAGTCTACCAGCTCGATGAAAGCCTTCTCAGCAGCATCACCCTGGCGGAAGCCAAGCTTGATGATGCGGGTGTAACCACCGGGGCGGTCACCGACCTTCTGTGCAACAACTCCGAAGAGCTCTTTCAGAGCCTCCTTATTCTGGAGATAGCTGAATACTACACGACGGCTGTTGGTGCTGTCGTCCTTTGAGCGCGTAATCAGCGGCTCAACATATTTCTTAAGTGCCTTTGCCTTGGCGAGGGTCGTAGTGATTCTTTTGTGCATGATCAGCGAAATGGCCATGTTGGCAAGCATGGCACGGCGGTGATCAGCAGTACGGCCCAGATGATTGAATTTCTTTCCGTGTCTCATTTTTTACTTTTTCTTTTGTGGACAGTTCTGAATTGTCAATTATCAATTGTCAATTACTCTTTGTCCAGTTTGTACTTTGAAATATCGGTTCCAAACGACAGATTCAGACTCTCGAGCAAATCATCAAGCTCAGTGAGCGATTTCTTACCGAAGTTACGGAACTTGAGAAGGTCGGTCTTGTTGTACTGAACGAGATCACCAAGGGTCTCTACGTCGGCAGCCTTCAGACAGTTAAGGGCACGAACAGAGAGGTTCATGTCAACCAACTTAGTCTTCAGCAACTGACGCATGTGCAGTACTTCCTCGTCGAACTCCTGGTTGCCCTCAACATCTGTATTCTCCAGCGTAATCTTTTCATCAGAGAAGAGCATGAAGTGATAGATGAGGATCTTGGCAGCCTCTTTCAAGGCATCCTTCGGGTGAATGGAACCATCCGTTGTCACCTCCAGCACAAGCTTATCGTAGTCGGTCTTCTGCTCAACACGATAGGGCTCTACGCTATACTTGACATTGCGGATTGGGGTGTAGATTGAGTCAATAGCTATCACATTGACATCGGTGCAGAACTCGCGATTCTCATCTGCGGGTACATAACCACGGCCTTTGTTGATAGTCAGGTCAATCTGCATCGAAGCTTTGGAATCTAAATGACAAATCACCAAATCGGGATTTAACACTTCAAATCCA
>CADBWR010000051.1 GCA_902798425.1 uncultured Bacteroidales bacterium
ATCAACCTTACCGAGCAGGTTCTCGATGATACCAATCTTAGAAGATACCTTAGAACCACCCATGATGGCAACGAAAGGACGCTTGATGTTGCTGAGCACGTTGTCCACAGCCTGTACCTCCTTCTCCATCAGCAGACCCAGCATCTTGTTGTTAGCGTCGAAGTAGTCAGCGATAACAGCAGTAGAGGCGTGCTTGCGGTGAGCAGTACCGAAGGCGTCCATCACGTAGCAGTCAGCGTAAGAAGCCAACGTCTTGGCAAACTCCTTCTGGGAAGACTTCAGAGCCTTCTTAGCCTCGTCGTACTCAGGAGTACCCTTCTCCAGACCTACGGGCTTACCCTCTTCCTCAGGATAGAAACGCAGGTTCTCCAGCAGCAGAGCCTCACCCATCTTCAGAGCCTTGGCAGCATCAGCAGCCTTTGCGCAGTCGGGAGCGAAAGCAACGGGAACACCCAGAGCCTTCTCTACAGCCTCGCGGATCTGACCCAGAGACTTCTTAGCGTCTACCTTACCTTTGGGCTTACCCATATGGCTCATGATGATAACTGCACCACCATCGTTCAGAATCTTCTTCAGAGTGGGCAGAGCACCACGAATACGGGTGTCGTCAGTAATCTTACCATTCTCGTCCAGGGGTACGTTGAAGTCTACACGTACAATTGCCTTCTTACCGGCAAAGTTGAATTCGTTGATTGTCATAATTTTGTGTATAATAAAAATGTTGTTAATTCTTTAAAACGGACACAAAGGTACAAAAATTAGTTGATAGTTGATAGTGGTTAGCGGATAATTTAGCGTTTTTTTACCAACATCTATAAATAATGTAATACGGAGTTTGCAAAAGTCGATGATTTTGTTTAACTTTGCAGGCTCAAAACAAGAAAAGGAAAGGATAGAACGATATGATGATTCAGAACATTCCCGTCCTACTGCTTACGGGTTATTTAGGCAGCGGAAAGACAACATTGCTGAACCGTATTCTTCAGAATAAGAAAGGTATTAAGTTTGCCGTCATCGTCAACGACATTGGCGAGGTTAACATTGATGCAGCCCTGATAGAGAAGGGTGGAGTAGTGGGTCAGCAGGATGACTCGTTGATGGCTCTGCAGAACGGTTGCATCTGCTGTACGCTGAAGATGGACCTGGTGAAGCAACTGCAGGAGATTCTTGCTATGCGCCGTTTCGACTATATCGTCATCGAGGCCAGCGGTATCTGTGAACCAGCGCCCATTGCACAGACCATTTGCAGTATTCCTACGCTGGGTCCTGAGTATGTACGTGACGGACTGCTCCAGTTGGACAGCATCGTTACTGTTGTTGATGCCCTTCGTATGCGCGATGAGTTCCAGAACGGCAACAGCCTGATGCGTTCAAACATTGACGAAGAGGACATAGAGAACCTCGTCATCCAGCAGATAGAGTTCTGCAACATCATTCTGCTGAACAAAGCCTCCGAAATCTCCAAGGAGGAGCTGGCACAGGTTCGTCAGATAATCCGTGCCATCCAGCCTAAGGCCGACATCATCGAGTGTGACTATGGCAATGTTGACCTTGATTTGCTGATTAACACCCACAAGTTCGATTTCGACGAGGTCGCTACGTCTGCAGCCTGGATACATGAGTTGGAGAATGGTCACGACGATGATGATGATGACGATGACGAAGAAGAAGAACATCACCACCATCACCACGATGATGAAGACGATGACGAGCATGAGCATCATCATGAGCATCATCATGAGCATGATGACGAACACGAACACCACCACCACCATCATCACCACCATGATGAAGGCGAGGCTGAGGAGTATGGTATTGGAACCTTTGTCTACTATGCTCGTCGCCCGTTGAACCTCGGACTCTTCGATGACTTCGTTGCCCGCAAATGGCCAAAGAACATCATCCGCGCTAAAGGCATCTGCTACTTTAAGGGCGAAGAAGATATCTGTTACGTCTTCGAGCAGGCTGGTCGTCAGGTTTCTCTGCGCAATGCCGGTCAGTGGTATGCCACCATGCCTAAGGATGAATTGGAAGATATGATGGAGCGCGATGAGAAGTTGCGCCGCGACTGGGATCCGGAGTATGGGGACCGTATGCAGAAGTTGGTGTTCATTGGTCAGCATCTAGATCGCGACCAGATTACTGCCGACCTTGACTTCTGCTTAGTATAAGTTCGTGACCTGCGATTATTGTTTTATTAACATAGTCACATATGGACGTTGCCAGTCTTTCTCATGGTAACGCTGTCCGTCATATTGCATAAGGTCCAAATCTATCGTTACTGCTTCATGCGTGCGCCTCGTCTCTGACTCTATCTGTTTTAAAAGATTCTGTAAGTTATCTACTGACAATTCCGTTTTGCCTACCACCAATCGGTTCATATACCACCGTCCGCTGCCTTTGATGTCTGCCGTCCACAGCATACGACTGAAACGGCAGTCATCCAGCAGATAAGACAAACGTTCTGAGGCCCAATGGATATGTGCTGCCTGTCGACTGTTTGATCCTAAGGTTATGATGACGCGGTGTTTCATTTCGTTTCGGTAATAATGCCGTGGCGATAGGCGTAGAGCAGTTGTCGAAGGTCGGCAATCTGTGCGCGCAACTCTGTTCCGCGATCGGTATCTGCCACCAGCATGCGGTGGGCAGAAAGCTCTACCAACTGTGTCGTAGACTTGATGTCTGTACCTTTTTCTATGGCTTCCGAAGCACTGGTAAACGGTTCGTGCTGAACAAGTTGGAAGCCTCGGCTGTGGTAAACCAGCGTGTATCCGGCAATACCCGTTGTCTTGTGATAAGCTTCCGAGAAACCACCATCGATAACCATCAGTTTGCCGTTGGCCTTGATGGGATTCTCACCTTTCGAGGCGTGTACGGGTACGTGACCATTGATGATGTGTCTATTGTCGCCCTCTACTCCGAAGGCGTCCAGTATGCGGTCAACCACCTCTTCCGAGTCGCGCAGTCTGAAGTAGTTGCCTTTCTCCTCCTTGAAGGTGTCTTTGTCTGTCAGGAAATAGCGCTCAAAGGTAGCCATCTTCGATTTGTCAAAGAGGGGCGAGTCCTTGCCGCACCAGAGATAGAGGAAATAGTCGCGTGCATAGAGTCGCAGTTCCTTGTCTGTGTCGCTCTCAAAGGCAGCACGTACCATCATACCGATGTGGTGCATCAACTTCTTTCCGCTGTACTTTTTCCCTTTATACAGCTCCACCTCCTTCAGTGTTCCGTCCTCGTTGAGCGGTATAGAGGCGTGGAACAGCAAGTTCTTGTTGCAGATGGCATACATGCAGCCGTGTGACAACAGCATCTTGATGTGCTTTTGCAGTTTCTCGCTGACGCGGAACGAGTGGTGCAAGCGGTTCATGAGCTGTTCCTCCTCAGGAGTCAGCTCGCAAGGATTCTTCGGGTCGATAGTGGGGAAGTTATTGGAGCGCATCTGGTACTCCTTACCATCCAGCGTGAGCACGCCATGCTCGTAGTCTATATGGTCTAACAGGCAACGGTCCTGCATTCCCCACTCAGGACGGCGCTTGAAGATCTGTGCCTCTTTCTTAAACTGTATGACGGCAATGGCTTTATGCATCTGTGCTGTCAGTCGGATGTATTTCTCTTCCATCGTGTTGCCTGGCATCAGTATGGGCGTAAACTCCTCGCAAGGATCGTTGCCATAGACCTCCATAGCAAATGTTGCCAGCGGCACGAGGTTAATGCCGTAGGCTTCCTCGACAGTTGCCAGGTTGGCATAGCGCAACGATAGTCTGAGTACGTTGCAGATGCAGGCATTGTTACCTGCTCCGGCGCCCATCCATAGTATGTCGTGGTTGCCCCACTGAATGTCCCATGAATGGTATTGCTTCAGAGTGTCCAGTATGATGTGGGCACCAGGTCCGCGGTCGTAGATGTCGCCCAGTATGTGCAACTGGTCAATGGCCAGTCGCTGTATGACATTACAGAGTGCAATGATGAAGTCGTCAGCACGTCCAGTAGAGATAATGGTGTCTACGATGACACTGACATAGGCAGCCTTGTCCGTATCGTCCGTACGCTCGTGTAGTAGTTCCTCAATGATGTAGGCAAACTCCTCAGGCAGCGATTTGCGCACCTTGGAGCGCGTGTATTTTGACGATACGTCCCGGCAGACGCTGACCAGTCGGTGGATGGTGATGTGGTACCAATCGTCGAGGTCGTCAGACTCTGCTGCCTTGATGAGCTCCAGTTTTTCCTCAGGATAGTAGATGAGCGTGCACAGCTCACGGCGTTCCTTGTCGCGAATGTCGCCAGCAAAGAGTTCGCTGACCTTTCGGCGGATGTTGCCCGATGCATTTTTCAGCACATGCTTGAAAGCGGCACTCTCTCCGTGCAGGTCTGCCAGAAAGTGCTCCGTACCCTTGGGCAGGTTCATGATGGCTTCCAGATTGATAATCTCCGTTGCTGCGGCAGCGATGGTAGGGAAGGAGGTCGCCAACAGTTGCAGGTAGTGCATATCGTGTTCAGAGAATGCTTCTTTCATAGTGCTATATCTTTAGGTGGTTCTCAATGTTCTTTTTCATGATTCTTGTTTGGCGGTCTTCCAGCATGGGCATGGGCATCAGACCTTCATCCAGTCCTGTAAAAACGTGGGCCAGCTGCATTATTCTGCGTGCGAAGACATACAGATGGTGCTCTTTCAGGGCGTCGCACAACTGGTCTTCTGCAGCATCGTGATAGCGCAGCTCCTTGTCCAGTTCTGCCAGATGGGCCAGTGTGAGTCGACGGCGCAAAGCCAGCCGTCTTAGGTGGCGGAAGGTTGCCATCAGACGGTCGTTCTCCGTAGCAAACTGCATGCCGATGGCTTCTTCTATGGTTTTAGAGGGTTCATAGCCGTCAGGTAGGAAGCAAGGCATCTTGCTGATGTCGAAATCGGGGGCTTCCATATGCAGAATGTTGAGTCCTCTCTTGACGATGTCGGCTACTTGTTCGTGGTGTACGTAGCAGTAGAGCATACGCCACTGGTTGTGGTCGGTGATGGTGACATACGACTCGCCCAGCCAGCGCTTGTCGCCTGTAATGCCCACCTTCAACAACTGGCGCAGGGTGATGCGCGTGTTGCTTGTCATCAGCTGCAGCGTGTTGCTGTCCATAATTTTCCGGTAGACGTTCTGCATCTGCTGAGCCATATCTTTGGCGTTGATAGTGTTGGTTATCAGACTGTTGCGTATAATTACCGTACGACTATTCCATCCCAGTTTACTAAGACATTCCTCTTCCATCTTTCCCTGTACGATGATGGCGTAGGCGTGACAGACGATAGCATGTTGAAAGAGCAGTCGTTTGGGCAACTTCTCTTTCCAGTAGCCCTCTTTCATCACCCAGGGTTCCAGCTGTCCGTGCGGTGTTACAACGATACGTGTACCTAAACGCTCAGCTTGTCGCATGGCACGATAGAAGCCATACTGCCAACAGCCATGAATGTGCAGCAGGTCGTAGTGGCGCTCTTTCAGTGTGGCAATAGCCTCATTTGGTGTTGTCACTATGTCGTTACTGAGTTGTGACGACATCTCCTCGCATAGTGTCTTGACATATCTGGACACCATCTCGGGGGCATTGCTGGAATAGAAGTGCAGGATCTTCATGCAAACATGTTTTTGAAGAATACTGCCGTAGCCAACTGCAGTCTTCTGCTCACACCCAGACGCTGGTCGAAAAGTCTGATGGCTTCGAGTGTCTTTTCTTTATTGACGGCTATTGCGTCATATTTGCCGCGATGCATGCGGAACCAGCGTCCTTGATGTCCGCTGCCATTTTGGCGCTCTGCTTTCAGCATGAAGTTGGCGGCCTCTTCCAGATTGTCAAACAGTTGGTGTGTCACTTCTGGTGCGCCATGTTTCAAGTAGCAGTAGACGGCAGTCACCTCTCCATTAGCCAGACCTGTAAGCCATTCGTTGACAAGGGGTGGGCGAGTAATGTCGGCAAAGACGATGCGCTGTGAGAGTGCTGCCTTGATGCCTATGTTCAGTGCCAGCTGCAGACGGCTTTTGTTGAGTATGGTGCTCTTAGGCAGAAAGGTAGAGTAGAGGTGCGGGTTACCTTCCTTCAATCGTTTGAGTACGTCGGGAGTGCTGTCCGTTGATGAGTCGTCGACGATGATAATCTCTCCTTGCGCAGCACTTGCCACAGTTAGAAACTGCGGCAAGTTGCGCTCAAGGGCTTCGGATTGGTCATGCACCACGATAACCACCGATATGTTGTAATTTCCTGTTCTTCCCACTTATTTCTTGTTGTCTACAGCTGCCTGCTCAATAGGCAGACATGCCTTGTAGTTCTGAATATACTTCTCGAAACCGGCAACATCCTCAGCAGTGGGGGCAATAGATGTTCCCGTGTTGCCTGCAAAGACAACCTGCTCCAGATAGTCTGCCAGATTCTTGCCGTTTTTATTGATCAGGTAGCCAGCCAACAGAGCGATACCCCATGCACCACCTTCACCAGCTGTTTCCATCACGCTGATGGGACTGTTCAGTGCTGCAGCCAGCATGCGCTGTCCTACGCCAGGAGTCTTAAAGTAGCCTCCGTGGCCGGTAATGCGGTCCACCTTGATTTTCTCCTCCTTCAGTAGGATGTCGTTGCCAATCTTCAGCACGCCGATGGCTCCGTAGAGGTGGGCACGCATGAAGTTAGCCAAGTTGAACTTGTCGTTGGCAGAGCGTACGAACATCGGACGACCCTCGGCCAGTCCTGTCACAGGCTCGCCGCTGACATAGTTGTAGGCCATCAGTCCGCCACAGTCAGCATCGCCCTTCAGTGCCTCGTTGAACAGCTTGCCATAGAGCTCGTTCATATCCACCTTGATGCCAAGCAACTGCTGATACTCCTTGAACAGTCCTACCCAGGCATTGATGTCGCTGGTGCAGTTGTTGCAATGAACCATGGCTACCAGACTTCCGTCAGGTGTCGTTACCATGTCTATCATCTCGTAGGGCTTGCTCAGTGGTTTCTCCAGTACAATCATGGAGAAGGAAGAAGTACCTGCTGAGACGTTTCCTGTGCGCTGCTTAACGGCATTGGTAGCTACCATACCTGTGCCAGCGTCGCCCTCAGGAGGACATACAGGGATGCCTGCCTTCAAGTGACCGCTGACGTCCAGCTTCTTGGCACCTTCGGGAGTTAGGAATCCTGCGCTGTCGCCAGCATTCAGCGACTTGGGCAGAATGTCCAGCAACTTCCAGCTGAAGCCCTTGGGGGCAATGAGCTTGTCGAACTTCTCCACCATGGTGGCATCGTATGTCTTGGTGGCTGGGTCAACGGGAATCATACCAGAGGCATCGCCCACGCCCAGTACGAACTGACCTGTTACCTGCCAGTGTACATATCCTGCCAGTGTGGTCAGATACTTAATGTCGCTGACGTGCTCCTCGTTGTCGAGAATAGCCTCATAAAGGTGTGAGATGCTCCAGCGCAAGGGGATGTTATAGTTGAATAACTTCGAGAGCTCTGCAGCAGCCTTGCCAGTATTGGTGTTACGCCATGTGCGGAAAGGTACCAGAATCTGCTGCTGCTCGTTGAAAGCCATGTAGCCGTGCATCATAGCCGAGAAACCGATAGCCGCCAACGACTCTATCTCGCAGTCGTATTGCTTCTGAACGTCTTTGCGCAAGTCGGCATAGCAGTCTTGTAGGCCGTACCAGATGGCTTCGGTAGAGTAGGTCCACAGTCCGTCGACGAGTTGATTTTCCCACTCATGTGCCCCCTGTGCTATGGGTTTGTTATCTTGGTCGATGAGTACGGCCTTGATACGTGTAGAACCAAATTCGATTCCCATAATGGCTTTTCCAGCCTCGATAGTTTGTTTAGCAGTCATAATACTTTATTTAGTTAGGATATATCTGAATGCAAAGGTAACACATTTTATGCGCACAGCCAAAATATTTTCGCCTTTTTTCACATGTCTTTTTCATTTTAATACGATTGTATTATCGCATTCTTTGATGGCAAAGTTATACAAAAATGCTGATTTGATAAAAGAAAAAATAAAAAAAGTAGGTTTAATACAGTAACTTATCCAAGAAGAGAAATAATGGAAAATGTAATTGAGAAAATGCAGCAACAGAGTAGTCATTAGTTCACAAACTTTTTGCCCGAAACTTGCTTTTATATTTCATCTTTGGGGGCGGTGCAAAATTACAGCATTGTTGCCGCAATCCGGTTGCAAACTATGCTTTTACGCCGATGATAGTCGCATTCGATGGCTTCATACGGTGAATCTCAGTCAGGATGAATTCTTGGCCTTCGCTACGCTTTCCTCAGAGATGTCGATGCCATAGATCATTGAACCCTCGCTCCGCTTCAGCAGTCTTTGCAAGGTTGCCCCACCGCCACAGCCGATGTCAAGCATCGTCCAGCCGTCTTGAATATTGACCAGTTTCAGTCCCCAGTTCGTCAGCGGTGCATGACAGAGATTCATAAACTTCAGCATCGCGCGTCCCATCCTTCCTTGCGGACAGGCACAGTTGGTAAAAACCTTTTTTAATAGTCCCATAGTTCATCTGCTTTATAGTTGATACAATTTTATCGGGTACAAAGGTACGGCAAATAAATAAGGTGTGCAATACCTAAAACGCGGTGTTTTGAGTATTGCCCACCTGTGACTGCCCGCAAAAGCAGATTAACATGAAGTAGGTATTATTTTTATTGCCAAAAGTACAAATATTTAGAAACCTACCTTTCTCTCAGGTGCTGAGAACGAGCAGAAGCGGGCTGTAGCATTGGTGATGTAGAGCACGGCCATGTTGTCATCATCAGCCTTATACATCGACTTCAAGCTCTCGTTGCGGTTCAGAAATTCCTCTTTGACGGCCAGTGTCTCGTCGTTGACCAGGGTTCCGCTCAGACGCATCCATTCGCTGCCTGATTTCTTCAAGGCGCAGATCTCGAACTTTCCGTTCGCAGCCATCTGCTTGTAAACGTCCTTCACCTTGCCCGTCATGATATAGAGACGGCCATTGATAATCTCTGATACGCCGAAGGGACGCACATGGGGCTGGTCACCGTCGGTTGTGGCAATGAAGAATGCTCCGCACTCCTTCAAATACGCCTGTACTTCTTGCATGTTTGTTTCTTTCATTTCTTGACTGATTGTGTCGTTAGTTACTACTTCATTCGTTACTTTGCTACTCTCTGTTTCGGGAGCGGCTGCTTGTTTGTTACCACATGCTGCCAATGCTATCAAGGCAGCGAAAGCAAATAATACCTTTTTCATTTTAATCCTATTTAGTTAATACTCAAATTTATGTAAACTCAATGATGGCACTCACCTCACTCTCTATAGACAGGGAAACGATGATGCCGTCAGCCGTCCCTCGCTATTACAGGTGCTTGTCGTTACTTTGTATTTTAAGCAGTACATGATTATTTCTTCTTTGTTTTAGTCTATTGGCAGTACTCGCGATAGTCTTCTATATTCATGATACTTATTTATTTCGATAACTATTGTATGATTGCCAGGCTTCACTTACATCTACAGGTTCAAAGTTTTCTTCAAAGAAGGATGCTTGAAAGTCCTCTTTAAAAGGTGACCAATTACCGCATATCTTTCCATCATAAGCTATTATAGGCTGGAAAATGCCACTATTGTTATGGGCGCGATGTCTGTGTTCTGGAGGAAGAACAATGTCACGGGTGCCCCTCCCAGAAACACTCGGTAGTTTCTGGACCCCTCCCTTATAACTGATGAGGTATTCATCGTATGGAGGAATCAGGAGGAACTTGCCTTTACGAAATCCCCTTATGCGACACTCTTCGGTCAGATAATACTCCCTGCCTTTCCACCTCTCTATGTGAATGCTGTTGCCAAGGAGTGCAATGCCTCTCCGACAGTCGCTAATGTTTAGTCCCGACCACCATACAAAATCCTCCAGTGTAGCTGGTTGGCGACTCTGGAAGTACTTATGAGTAAAGTAAGCCAGCGCCTCGTCTCTGTCCATCTTTGCGGATGATTTTACTTTATCTGCTGTAAGCGCGTAAGTTGCCTTGAGTGGTAACAAATCTCCGCTGCAAAGGATGCCTGCCATTTCTGCCATACGGATATGATATGACAGGCGATGGTCATCCATCTGCAAACCTTTTTCTGCCAACGCCTGAACGAAATCATCTTTCGTCACACTCCTTTTGTCTGCCGCTGTCCGAACGAGTATATCTCTGACACGTATCAGTTCTTCATCGGATATGCTTATTTTATTGCTGCTCATCCATCCCTTCGTGACGGCAATCGCCTTTGGAGCAAATAGGTCTATCATAGACCAGTAATCTTCAGCAGATACCAACTGCCAAGTGCCTCTCATCAGGTGCAGACGGATAATCTGTCCCTCATCAAAAGCTTTCTTGAATGCCTTGAATGACGGTTTGCAAGTGCGCATTGCCACAGCCCAACGCATCATACGATACTCCTGTGCCTGCATGGCACCCATATACCGCACCACCTCAGTAGGTGTACTGAACTGTGGAGCGATGAGCTGCTGGTTGAGAAGTCTGATGGTAACAGGATTCATATCTCACATTTTCAATTTCATATTTCAATTTAATGTCCAACCGTTATCGCCTTTGGACATGTTATTGATTTTTATTTATCCTTTGGATAACCCGGCAAGGATTGCCAACAGCTATTTATTCCATTCCTCTGGTCGTAATCCCTTGCATCGGATTCCACAACTCCTGGTGTCCGTCGGGGAAAGTGACCTCAAACAGAGAATCATCAGTAAAGCGGATGAATGTACCATCGGATAAGATGCGACGGTCGTTAGCACCATCCAACGGCTTGCCCAACTGCATCATGAAGTTGCAGCGGCGAAGATAGGTAACAAGTGGCTTCAGGTCGGATGCATGCTGGCTGCGACGGTCGAAGTAGGTGCCGAACCATGGTCGGACAGCGGGTTTGCGGTCGTCGCCTGGCTGCGAAATCATAACATGAAGGATGGTAGCATTGACGCCTGCATGGAAGTAGCGGTCGGCGATGGGCTTTAGCTTCTCAAAGCTCCAGTCATCCTTTGCCAGTTCAGGCCAACCATCGGTGAAACTCTCAGCCCATACTCTGTTCTTGCCACTGCGACGTGCGGAACCGAGAGCTGCATCTACCTCTTTTTGGCGGAATTTGCGATCGTCCACCCAAAATTCCGCAGCAACCTCGTCGGCTGCACTGCCGTAGGTGATGCTGTTGGCAGGGAAGGGGCTGTGAGCGTAGGGCTCACACCAAGTGCGCAGACCATATTCATGGGCTTTCTCCGTCAGTCCGCCCATATACTCTGAAGCTACCAGGTCGGCAATGAGCCGATCGAGATCCTTCTGACAAGCGGGGTTGGTGTAGTCAAGCTCATAGCCGAATCGATGACGGAATTTTGAAAAGATAGAATCGGTGTAGTTTTGCTTCCCACGTTCCCAACTATCCACAACAACGGTGGTCAGCGTGGGGCGGTCCTTCTGAGGGATACGGCGCAGGATCTCACCAATGAATGCCTCGAAGTGTTTCTGCACGTGCACCTTCGAGAGTTTGTCTACCTCCAGCCCCTGTGCATCGGGCGAACAGGGTGAGCACATTACGTCGGTGCCCTCTTTGGTCTTACAGACTTCTATGCCGTTGGGCGTCCAGTTGCGCATAGCTTCCTCGGGCTTCACCCACGGCCCGCCCGACTGACTCCATCCGGGACAGTTGAACAAGCCCATCTCGATGCCCAGCCGACCGGCTGTTTTAAGTGCCGTACGCAGATTCTTCCACCACAGGCGGCTCTGAAATTTATTTTTGCCGAAAGCCTGCCCCTCCCAAGGATTATCCCATGTCGTGTGGTTGCGAATGTCGGTGGCCAGGAATGCCAAGGTAATGCCGTTCTCTTTCATCCACTCCAAGTCAGCCACAACACCTTTAGGATCCACCTGCTCGTTCACCCAATAGTAGTAGCATCCCACCCGAATGCTGTCAGGCGGAGTGAGGAAAGACTCGTACAGTCTTTGGCGAGAGTCTGAATTCCCTGCTTGCGCATTGGCTGTAATGGTGAAGGCAAGCACAGACATAATCATTAAGAAGCTTTTTCTCGTTACATGTATATTTATATTTTTCATAAATTCCGATTTATCTATTAGCATTTTATAAATGTCTGTTCAGCACTTCGCTGACTTCTGGTATTTCTGGCTGTTGCTGCCATCTGCTCATAAGTTCACAGACCACTATGCCCTCCGCATTCGTAAGCGTATGGAGGTAACTACCATCATCTATGTGAGACATGTGGCAAGTTAGAGTTTCATCAAGATAGGTCTCATGCTGCCAGTGGACGATGACGGATGCCAACGTCTGCGAAGCCAGCACTTCGTCGGGTATGGTCAGCAGGGCAATAGTGACATAGCTGCGGTTGCTGACATGGAAATTAAAATCAAGGTCAAGACGTGTTGCCCGATGCTCCATCAGCATGTCGAACGACTGCGGTTTGGGGAACCGTACTTTCTTATGACTAGCAGTCATCAGTTCAGGCACCACTGTCAGTTTATCGGCAAGAAAATCGGTTGTTTCCAATCGCTTGGTGTCGACATTGAGGATGTTCCACTGACTTGTGCCGGAGGCTATTAACTGCTCGTTATCCTTACGGACAATGCGGAAATCGCAGTAGATGCGGAGTGAAGTAAGTTCGCTCACCCATATCTCCACCGTGAAATCCTCCGACCAGTATGTAACCGTCGGTCGTATGTCCATCTGCACCTCCGTGATGACCCACATACGATGCTGCTTCACGATGTCGAAGGCAGCCACATGGTGGATGGTCATCAGCCGGGCGAAACTGTCCTGGAAGTACATCAGCATGGCATTCGGCGTTAGCCTGTACAAAGGCGTGATGTCCGATGCCGTGGCTGTGTAGGTATGTCTGTATTTTCCGTTTGTAATCATTGCTTATCTGATAAAGTTCATGCCTTGCCACTCTTCGCGTTCAGGATAATCGGGATTACCATTGGCGTGAATCTTCTTCAGCAGCCAGGCCATGTTGTCGGCAAGCACTCGCATGGTCTGCATTCCCTCTGTGTCCTGTGTCGCTTCACCAGGCGCCAATCCGTAGGCGATGTTCCAATATTGGGAAGTAACCACAGGCATGTTCTTCATTTCAAAAATCATATTCATCGTCTGATATGCAGCCGTAGCACCACCACGACGGCAGATAGCTACCGCTGCCGCAGGCTTGTTCTGTACTTGGGCACCTGAGAAGAAAGCACGCTGCAGGACTGCCATTACAGCACCGTTGGGCTGACCATAATAGACAGGCGAACCCACGATGAGCGCATCGGCCTCATTGAGCTTTTCAACGATACGGTTGCAGATG
>CADBWR010000052.1 GCA_902798425.1 uncultured Bacteroidales bacterium
GACTTCTCTGGCACGGATGCAGTAATATCCTCGAACGTGCCAATAACCTTGTGTCTTTGACCCGGTGTAACGGGCTTTAATTTACGTACTGCCATTTTTTATTACTGAATATTGCTATAAAAATCAATGCTGTCGCCCTCCTTAAGAGTAACGATGGCCTTCTTGAACGCATTCTTCTGACCTCTCACGAGACCTGCCTTGGTATAGCGGCTTGAGCGCTTACCGGCATAGCGAAGCGTATTCACATTCTCTACTGTAACGTTGTACATAGCCTCAACCTCCTTGGCGATCTCTACCTTGTTAGCCTCGGGCTTAACAATGAAACCGTACTTGGGCTGAGCCTTCTTCGTTACTTCCTCACCACGGTGAGCACCAGTCTTGGGCTTGTAAGTCTTGTCAACAGAAGTCTTCTCCGTGATGTTGTTCATCTTCTCTGAAATCAGAGGCTTTATAATAAAACTCATCTCTATTTACAATTTGACGATTTACAATTTACTATTTATCCCAATACGCCATCGATAGCTTTCAGAGAGTTCTCGGTGATTACCATCACGTCAGCGTTCAGCACCTTGTAGGTGTTCACGTTGGCAGCGATGATGCACTCAGCCTTCTGCAGGTTGCGAGCTGACAGGTATACATTCTTGTTAGACTCGGGCAGAACCATGAGCAGCTTCTTGCCGTCAACCTTCAGATTCTTTGCAATGTTGATGAATTCCTTTGTCTTAGGAGCATCCATAGCGAAGTCCTCGACAACGATGATAGCATTCTCCTGAGCCTTGTAAGACAGAGCTGACTTACGAGCCAGAGCCTTCACCTTCTTGTTCAGCTTGAAACCATAGTCACGGGGTGTAGGACCGAATACGCGACCACCACCACGCAGCAGGGGTGAGTTGATATCACCATGACGAGCGCCACCGCCGCCCTTCTGACGACCGAGCTTGCGGGTAGAACCAGCGTGCTCTGAACGCTCCTTAGCCTTTGCGGTACCCTGACGCTGATTAGCGAGATACTGCTTTACATCCAGATAAATGACGTGATCGTTGGGTTCAATGCCGAAGATAGACTCGTTCAACGTAACCTTACGTCCGGTCTCCTGACCGTTGATATTCAATACGTTAATTTCCATAGCTTACTTCTCAATTAAAACAGTTGAACCATTGCATCCGGCGCAGCTGCCCTTCACGAGCAGGAGGTTGTGCTCCGGAATTACCTTTAACACTTTCAGGTTCTGCGTTGTTACGCGGTCGCCACCCATCTGGCCACCCATGCGCATACCCTTGAATACCTTGGCGGGATAAGAACAAGCACCGATAGAACCTGGCTTGCGCAGACGGTCGTCCTGACCGTGAGTGCTCTGACCAACACCACCGAAACCGTGGCGCTTAACAACACCCTGGAAACCCTTACCCTTTGAGGTACCTACGATGTCGACGAACTCGCTGTCAGCGAACAAGTCAACAGTAATCACGTCTCCGAGGTTGTGCTCCTCGTCAAACTTGAACTCGGCCAAGTGGGCCTTTGGTGTTGTACCTGCCTTCTTGAAGATACCCATCATTGCTTTGGTGGTGTTCTTCTCTTTCTTATCGCCATAAGCGAGCTGAAGAGCAGCATAACCGTCCTTCTCGACGGTCTTCACCTGAGTAACAACACAAGGACCACATTCGATAACAGTGCACGGTACATTCTTACCGTCGGCACTGAAAACGGAAGTCTTTGAATATATACTCTTTTTAAGTGCCGCCGTAACTACTGCGCTTGCAAAACACACCTAAAAAGAACCGCACTCACTTCTTCGCAATTGAAGGTTAAGTCGCTCTTTGTCAGCGTATTGTTAGCCTAACGGCCAGCGCAATACTCACTTAAGCGGCTGCAAAGGTACACATTATATATAAAATACACAATAGTAGCACCCACAAAAATAACATAGTTTAACTAATTTTGACGTTTTTAACTTTCTCTGTCAGTCAAAATCAGCTCAGCATGCGGCAAATCTCCTCCAGGTAGCGTTGGTCGGTTTCGTCGAAGGTAGCCAGTTGCTCACTGTCAATATCCAGCACGGCCGTCACCCTACCCTCTTTATCAAATACGGGCACCACAATCTCAGAGCGCGACGCACTACTGCATGCTATATGCCCTGGGAACTGCTCAACGTCAGGAACCACAATCGTCTGCTCCCGTTGCCATGCCGTACCACAGACGCCACGTCCGAAAGGGATATGCATACAAGCTACCGGCCCCTGGAAAGGACCCAGCACTAATTCGTCGCCAACAACACGATAGAATCCTGTCCACCAGAACTTCATTTCCTGATGAATGGCTGCCGCAACATTACTCATCACGGCCACCAGATCTGTTTCTCCTGCTATCAGCGAACCTATCTGTTCCACCAGCATCTTGTACTGTTCTTCTTTCATAACTACAAATTAGCCGTATTGGGGAAAACATCTTAATACACGCACGCGCACGGACATTTTATTTCTTGCGTTTCCACGTCTGTGTCTCATATAGGAAACCGATGTAGCCGCGCACTTTCAGCTGATCACCATCAAGCCAGATAGAGCATTTGTAGTTCTTACCATTCTTCGGGTTGTAGATTCTGCCACCCTCCCACTTCTCCTTAGACTTAGAGAGACCTGAGAGAATGTTTACACCCATCAGTTTGCGACTCTGCAGTTTGGCATCGGGGTTGTGCTTATCCTTGGTCTCTGGACCTTGTTCCAGCCAAACAATCTTTCCGTTCAGTTTATCACCAGACTGGTATATCTCTACCTGTGCATCGCCAGCCTCGGTATACCACTTGCCTAACACTCCTTGTGAATAGCCTGCCACAGACATCAGGGCAAAGGCCATAGCTAATAATACTTTCTTCATTTTTCCTATGTCTAAATTTGTTTATATAATTTGCAAAGATACGTCAAAAAACAATAACTTCCAAATTATCAGACAAGAATAAGTAAAAAACAGCGCACCTCACTGGGAGATGCGCTGCTATTGCTTATCTGTTGAGCATGCAGGTGTTATACCTTGATCTCAACTTCAACACCGCTGGGATTTTCGAACTTCATCAGCATTGCTTCCGGCTTCTCTATATGGCAGGTCTGCTGGTTACCCTCTATATTGAATGTCAATACAGAATTCTCCGAAGTGACAGAAAGTGAGCACGGTGCACCCTCAACAAGCGGGATACAACTGTTGCTGCCTACTGGGAAGCCACAGCAGACCGGAATTTCCAAATCATGCAGATGAGCTGTCAGCATCTGTTCCACACTACCAAACTGCAGGTCGAATCTAATGGAATTGAAAGCTCCGAAGATAATACCCTTCACCCTTTCGAAACTATTCTGCAAGCGTAACATATAGAACAATCTGTCGATGGAATGCAGCGACTCTTCTACCTCCTCAATAAATAAAATAATGTCTTGATCCTCTGACATCTGGAATTTTGAACCTGAGATTGCAGCATAACTTGAAAGATTTCCTCCCACAAGAATGCCCTCCGCATGACCGCAACGATTATAGGGATTGCCAGGTATAACGTATTGTGGCAATATTCCCATCAGCAGGTTGCGTGTAATGGTGGTGGTTGGTTCTTGTTGGCTAGCAATCTGGAATCCCATTGGACCATGAATACAAAGCGTTCTTGTGGCTGCAACTGCATAAAGCAGCATCGTGATGTCACCATGTCCTATCAGCCATTTGGGATGTTGCCGAAATTTCTCCAAAGGAATTCTGTTTAACAGATGCATGGATCCATACCCCCCTCGTGAACAAAATATTGCTTTGATGGTATCATCCTCTAACGCCCACAACATATCAGCCGCTCGTTCATCCGCTGTTCCCGAAAAGGCATCCACATTCAGACTTGTGGTATGAGGGCCGATAACGGGCTGCAGCCCCCACTCTCTTAACACTTCAGCCGCCTGCATAATAACCATCTCCGGCACCCAATAGGCAGGAGAAACGAGGGCCACCCTATCCCCCGCTTTTAAATATGGTGCAATTATAATCTCTTTATCTTTTTCACCCATTAGTAATAGTAATCGTATAAAATTTTTTGCAAATATAGGAAGAAAAATCCTAACCGCCAAAAAAAGATATGCACGCATTTGGGACGAACACCAAATACATGCATACCAAAACGGCATTTCGACCAAAGCTCTATAAATTCTGGCGGTATTCCTGAGGGGTAACACCGTACTGGCGCTTAAACTGTTCACGAAAGTTGGCAGGTGTGAAGCCCACGGCAGTAGCGATGGCAGTGATTGTCATCGAAGTGTTATCGCGAAGCATAGGAAGTGCTTCCTCCATACGGATGTTATTGATATACTGGGGAAATGAGGAACTGCCGACATGCTGTGCCAACAGGTTATTGAGCGTATGACGAGTGATGCGGAAACGTGTACAGATATCCTGTCGTTGAAGTGAGGCATTGGCATAGAGATGTTCCATGCGGATGGCAGTATCAATCGTATCAAAGAGAGCAGAGTTAGTCTCTGATTCCTCTAGTTCCCCTGACTCGCCAACCTCATCGGGTTCTTCCGCCTCATCAGCAGGCGTCACAAGCGGTGTGCCGTTGATCATACGCACCAAGGCACGATTCTTCTCGCTGACAATCTGGCGCTGACGACGATAGTAAAACGAAAAAGCGCCAACAATGATAAACAACAAAATGATAACACCGATAATAATTGATTTGATGCGACTGGTCGTCTCAGCCTCCTGAATTTTGAGTTCCTGCTCCTGTGCATGGTAGCGAGCAGCATAGTCGTGGGCCTCACTGGCATGCAGACTGTCGCTGAGCACCTTTGCCAGATTGGCATGACGGTTCATCAGATTGTAGGCCTCGGCGACATGGCCTTTGGCACGAGCAACGATGGCACGGTCGCGCAGGATCACGGCATAGTCATTATTAATGGTATCGCTACCCATACGACGTACTATCTCATCACTGGTGACCATCGCCTCATCATACATACCCAGAGCCATCTGTGCTGGAATTATCATCCTGCGCGCACTGAATGAATGGCCATAACCGCTCTGGTCAAAACGGGAGAGACATTCACGGGCCTGAGCGGCATCGCCCGTCATGGCATAGGCTCCAGCCAGGAAACCGTTGGCCTGGGCACGGCTGAAGTCAATATAGCGATCGCGGTCAGTAGGCTTGTCGCTCCATGACAGGCGGTAGCTGTCTTCTGCATAGTCCATAGCATGCTGCTCATAATGCTCAAGCCGGTGGAGAATACGCTGTGCCAAAGGTATGACCTCAGCATGGCGGCCTCGATTATTCAGTACAGTAATCTTACGCTTCACGGCAATGATGAAGGCATCCATGCGGTCAATACTGCCGGACTCATCAAGCTGACGAATGGCCTCGTCAATTTTCGCCATACCCTCCTCCGGCTGTCCCAGATGAGCCATCACCATACCAATCTCTGCCTCAGTACGCCATTGTTCTGTCTCTTCTCCCTGCAGACGGCATACCTCGGCCTTCTGGGTTGCCCACTTAATATAGCCTTCAAAGTCGGTCTTGGTACGACTGGTGACCATCAGCAGATCAAGAATATTCTCCTGGTCATGCGGTGCATTAATCACGGAATCATGCTGCAGCAGTTGTTCGCAAATCAGGATGGCAGAATCCTGCCGCTGCTTGAGGAGCGACTTGCTATAGATTTTGGCACGGATAAACTGCGCACGGTATTCATTGATATTGCCAAGCAACAAGGCAGAGTCAAGCATAACGAGTGCCCGATCCGGATGATGGGCATAAGTCACCAACACAGAGTCTGCCTGATAAGGTGTATCGCCCAAATTGGGAATATGTCTTACAGAATTATTCTTACCACAACTAATGAAAGTCAATATAAGAACAAGCTGAAGAACTTGAAGGACATTTCTCATATATGGTCTTAAGTTTTTCAATCTTCTTCAGGAGATTTGTAAAATGAAGGGATGTCACGGCGAAGAGTCAAAACCCAGCCGTCACCATCAGGCTGGTATTTCGCACGATCAATGTGATCGTCCATCAAGTATATCATACGATTATCGATGGGGTTACCCGCATGGCGGAGCGTCAAGGTAAACCGCTGCTTCGAAGCTGTCACCTTGACATCACAAGGACGACCTTTCAGTTCGCTAAGAGCAATCTCAACCAACTGCACAACAATGCGCAGAAGTTCTCGGTTGGATTGTTCTGCAACCACACGCTTCACGAAAGCTATTGTTGTCTCGTTTTTATTTGGTAAATAAACTACTTCATCCATAAACGTTGCAAAATTACGCAAAAGTATCTATTCTGCCAAGAAAAAGATGCACGCATTTGGGCCTTACACTAAACGCGTGCGATATTCCGTAGGAGTCATTCCATAACGACGCTTAAACTGATGACGCAAGTTAGGAGGAGTGAAACCAACTTCAAAAGCAATTTTGGCAATGAACATCTCTGGGTGATGGACTATCAACTCCTGAGCTTCCTCAACACGAATATTATTAATGTACTGAGGGAATGACAATCCACCGGCATACTCGTTCAAGAGGTCATTCAGACGATGGCGACTGATACCAAAACGCTTCATCACGTCTTCACGCATCAGGTCCACATTGGCATAGAGCCGCTCGTTTCGAATAACAGAATCAATTTCCTTAAAAAAATCTTTACCCATGAGATTTATAGTTTCGTGGTGCAAAGGTATGCAAAAAATAATTCAATAGGAATAAAACATATGCACGCATTTGGGATGGAGCCCAAATGCGTGCATCAAAATCAGTAAAAAACAAGCGACATCCCCGACTGACGGGAATGTCGCTCTATTTTGAGAATAAGATTATACTATACCTTGATCTCAACTTCAACACCGCTGGGGAGTTCAAGCTTCATCAGGGCATCAACAGTCTTGGCTGTTGAGCTGTAGATGTCAATCAGACGCTTGTAGTCTGACAGTTGAAACTGCTCACGAGACTTCTTGTTAACGAAGGTAGAGCGGTTAACGGTGAAGATACGCTTGTGTGTGGGAAGGGGAATTGGTCCGCTGATGATGGCACCAGTAGCCTTAACGGCCTTCACAATCTTCTCTGCTGACTTGTCTACGAGTTTGTGGTCGTAGCTCTTCAGCTTGATACGAATTTTCTGACTCATTTGCTGCCGCTAAAGAGTCATTTGCTCAACGGCAATCAGTTTCGGGTTGCAAAGGTACGCATATTTTATAACATACGCAATCTCTGCAGCCCGAAGCAAGGTGTTATTTAAGTTTTTTTAATAGATCACAATGTCTTCATTGTCTTCATCGTAGTGTCACTTACTTGATGACCTGTTTATGTCCGTTGTAGATGTAGACGCCACTCTTGGTAGGAGCATGCTGCAACTTGATGCCCTGCAGTGTGTACCAGCCATCCTGTGGCAGCTGGTCAATCTGCACAAAGCTAATCTTCGTAGGCTTGGCAGGCGAACCACTGATGGCGTTGGCCTCATAGGTCATCACATCGCTCGTAGCAGCAATCATCTCACCACCACGCTCAATGGCGAACGACAGCGGTGTGTTGTTCTCACCCTCAATGCTGAGGTAGAACAGGTTATCGCCGTCTGCTTGCAGCGTCTCACTTCCTACGACCTCGCCGTTGGCATAGGCTACCAGTTGATCGCCCTCTTCGAGGTCTACGCCAACAGCCTCAGCCACTACCGTCATGGTCATGGCAAAGCGTGAAGCGTTATGCTTAGTAGAGCCTGTATCGATGAATGTGGCACCAGGTTCATAATAAGGATAGGTGAACGATGTATTGCTGTCCTTCTGACGGTGCAGCATATATCCCTCGCCAGGCTTCATATACTTCAATGAACCCGACCACTTGCCACCTCCTGCGCCGTCGCTGGCAAAGATGGCAAACTCATGCTGGTTCTTGATGACATCGCCAGGCATGGCATCATCGTAATACTCAGCCAGAGCGGTGGTGATGGGCAGGTTGACCATTGGCGTATAGCCTATACTGTTCCATCCCTTCTTGACATCGATGGTGCGGAGCTTCTCATCCCTCAGGCTGGTACCCCAGAGCGACACATCTATGTCTTCCTGAACCTTGATGCGATAGCAATACTTTTGTGACAGTCCGACAGTGCTGATATCCGTACTGGTATTGCTCATCCACTGACTGTTCTTGTAGACCAGCGTCTGGTCTTCCGTGTCCTCGGTAAGGATGTCGCCATCCTTCCATGGGAACATGCCAAGGAAGCTTGACACACGCTGGAGACTGACATTATTGACATTGAACGATACCCAGTTCCAACCTCTCTTGAGGTTGATTTCCTGCTCATAGAGGTCATCGGCCATCATCAAGACAGGACTGTCCATCGTACCAATGATAGACTGGTTGACGAAGTTAACCAGCACAGAGGTTGTCAGCTGCATGGTCTTGCCCGTAGCACAGTGCCACAGACGGAAGAACAGCGGTGTAACCACCGTCGTGCTGTCATAGACAGTCAGGTAGACCATGCTCTGTCCTGTCTCACTGTCATACTCCACATTGGTGTGACCCATGCAGCGGTTGTTGGCATCGAAGACACCCACGATGTCGCGTGAGTCAGTGACGATGGTATTACCCACATATACCTGTCCCACCACATTCATCGTGTAGCGCATCATTTCGGGATCGACAGTCCAGTCGGGTTTCTCACCCTCGATGACGATATTAATAGCCAGCGGCTCAGAGAGGCCGTTCTCATCCGTCAGATAGACAATCTGGTCATAGGTACCTACATTGACATCCTTGCTGATGGTGAATTCCAAGTTGTCATTAGACTGGGGCTCCACGATGTCGCTGGTCTTATTGACAGTCATCCAGCGTGGCAGGTTCTCAATAGTGTAGGTATGTGCTGCCCCACCCTCGTTGACGATAATCAGGCTTAGAGTGTGCTCCTCACCAGCCTTCAGCGTCCTGTCATAGCGATTGGTCATCCACTTCAATGGATTGCGGTTTACGAAGAAGGTCTCCGTTACTGGCGACGCCATGAAGTTACCATTCTTGTCGGGGATGTCAGACACCGTCACGGAGATGCTCTTCTTGTTGATGCGAGAATCCAACTCGTCGACATTGACCAGCAGTTGGTTGTTGCGTCCCACGAAGCTGAAATTCAAGTGTTTCAGTTCTACATAGGCCTGTATGGGAGCACCTACCTTCTGGTCCACACGTGCCATGACGTAGCTGACAGAATCGACGAAGATAGTGTCATGCTCATCAGTGAGGTTGCCTTTATCGTCAAACTTCTGCACCTTGCTCAGCACATAGGGTTGCAGCGCCAGATCTCCGGAAGACTGCAGCTCCTGACGCTCAAAGTCGACATAGGTGAGAAGACCCTTCTCCGCACCGCCAGGTGACTTGTTGGAATAACGCTTGATGAGCGAGACGGGCAGCGCCTGCTGGAACAGGGCTATGCCGTCGATATATCCTGTCAGGGCATTATCTTCGAGCTGCTTGGTATTGTCAGAGGCATCCTTCCATACCATGTTGCCAAAGTAGAAGTCTGTACCCGTCATACCTCCCAGGGAATCGGTAGAGAACTGTGCCTTCAACTCGTTGTCGACATAGATGCTGGCCACCTGGCGCATACGGTTCACCGTCATAGCGTAGTGATGCCATGCGTCGTCGCAGAGATTGTCGCCCAGTTCATACTCACGACCATTGGTACGATATTTCAGTGTATGGTCCTCGATACCGATGAAGAACTTGTTCTTGGCATCGACATCGGTAGTACGGCCAGAACCGTTAGAGAACAAGGCAGCACTCTCCTCGGCAGTCCTGAACCAGAACATCAGGGTATAGTTCTGCTCGTCGTCGCGCGTAAAGAAGTCGGCCTTTACCTGCACACCCTTCTTCTTCGTAGCGTCCTGTGGGGCTGCATTCTTGTCGAACTTCAATGCCATACCTTCTGGCAGTGCCCATGTAGCTCCCTTGAGCGTCAGGTGGGCACCTTGTGCCAGGTCGGCGGCATAGTCGCCCTTGCCCTCATTCATCGGATAGTAGTCAGTCAGTCCCTTCTCATAACCTGTCAAGAGGTGGTCGGCATAGGCATTCAGCAGGGTGAGGTCTAAGGCACGATGCCATATACGACCCTGCAACATACGACCCTCGTAATAGGCACGTGGGCCGCCTGTAGGAATGGCAGAGCCAAAGACCAGCGGGCCATTGCCGCTATAGGTCACGCCAGTCATCACAGTATCCAGGTTCTCGCTATAGAGGAATAGCTTCTTCTGCTCGTTGTCCAGCACCAAGGCCACACGCTGGAAAGCAGTGGTCTTCACGATGGAGTCACTCTCCAGCACCTTGTCGTCAACGACTGCACGCAGGTGTTTCTCCTTGGTCAGCCACAGCTGTAGCTGTTTGCCATAGGAGCCATGCGAGAAGATAGGCATGTCACGATCTACTTCGTCAGGCTTGATCATCACCTCGATGGTCACATTCTTGTCGGCGAAGTTACGACGCACCTCACTCTGGGCATAGCCTTTTCCGCCAAACCTCAGTGCGGGAGCTTCCTGGATGGCGGCCTCGTTGGTCTCGCCCTTCACCTCGAAGTTGGTGGTCTCCTGGAGGTAGTTGTACTCGATATCCTCTGAGAAGCTGAAGATGACATTCTCACCCACGCCAAGAACGGCATCCTTCGGTTCGGGAATGCCAAAGAGCATAGGACGACGTGTGTCCTTCACGCCGCTGAGCACCTTTGACTCATAGGTCAGGAATGAGTTGCCGTTTCTGCAGAACAGTACGGCTCTCAAATCATAGGCTTTCTCCATGACCGTGCCCTCACCGAAGAAGCGGGTAGTGATATTGCCGTTCTCAGGAATCATCTCCTTCGTACCGCTGGCAGCCACATAGCGTGTAGAGTCGGCATAGTAGCCGCAGAGGTTGGTCCAGTAGTCGTCACCACGTGTCGACTCCTTATATTGGAACTCGATATGGTCGAAGTTATGCTGGTTTTTGTCGAAGTTACTGATGATGACGGGCAGATACCAACCCTTGTCACCATCCTGCGGGGCGTCGCAGTTCATAATCCACTTGTCGCCAGGGGTGGTGATGGCCACTGCTCCTGCCGTCTGCAGATAGTGTACATCGAAGGATACCTCCTGGTAGGTATTGACGTCACCCTGTGAGATGATGCCAATCTTCAGTCCTTCATAGTCGAACTTCTCGCCAGCATAGACCTCTAAGGTCTTTTCCGTCACCACGCCAGGCTTGACCTCTACCGTGCGGGGGTTACCCGTCAGTGGCATGCCGTCAATCATCATCTTGGCACCGTCGGGGTTCGAGCGCTCACTCTGGTAGATGTCAAAATAAGCATAGGCAGCCTCGGGCTGTTCACTCTCGTTGGTCAGATAAATCTTGAAGCGGGCAGCCTCGCCGAAGGGCACTCCACTGATGCTCTGCTTGTCCATCGTGATGACGGGGTTCTCAATTTTCTTGGTGCGCTCGTCCAACATCGTTCCAGGGTTATAGAATTGGGTGACACGCTCACCCTCCCAAGGACGACACGTTGCACCAGCACGGGTGCGATAGACGAAGCTGTGGGCGTAGGTGACATCCTCCAGCTTCATCTCACGCTTCAGATAGTCCTCGTCGTAGTCTACCAGCTCGTAGAAGTTGTCGCTGAGGAATACGTCGTGGACGTCGTAGCCCTCAAGACCAGTGCTGGCGGTCTTCACGCGATAGACATCGAAGTCCAGGTGACTCCTATTGTCCATACCAATGCTGAAGCCCTCCTTGCGGCTGTACGACTTCGCCTCGGAATGTCTGGGTGTTACACTGAAGTTCACGGCAGGAGTCAATTTGAGGGAAGTCTGCACACCTATCAACTTGAAATCAATCGATGTGATATTATTATCTTTATCCCTTGTGGTGGCTATATCCTGCTTGCCGCCTTTATCCTGCAATATCTTTGCGAGGAACTTGGCAACGGTAGGTCCTACAGCAGCCACGATGCTGGTAGCACCGTCTTTCAGGAAATTGTCGAAATACTCACTGGTCATCGGTGTGATGGGACTGACATACGAGCTCATCTTCGAGTAGTCGCTCGTAAAGGTCTCACTATAGCTGAGAGAGCTACCGCCATCAGTGCTGAAGTTCTGCACCAGGTCACGTGCTTCCAGTTTCTCTTTCTCGTTCTGGGCTATCATCTCCATCCACTTTGCGATGATTTCCTTATAGTGCTTCACCTCGTCGACAAACTGTTCCTTACTTCCTGAAGGAGTTTTCATATCGTACTCAAAGCCGAAGTTCTCGTCGTCGGGATTAACCTTCGAATAATAGACGGGCTGACCTGTGGCGTTGGCACGCAACTGTGCCTCGCTCTCAGTGCCAGTGAACATCAGGGCAAGACACTGGTTCTTCAGCGACGGCAGCAGTTGGGTCAGGATGTATTTCTGTGAGTGTACAAAGTTGGAAGTCACCTTAGGTCCATAGGTAATAACCTCGTCGCGTACCAAGTGTAGCTTATGACCTTGGTCGTCCTGGCCTTGTGCTATCTCGACCATGCGTCCTGCAGCCAACAGACCTTTTGCTCGTGTGAAGGTACTGTCAGGGATGGCACGGATGGCAGTAGCACGCTTTAAGATAATGTTCTGCTCCAAACCAATATACAGGTCGGCATCGGCACCCACCATAGACTTCTCACCACTGGTAGAGATGTCCTCATTAGCTGTCATGGTGTATGTGAAGGCTCGCTGACCGCTGCCCGAGAATACCAGGTCGAAGGACAATTCGAACTTGGTGGATGTGGTGTAGTTGAAACCACCTACGATACCACTACCCATGGGGGCTCCCACAACACCTTGGAAGCTATTAAAGCCTGTTCCTTCGCTGAAGTCCATCGACAAGCCGGCACTCCAGTTCATATCCATCTGGTAGGCATATTTCAATGTTGAGCCCTTGCTGATGGTAGCCTTAGAGGCTCCTCCAGGCGGGTCGCGGAGGATATCAACCAGCTGAGGTACTGAATGGTTGATGATATCCTTGGCACCCTTTATATCTCTAATGTTTAAGATGTATGCGCGAAGCGGTATGGCCTCATAGTGTGTGCCATCCATCTCCAGCGTCATGGTCACTGTGCGCAGGGCATCGGCACCTGTCAGCAGATAAGGCAGTTGGGCAGCCGCCAGATTGTAGGTAGCCTCACCCACGCTGTCCAACTCCACGACATCACGATGTATAGAGCTCACCATGCCGTTCTGGATGGTCACTTCTCCACCCGACAGGCGGATGACATCGATGGTGTCGCTCTTCGTATTGTTGTTATAGTAGTAGCGCTCCGTAGCAGAAATCTTCACGGGGTACTTGCGTTCTATGCTGAATACGGGGTAGCCGAAGGTGTACTTGGTCTCCAGGGAGTCTCTCTTGCCCTTGGGCCAGTTTTTCTTCTTGACGGCATAGGCCAGCGCCAACTTCTGCTTGTCGCCAGTAATGTTCTTGAAGTTGTAGTACTGGTCGCCAAAAAAGTCGAACTTCTCAAAGCCTATCTGCTTGTAGTCGATGACGACAGGCGAATGGTAGATGCGGTTGTACTGGGCATGATAGTTGACGACGGCCTCCGTCACATCTGCTTTCTCAGCGTTCTTCCACAGACCCTTGATGGTGTCTGAGTGGGCCGTCAGCGAGTCACTCAGGTCAATGACGTCGCCCACCTGTCCGTCCTGGAACAGCGTGGCATAGCCCTTGGCTGTAATCTGCAGAATCTTCCACTTCACTGGGGGCAGAAGGACTTCATACTCACCAGTATGCACGTCGGGAGTCACCACCTTGCGGTTGATGGTGGTATGTACTGTCGTCTTGTATTCGTACATCTTGTCGTGGGCTTGATGCGTGAACTCCTCGTCAAGTTCTTTCTTGCTCTTGTCCTTGTTGTCCCACACCAGACGTGAGGCATTATCGCCCTCCAGAGCCATCACGATTTGCAGGTCGTCACCGAGGTTGTTCTTCGACAGCGAGTTACCCAGAGGGATGGCGGCCTGCTCCTTACCACCTGCCACACGACCAATCAGCTTCACCTTGGTATCATCGTAGAAATATTTGCTGGCCTGGTCTTCATAGAAAGCACATGCCTTTGTATCGAGCTCGTCGTCAGTCTCGTGGTAGAAACCATCACGGAAGAACACGTGACCGTCCTTCATGGCCTGGATGCTGTCGTGGGCACCCACCAGTATGTGGAAGGTAAACTTACCCTCGTGGTCGGTGACCACCTTACCCGCAGCATTGTGTACCTCGTAGCCGTCGACCTTGAATGACACGCCCTGCACGGGAATGCTGGTACCTCTATACTGCACATAGCCTGAGAACCTGACACTTGTCTCCATGACGAACTCTACATTGCTCACCACGTTCTGGCCAGGTAAGGTACCGATGGTGATATTCTTATAGTCACTGAAACCGGGCACGTTGGGTGCTATCCTGTAGTTCGTCTCCGTGGCATCCACATAGGGCAGGTCGCTCATGACGAAGGAACCACTCTCGTCAGTGATGGCTGTCTTGGTGCTACCGTCAGGCAGCGTGGTCGTGACTTCCTTGCCAGGAATACCCGTGCCGTCCTTGAAGCGGAAGGAGCCCGATATGGTAGCCGTCTGCACACAGTGGCCGATGACCTTCTCGGTGTCCTCAAACTTGGTACCCTCGCAGTCGTTCACACCACGCACGTAATACTCATACTGATGAACTGGCGAGGTTTTCTTGTCCTCAAACTGCATCTCCGTCAGATTTTGGGCGATGCACTCATATTTTTCGGCATTCACCTCACGGCGCCATACCTCGTAGAAGTCAACAGGCTCGTCGTCCACATTGGACCATGTGAGCAGCGTGGAGGTCTGCAACTCCCGTATCGTCAGCGACTCCTTGTCGATATGTCCATTATTCTCATGATAGAAGGTAGGCATGTCGGAAGGTGCAGGACTGACGTCAGCCTGTCTTCTGTCCTCGACGCATGGCATCAGCTTGCCATTGCCATCTTTCATCCAGTAACCACCCAACAGTTCCAGAATCTCATCGTTCGTCCTGCCGTTAAAACGCGTAGCGACTGCCTGGTCGCTATACAGGACGGGGAGTGCCACACCACCCATGTCCTGCCAGTCAGCGCCCAAATTCCCAACGAGGCTCGCTACCGTCATGTTGATAGCATTGTTGCCATTAAGTTCATTCCAGTAGTGGTAGCCCCAGTTGTTAGAACAATTTCCGTTGATACCATAGGGAGTACCACCATTATCTGCATTGAAGTTCATTGCCGTATTGGCGAAATTGGCATACGTACCATTCTCCAAACAGTTCTTGATTACATTCGACGTACCACCGTCTTCCCATCCGATGATGGCGCCAGCAAAAGAAGGTGCTCCACTTGTCGACGTACAGACGATTTCACCATCAAACAGACAGTTGGTGATGGTATGGCTCGAAGAATGACCATGACCTATGAAGCCGCCAGCATAGTCATCAGCAATAGTGAGCTTTACTGACACACGACAGTTGCTGATGACATTCGCGCTACTGCCATCAGTATCTGAACTGGCGACAAGGCCTGCCGAGTGCTTGGCACCATTGACTGTACCTGTCACATGGAGGTTCTTGATGGTGTAGTTCTTAGCACTAATGAATGGAGCGATAAAAATATCTCCTGGCTTGTCGATGTTCACGTTCAGCGTATGACCATTACCATCGAAGGTACCTTTCCAGTGGACGTTTGGTGGCGTGGTGGTGTTAACACTGATGTCAGCAGTCATGATGACGTTGATGAGTGCCTCGCCATTGGCTGACGCTAACGTCGATACAAAGTTGTTCCAGTCGTCAGCAGAGTTGATGTAGAAGACGTCCTTATAGCGCTCTTCAAACAACTCTGTGCAATAGCTGTTGATGACTGTCAAGCCACTCTGTTCCCTGATGCGGGCCCATGTGGCACAGTCACCATACTGGGTACCGATATGCTGGGGAGCAAAGACACAGTTCTCGATGGCCACCAGCTTATTGCTCCATCCTACCATACCGCCGTTGCTGTTGCAGTTCTCACCTTCGAAGCTACCATCGAACTTACAGTTGCGCAGGGTGAGCAAGGTGGCGTAGTTGGCATTACCAACGAAACCACCCATGGTGGCGTCGCCAGTTACCGTGCTGGTGAGGGTTGCTGACACGCGGCTGTTCTCGATGAGTACGGTACAGTCTTCTGTCAGCGTACTAATCATACCTGCCAGGAACTTATTGCTGCTCTTGGAAGAACCCGCCACGTGCAGGTTGCGGAAGGTGGAAGTGGAAGCATAGCCAAACAAGGCCACATTCGGATCGCTGCCAGACTCAATCGTAGCGGTGATGGTATGACCATTACCGTTGAAGATGCCACGATAGGCCTCTTCCTGCTTCGTGGCGACTCGGGTGCTCACCGCGATGTCAGCCATCAGCATGGCGTTGACATCTTTGCTACCCTTGGCATCCTTCACGGCATTGGCAAAGGCTTCCCAGTCTTCGGCAGAAGCAATCTTGAAGACCTCGCCCTGAGCCTCGAGAGGCAGTGGCGAAGAACCTCGTTCTACCAAGAATTCTATCTTGAAGTCCACGCACGAGCGAACGAGCGGCAATTCCTTGCTGCACGCCTGCATCTCGTCAGCTGTCAACACGTAGGTGGTAGAGTCTACGGGTTCTTTGGCACTATTGGCTGAACTGACGAGCATACTGTATTTGGCACGACTGTCCCACATGGCGCCGTAGTCGTTGGCATAGTCCCATGTTACCTTCACCGTACGTTCTGTCTCGTCCTGCCACTGGGCGTTGTAGTTGCCTATACGCAACAGGTGTGGGAATTCCAGGTCGTAGGTGACAGCCACTACTGCGGGGTTGTTGCTAAGTCCCCAAAGCTGCTGGGCAGAGGCACGAGCCACCACGTACTTCACCTGCACCATACCCTTGCCTATCAGCTCCTCCGTGAGGTCTTTGACCAGCGTAGAGTCCTTATAAATATAGACAGAGTCGTTATCTTCAAGGTCTACTGAACCTATCGTCTTCAAATCTTCATCCTTACCCGTCAGCGAGCGCAGCACGACAAACTGGTCGCCACCCAACGCATCGTTATACTTCGGATCCTTGGTAGTCCACTGCAACTGGATGGCGCCAGCATCCGCCAGCTGCTTGTTCGTCGAGTAGTTCAGCAACGTTGCCTTCAGCTGTCGTGGATTGTGCATCACGGCATCGCTCTTGGGGTCGTAGGTATATTCCAGTTCGTCTATCATCAGGTGCACGTTCATTTGCAACTTGCGATGCGCCTCTGTGGCAGGCACCAGCAGGAAACCTGAATAGCTGTTCTTGGGCAGCGTCAGACGAGGCATATCCTTTTTGTTGCCATTCTCGTCGATGTACCAGTAGTCAATATATTTCACCACCTGGTCGCAAGAGAACGGAATCTTCAGCATACCTTCTTCACCCACTGCCGTACCTGGTACCATGTCGTAGCATTCGAAGGACGGATCTGTTGAATACTTCTTGATGTCAGGTACAGCCTTGCCGTTAACAATGACCCAGGTATCCATCTTTTCTTCATGCATCTGTCTGACGACTTCGTCCTGGTCGGTGATGACTTCGCTATCATACAGGGCATACCATTTGGTGGCAGAGAAGATTTTCGTACAGCCCTTTGGCGCGTGTCCCCAAGTGCACCAATCACCGTCATCGTAATAATAACCTATGTTGTAATCAGTGTTGATAGCAATACCTGCATCGTAGATACGGTGTGCTTCGTAAACAAGTGTATTATCACCTTCATATTCGCCCCATCCGAAGAAGGCACCAGCTTTATTCCCCTCGCCTTCCATTTTATGACCGTTATGGAGGGAACCATCAAAACGACTGTCCGTAATCTTGATGATGTTCTGTTGGGCATGACCAATAAATCCACCACAGAAATTTGCTGTGTGTTCTGGGGTATCGTAGGTGTTCACGTTGACAGAACACCACACTCTCTCGAAAGTGATGTGGCAATTTCTATTGCTATTTCCACAATAGCCTACTATACCTCCGGAGTGTTTGCCACCATGGATGTTACCCCTGATGTGTAAGTCCTGGATGGTGACTTCGGTAGCATAATGGAAAGGAGCAGTGTATGGATTCCTGTCAGGGTCGTCAATCTCAATGGTCAGCGTATGTCCGTTACCGTTGAAGATACCCCTGAAGTAATGTTTATCGTCACCTACCATCTTAGTAATGGTGAAGTCAGCACCCATAATGACGTTGACGTCTTCTTCGTTGGCAGAAGCAATAACCATATACCGGAAGACTTCCCAGTCGGCAGCATTACGCAACACTTTGTAGTTCATTCCGTCGACTATTACCTCGTCTAATTCGTCACCGACGACAGCCCATGCCGTAGTAGGCAATATGGCCATCATGACAGGTAACAACACAAGCATCAGTCGGAGCCATGATGCCCTAACCAACTGCTGGATAAAAGAATCTTTATTCATATCATCAATATTTATAGTTGCTTATAGGTTTCACCGCCAGCAAAACAGATAAGCTGGGAGGTACACACATAATACGCTTGCAAAGTTGCAAAAAAAAAATAACCTTTGCAACAGTTTGTGCAATTATTTTTTAAAAAAGCACAAAAAAATCTACATTTACATGTAAAATAACGATAAAAAAAGAACCTCCACTGGAAGTTGCTCGCCAACAGACGATGCACTTCGTAGTGAAGGTTCCTTTATGTGGAGTATGAATTTACTCTCGAGAATTATACAAGGTCGGCACGACCCTTAACCTCCTCCAGTACTGCCTTAGCCAAAGCTGAAGACAGAGGAGCGTGGTGGCTATACTCCATAGAGCTGGTAGCACGACCAGAGGTGATAGTACGCAGAGCGGTTACATAACCGAACATCTCTGACAGGGGCACCTTAGCCTTAATGACACGGGCACCAGAGCGAGCCTCTTCCATACCTTCTACCTGACCACGACGCTTGTTGAGGTCACCGATAACGTCACCCATGTTCTCCTCAGGTGTTACCACCTCGAGCTTCATAATGGGCTCCATCAGTACGGGCTTAGCCTGAGCGCAGACTGCCTTGTAAGCCATCTGAGCGGCAATTTCGAATGACAGCTGGTCAGAGTCAACGGGGTGGAACGAACCATCGACAACGACAACCTTCAGTGAGTCAACAGGATAGCCACCGAGGATACCATTCTTCATAGCAGCCTCAAAACCCTTCTGGATAGAGGGGATGAACTCCTTAGGAATGTTACCACCCTTGACTTCGTTGACAAACTGCAGACCACCGTTCTCCTTGATGTTCCAGTCGTCATCAACAGGGCCAACGTTAACGATGATGTCAGCGAACTTACCGCGACCACCCGACTGCTTCTTATAAACCTCACGGTAACCCATGACAGTCTTGGTGATGGCCTCCTTATAGTTAACCTGGGGCTTACCCTGGTTACACTCAACCTTGAACTCGCGCTTCAGACGGTCGATGATGATGTCGAGGTGCAGCTCACCCATACCAGAGATGATGGTCTGACCACTCTGCTCGTCGGTACGTACGGTGAAGGTGGGATCTTCCTCAGCCAACTTAGCCAGACCGTTGTCCAACTTGGCAACGTCAGCCTGTGACTTAGGCTCTACGGCGATAGAAATCACAGTGTCGGGGAAGGTCATTGACTCCAGTACGATGGGTTTCTCCTCGTCGCAGAGGGTATCACCAGTACGGATATCCTTGAAACCTACACCTGCGCCGATATCACCAGCGTCGATAGAATCCATAGGAATTTCCTTGTTTGAGTTCATCTGGAACAGACGGCTGATA
>CADBWR010000053.1 GCA_902798425.1 uncultured Bacteroidales bacterium
CCGTTGATTTGGGCTTTCGACGAACACCATTCATGGTTCAGGAGACTAGGGTCTCCTGGACCATTCTTCGCTTTCGGACACATGCATTGCTCTGTGCCACAGGTGGCGTTATGTCCCATATTCTTCAGCAGTTCGTCGCTATATACACACTGGAACTTGTGCTTGGGAAACACCTTCTCCTTCTTGAACTTGTTGCGAAGGGCACGAGCCAAGGGGTCGCCCTTTACTTTCCAGAACTCCGTAATCTGAATGCGTGTAGGATCCAGTTTCAGAGCAGCCCCCATCGATGAAAAGAACTTTGCTTTCGTCTGACAAGCCAACAGAATAAGTGCTGCCTTGTCTTTCAGTGAGTCGATGGCATCGATGATGTAGTCATAATCCTCCAAATGAAACTCTCCAGCCGTTTCCTCTGTGAAAATCTTCTGCAGGGCCGTAATGTCTGCTGATGGATTGATGGTCAGCAGGCGCTCCTTCAGTGCATCCACCTTTACCTGCCCCACTGTCTTCGTTGTTGCCATCAGCTGGCGGTTGATATTCGTGATGCACACACGATCCGAGTCGACAATTGTCAACTGTCTGATGCCACTGCGTACCAGACTCTCAGCGCACCACGAGCCGACACCACCTACGCCAAAGATAATGACTCGCTTTTGGGCGATGCGCTCCATTGCCTCGTTGCCCAGCAGCAACTCACTCCTACGAAATATTGCATCTTGTATTGCCATCGTTCTATATTTTGGCTGCAAAGGTAATGTTTTTTTCTCGAAAAACGGCATAAAATAGTGAAATACCATGCATGTGGTATGCGGAATGACATATCAAAGGGATTGTGGGGGTGCAAAAACCGCCGTACCTTTGCAGCGTCAAACAATTAAAAAGGATAAGAAGGTATGAAGAGTTTTCAGAGAAAAATAACCGTAATTGCTTTAACCATGCTTTTCAGTAACATGGCGTCGGCAACACCTATCAATGGTAAAGTTGCTGACGCCGTTACTGGCGAAGCGATTATTGGAGCATCAGTCATATATAATAATAAGGTAGGAGCAGTAACTGATGTGGAAGGCCGCTTCCATCTGGACATTGCGTCGTTTCCCTCAGATATCAGCGTCAGCTATGTGGGCTACGAGAGTCTGCGTGTGAAAATCGGTGAGCGCGACTCTGTGGTGAGCATCCGCTTGCACGAAGACGCTCAGACACTGAACGAAGTTGTCGTGGTGGGCTACGGTACACAGAAGCGTACCCAGCTGACAGGTAGTGTGACGACCATTACCAAGGATGTGCTTAACAATAATGTATTCCCTACTGCCGATGCCCTATTAGCTGGTTCTGTTGCTGGCGTACAGGTTACGACTTCCGGTCAGCCTGGAAGCGGCTCCTCAATACGCATTCGCGGAGGCAACTCCATCAGTGCAAACAATGAACCTCTCTATGTCATTGATGGTCTCTTATATTATAAGGAGAGTGGTACCCTCAGCACTGGTGAGCGTGGCACAGGCATCAGTGGCGGCATCAGTCCGTTGAGTCTTATCAACCCTAACGACATTGAGTCTATAGAGGTGTTGAAGGATGTCTCCGCCACCGCCATCTACGGTTCGCGCGGTGCCAATGGCGTCATCATCGTCACCACAAAAAAAGGCAAGCGCAACCAGACTAATATCAAATATCAGTACCAGCTGACCTATGCCACGCCGTCAAAAAAGCTCAGTGTGCTGAATGCTACAGAGTGGGCCCGTTATCAGAAACAGTATTTCTATAACAAGGGGGGCTATACTGACGAGCAGATTGATGCACTGGGAGCAGGTACCGACTGGCAGGATGCTGTATTGCGATCAACAGTCAGCCATTCACACAATCTGACCATCAGCGGTGGCGACGAAAAAACCAGATTCCTGTTGGGCGCTAACATAATAGATCAAAAGGGCATCGTGCTGAACACTGGCTTCAATCGTACAGCGCTCCGTCTGAATGCAGACCGCAGACTGACGGACAAGCTCACTGTAGAGGCTGCACTGAATGTCAGCCGTAACAAGCAAGACGGCCTGACCACAACCACTGGTGTTTCGTTCAATTCCTCACCTTACCAGGGTGGCATCACCAATTCCCTGACATATGCTTTGCTCATGCCCCCTGTTGTGCCCATCTACAAGGCTGATGGCTCTTACAACTATACCAATCCCTATGAATATGCCTATTTCGCCATGGGGGATATTGCGGCAAACCCTGTATCAGACTTAGAAAACAGTGTGGCACAGTCTATCGATGACGATATCATTGGTAATGCAAGTCTAACCTATGAATTTACTGACGGACTGGTTGGTAAGGCTAGCTTAGGTTTCGACCTTGACAATCTTACGCAGAACTATTTTGCACCTCACTATACAGCGTTAGGTCTTGCCAATGGCGGTACAGGTAGCATTGCTAAACGTCGTCTAGAAACTTGGCAGACGGAGTTTACACTCAACTACCGACACAACTTCGGCAGAAGCCATCAGTTGGATGCGCTGGCAGGCTATACCTATCAGACCACCAACCGTACTTTCCTGACAGGCTCGTCAAGTAAGTACACCGATGAGAGTCTAAAGCAGAACAACCTGTCAGGAGGTAGCCTGTTTGCAGCTCCTCTCTCTGGCGAGAGCTCGTCAAACCTTCATTCTCTCATCGGACGTGTCAACTACACGCTGCTCGACAGGTATAATGCTACTGCAACCTTCCGTGCCGACCGTTCATCGCGCTTCTCGCAGAACCACAACTGGGGTTTGTTCCCCTCGCTCGGTCTTTCGTGGAATGTCAACCGTGAACGTTTTCTGGCAAACCAGAAATGGCTGAGCAACCTAAAGGTCCGTGCTTCTATTGGTACAGTAGGCAATCAGGAGATTGGCGACTACCAATACTCGACGGCCTATACTACCAGCACCACTGGAGGTAATGTACACTACACCAAGTCGAATGCTGCCAACAGCAATCTGAAGTGGGAGACTACCGTATCGGGTAATATCGGTATAGACGCTTCGTTTTTGCAAGACCGCATAGGCATTACGTTGGAGTACTACCAGAAGAAAACCCTCGATCTATTGCTGAACGTGCCTGTTGATGTGGCCAAATATGGTGTCTCTTCACAACTCCAGAATGTTGGCAACGTGGAAAACAAAGGCTTCGAGATTTCAGTAGATTTCACGCCTGTCAGAAACAAACATCTCCTTTGGAATATCCAGGCTAACCTGGGCTATAATAAAAATGAGGTGACAAGTCTTGGTGACTATGATGAACTGAACGTCAACAGCTATACAATCCTGCGCAAAGGAGAAGCAGTAGGTTCCTTCTATGGTCTCGTGTTCGATGGTGTGGTACAGGCCGACGAGGACATATCGAAACTGCCCACACAAAACGGCAGCCGTCCAAAGGTAGGACAGGAGAAGTTCCGCGACATCAACGGTGACGGTAAAGTAAACGAGTTCGATCGTGTCATCTTGGGACACTCACATCCTGACATCAACTATGGACTATCGTCGAGCCTGAAGTTTGGACGTTTAGATGCCTTCATACAGTTTCAGGGAACGGCAAACGGCCAAATCTACAACTCGCTGCGCCGCACACTGGAAAGTCCCACCGACTGCTATAACGTCTCATCCGTCATCCTCGACAGTTGGACGGCCGATCATCCCAGCAACGCCATCCCGGCAGTCACCGACGTACGCCCTTACAGCTATATTGATAGTCGTTTTGTCGAGGATTCCAACTATTTCAAGTTGAAAACCCTGACAGTGGGCTATACCATTCCTGTTCGTTTTGTGAAAGCAGACCTTCACCTGACAGCAACAGCCACGAACCTCTTCACCATTACCAACTATAAGGGCTATGAGCCAGAGATACAAAGTGGTGTAGACATGGGCGACTACCCTGCCGCACGCAGTTTCACGCTTGGCGTAGAGTTGACTTTCTGACAGCAACAATAAACCATTTTCAATAGTAGTATTAACAAAAAAAGAAAGTAGTATGAAAAAGATTAGTAAAACTTTAGTAAGTGCTATCCTGGCATTATCGGTTTCAGGCGTAACAACGTCCTGCAGCAGTGACAACAACGATGAGTCGAACACCATCCAGACGGGAGCAGAGACACTGAATGACCAGCAGGCTCTGGCATTGGCAGACAATGCTCTGTTCGAGTATTATCATAAGGCCTTCGGACTGTCTTTCATCGTAGAGACCTTCACATCGAAGACCCATTCTTTTGAGGGACCAGAGAGTGCAGACGGTCCGCTGATCAGCCGTCACGAGCTGACTCCTACGAATGTCTATTTCGTCAACCGTTGGTACAATAAGAACTCTGCCGTTTCTAATGCCAACGATGCTATCGAGAAGATTACCGCTGCTACAGGTGTCAGCGAACAAACCAAGAAAGAAGCCATTGCCCGTGCCAAGCTGGCTCGTGCTCTGGGTTACCACGTACTCGTCAGACTGTGGGGTGAAGTGCCTCTCTATACATCAACAAATGGTGATACGAAGACCCGTGCCAGCATCGATGCTATCTACACACAGATTGTAAAAGACCTGGAAGAAGCTGCCGAGGGACTGCCTACATCGGCTTCGCTACCCTCTGTTCCTACAAAGGCTGCCGCCTATGGTCTGCTGTCACGCGTCTATCTGGACTGGGGTAGCAACCCGCTGACCTACGACCAGATCAATGCCATCAAAGACCAAACTACCGACCCTGCTCCTTCTTACACTCCTGCAAGACTTGAAAAGGCAGTAGAGTATGCTAACAAGGTGACAGGCTACAAACTGAACAGCAGCTTTGCCAGCATCTGGGGTAAGGACAATGAGGCTACCAAGGACGAGAAGATCCTGACCTTCGTACACGACGGTGATGCTGTAGGTACAGGTAACCATCAGGTCACTGCTCATGGACCTTCGGTTTCAATGTAGAGCAAGAGAACCACCTCTCACCCGCTCAGGACTCCTTCCTTGCTGCTTGGGACAAGGCCGACAAACGTCGTGATGTCAGCTACATCGATGAGCTCTACGACGCATCAGGCGATAGCATTGCCCTGTTCAAAGCTCCTGTTACCCTGCCCCGCTATGGTAAGTTTGTAGACCGTGGTTCTGAGGGCCCTGGCGAGTGCTACAAGCTGAACGACCTAGACCGTGTGGAACTGCGCTATGCCGAGGTACTGCTCAACAAGGCAGAGGCACTGGTACTTCTTGGCCGAGCTGACGAGGCTAAGGATGCCATCAACCAGATTCGTCAGCGCGCCTATGGCGACAACACTCACAACCTCGCCACTGTAACGCTCGACGATGTAAAGCGTGAGTGGGGACTGGAGTTCGTCTACGAGCAGAAAGAGTGGTTCAACCTTGCTCGCTGGAAGGATGTCATCAAAGATCTCGAGAGCGTCAAGGACAACGAGTACTTTGATGAGAGTTATGCTACCGCTGGCAACATCGGCAAAAACGGTAAGGTGGTCAACGAGTTCTTTGCCAAGACCTACAAGCACCTACATGCCAAGTATGACAATCGTCAGGCTAAATACTATCGCTTCCCCATTCCTGTAGGTAAGAGTGGCGAGAGCCTCGGCATCACTCCCCAGAACCCTGGTTATTAAGCCTATAAATTTACCTAAAACGGAGGGCTGACAATCGTCAGTCCTCTTTTTTATGATCAAATACCTCATTTATGGTATGTAAATGCCGCATCATTGTGATTGTGAGAATACGGATTTCGCCGTAACTTTGCAGCGTGATTTAACATATATAACTTATTAAAAAGGTAAGGATTATGAAAAAAGTAAAAGGATTGTTTTTAATTTTATTCGTTGTAGCCCTGACAGCTTGCAACAGCAACGACGATGGCGTGCAGGCAGGTATCGAGATTCCGGGCATCACCATTACTGACGATGCTGACTGCTGCTCGGCCGAGGAGGCACTGAACAGCTGACAACGGAAATCGATGGCAAGTACAACGTCTATGTCTACACCAAGACAGGAGGCTTCCACACAGGGTATAACGACATCTACTTTGTCACTACCAAGAAGGAGACGGGAAATTACATCAAGGACGTAACTGTGACCAGCAACTCACCACTGATGTATATGTCTAAGATGAACATGTATCACAGCACTCCTGTCTCTGATAAGTCGAGGATTGTCAACTACGACTACCTTGCTGTCAAGCGCGTCTGGGTGTCGTTCTTGATGAACACCAGTGAGAATGGCTCATGGACCTACTCTTACGAGGTTGATGTGCTGGGCAAAACGGGAGGTGTGGAGAAGAAAGACATCGTAGTCAGTGCGCTACCCGACGGACAGGTATGGCTGAAGTCGTTCAAGGTCGGCGACGACACATTCTTCCTCTCGCTGGTGAACCCTACAGACTGGAAGACGGGTACGAACAACATCAAGGCCTACGTGTCGAAGAAGAGCAACCCCATCACGACACCTTATGCACTGGCTACAGAGACGTTTACGGTGGACATCGACCCGCGTATGCCTGACATGGGCAACCACACGTCGCCCAACAACACATCGCTTGTTAAACAGGAGGATGGCAGCTATCAAGGTACTATCAATCTGACAATGACGGGACTCTGGCGCATCCACCTGAAGGTGAAAGACAGCGAAGGCAATATCGTTGCTGGAGGTGAAGAAGGAAGTACGCTATTCTGGGATGTAACAATATGATTATAGAAACTCTTTTGCTATCACTCATAATATTGTCTGACACGACCGTCTAAAGGACAGGGCGGACGACGTTCAGCAAAAGGTCAGGTGGCCAGTATCGATGAACACCTGAAGGAGCTGAAGAACGTCAGTCTGGTGCGTCGTGGCTCGTATGCCTGGGAACCCGTGGTAAACAACATGGCGATGGAACGTGTGTCAACCACCATCGACGGCATGAAGATCTTCTATGCCTGCACGGACAAGATGGACCCTGTGACGAGCTATGTGGAGAGCAGCAACCTGCAGAGCATTCTGCTGAACTCTGGACTGAACGGCAACCCGCAGGCCACTGGCAACATTGGTGGTTCGCTGGATCTGAAACTGCGCAAGGCGGGGTTCTTATACGACCCAGAATGGAAGGTTGGTGCCGATGCTGGTTACGAGAGCAATGGCCATCTGCAGGTGTATGGTGGCGAGGCGTCATATTCCTCCAAGTCGTTCTACACCAATGGCGGCTTCTTCTACCGTCATGCCGACAACTACAAGGAAGGCGGTGGCAGAGAAGTTTCTTTCTCACAATTCCAGAAGGTCAACGCATTCAATAACTTCGGTTTCCGTCTTTCGCCACAAGATGCCATCGAGGGCACCTTCATCTTCGACCGTGCCACCAATGTGGGCTACCCTGCCCTGAACATGGATGTGGCAAAGGCCGAGGCTTTCATCACCTCCTTGTCATACAAGCGACTATGGGAAGAGCGACTGGTGCAGTCGTGGGAGACGAAGGTGTATTACAATCACATCACCCACGTGATGGACGACACCACGCGCCCTGATGTCCAGATTCACATGGATATGCCTGGCAAGAGTTGGACGACGGGATTGTACAGCCTGGTGCGAGCTAGCAAGGGTGCCCATGAACTGACGGCCAACTACGACCTCTACTACAATCGTCTGTTTGCCGACATGACGATGTATCCTGGCGGAGCAGCACCGATGTATATGGTAACGTGGCCAGACGTGGGGACGCTGAATACGGGTGTGGCGTTCAGCGACCGCATCCGTCTGGGCTCTGCCCATACGCTGAACATATCAGCAAAGGTGGCATGGCAACACCAACGACTGAACAACGAGGAGGGCTATCATGCGCTGAGCGTCTTCTTCCCTGGCATGCTGCAGCAGTATCACCAGACGACAGGTCGCATCGCTGCCAATTATGCATTAAGCATTGAGAACTATGCATTCACCCTTGGTGCAGGCTGGGGCAGTCGTGCGCCCACGGTAACAGAGGCCTACGGTTACTATCTGAACAACACCTACGACCAGTATGACTACATTGGTAACCCACGCTTGAAGAACGAGAGTGCGATAGAACTAAACGCCGCCTATCAATTCTCCATTCTCCATTCTCAATTATCCATTGGTTTAGACGCCAACGCTTTCTTCTTCTCCAACTATATCATCGGACAGTTCGAAGATCGTCTCAGTGCGATGACCGTTGGCGCTGAGGGCGTCAAGGTGTATGGCAACATCTCGCATGCCACAATAGCCAATTTCTCGCTGACCTCGCAATGGAAGATACAGCCCTGGCTGGTGTGGAACACACGATTGGGATATGCCTTGGGACAGGACGATGAGGGTGAGTCGCTCCCCATGATTTCGCCCTTCTCCTACACCACGAGTGTGGGTGTCCACTTCGGCAGCTTCCAAGGCAAAGCTGAAGTGCAGGGAAACGCCCGACAAGCGAAATATGGCAGGAAGTACGGAGAGACGGAGACACCGGCATGGACCATCGTCAACCTCTCAGCTAATTATCAATTCTCAATTTTCAATTCTCAATTAGCTTTGCGCTTTGGCATCGAGAACCTCTTCGACAAACGTTACACCACCTATGCTGACTGGTGCGATATTCCGCAGAAGGGACGCAATATATACGTGAATCTATCGTTTGAACTATAAGATGAAGAAAACAATTATTTGGATTGGAGCACTCATCGTGGGTGCTATATTAGGAATGTTTGGCATCGCGTGGCTCGACGAGGTAATGAATTTCGTAGCAACGGTCTATACACGACTGTTCCAGCTGCTGGCCGTACCAACCATCGTGTTGGCGGTCATCACCACCTTCGCCACTTTTGGTTCGAAAGGTTCAGGGCGCATCTTTGGCCATACGCTGACCTACACCCTGCTCACCACCTTCGCCGCTGCCGCTGTGGGTGCCGTACTGTATGTATTGGTAGCTCCAGGCAATCTGCCCGTCGAGACCATCAGCAACGGTACTCAGCCCTCAGACATCAGCCCTCAGACATCTTACATCGACCACATCATCAGTGTCATTCCCAATAACATTGTCAAGCCATTCTTCGATGGCAATGTGCTCTCGCTACTCCTGCTTGCCTTTGCTGTTGGTATAGGACTGTCGAAACTGCCGGAGTCAGAGAATAAAGCGGTGGTAGTGAAATTCCTGGTTGGATTACAAGAACTGCTCTTCCTGTTGATCCACTGGCTCATCTGGACACTGCCTCTTGGCATCGTTGCCTTCTCAGCGCAGTTGTCGGCTCAGGTGACTGCAGGCGTTGTGGCTGACAGCATCGGAAAATATGTGCTGGTGGTCTTAGGTGGAAATGTTGTCCAGTTCTTCATCGTCCTGCCCCTATTCTTATTGATACGCGGCCTCAACCCCATTCACGTTCTGGGTCGCATGATGCCTGCCGTACTCATGGCGCTGTTTACCAAGAGCAGTGCCGCCACACTGCCTGTCACGATGGACACTGCCGAGCGTCGTTTGGGCATTCATAAGAACATCTCACGCTTTGTGCTACCCATCTGTACTACCATCAATATGAACGGCTGTGCCGCCTTTATCCTCGTCACCTCACTCTTCGTGATGCAGAACGGTGGAACGATTCTTACGTGGGACACCATCCTGCTGTGGATACTCGTCTCCGTCATCTCGGCAGTAGGCAATGCAGGCGTACCCATGGGCTGCTATTTCCTGACGCTCTCGCTGATGTCGGGCATTGGTGCTCCAGTTGCTGTATTAGGCATCATCCTGCCTATCTATGCCATCATCGACATGGTGGAAACAGCTGAAAACGTATGGTCTGACTCGTGTGTGGCAGCTATCGTAGACAAAGAAACCGCTGGTTTGGGGGCCTTATAAGCCCCTTTTTAGTGTTTTATTCTGTTTACCCACCTCAAAAGCAGCGAAAACAGAATAAAACAAATGTGATTATTAAATTTTTAGGAATATCTTCTGGATTTCGCAAGAAATTTGGTAGATATTTCTTTTTGCCGTAACTTTGCACCCAGAAACGAGAAACATTAAACATTTAACATTAAACAATAAAAGAAAGGATAAGATTATGAGCAACATCAAAAACTATCGCTTCGAGACTTTACAACTCCATGTAGGCCAGGAACAGGCAGACCCCGCAACCGACGCACGTGCCGTGCCCATCTACCAGACCACTTCGTATGTGTTCCGCAACTCACAGCATGCCGCCGATCGTTTCGGACTGCGCGATGCAGGTAACATCTATGGTCGACTGACCAATTCTACCCAGGGCGTTTTCGAAGACCGTGTCGCTGCCCTCGAGGGTGGTGTTGCAGGACTGGCCGTAGCCTCTGGTGCAGCCGCCATAACCTATGCCCTGCAGAACATTGCCCAGGCTGGCGACCATATCGTTGCTGCAGACAACCTCTATGGCGGAAGCTATAACTTAATCACCCATACCTTAGCCACTCAAGGCATCAGCAATACCATTATCAATGTCAACGACCTCGACGCACTGGAAGCAGCCATCAAACCCAACACAAAAGTAGTATATGCCGAGACTTTCGGCAACCCCAACTCCGACGTGCTCGACCTGGAAGGTGTGGCTGCCATAGCCCACAAGCATGGCATCCCCTTCATCGTTGACAACACCTTCGGCACACCTTACCTGATTCGCCCCTTGGAACATGGTGCAGACATCGTCGTTCATTCTGCCACCAAGTTCCTGGGCGGTCATGGAACCTCACTGGGTGGTGTCATCGTTGATGGTGGTAAGTTCGACTGGAAGCAGAACGACAAGTTCCCCACTCTCTCTAAGCCCGATCCCTCTTATCATGGCATCGTCTTTACAGACGCTGTGGGTGCTGCTGCCTTTGTAACGCGCATTCGTGCCGTCATTCTGCGCGACACCGGTGCTGCCATCTCACCCTTCAACGCCTTCATTCTGCTGCAGGGTGTAGAGACGCTGAGCCTGCGCGTAGAACGCCATGTAGAGAATGCCCTGAAGGTTGTCGACTTCCTGAGCAAACACCCCAAGGTGGCTGCTGTCCACCACCCTGCCTTGGAGAACCACCACGACCACGCCCTCTATAAGAAGTACTTCCCCAACGGCGGCGGTAGCATCTTTACCTTCGAGGTCAAGGGCGGACAGGAAGAGGCCTGGAAGTTCATCGATGCCCTACAGATCTTCTCCCTGCTGGCAAATGTGGCAGACGTGAAGAGTCTGGTCATCCACCCCTACACCACGACCCACTCGCAGCTGTCGCCTGAGGAACTGAAGGAACAGCACATCACCCCTGCTACCGTCCGTCTCTCTATCGGTACGGAGCACATCGACGATATCCTCGACGACCTCGCCCAGGCACTTGACCAAATCTAAGAAAGTAATCTTTCAAGAATTAGAGATTTAGAGAATTAATTTGTACTTTTGCAACTGAAAAATCTCTAATTCTCTAATTCTTGATAAAAACAAATTAATAATGAGAAACTATATATTAGCAGACAATCAGGAACTGACGCGTTTCGCACTGGAAAGCCTTCTCAAGAAGGAAGAAGGGAACGCAGTCTATAAAGCTTACGACAAGGCAGGTCTCGTAGCCTTGCTCAAGGAGCATGAGAGTGCCGTGGTATTGCTTGACTACACCCTCTTCGACTTCGCTGACGAAGACCAATTGCTGATTGTTGCTGAGCGTTTCTCACTATCCGACTGGATACTCATCAGCGACGAGCTTACCCCTCAGTTCATTCGTCGTGTGGTATACTCCTCTCATCAGTTCAGCGTGGTCTACAAGGATGGTCCCCTCAGCGAAGTCAGGGAAGCTGTAAGAATGGTCGAACACCACTCGCGCTACCTGAGTCAACGAGCGCTGGAGACCATCATTGCCCAGCAACAGGAGGCCGACAAGTCTGACAGCATCCTGACGCAGACGGAGACGGAGATTGTGAAAGCCATAGCGCTGGGAAAGACTACCAAGGAGATTGCTGCCGAGCGTTTCTCCAGCATCCACACCGTGACAACGCACCGCAAGAACATTTTCCGCAAATTGGGTATTAATACAGCGCACGAAGCGGTAAAATACGCGCTCCGTGCGGGACTGATAGACGCCTCAGACTTCTATATCTGAGGCGTCTATCTTATTTGAACAAAGAGTATTCGGGAACATCCCAAGCCAGTGCGCTGGCACCCAGCACGTCGCGCTCCGCATCGTCCAGGTCAGACAGTAGAATCTGCACCTTGCCACGCAGATTCTGGAAGACATGCGACTCAAAGGCTTCGCGCGTAGGTTCCAATATCCACTTGCCTGCATGCGACACACCGCCGGTAATAATAATGGCCTCAGGGTTAACTATAGAGGCATAAGTGGCCAGTCCGCGACCAAACCAGTTACCTGTACGGCGATACACCTCAATGGCCAGTTCGTCGCCCTCGTCGCAGAGCCGTGTTATCGTAATGGGGTCAAGAGCTTTAATGTCACGCATTCTCGATGTCACATCACTCTCCGCCATCAGCTCCTGAGCCGTCTTCACAATACCCACTGCAGCCACATAAGCCTCCAGACAGCCCTTCAGTCCACAAGGACACGGACGTCCATCCTCCTCAATGCAGGTATGGCCTATCTCGCCAGCAAAGCCATTAGCTCCCCTATGCTCGTGACCTTCTGAGAAAAAACAGCTGCCCAGTCCGACGCCCAGATTCAGTACGATGAAGTTCTTCATGCCGTGAGCGGCACCATACATCTTCTCGCCAAGAGCCGTATTGTGAGCATCGTTGCCCAAAGCGACAGCCAGTCCCAACTGGTCGCGCAGCATAGCACCAAGGGGCACAATGCCTTTCCACGGCAGGTTGGCGGCATTCTCTATGCAACCCGTAATACTGGAAGCACTCGGACAACTAATTCCTACGGAACGGATGGTTCCGTAGCCGCCATTTTTCTCAGCAATGTCGAGAATAGCTTGTGCAAGGCGTTCCACAAATTTGTTAACATCCTGATAGTCGGAGGTGGCAAAATAGTTACAATCTATTACATTGCCGCGAACGTCGACAATGGCATAAGTGGTGCGAGCATTGCCAATGTCTACACCGATAACGCGCTTCTTAATACTTGTCTGTTGCATAGTTGTTAGTTTTAGACGTTGCAAAAATACAAAATATTTTTCTATTCTGCATGATAATTAGAAAAAAATATTTAACTTTGCACTCGTTTTATTCAAGGTAACACTATGTACAAACCACTTTTCAATCAGCGCCAGGCCCTTCGCTTCCGCCATTTCATACGGAAGAGATATGCCCTGTTTGCCTGTTTGGGACGCGTAGTAACTATCGGTGTGCTGAGTGTAGCAACGCTGCAATCTGCCAGCGCTGCCAGCGATGACTTCAGCAGCACAACGGAGACCAACGACGTCAATGACCAGACGGTAGACAAGGAGGCTACGCTCGACGATGTCGAGATTACGGGTTCACGCGCACCGCTTGCATTGGGGCAAGCAGCGAGAATGGTAACTGTACTGAGCCGCGAAGATATTCAGGCGGCGCCAGTACAAAGTATAAACGACTTACTGAAGTACGCTATTGGCGTAGATGTACGGCAGCGTGGACCCATTGGTGCACAGACCGACATCGGCATCCGTGGGGGTACAAGCGAGCAGATCACCATCCTACTCAATGGTATCAACATCTGTGACCCACAGACGGGCCACAACGCCTTTGACCTGCCCTGCGACCTGAGCGACATTGTGCGCATCGAGGTGCTGGAGGGTCCTGCAGGACGTGTCTATGGCACCTCGTCGCTGATGGGTGCTATCAACATCGTCACCAAAGATCTTCCCTCATCAGCCAAAGAGCGGGGAGCTCAAGTACGGCTGGAGGGTGGCTCCTTCGGCTATCTGTCCACCGCAGGACAAATCCGTCTCTCCTCCCCTCGGGAGGGGTTGGGGGTGACTTCTTCCCTCTCCGCTTCCTACACACGCTCCGATGGCTATCAGCGTGCCAAGTCGGGGGCGCTCAACAGCGACTATTCCGGTGGCAAGGTGTACTATCAGGGAGGCTTCGAAGCAGACCATCTCATGCTGCATTGGCATGCCGGGCTGTCTGCTAAAGGCTTCGGGTCCAACACGTTCTACAGCGCCAAGTTTGACGAGCAGTTCGAGAAGACTACCAAACTCTTTGCCGCCTTGCAAGGCGATACCAAGGGTTCGCTCCACTTCCGTCCCGCCATCTATTGGAATCGCTCCTACGACCGCTTCGAACTAATCCGTGGCGACGAGTCGAAGGTGCCTTTCAACCATCACCGCACCGATGTCTTCGGCATCAATCTCAACAGCTACTTCGACTGGCTGCTGGGACGCACCGCGCTGGGTGCCGAGTTTCGCAACGAGGACATTGTCAGCACCAATCTGGGTGAGCCGCTCAACGAACCCTTCAGCCATTATAAGGCAGGACAGAACCGCTCTAATCTGTCGCTGCACCTGGAACATAACATTCTGCTCAGCAGATTCACGCTCTCTGCGGGATTCATTGCCGTGAAGAACACCTGGAACGAGATGCCCTTCACCGTCTACCCCGGCATTGATGTCAGCTACCGCATCGGACGATGCTGGAAGGTCTATGCCTCCTACAACACGTCGCTACGTATGCCCTCCTTCACGGAGCTGTACTATAGCGTGGGAGGCCACAAGGCCGACAAGTACCTGAAACCCGAAGAGCTGCGCGCCGCCGAGGGTGGTGTCAAGTTCAGCAACCGCTGGCTCACTGCCCAGGCTGCCGTCTACCACCACCATGCACGCAACATGATAGACTGGGTGATGGACACCCGTGAGGCAAAACCCGTCTGGCAGAGTGTCAACCACACCAAGGTGAACACCCTCGGCTTCGAGTCAACCATCACCTGCCAACTGTCAACCGTCCACTGTCAGCTCTCCTACTGTCACCAGCACCAGTCTAAGGACGAGGCCGACTACCTGCAGTCGCAATACTCGCTGGAGTATCTGCGCAACAAGTTGACAGCCCAGCTGCGCATGAATTTCACGGACCACCTCAACCTCACTATAGGCTATCGCTGGCAGGACCGCATGGGTTCCTATACCGACACAGATGGCGTCGTCTGCAACTACCACCCTTATTCCGTTCTCGACGGACGCTTGGCGTGGAGTGCCGACAGCTACTCCATCTACGTGGAGGGCAACAACCTGACCAACCATCAGTATGTCGACTACGGCAATGTTCCGCAGCCCGGCGCATGGATCATGGCAGGTTTTAAGTATGAGATCTCGTTTTGATCATTTGGTTTTTTCTCAGAAGCGGTGGGAGTCTTAGTTACTTCTGCCGCTTTTTACGTTTGCCGGCCGTTTTGCCGCCCTTCGACTTGGACGGACTGTCGGCATCGAGAGCATCCAGCATCGACATCTGCTTCTCGTGCAGGTAGTTGTCGACACTATAGCCAAGCTCGGCAATCTTCAGCAACAGATAGCGTCGAGCCACGACGGCCTGTCTGAGGTCGGGCAAGGCATTGTCCAGTCGCCTACGGGCTTGCTTGTTGCCCGTCTCAACCTTGGCGCTCAGCTCAAGGGGTTTGGCAAAGATGCTGCGCAACTGGTCAGCAAAATAGTCGGCACTACGCTTCACGCGCTCCAGGAAGTCCTTGTCATGAAGCTCGTCGTAGGTCATCAGCTGGATTTTCTGCTGCCATTTCAGCGCCACCTCCACGACGTGCAGACGGAGGTCAAAGAGCGACTGGTCGTGCAACTGCTTCAGCGAGGCATGGCTGTGGTAGAAGAACTCGGCAAAGAGGCGCACCATCGTCTCTTCCAAGGCATAGATGGAACGGAAGTCAAAGAGTTGCAGTAGCAGATAGCGCTCATACTCCTGCTTCAGCAGTGGCAGCTGTCTGATGCTGCGGTCGGCCTCATTCTCTTGCTGGGCAATATAGCTATCTACCCGCTCGTCGTTGATGATAGCACGCGACTGCAGGGGGGTGGCAAGCATCAGCCCTTCAAGGGTGCGACAGCGGCTCAGCGCTACATATACCTGTCCGGGGGCAAACGACTGGTTGGCATCGATGATAGCCCTGTCAAAGGTCAGTCCCTGACTCTTATGAATAGTGATAGCCCATGCCAGTCGCAGGGGCAGCTGCTTGAAGGTGCCCTGCACCTCAGCCTCTATCTCGCGTGTCTGTTCGTTCAGTGTGTAGCGTGTGTTCTCCCACTCCAGCGGCTCCACCTCTATAGCCTCCGCATCGCCTTCGCAATACACGGTCAGGTGCTTCTCTGTAGCCTCCTGCACCTGCCCTATCCTACCATTATAGTATTTATGTTCGCCCGAGGGGTCGTTCTTGATGAACATCACCTGTGCGCCCTCTTTCAGCACCAACGTTTCAGCCGTGGGATAGGAGTAGTCGGGAAAGGTTCCCTTGATGTCGGCCCGATACTGATAAGAGCGTCCAGGCAACTTCTGCAGCTCCGACTCGTTGTAGTAGTTAGCCAGATTATTGTGCGTGGTCAGGCGGATGGCCAACGAACCGTTCTCGTTCAGCTCACGACTATTGGCAGTAGTGACGCGGCTGTTCAGCTTCTCCAGTGCCTCTGCCGACGGATGGCCGTTGCGCACCTCGTTGAGCAGCGAGACGAACGAAGCATCTTGCTGGCGGTAGACATGCTCCAACTGAATGGTCACATAGTCTATCTGCTGCAGGGCCTTCGAACCAAAGAAGTATGGCGTGTCGTAGTAGCCGCTCAGCATGCGCTCGTCTTCGGGTGTCACCACTGGCGTCAACTGTTGCAGGTCGCCAATCATCAGCAGCTGCACACCGCCAAAGGGCATGCTGTGTTCACGAAAGCGCCGCAGCACACTGTCAATGGCATCCAGCAAGTCGGCACGTACCATGGATATCTCATCGATGATGAGCAAGTCGATGGACGCTATGATTTTGCGCTTCTCGCGGCTGAAGTCAAATTTACTTTCCACCTTGGCACCAGGCACGTAGGGCGAGAAGGGCAACTGGAAGAAGGAGTGAATGGTGACGCCACCGGCATTGATAGCCGCCACGCCCGTTGGTGCTACCACGATGGGACGCTTGCGCGACTGCTGTACCACAGCCTTCAGAAATGTCGTCTTACCCGTTCCGGCCTTACCCGTCAGAAAGATGCTGCGCCCCGTGTTCTCCACAAAGTCCCAGGCGGTCTGCAGCTCGTTGTTCTCCATGATATTCATCTTTTTACCAATCATTTATATTTGCCTCTGCCTCTACCTTGTTCTCTATGTCGTCTGGCAAGGCGGGGAAGAAGTCGATGCCCGTAATACGCTCCACCTGGTCAACAGAGTTGTAATACAGGTCTCTCTTCTTGTTGCCCTCGGTATTCCTGACAATGAAACCAAAAGCCTTGGGAGAGCCCTGCAGACAAAGCACCACCTTGAAGAAAGCCTCAGGAACTGCCACAGCATTCTCGCCAATAGTGGCGTGCTTGCCCTTCATCCACACAGGACCACAGACAATATACACCGCTCCGTATTTTCGCGCCCATTTTCTGCAGTCCGTCTCTATGCTGTTCCACAGACCGCTATTCAATTTTGAGTTTTGGGGACATACATTCACGAGCGAGAATGAGTCAAACATCGCATCCCTATTCCATTTGTTGTCACCTGCCGGACACATGTGACCACGCGACCACCCGCTGCCACGATAATCTTGCAACGTTGCTCTTGGTTCAGGGACATCTTCTTCCTCATGGAAATTGCTCATACGCTTCAGCGCTCCGTCGGTATGCCCTGCCGTCAACTGCCATGCCACCCAGTTGGGACAGCGTGTCTGCTGATTATAGGAAGCAACGTACGACGTGCGCTGCAGGACGATTTCGGGCGTTTTCTTCAGGGGTGCCGCCATACACAACTGCACGACAGAGTCGGGCATGGCAGTCCACGAGGCTTCACCCTCCTCGTTTTGCTTTTGTAGGACGATACCCTCCTCACTACCCTTCGGCAATCCTGACTGCCGCGAGAATGAGCGCATAGCAAACGCAATAACAAGCAACACTGCTACCACCCATATCGTTGAGATATTCCGCTTATTCTTTCTCATAGATACCGCAAATGTAGGAACTATTCGCTCGCTTCTCACCTCTAACGAGACTAACTCACCAACCCGTGGCTCTGCCCTTGCAGTCCTACGCCCTGTCCCATGATGGCGCCAAACTTACGGTAGGCGATATAAGCCGCCCCACCGCCGTGCATTCCCTGCAGGTTGCTGCCGAATACGAATATCTCGTTGGGCTGCAGCTCCGTAATAAACTCTGGTGTCGTGCGTTTCTGTTCCATAAGGTTCTCTTTAATAAAGTAGAATCTCCTTTTTGATGCAAAATTACGAAAAGTCGAGAGCAAAACAAAAGAATTTATTCTTTTTTTTGCCGAGACGGAGTAAGTTCGCCATCTTTGATGGCAGAATTACGAAAAGTCGAGAGCAAAACAAAAGAATTTATTCTTTTTTTGCCGAATTTGTTTCACTATTGCGGGTCCTCCCTCATCCATTACCCTCCTGCATTTTCATTTTCTCAATTTCCAAATCCAGTTTCCTTACCGTTTTGAAGAAACCGTCAAGCATCATTCGCAGATAGCCCTCGATGTTAGGAATCTGCTGGATAAACAAGAAATTCTTCTTGACGTGTACAGCCACATCGTCAGAATCAGTATCGCTATAGAACACTGAGACAACACCATACGCATTGATGTCGTTAATCACTTGGCGCACCCTGGCAAACTCGTCGATGTCGAACTTATTGAAGCTGTAGCACCAAGGCCATATCAGATTAACGAAATCGCAGTCGTCAGCAGTCTCCATCAGGAATACCACTCCCTGATACTCAAACCGGATATACCCATCCTCTGTATATTCCGGCTTGCTCCCGATATGCTCTATCGTGTTTAAGACCAGCTGCCTCGTGCTCATTGTTTCTTCCATTGTCGTAGTTTCTTCAGTTTTAGATTCCATATTGTCTGTTTCTCCCATAAGCTGATTAAAGAAGCGATTCTCTTCCTCCTCCTTCTTCCTTTCTTCTTCCCTGAAATACCGATATACAGAGATCACCCCCAAGATTATCGCCAAGACAAACAAACTTTCCATACGCAACTATTTTTGTTGACAGTGCAAAAATACGAAATCTTCCCTATCCTACCAAATTTTTCGCCCACATTGCAGCACCACAAGCCTTGCCCAGATACATGTTGCGTACGGCGTTACAACCGCCACCACCGACGCCCACCACCTTGATGATACCCTGCATCTTGTCCTCTACGGGAGCCAATACCATTTATTGAACAACTAACCCAAATAGCCTTAACAGCTATCAATGCAATTATAACAACAATAAAAAAAGCCATTCCTTTCCGATTTCTT
>CADBWR010000054.1 GCA_902798425.1 uncultured Bacteroidales bacterium
GAAGAGTTCAAGATTTTGGGATGTGCTGTTGAAGGTTATAGTAGCAGCCATCACGGCGGCAGCCACCGCACTGACGACCACGTCATGTATGGGCAGTGGCCCATTCTGACTACTAGTTCTCTGACCTTGGTCAGAGTGTGGCGTTGCAATGCATGGGACACGGTCCGCTTTAAACATTAAAAAACCCTCATCCTATATATAATAAGGATGGGGGCTTTTTGATGCCACAGGGACAGGCGATGTATCTCTTCGGGATGGCTCTCGCTGCTCCATCCGTTCCTCAACAATTCCGTATGTTCACAAGCGTTTCATGATACGCGCAATAGCACGGTTGAGCGACTCGGTGGGTTCAATGATGTTATAATCCTGCCAGAACACAGGGTCAAGGAAGTAATCTACCTTGTCGAAGAAAGCATCGTGCTGGTCGAACGTCTCGCGACCACGGATAGGACGGCCTGTGGTGGTTTCCTGTCCCGTGACAACCATTTCGCAACAGGCCGTAAAGGACGTTGCAAAGAGTCGACGGCGCCAGTCGCAATTAAAACGGAACAGGGTGCGGATGTAACTGATGCGGGTAACATCATTGTCCTGGCGAAAATCCACCACCACCGACAACTCCTTAGGACGGAAGCGCACACCCAGCGGTTTCTTGACCAGCATCATCTGCGTTGCCTTGTTGCGGTCTTTCATGTCCAGCTCCAATTCTGCACGGGTGAAAGCCAGCGTCTCCTGATCGATATACAATTTCCCGAAATAGAGTGCATAGGGCCTTATTCGCCGTGGACGGATACTCACAACATACTGATGACGATCCCCAATGATTGTCGGCGTCTCCATCTGCATTTGGTAGCAGTCCAGATCCTCTTCATTCAACAGCAGATCACGCTGTTTGACAATATCCAACTGGATGGGCTGCACGGGGCCACCCGTCACGCTGGCGCCCACCAACACCTTACCAGTAGTATGGTCTAACACCTTACCACTCACCTGCTGAGTCGTCTGTGCACTAATGGCCAGCACGACAAGCATCGCCAATAAACCTATGGATAATAACCTCCTCATCGCCGTCTCCTTCCGTGAGTCATCTTTAGTTGTTCTATTTAGAAATACTTCGTAATCTGGGCGTTGTCGAAGTTGTTCATCTCGTTCATCATGCGGACGGCACTATCGACGATGGGGAAGGCGCAGAGCGCTCCCGTACCCTCGCCAAGACGCAGACCGAGATGCAGCAGCGGCTTGGCACCGACGATGTCGAGCATGCGCTGGTGTCCACTCTCGTCGCCACAATGGGTAAAAATCATGTAGTCTTGCGCAGCAGGACAGAGTCGGATGGCAGCAACGGCACAGGCCGTCATAATAAAGCCATCAACTAATATAATAAGGTGTTGCTCGGCAGCACGCAGCATGGCACCGATGGCAGCTACCATCTCGAAGCCGCCGAAGTAGCGGATGACTTCGATTATACCCCCTAAGTTAGGGGGCAGGGGGTCTGAAGGAGAGCCATTGTTCAGACCCCTGTTGTCCCCTAACTTAGGGGACTTCTGAACCGCCTTGGAAAGTACCTCGTACTTATGGCGGATGCCAGGCGTGTCGAGGCCAGCACCAGCACCAATACATTCTGCCAAGGGGATGTTGCCAAAGAGGTGCATCCAGATGCTGCTGGGCGACGTATTGGCAATGCCCATCTCACCAATGCTCACCACACGACAGCCCTCAGCGACACAGTCGTCGACTAAATCTGCGCCCACCGCGATGGCTTGGTCAAACTCCTGCTCCGTCATGGCCGGCTCGTAGAGGAAGTTCCTGGTGCCACGAGCTATCTTGCGGTCGATGATGCCCTCGACATGCGACAGGTCGTAGTCCACGCCGACATCGACAATGCGCAGATGGAAGCCATGCTGTCGGCAAAACATGTTGACGCCACCACCGCCACGCGTGAAGTTAATCATCTGCTGCCACGTCACCTCACGGGGTGAGACGCTAACGCCCTCACGCTCAATACCGTGGTCGCCACCCAACAGCAGATGACAGGGGTGCGCCAGCGAGGGCTCCAGCGTCTGTTGGATAAGACACACCTGCATGGCCAGCTCCTCCAAGCGTCCCAGCGAACCCTTGGGTTTGTTCAGGTTGTCAATCTTCTCTTGAATGGCCGACTGTAGCTCCTTGCCCCCTAAGTTAGGGGGTTGGGGGTCTGAACAACCCACTCTCTCAATAATAAATTTACGCATATACTTATTTCCCTTGTTCAGACCCCCTGCCCCCTAACTTAAGGGGTAAAGATACGGGGATGCCGCTAACCATCAGAATGACTTCGTCGGCCTGCTGGGCGATATACTGGTTCATCCATCCTTGCAAGTCGGAGAACTTACGCTGCATCACGTTGTCGCTGACACCACCCATGCCAATCTCGTTGGTCACAAAGATATAGGTAGCATCAGGGGCAGTAAAGGCATCGAACTCCTGCTTGGCAGCTGCTAAAGAACGGTCGACATCCTCGTCATGAGCGAAGAAGAAATTGGTCAGCCACAGGGTGACACAGTCGATGACCACCACCCTACCCGTCAGGTCGTGGCGACTAAGGTATAGCTCCTCCTCGATGTTCGTCCACTCCGGTCCACGACGTTCCTGATGGCGACGGACACGTTCACGGAACTCGTCGTCCCACACCTTGGCAGTAGCCACATAGACCGGATGAGCGCTCAGACTCAGTGCCAGCGCCTCTGCCTTCGTGCTCTTGCCGGAGCGCTGTCCACCAGTAATCAGGATAATCTTCTTCATATACCTATTGTTTTAACAAGCCAACAGCGTCAGGTAGACGGTCAGTTCCACGAGCAGACACACAGCACCGCAGCAGTCGCCCGTATAGCCACGCAGGCGGTTCCATATCAGCAGATAGAGCAGGTACATCACCAAGCAGGGAATGAAGATGATCAGTTCCCAATGGATGCCCGTCCACCAGATGAAGGCAATCATCGGCAAGAGACCCTGGACAGCCAGACTGACTCCTGCAGGCCACTGCATCTTACGATAGACGGTCTTGTTCTTCGCCTCCTCTTCGGTGCGAGCATAGGGCATCATCATGATGAGCTGGGCAGTCACCATTTTGGCATACGGGTCGGCAGCAAGGATGGCGAGTGCTGCCAGCGTCGGTGGCAGTGAGTAGAGGGCAGCAGCTAAGAGAGAGACATAGAGTATCAGTGCTAAGACGCCATAGGTGCCGATGTGCGAGTCCTTCATGATGGACAGGATGCGCTCACGGTCACGTCCGCCACCGCCAAAGCCATCAAAGAAGTCGGCCAGTCCGTCTTCATGCAACTCACCAGTAACCAGCAGCCTGACAACGATGGCTAGCAAGACAGCAACAAGGTATGGCAGATAGTGACTGCCCACCCACAGTGTCGCCGCCATCAGTCCGCCCGTCAGCCAGCCCGTCAGCGGCCAGTGCTCCACCACGGTCTTATAACACTCGCGGGATGGCTGGTACCAACGCCAGAAAGGCAGTCGGGTAAAGAAGATGAAGGCAGCCCAGATGCGGTCGTACCATTTTGTCTGGTCAATACTTGTCAACATATCACAAAATCTCTTTGATTTGCAGCAAGCGGTCAACAACAAATGTGGGCCGTTGGGGAGCCTCATCAACAGCTACCTCCCAACGGTTAAACAGCAGAGCATCGATGCCGGCATGGAGTGCCCCCAGAATGTCGGTCTGCAGGTTGTCACCAATCATCAAGGTGGTCTGGCGGTCAGCGCCAGCCATCTTCAAGGCGTAGTCGAAATAAAGGGGCGACGGTTTGTTGACACCCGCATCCTCGCTGAGGATGATGGTATCGAAATAGTCTCTCAGTCCACAAGCCGCCAACTTCTTGTACTGCACCTCATGGAAACCATTGCTGGTCATGTGCATGCGGTAGCCTCTGCCCTTCAGGTAGTCCATCAACTCATGGGCACCCTCCACCACTCCTGGCTTGTTGGAGCAGAAGTCGAGGAAGACGTCGCTCAGTTTAAGTGAATAGTTAAGAATGAAGAGTGAAGAATTTGCTTCCGCTCTGAATATTTCACTTGCCATCAAAGGACGACGAAAGCGTTCCACAATGAGGTAGTCGCGCGTGATGTCGCCCTTCGAATAGTGACTCCACAAGTCGATATTCGCCATCCAATAGGCATCATAGAACACTTGTGGGTCACTGAAATAACGCTCCAGATGGAACGCCTCGAAGGTCTCCTGCAGCGCAACGACAGCATTGCCGTGCGTATCGTACAGTGTATCGTCGAAGTCGACAAACAGGTCTTTGTATCTCATGGCAGCTGCCTACAGCAATGCCTGGATCTTAGCCTCGATGTTTGCCTTGGGCTGTGCGCCAATCAGCTTGTCAACAACCTGTCCGCGCTTGAAGAAAAGCATGGTAGGAATATTGCGGATGCCAAACTCCTGTGCCAGTTCTTCGCACTCCTCTACATCGCACTTACCGATAACCATCTTGCCTTCATAGGTCTTAGCCAACTCAGCAATGACGGGAGCAAGCATACGACAGGGGCCACACCATGTTGCCCAGAAATCAACCAACAATGGCAGCTCGCCATTCTTCAGGCTCTCAAAATTCTCACTTGTGATTTTTACTTCCATAATCTTTAAATCATTTGCCCCCTAAGTTAGGGGGTTGGGGGTCTGAACAAGCGTCATCACCCCAGGGTTATACAATAATATTAATTACTTACTTGCAAAATCTATGCCATTGTTCAGACCCCTGTTGCCCCCTAACTTAGGGGGCTCAGGTTTAATTAATCTTATAGTCCAGCGCCGGCGTCTGTTCAATAAACTGTATCAGTTCGCTCTTCACATCGACCATCTTGGTGGCACTCTTCAGGAGTACATGATTCTTGCCCGTCAGGTCGTGCAACTGGAAGAAGAGGTTGGTCTTGCCAGGATGGGCCTCAATGAGTTCACCAAGTTCAGTCACCACCTGGTCGTCCAGCAAATCGGTCGTCAGCGAGATGGTGATGCGATCAATGGCACGCTCCTTGATAGTCTGCAGGAACTCCACACTTGTAATTCCCAGGTCTTTCGGACCATCAGGATTATACGAGAAGCGTGGTCTGATCTTACCCGTAATATATACGGAGGCGCCAATGGTGAAGAAGCCCGACTTGTCGCCCCACGTCTCGCCAAACAGCGGCAGCTCGCCAGAGCCTACGAAGTCTTCGAGGGTGACAATACCGAAGGGTTTGCCGTTCTTGGTGAAACCGGTACGTACCGCTGTGACGATACCGCCAATGGTTACATCTTCGCGACCAGTCAGTTTGCCGATATCTGCCAATTCGTCACAACGCGTATTGCACAGATTGTCAAGGACTATCTTAAATTCATCCAACGGGTGGGCCGACAAATAGATACCTACCAGTTCGCGTTCCTTATTCAGACGTTCTATGTCGCTCCAGCGATCTTCACTCTTCGGCAAGGTGGGTGTCTGTATCTCCAAATCGCCAAAACTGCCAAACAGCGAGTTTTGTGCCTGCTGCTTCTCCGTCTGATAGAGTTGGCCGTAGCGCATCACAATATCTATGGTACTCTCGCCTTTTGCATTATGGGCAAAGAAGTCCTCACGGCGCAGACCAAAACTGTCAAAGCCACCACTCAGCGCCAGTGCTTCAAAGGCTTTGCGGTTGACCTGACTGAAGTTGACGCGCTGTACGAAGTCGAAGAGGTCCTTATAGGGTCCGTTCTTCTCGCGCTCTTCGATGATAGCCTGTGCGACGCCATCGCCCAACCCCTTGATAGCGGCCAGACCGAAACGTATCTCTCCTTTCTTGTTGACACCAAACTTCTGGTACGACTCGTTGACATCAGGACCCAGCGTAGCAATACCCATCGCCTTGCACTCGTCCATCAGCTTCGTGATTTCCGTTATCTGGTCGCGACGGCGTGACATAATGGCAGCCATGAACTCGGCAGGATAGTTTGCCTTGAGGTAAGCGGTCTGATAGGCTACCCACGAATAGCAGGCAGCATGCGACTTATTGAACGCATAGGATGCGAACTTCTCCCAGTCTGCCCATATCTTATCCAGCACCTTGGGGTCGTGGCCATTCTTCTTGCCACCCTCAATGAACTTTGGTTTCATGGCGTCGACAATGTCCTTTTTCTTCTTACCCATAGCCTTACGCAGGGCATCGCTCTCACCACGGGTAAAGTCGGCCAACTGACGAGACAGCAGCATCACCTGCTCCTGATAGACGGTGATGCCATAGGTGTCCTTGAGGTATTTCTCCATGCAGGGGATATCGTACTTGATTTCCTCGCGACCATTCTTACGGGCGATGAACGAAGGAATGTAGTCCATAGGTCCCGGACGGTAGAGAGCGTTCATGGCAATGAGGTCCTCGAACACCGTAGGATGAAGCTCGCGGAGGTATTTCTGCATACCTGCCGACTCAAACTGGAAGGTACCGATGGTGCGGCCCTGCTGATAGAGCTCGTAAGTCTTGGGGTCGTCGATGGGGATATGGTCCAGGTCAATATCAATGCCACGTGTCTGCTTGATAATGGCGCAGGCCTCTTTCTGCTCAGACAGTGTCTTCAGTCCCAGGAAGTCCATCTTGATGAGTCCGGTAGACTCAATCACGTGGCCGTCGTACTGGGTGCAGTTGGTCTTAGTATCCTTGAAGTCGGGGTCGTCGGCAGTAGAGACGGGCACCCAGTCAGATATCGGGTCACGGCAGATAATGAAGCCACAGGCATGGATACCCGTGCCACGCACCGTGCCCTCCAACATCTTGGCATACTTGATGGTGTTACGCAGCGACTCGTCGGCAGAAGCCTCAGCCTCCTGCAACTCCCTGACAGCCTTGATGGCGTTAGGCAGATTCATCTTCGGCGTTTTGCCATCGACATCGGGCAGACGGTCGGGAATGGCCTTACACAAGGCATTCGCCACGGCAATAGGCACCTTCTCCACACGGGCCACGTCCTTGATAGAGTTCTTCGTGGCCATGGTGGCATAGGTGATGATATGTGCACAATTCTCGTGACCGTACTTATCCATCACCCACTTCAGCACCTTGCCGCGACCATCGTCGTCGAAGTCGGTATCGATATCAGGCAGTGAGATACGGTCTGGATTCAGGAAACGCTCAAACAGCAGGTCGTACTTCAACGGGTCTATCTTCGTGATACCCAAGCAGTAAGCGACCACAGAACCTGCCGCAGAGCCACGTCCAGGACCTACCATCACACCCAACTCGTCGCGGGCAGAGTTGATGAAGTCCTGCACAATGAGGAAGTAGCCCGGGAAACCCATCGTCTTCATGATGTGCAACTCAAAGCGCACACGGTCGTCGACCTCCTTGGGCAGTGGCGTGCCATAGCGCTTGGCAGCACCCTCATAGGCTAACTTAGCCAAGTAGTCGGCCTCAAACTTAATACGATATATTTTGTCGTAGCCACCGAGCTTCTTGATTTTCTTCTCGGCATCCTCCTGAGGCAGCGGGTTCTCTCCGTTCTCGTCAGAGGTAAACTCTTTAAAGAGGTCTTCCTCAGTAAACTTCTTGCGCCACTCATCCTCGGTACCAAACGATTCAGGTATGGGGAAGAATGGCATAATGGGGTCGTGATCCAGACTGTATATCTCGGTCTTATCCAACAGCTCCAGCGTATTTGACAGTGCCTCGGGAACATCGGAGAAGATGTCGTTCATCTCTTCACGAGTCTTAAACCACTCCTGCTTGGAGTAGAGCATACGCGTAGGGTCGTCCAGCTCCTTACCTGTCGAGAGACATAGCAGGTGGTCGTGAGCCTCGGCATTCTCCTGGTCAACGAAGTGGGAATCGTTGGTACAGACGAGTTTGATGCCATATTCACGAGCCAGTTCTATCAGCACCTTATTGGCTTTCTGCTGCAAAGGGTACGTCTCGCGGTTGGCACGGATGGTGGGGTCTTTCACCTCATGGCGCTGCAGCTCCAGATAGTAGTCGTCACCGAAGAGGTTGTGATACCATTCGATGGCCTCACGGGCTCCGGCGATGTCGTCTTTCAGTATCTTGGCAGGTACCTCACCGGCAATACAGGCCGAGCAGACCATCAGACCCTCGTGGTATTTCTCCAAGTCTTCGCGGTCGGTACGGGGACGCATATAGTAGCCGTCAACCCACGAGTTGCTGACCAGTTTAATCAGGTTCTTATAGCCCTGATAGTTCTTTGCTAATACAATAAGGTGGTAGCCGCCCTGGTCTTCTTTGCCACGGCGCAGCGACTTAGAACCATGGCGCGAGACATACATCTCACAGCCGAAGATGGGCTTGAAGGGTTCAAGTCCCTCCTTCTTGCGTCCTTTATTGATGCCACCCACATAGTCGTGGAACTCCTTGATGCCGAACATGTCACCATGGTCAGTGATGGCCATACCCTTCATACCATTGGCAACAGCCTTGTCAACCAGTCGCTTGATGCTCGACTGGCCATCCAATATAGAATAATATGTATGTACGTGTAAGTGAATGAAATCTTCCATAAAATGCGTAGCTTTTTCGCTTTCGAGCCTCAAAGTTACGATAAAATACCGAAATAACCAAAAAAAATATGAATAATGAATTATGAATTAAGAATTATTTTGTACCTTTGCATGTTGAAAGAATACTATTAACTACCTCATGGGAGAAAGAATTAAGAAACTTAAGAAAATAAGAATACATCGTGAAGGTACCAGCGAACTGCTGTACAGTGCTATTGCACTGATAGCCTTCAATCTGTTACTATTTTTCGTACTCGACCACATCCATCCGCTCGCACGCCACATCATTCTGCCGTTTGTGGGTGGTATCAGTGCCTTCATCTGGATTTCCATGCTTAACTTCTACCGCTGCCCCATCCGCTACTTCAATGGCGACACGGAGAAACTGGTCGTTGCACCAGCTGACGGCAAGATTGTGGTGGTTGAAGAGGCCGAAGAGAATACTTATTTCCACGAGAAGCGTCTGATGATAAGCATCTTCATGAGTCCGCTGAACGTTCATGCCAACTGGTTCCCCGTAGACGGCAAGGTGAAGCATGTCGAGCATTTCAATGGCAACTACCACAAGGCATGGCTGCCCAAAGCCAGTGAAGAGAATGAACATGCAGATACCATTATTACCACGCCTGACGGACAGGACATCCTGGTACGTCAGATAGCAGGTGCCATGGCACGTCGCATCGTTACTTATGCCAAGGAGGGCGAGGAGTGTTACATTGATGAGCACCTGGGATTCATCAAACTGGGTTCTCGCGTTGATGTCTATCTGCCTTTGTCGGCTCGTGCCTGTGTTACGATGGGACAGCCAACCACTGGCGACCAGACCGTAATTGCCAAACTGGCGTAATGCATCATATACAATGCATAATTCTTAATGCATAATGCATATTTTATAATGATAAAGAAGCATATTCCTAATACGATTACATGCTGCAACCTCATTTCAGGCTGCATCGCAACATATTTTGCATTTTCAGGAGACTACCGAACAGCACTGCTGTTTATCATCATCGGTGCCGTGTTCGACTTTTTCGATGGTATGGTGGCACGTCTGCTGCACGTATCGTCTCCCATAGGCAAGGAACTCGACTCATTGGCAGACGACATCACATTCGGTTTTGCACCCGCTGCCATCATCTTCAGCTACCTCTCACCTCTCACCTCTCACCTCTCACCTCTTACCCCTTACTTGGCATTTGTACTCGCCGCCTTCTCTGCCCTAAGACTGGCCAAGTTCAACCTTGACGAGCGCCAGGCATTGGGATTCATCGGACTGCCCACACCTGCCAATGCGCTGTTCTGGGGAGCACTGATTGGCGGACTGCATGGCAACCATGTTTCTTTCGAAGGCATGGAGTGGTGCATCATTGCCGGATTGCTGATTAGCTGTTTCCTGCTTGTCTGCGAACTGCCGATGTTTGCACTGAAGTTCAAGACATGGGGATGGAAAGGAAACGAAATCAAGTACATCTTCCTGCTGACGTGCATACCCATGCTGTTCTTTGGCATCTTCGGACTGGCGGCCATCATTGCGTGGTACGTCATTCTGTCAGTAGTGAACGCCTATCTGTTAAAGAATGCTTAATGTTTAATTTCTAATCGTTCGTCTTACATGTTAAAGGGCCTATTAGGTTTTTTTGCCTTTATCTTCTTCTTGGGTATTCTCATCCTATTATTGGTGGGAGGATACTTGTATCGCACGTTCCGTAATATACGTGTTGCTGCCCAACGTTCAGCAGAGCGAAAGGCTCAGCAATACCGTGAGGAGACAGGGCGTCAGCGCCAGCAATACCAACAGCACCAGCAATACCAACAGCCAGGGCAGTCGGACGACACAGATTTTTACGAACAGCCTCGCCAGACGACAACAGCCACTGGCGAGACCATCATAGATAATCGCCATCAAGAGCGCGAGAGCAAGAAAATCTTCGACGACTCCGATGGCGAATATGTAGACTTCGTAGAGGAAAGCTAATTAAGCATTAAGCATTATGCATTAAGCATTAATTATGTACTAACGTACCAATCTCCTCACCATCCATTACTTTTTTCAGATTGCCTACTACGTCCATATTGAACACGTAGATGGGCAGGTTGTTGTCCTGACACATGCAGATAGCGGTCAGGTCCATCACCTTCAGTCCTCGTGCGATTACCTCTTTATATGTAATGGCATCAAACTTGGTAGCGGTGGGGTCCTTCTCTGGGTCAGCGGTATAGATGCCGTCCACACGTGTACCCTTCAGCATCACGTCGGCCTCTATCTCGATGCCACGCAGACTACTGCCTGTATCGGTGGTAAAATAAGGAGAACCCGTACCTGCTGAGAAAATGCAGACATAGCCAGACTCCATCGCCTCGATGGCCTTCCACTTGGTGTAGAACTCACCGATGGGCTCCATGCGGATAGCTGTCAGCACCTTGTTCTTCACACCGATAGCACCCAGTGCCGACGACAGTGCCAGCGAGTTAATGACGGTAGCGCACATACCCATCTGGTCGCCCTTCACACGGTCGAAACCTTTCTGTGAGCCCGACAGTCCGCGGAAAATGTTACCACCACCGATAACGATACCTATCTGTACGCCCATCTCACTGACTTCCTTAATCTGCTGAGCATAGTCGCTCAAGCGCTCAGGGTCTATACCGTATCCCTGCTTACCCATCAGGCTCTCGCCCGACAGCTTTAATAAAATCCTTTTAAATCTTGCCATATTATCTTATATTACAAATTGTACTTCCTTAAATGCGTAGCGGCGCTGTTGACCATTGTCATCGGTGAGCAGCAGATGCCCGTCGTCCTCTATGCCAGCAATCTCGGCCATAAAAGCACCGTCCTTGTCGGTATAGGGATGAAAGCCCTTGCGACGGTAGAGCATCTTCATGTAGCGGGCCTTGAAAGGCACAGAAGGGGCTGACTCCCTTGTGGCTATCAGGTTATCGAACGCTTGCAGAATAGCTCTCAGCAACTGTTCACGGTCCGTCTCCTGTCCCGTTATCTGCCAGAGCGACACAGGATTAGGTGCCTTGCTCCTAAATTCCCGTTGGTTCACGTTCAACCCTACCCCAACGACGCTGTCCTTGACAAAACTGCCCTTCAGCGTATTTTCTATCAGGATGCCCGCCAACTTGCCATTGCGCCAATAGATATCGTTAGGCCACTTGATACTGAGGTCGCCCACCAGCTGACCTAACGCATCGACGATAGCCAATGAGATGGCCATGGAAATCTGGAACTGCTCATTAGCAGGCAGGTTCTCCGGGTGTAGCAGCAACGAGAACAGCAGGTTCTTGCCACGCTCTGACTCCCACGTATTCGTACCGCAGCCACGCCCTGCCGTCTGGTAATCGGCCCAGATAGCTGTTCTCTCTGTGAGAGTGTGGCGTTGCGAGGGCTGTTGGCTATTAGCTGTTGGCCGTTGGCTATTAGCTGTTAGCTGTTGGCTCTTCAGCCAGCGGTTGGTGCTGTCCGTCTCGTCAATATGTATGATTTCCCAGTTCACGTGGCAAAGTTACGAAAAGTCGAGAGCAAAACAAAAGAATTTATTCTTTTTTTTGCCGAGACGGAGTAAGTTCGCCATCTTTGATGGCAGAGTTACGAAAAAACGAGAGAAATACAAAAGGAAAGCTTTCTTTTCTTTTTATTTCCGAGTGCCAAGTAAGTTCGGCGAAGCCAGAGTTACGAAAAGTCGAGAGCAAAACGACGGAACTCGCCGAATGCAAGACGACATAATTACCTCGTCGCCTTACGATATTCCGATGGTGTCATCTTGAACCGCTGGCGGAAAATGGTGTTGAAGTGGCTACGGCTGACAAATCCGCTCATCTCCATGACATGTCCTATCGAGTGGTTAGTCTCAGCCAGTAATTGTGCGGCATATCGCAATCGCCAGTCTTCTATGAAGTCGCCAATTGACTGTCCGTTGGCACATTCTC
>CADBWR010000055.1 GCA_902798425.1 uncultured Bacteroidales bacterium
GATGTTCAGCGCGCTCGTGCTGGTGCTCAGAACATCGTTCCTAACTCAACTGGTGCTGCTAAGGCTATCGGTCTCGTTATCCCCGAGCTGAACGGTAAGCTGATTGGTGCTGCTCAGCGCGTTCCAACTCCTACTGGTTCTACCACTATCCTGCACGCTGTTGTTAAGGGTGAGGTAACTGTTGAGGACATCAACGCTGCTATGAAGGCTGCTCAGAACGAGAGCTTCGGTTACACTGAGGAGAAGCTGGTTTCTAGCGACATCATCGGTATGAAGTTCGGTTCACTGTTCGACGCTAACCAGACTATGGTTTCTAAGATCGGTGATGGCAACTCTCTCGTACAGGTTGTTGCTTGGTACGACAATGAGAACTCTTACACTTCTCAGATGGTTCGTACTATCAAGTCCGATTTTGTCGGACGGCATTTTTTTGTTACTTTTGCATCACCATGCAGCAGATGATTACTATACTCGGACCAACAGCCAGTGGCAAGACCCCTCTTGCTGCGGCTTTGGCGGTAGCACTACCGCCCGTTAATGGTGAATGTGGCGGGGAAATAATCTCTGCCGACTCCCGTCAGGTGTACCGCCGCATGGACATCGGCACAGGCAAGGACCTCTGCGACTATCGTGTGTCGACGGGGGAACATTTGTCGACGGGGGAACCGTCGACCGCAGGTCCCGCCGCAGATTGTCGTGTGGCCGACGGTTCCGCCGTCGACATCCCTTATCACCTCATTGACATCTGCGAGCCCGGCACGAAGTACAACCTCTTCCAGTATCAGCAAGACTTCTTTGATGCCTACCATCTTATAATAAGTAGGGGCAAGACACCCATCCTCTGTGGTGGTACGGGCTTGTACATCGAGGCGGTGCTGAAGGGCTACCAGCTGTCTCCTGTACCCCAGAACCCGGCATTGCGGGCAAGTCTGGAGGGTAAGACACTTGATGAACTGACACAGATGCTGGTAGAACTGAAACAGCAGAATGGGTCGAAGATGCACAACAAAACGGATGTGGACTCTTGCCAGCGTGCCATTCGTGCCATCGAGATAGAGACGTATAACCTGCATACACCGACAGACCATCGCGAGATGCCGCCCGTCGACTCATTAATCATTGGTGTCAACATTGACCGCGAGGCTCGTCGCGAGAAGATTTCACGCCGTCTGAAGACACGCCTGGAGGAGGGAATGATAGATGAAGTCAAGGGACTGCTCGCTGAGGGCATTCCTGCTGAAGACTTGATATACTACGGATTGGAGTACAAGTTTGTCACGGAGTATATCATGGGTCAGACAACCTACGATGAGATGTTCAAGCGACTGGAGATAGCCATCCACCAGTTTGCCAAGCGTCAGATGACTTGGTTCCGTGGCATGGAACGTCGAGGATTTTCCATTCACTGGATTGATGCGCTGCAGCCCATGGAGGACAAGGTGCAGCAGATATTGGCGCTATGCGGCTGATGTATGATGCGGCTGATGTATGATGTCTGATGTCTGATGTCTGAGGGCAGATGTCTGATGTTATTTGACCTCTTCCCAGCGGAATACGGCACCATTGCGACGGGCAGGGTCGGCACCTGTATAGTCCATGGAGTAAGGACTACCTGTTGTAGGACTTTTGCCGATGTATCGATGGGTGCGCATGGACATGAGCATGAATTCGTGGTCGAGATAGTCTTGCCACATAAACACCTCGGCTTTAGAACTATCTGCTGTCAGACGGACATCGCCTGCAAGACCATAGCCAGCACAGAAGACGTAGCGGCCATCGGCACATTGTAGCACGACCTGGCCCTGACCTTTATCGATGAGGCGGAAACGGGTCTCTTGACTCTTGTCCGTTGACTTGGCGTCATACAGCAGACCATGCTCCAAAGCGATAGCCGGACGACCTGTGGCAAGGTTGATGATGCGGAAGGTCTTGCCGTAGGGAATGTTGCCGCTGCGGTCGGCTTTGGGTTCTACGACGGTAAAGTTGTCGAACTCGGCATAGCCGCCCTGCTTGTCTTTGCTGTTGAAGGCGAAGAGGGCGTGGCGCGAGCCTTGGAAGGTAACGAGCTGGTAAGAGAGGGGCATCATGCGACCCAACGGCTGGAAGTGGATGCCATCCAACGAGTAGGCATACTGTGCCTGGTCGTTGTCGTAGTCGCCCATGCTGCGGAGCCAGATTTTATTCTGTGGTAATTCCACATCGATATCTACGGTATCGTTGGTGAGCTGTTCGAAACAACGAAGGCGATAGGTGTTCCCCCTCTTTTTGGAGGGGGATAGGGGGAGGCTCACCCCTATCCACGAGCAGGGCACGTTGATGTTGCCCAGTCCGCAGACATCGCCATCCTTCATTCCCTTGGTATAGAGTTCAACAGTGGTAATGGAGGACGGTCCGATGACTCGCTGGGTGAGCATATTACGAGCCCACATCAGTTGTTCGGCAGGCATCGACAGCAGGCGCAGACGACCGTTCTTCAGACTCCACTTGCTATCGTCGGGGTTGTGGTTCCACTGCCAGATGCGACCAAGCGCCTTGCCGTTAAAATCCTCATTGCGATCGTAGGGGGCATGAGGAGCAGCAGACGCTACATTGGGCTTGAGCCACGTACGAGGCGCACGACCCAGGTTGCCCTCCAGCCCGAGCATGGGCCAGCCGTCTTTCCACGTGATAGGTGCCAGCGTTACTGTGCGACCGATAGAGTGGAAGTCCATCATGAGCAATGCCCACCACTGTCCGCTCTGGTCTTCGACGATGCCACCCTGATGAATGTTGGTACAAGCGGTAGCATCCTTGTCGACGGTAGGGATGCCAAACGGTGTGCCATCCTCTCCAATACGGTACTTCACGCCGCGGGGAATTTTCGTCAATGGTGCAGCATGATAGCCAAAGGTTTCGTCAGCCGTGATGGTGATGGTTTCATAAGGTCCCCAGATACTCTTAGAGCGTGAGCAGAGCGTACGCCCATTGGGCTTGTAATCGGTAGAGATAAGGTAGTACATGCCACCTATCTTATATATATGGTGTCCCTCGCCCACGGCGTTGCCCTCAGGGATAATAACACGCTCGGTAGACTCGATAGGACCGCTCATATCTGCCTTCAGTTCCGTACATTTAACCTCTCCATAACCGTGGATGGCGTATATCTTGCCGTCATCGTCGAAGAGTACAGAGAGGTCATAGATGCGTCCTTGCATGTTATGGTGCTTCCAAGGACCACGGATGTCCTTGGAGGTGTAGCACTGCAAACCCTTGCCGTTGATGTTTGTAAAGATATAAAACTGTCCGTTGGCATAGCGGATAGCTGGTGCCCAGACTCCCTGACCATAGATTTCCTTGTGGTTCTTCAGTGAGAAGGCATCGTCAGGGAAGTCGAAGCGGTCGAAGCAATAGCTGATATTCTCCCAGTTGACCAAGTCCGTGGAATGTAGAATGACAAGACCAGGTACCGAGTGCATGGTGGTGCCTGCCAGATAATAGTCGTCGCCCACACGCAAAATGTCGGGGTCGGAGAACTCGTCGTAGAACAACGGATTAGTAAATGTGCCATTGCCATTGTCTGCCGTCCAACTTTGCGCGACTGCGTCGCAAAATATTAATTGACAAATGACAAATGATAAAAAAACGATACGACGCATCACTCTTAATTCTTAATTCTTAACTCTTAACTCTTAATTCTTAACTCTTAACTCATAACTCTTCACTCTTCACTAAAGTGTGGGCCACCCATCTGTCGTCCAGCGGATAGGACGCTGAATGAGAATGCTGGCACCCTTATGGGCAATGCTGTATCCGTGGCAGATGAAGATGTCTTCGCCGTGGAGGGTATAGGCAGCACAGTGGCCCGCAGCCTCAAACTGCTTCTTGTCGCCCTCCATAAATAAGGTGCCACCGCCCTCGCGCATATCGACACCGTCACGGTCGAGATAAGGACCATCGACCGTCTTGGAGCGGCCTACTGCCACACGGTAGTTGCTCTTGGACCCACGGCAGCAGTAGTCCCACGCCACGAAGAGGTAATACCAGCCACCATGCTTATAGATGAAAGGAGCCTCGATGGCATTGGTGCCCGCAAACTTAGACGTAGGATTGGGTGCCTGATTTTTACACCCTAGCGCATAGCGACGGGCAATGGTGCGAGGTTTCTCTCCCTGAGCAACGTGCATGGTGGTGTCGAGACGAATCAGTTGGATGCCGTCCCAGAAGGAGCCCCATGCCATCCAGGGCTGGTCGTTGTCGTCAATGATAAAGCACGGATCTATGGCGTTCCACTGGTCACGCTTCTCACGCGATGTAACGATGCAACCCTCGTCATTCCAAATAGGAGCAGACAGCGAATGTGTGGAAAGCAGTCCGATGGCTGACCCGTTCTTGCCAAACGTAGAACAGCTGTAGCCCATCCACCAGCGTCCGTGCCACCGGATAACATCAGGTGCCCAGACATGCTGCTGGAAACCAGGCACTGAGTCGCGTGTCCACTGCGGTATTACCGTCATCACGGGGGTAGGGGCCATGGTCCACGTCTTACGATCCTTTGACGTCATGTGCTGGATGCCCATACCTGTGCTGAACAAGTGGTAGGTGCTGTCCTCGTAGGCCATGACGGGGTCGTGCACCATAGGCGTGTCGGTAGAGAAAGACCTTCTCCGATGTTGCCCGTAAGTAGCTGTCGCTATTGTAGATGCTACGAGAAATAATAGTAGTCTTGTTGCTCTTATCATATTATTTGTTTAAATATTTTTTTCCGTTGACAATCATGATGCCTTTGTTGCTGTTGGACACCTTCTGTCCGTTGATATTATAGAAACCCCCTCTGCCATCAGACATCTTACTTCTTACATCGTCAATGCCAGTTATCTCGTCATACTTGTATCCCCAGATGGTGACTCCAGTAGAAGACCTTAAGGCCGTGAAGCAGGGCGTTGTAGTATTTGTAGGCTCCAATGTCTGTTCAATCATTACCCCTTTGTACTCTTGTCCTGCGAGGTTGATGGTAACATAGGAGGTTCCTGCTGTTGCAGTCCATGTTCCATTATAGGCTCCTGTGATCGTGCCATCGCTATGGAGCACAATCTCCACAGGAGTTGTGTACTGTTTGGTCAGGTGGTTGAGTTTATAATGATGTATTAGTAGTTTGTATTTTCCATAGATTTGACCGTTTGTCACTTGCTGAGAAGTAGGAATGTCGTTGCTTTTTATTTGTTCGCCTGTATATTCAAATGGGGCAGCAACGAGCCAACCCTCTTCGTTGAGGAATACTTGATGAACGCGCACCTGGTGGAACTCGCCTTGGTTTTGGAAACGGGTGTGGTAAACCAGGTAGATGCGTCCGTCCTCAGCAGCAATGATAGAGTTATGCCCCTGAGAGCGTTCCGACCATGCTCCAACAGTCTGATGTCCCCAATCACCATAGGCTCCAAAGATGTTTACGCCGCGGTTGCCATCGTTCTCATTGACTCCGAAGTTGAGCAGATAACTGTTAAAGATAGCACTGCTCCCCTTGCTGTCTACATAGGGACCGTCAGGATCCTCTGAACGGAAAACACGCATCTGATAGCCACCATTGTTGTAGTCGGAAGAGACACCGCCAGCAGCCAGTCCACCATAGGTGACAAAGAGGTAATAGTAGTCGCCAATGTGTTCGATATAGCTTCCTTCACCAGAGACATAGTAGCCACCAGCAATCTTCTTACCGAAGTAGGGGTCTTGAGTAACTCCATCACCAGAGCCCTTCAGAGGATAATCGACGTTATAATCACGCAGTCCCGTCCCCTCGTCCAGTTCAAGCATCCAGATGCCACCACTCCAGGAACCATACGTCAACCACAGCTTATCGTCCTCGTCGTAGAAGACGCAAGGGTCAATGTTGTTGGGATAGCGACGCCCCCAATTATTGCCTACGTTGTAACGGCTGGGCAACGAAGTCTGGTCGCCAATGACCAATTCAAGGTCGGTATCCTTATAGGATGTTCCGCTCTTAAAACCGCTTATTACCACAGGCCCTTGATAGAGATAGGGTCCCGTTATCTGGTCGGCGGTCAGCAGTACAATACTGGAGAACCATGCATCACCGTTGACACTCATATACATACACCACTTCTTCATGGTTTTATTGTAGATAACATCAGGAGCCCACAAATTACCATCAATATTGTATGACGCATTACCGCGTTTAGCCCATTCCATTGCATTAAATGCAGGAAAGTCAACCTCGACACCTCCCTTCGTGACCTTCTTGACAGCGGGGGTCAGAAAAGCTGTTCTATTGGCAGCATTGTTACTTGTAGCTGTTTTCCAAGGGATGCTGACAGTTTGCCACGACATGAGGTTCTTTGACTTAGCGAAGGCTCGGTGTGACCCGAAGACATAGTAGGTCTGGGATGTCGGTTCCCATACTATGCTGGGGTCATGGACGCTCACTCGATTGAGTGAATAACCCATTGATGACAACACTATCAACAGCATCAAAAGCGTGATGGGTAATCTGAATATAGCTCTTGTCATAGTTGGTGCGAAATGGAAGAGGGTGTGTCTGTGTGAAGGCACACCCTCTTATTAATAGTGAAAAAATAACTTACAAATCAGCAGCTCTGTAGCCCCAGATGGTAACACCTGTTGCCTCGTCCAGGCAAGAGAAGGCGGGCACCTGCGTGTTGGTAGGCTCTAAGGTCTGGAGAACCATGACACCCTTGTATTCGGTGGTACCCAACTTGATGGTGAAATAAGACTTACCCTCAGTGATGCTCCATGTGCCAGTAGCGATACCTGAAACGGTGTTGTCAGCGTTGAGCTGAATGTCAACAGGCGCTGCCACTTCCTTCTTGGTGTGGTCGAGAGCGTATGGGTGAGTCAGCAGTTTATACTTGCCTGCAATCTGATCTTTGGCAATCAGCTGCTTGGTGGCAATGTCTGCCGTCTTGGCCATTTCGCCAGTGTACTCGAACGGAGCAGCAACAAGCCATCCATTCTCGTTCTGGAAGAGCTGGTGTACACGTACTGCATGACCTTCGCCTTGTCCCTGGAAACGAGAGTGGTAAACGAGATAGGCACGACCGTCAGGAGCAGCGATGACAGAGTTGTGACCCTGTGAGCGCTCTGCCCATGCACCAGAAGCCTGGATGTCACTGCTTTCCCAATCGTAGGCACCGAAGATGTTGACGCCGTGGTTGCCATCGTTCTCACTAGGGCCGAAGTTCAAGGCATAGCTGTTGAATATGGCGCTGATATTCTTGCTGTCAACATATGGTCCGTCAGGCTTTTCCGAGCGGAAGACGCGCATCTGGTAACCACCATTATTGTAGTCTTTGGGATCGCCACCTGCAGCCAGACCGCCGTAGCTCAAGAACAAGTGGTAGTAGCCGCCAATGTACTCAATATAGCTGGCCTCGCCAGAAGCGTAGTGACCACCGGCAATCTTCTTACCGAAGTAAGGATCAGAATTAGCGTTCTGAGCATAAGTGACATCGTAGTCACGCAGACCCGTCTCTTCGTCCAGTTCGAGCATGAAGATACCACCGCTCCATGAACCGTAAGACATCCACAACTTTCCTTCTTCATCGTAGAATACGCAGGGGTCGATAGCGTTAGGCCAGTGGTTGCCATAATTGTCGCTGGGAGCATAGCGGCTGGGCAGTGAAGCCTGCTCACCAATGACAAGTTCGAGGTCGGTCTCCTTGTAAGTATCGCCAGACTTGAAACCACTGATTACTACGGGAGCCTGATAGGTGTAAGGACCTACGATGAAGTCGGAGGTCAGCATGATGATGCTGGAGTACCATGAGTCACCATTGATGCTCAGGTACATGCACCACTTCTTCATGGCCTTGTTGTAAACAACGTCGGGAGCCCACATGTTGCCATCAACACTCCAGTTGGGATTGCCCTTCTTGGACCACTCAAAAGCATTGAATGCAGGCATGTCGACCTCTGCGCCGCCTTTCTTTACCTTGGTGACCTCAGGCTTAACAAATGCTACGTCGTTGCCTACACCGCTAACACCATTGGCACCCCAGGGCACTGCGACTGTTGTCCATGTCATCAGATTGGGTGACTTGGCATAAGCACGGTGTGAACCGAAGATGTAGTATGACCAAGAAGAGGGGTCATAGACTACGCTGGGGTCGTGAACGCTGACGCGCTGCAGGTTGCTGGGCCACAGAACCTGAGTAGTAGGTTCTGTGGGAGTAATAGCTGCTGGTGGAGTAGGAATAGTGCTGTCGGGGTACTCGTCATCTTTACAGCTTGTAACGGTGGAGAGCATGCCTAAGCAGGCAATTCCCATCATCCAGTATTTCATATTATTCTTGTTCATAATTACTTGTCTTTTTAGAATGTTCGTTCAATTGATTACTCGAATACAAGGTGAGCCTTTTCCATACTTAGTCTGAATCCGAAGTCATTGGCATCAATGTTCTTCAAACCGGTATAATTCTGGGTATAGGTGTTGCCATTAGAGCAAACTGCAACAGCCTTCACGTCAGCAGTACCATCACCGTTATTGGTAATGTAGGTAGTCACCTTTGCTTCATTGATATTGGTCTTAAAGCTCGTCCAATCCCAATCGCATGTCTGACAGCCATCCCAGTAGCAGTCACCAGTTCCCCAGTTGTCTGCACGTACGAAACCGTATTCAGTACCATCAGCCTTGTAGAGGGTGATGATGAAGTTGTTCCAGTTTTCTGCTCCATTGGTGTAGTTGATGAATCGATTGACTATAGTATTTCCTGTTGGAACGACAATAAAGTCAGTAGCATCTGCACGGAATGCACTGGAGTTGTCTTCAGCACCGATAACCTTATCGAACTCAAGATGTGCTTTCTCCATACTTAAGTTGAAACAGAGGTCGTTGGCGTCGATGTTTTTCAAGCCCGTATAGCTCTGTGTGTAGGTGTTACCATCAGAACCTAGGACTACAGCCTTCACGTCAGCGGTACCATCACCATTATTGGTAATATAGGTTGTTACCTTTGCACCATTCAAGATGGTCTTAAAGTTTGCCCAGTCCCAATCGCATGACTGACAGCCATCCCAATAGCAGTCACCGGTTCCCCAGTTGTCTGCGCGTACGAAGCCATACTCAGTACCATCGGCCTTGCAGAGTGTGATGATGAAGTTGTTCCAGTTTTCTGCACCATTGGTGTAGTTGGTAAAGAAGTGGACATAAGTCTCACCAGGAGCAACCTTGAAGTTCTCGGTCTTTTCCTCACGGAAACCACTACTGTTGTCTGTCTTACCAATGCATGTGAACATTTTGTCGACGATGTTGATGGTCGTCGTACCGATAACTGGCTTAACGGCTGCTTCTCCCTTGAAGGTCTTGTTGTAGACAGCTACCAAAGTCTTTGTACCAAGTGTTTCGAAATCGGGAATAACTTGTAGCTCTAACTCATCAAGACCGACAGTCTTTGTCATACCATCTTCGAAGGTAACCTCGGCAGTGAGATTGGCTATTGCATCTTCGTAAGTGGTGCCAAGGAGTACCTTAGAAGGTAAGCCATTCAGCTTCATTGATGCAGGATTGCTATCGGGAATGTCAACAGGTACGCCGAAGACAATGTGGCTATGGTCAACAGTGAATGATAGATAGAGATCCTCAGGACTGTTGTTGATGTCAACATTCAGATAGTTCTGCGAATAGCTAGCACCATTGGCCCCAACCATCGTAATCTTAACGTCTACGGTAGTAGGATTGGGGATAATAGTTATCATGCACTGGGCTCTGCTCATGGCTTTTGCCCATGCAGCCCAGTCGCGACTGTCAGACTCCATACTCTTGTCGAAGTGACCTGCACTCTCTTCGCCTGTGTAGCCAGTACCCCAGCCCCAGTTGTCAGCGCGAAGTACAGCATACTCATAGTCTTTTGCAGCATTTCTCAGAATAATGACAAAGTTATTCCAGTTGCTGGCACCACCATAGTTTGTCAGGGGAATCTGGTAGGTCTTACCTTGCTCAAGTTGTACGTCGTCAGTAAAGACAGACCACCAATCCTGTGAATTGTCTTCAGCACCAAGTGTTTCTGGTGTTGGGATCAGGGTTACAACTTTTGCTGCCTTTGCTGCTGCAATAGAGTCGACCTTATCGGAAATCCAGTCGGGAGCTCCTATAGAGTACAATTCGCTACCCTCACAGCCAGTCAGCATAACCATGCCTAACGCTGCGGTGCAGAAAGCAGTTGCTATTTTCTTTAGATTTTTCATAATCTTTTCTGTTTTCAGTTGTTGTAAATAGTCTATTCCTTAGTTATTAGTAGGAACCTGGTGAATGGTCCAACCCTTACTGCTGAAATAGCTGGCATTGCTCGTGCTCTTGTTGGCAGAGTTACCTGTGAGGTTGGGGTTGTCGTTCAGCGTGTTCTGGAAGATAGGCAGGAACTCATGGCCCTGTACATAAGAGTTGAAAGAACTCTTGCTGCATGCATCGGGATCAACAGGATCCTTCGGTGTGTAGGTGTATTTACCATCATCGTAGTCAGCTTTCTTCCAAACGTTGAAGGCACCATGGGCTCTCAGCTGATTCATACGGTCGCCAGCATAGAAGAAGCCCCAGCGGATGAGGTCGAAGCCACGACCAAACTCGCAGCCGAACTCCTTAGGACGCTCCACATTGGCAATCTGCTCGAACAGCAGATCCTTGGTGTTGAACTTGCTCTGATCCAGGTTGGCCAGCTGGGCACGGTTGCGCACCTTGTCAATCCACTTGAAGGCGTCGGCCGTAGGACCATTGATCTCGTTCTCGCACTCAGCAGCGCGCAGCAGCACGTCAGAGTAGCGCATCAGACGGAGGTTGATACCATCGTG
>CADBWR010000056.1 GCA_902798425.1 uncultured Bacteroidales bacterium
CTTCGTGTTGTCCTCGTCGGTATATTCCAGCTGGAAGCGCTTGGGCAGGTTGTAGTCTACCTGGATGGTACCCAACTGCCAGCGACGACCGATAGCGTCCTTGATCATGAAGTCGAGTTTAGGACCATAGAAGGCAGCCTCGCCGTATTCAACCTTAGCGTGCAGACCCTTCTCCTCGCAAGCCTCCTGAATAGCCTTCTCAGCCAGTGCCCAGTCCTCGTCAGTACCAACATACTTGTCGTGGTCGTTAGGATCGCGCAGTGAGATCTGTGCCTCGAACTCGAAGCCGAAAGCCTTGAGGACGATATTGATGATATCCATTACGTTCAGGAACTCCTGCTTTACCTGGTCAGGACGGCAGAACAGGTGGGCATCGTCTTGCGTGAACGAGCGCACACGGGTAAGGCCGTGCAACTCGCCGCTCTGCTCATAACGATAAACCGTACCGAACTCAGCAATGCGCAGTGGCAGATCCTTATATGAACGGGGCTTGAAAGCAAATATCTCGCAGTGGTGAGGACAGTTCATGGGCTTCAGCATGTACTCTTCGTCCTCCTCAGGAGTATGGATGGGCTGGAACGAGTCCTTGCCATAGTGGGCATAGTGACCAGAGGTAACATAAAGGCTCTTACCACCGATGTGCGGAGTGATAACCTCCTGATAACCGAAACGCTTCTGCACCTTGCGCAGGTGGTCCTGCAAGCGCAGACGCAGCTCGGTACCCTTTGGCAACCAGATGGGCAGACCCTTACCAACCTTTTCAGAGAACATAAAGAGCTCCATCTCCTTACCAATCTTACGATGGTCGCGCTTTTTAGCTTCCTCCAACATAACGAGATACTCGTCGAGCATCTTCTTCTTGGGGAACGAGATGCCATAGAGGCGCTGCATCTGCTCACGAGTAGCGTCGCCACGCCAGAAAGCACCAGCTACAGAAGTCAGCTTCACAGCCTTAATCTCGCCAGTATCCACAAGGTGCGGACCACGGCAGAGGTCGGTGAAGTTACCCTGCGTATAAGTAGTAATAGAACCGTCTTCCAAGTCTTGCTCAATATGCTCACACTTGTAGGTCTGACCTGCGGCAGCAAACTCCTTCAGGGCATCGGCCTTAGCCACCTCTTTGCGAACGACAGGTTCTTTCTTGCCAGCCAGTTCCTTCATCTTTGCCTCAATCTGGGGGAAGTCGCTCTCCTTGATCATCTCGCCGTTAGGCAGCAGAACATCATAGAAGAAGCCATTCTCGACTGCAGGACCAAAACCAAACTGAATGCCAGGGTACAATTCCTGCAGAGCCTCAGCCAACAAGTGGGCAGAGGTATGCCAGAAGGTGTGCTTGCCTTGCTCGTCTTCAAACTTGTAGAGTGCAATGGTTGCGTCCTCGTTGATGGGACGGTTCAACTCTACGGTCTCACCATTCACGCCACAGCTTACCACGCTGCGTGCCAGAGCTGGCGAGATGCTCTCAGCAATCTGGAATCCGGTTACGCCCTGCTCATACGAGCGAACAGATCCGTCCGGAAAAGTAATGTTAATCATATCTACAATATATGTTTAAGTTTAAATCGGGCACAAAATTATAAAAAAAATCTGGGCTGACAAAATTATCGGCCCAGATAATTGAAAAAGGTATGGAGTTTTATCATTCTTTGATGATTGGACTATTGGTCTGGATTCTCTACAAAACCTTGATATTGCGGTTCGATGGCAGACATCACACTGTCGTAAGCCTGGTTCATAGTAGCCTGAATATTCTGAGTCCCCTGGCCTATCGGATAGATAGGCTGATGGATGGTTAGCGAGAGAGAATGCCAATGTGCAAAATGCCAGTCGCGCATGCGGGGCATGACATCGAAAGAGCCATTGATAGTCAGCGGTACAACAGGTAACTGCAACTCGTCGGCCAAGGCGAAAGCTCCTTTGCGGAAAGCCCCCATGTGCCCTGTAAACGAGCGAGCCCCCTCAGGAAATACAACGACAGAACAATTACCCGTTAGGAGGGTGTGGCGTGCTGCTTCGTAGGTAGCCTTGACTTTCGACGGTCCGCGTTTGTCGACGAATATCTGATGAGAACGGCGACAAGCAAAACCCACAAAGGGTATCTTGCCTAACTGATACTTCATCATCCACTTGAAATTACGTCCCAGATAGCCATAGATGAGGAAAATATCAAAGGCTCCTTGATGGTTAGCCACAAAGACGTATGACTGGTCGGGCTCCAAATGCTCGCAACCTTCAACCTTGACAGGCAAGAGAAAAACTCGAGTTATAATGCGAGCCCACCAACGTCCTGGATAGTATCCCCAGAAATGACCATCGCCAATGGCACACCCTACCCCCACCTCAACAGCGGTGAAGATGGTAATGATCACGGTGACAGGCAATGCAACGAGAAGTTGGTAGATATAGTAGAAGTATTTCATAATGAGTTAAGAGTTGAGTATTCAATGTTTTCTTTTCAATGTGACAACAACAATTTCTCTTGGCTGATTCAGACGGAAGGGGATGAGCGATCCTGCACCCGTAGAGACGTAGAGCGCACGCGAACCTTCATAGTTCATACCCTTCCACTCCTTGTAGGTAAGAGCTGCGGGAGACCAGCCAAAGAGAGAAAACTGGCCACCATGAGTGTGACCGCTTAGTGTCAACTGAGCATTGCACTCAGGCAAAATCTTCTCACGCCAACAAGTAGGATCATGCTGGAGCATAAGCGTAAAGGGCTGTTGGCCATTGAGCCCTGCCAAGGTCTTCTTGACATCACCTCGACGGGGCATGCGTTTAGCCACTCCCCAGTTTTCCATTCCTGCCACGACAATAGAGTCAGAATCGCGATGGATGATGCGATGCTCGTTCATCAGCAGGTCGAAGCCCATTTTTCCTATAATATTCTGCGTCAACAAGCAGTTACTTTCCTTCGCAGCATCGTCACCAGTCTGATAGGTGGCATAGTCGTGGTTGCCCAACACGGCAAAGACACCATCTGGAGCATATAGTTGGCGGAAAAAGAGCATGGACGGTATGAGTTCTTCCGGCTGCACATTCTGCATGTCGCCCACAAAGGCTATCATGTCGGGAGCTTGAGCATTGATGCTATCAATGAGTTGTTGCACCAAAGGCTCGTGAAAGTCTGTCAATGAAGCCACATGAACATCAGAGAACAACACAATGCGATAGCCATCAAAGACTGCGGGAAGGTCTGCAGAGGCATACTCTATGTATTCCACCTTCATCTGCCGGAAACCTGCTGTTAAACCATAGCCCACCAAACCTATGATGAAGGCAGCGAGGACGATGCCCACCAACTGCCGATAGCGCTTAGGCAACAGCCAGCGCGAGAGCAGGAAAACGAGGGCAGGCAACAAGATGAAGCCTACGAAAAGGAAAAGCGGGATGGCAAGACGAGCTATCATAGATTGGAACTAAGGAATTTACGTACTACCTCAACGGGCAGACCTCGACGACGGGCATAGTCTGTCATCTGATCAAGGCCGATGGTACCCAGCAGATAATAATGCGCTGCTGGGTGACTAATCATCAGACCGGAGACACTGGCATGGGGTTTCATTGCACCACTCTCCGTCAGCCGGATGCCTATCTGGCGGAAGTCAAGCACTTCGTTGAGCACAAAATTGAGACTAGTATCGGGTAACGACGGATACCCCACAGCAGGGCGGATGCCTTGAAACTGTTCGGCATGCAACTGCTGCATAGTGAGTTGTTCGTCGGGAGCATAGCCCCAATAAGTTTTGCGAACAGACTCGTGCATACACTCTGCGGCAGCCTCAGCCAGTCGGTCTGCCAATAGTTGCACCATCATCTTCAAGTAGGTGTCGTGGTCGAAGTCTTTCTCCAGACCCATATCGACGGATGTAGCGAAAAGACCCATGCGGTCGTGCTCGGGATGAAGGAAGTCTGCCAGACACAGACACTCACTGCCAGGCTGTTGCTGGCGAAGCAAGGGAATGCGGTGCCCATCACCTAACGCGATGTCGTCTCCTTCACTATGGGCATCCACCAGACGGAACAAGGCATAAGCCTTATATTTTCCTTCTAAATCAGTCAACACAGACACTGCCTCCTCCTGCAACTTCTGACGTTCGTCAAGGGGTTTATTGTGCATGCCCCAGGCGTAGAAGAAGTAGTCCCAATTAATGTAGGGTTTGAGTTGGTGTATGTCGTAAGAGATGATCATGTATGCAAGAAAGTGATGGGATCACCAAAGACATCGGCGGAAACATGCCCATTGGCATAGACCGTCTGACCATTGCACATCGTGCGTTCTACGCGCCACTGATACTGGTGCCCCTCAACAGGACTCCAGCCACACTTGCTTAGAATGACATCATTGGTGACTGTCCACGGACTCTTGGGGCGTACAATGGTAATGTCAGCCCGATAACCCGGCCGTAAGAATCCACGCTGCTGAACACCAAACAGGCGAGCAGGATTATGGCACATCAGCTCGACTAGTCGCAGGATGGTAAGCACACCCTCATCAACGAGTTCAAGCATGGTGACCAGTGAGAACTGCACCATTGGCATGCCCGAGGCGGCTTTGGCGCACCCACCCTCTTTCTGACTAAGCAGATGGGGAGCATGGTCTGTAGCGACAACCGTGATGCGCCCATCAGTAAGGGCCTCGCGCAATAGGAACTGGTCAACAGGAGTCTTGATGGAGGGATTGACCTTGATCTTGGCACCTAGGCGTTCGTGGTCCAGTTGGGTAAAATAGAGATGGCCCACACAGGCCTCAGCAGTAATATGAGGGCTGTCAAACAGCTCCAACTCCTCGGCAGTAGAGATATGGGCTACGTGTAGGCGCGTACCATATTTCTTAGCCAGCTCGACAGCCTTACGAGTAGACGATATGCACGCCTCCTCCGAACGTATCATAGCATGCAGCGAAACGGGCGGATCTTCCCCCCACGCCTCCTTGGCATTTGCCATATTGCGGTTGATGATAGCGGTGTCTTCACAGTGCACCATCAACGGCAGCCGACAGTTCTTGAAGATTTGCTCAAGCGTTTCCTGACGGTCAACAAGCATATTGCCTGTCGAAGACCCCATAAAAAGCTTGATACCCGGTATGCGGGTAGCATCAAGTTGACTGAATGTATCAATGTTATCATTGGTAGCACCATAGAAAAAGGCGTAGTTGACGTGACTCTTCTGACGAGCAAGGGCCTGCTTCTCTGCCAGCGCAGCTAGCGTAGTGGTCTGAGGATTGCAGTTGGGCATATCAAAATAGCTGGTAACGCCCCCTGCTGCAGCAGCACGACTCTCCGTATCAATATCGGCCTTCTCCGTCAGTCCGGGCTCACGGAAGTGGACGTGGTCATCAATAAGACCTGGTAACACATAACAGCCTTCAGCATCGACGACGGCGTCGAAAACTGTAGGCTGCTGACTAATTTCTATGATATTACCGTCTTCAATGACGATGTCGCTATCAAAGACGCGTCCCTCATTGACAATATGTCCTCCACGAATGAGTGTCTTCATGGCTGGGGAACATTGGTCAAGGGGGCTACAGGCTGCACAATGGTAGAGTCTGGCTGTGGAGCTGGGATATCCTCAGCATCCTTGGTACCATTCATGCGGGCCTCGTTTTCCTGCGCGGCTTGATAATAGTCGCGAACATAGGCATCATTCTTAAATCCGTCACTTGCCTTGGACATAATTTCCTCAATCTGAGGGGTCAGGATGGGATAACGATACTGACTGGTTATCATCATAAAGATGCCAGGGCCCAGCACGTTGTCAAAGTTATCGCAGATGAACTTGGTTACCAACTGGTCTTCCTCAGCAGCAATCTGGTTAGCCTCGATGTTAAGCTCACGATTTATCTGTTCCTCGTCAACGCCATCAAGTAACATCTGACTCTGACGATGGCCCAGTTCGCTCATGCGGTTGGTAAGTTGGTTGTGCTTATCGATGAAAACGTAGAGGCTGTCGTTCAGCGGAGTTCCGCCAACACGCTGCAGTGCATTCTCAATACGGATAACGATTTCACCTTCTTCCAATACGAGGGGCATAATGCTCTCATCGTCCATAAAGAGACTGGCCATTCGGACGGTATCCAACAGACCGGCAAACTGAAATTCTCCATGTACGACCTCACAAGAATCAATGTTCTTGAGCTCGTTATTCTTCAACGTCTTCAAATAGAGTTTGCTACCATCAAGCGCAGAAACAGAAGACGTTCCACGCACGTTATAAGAACTGGCGCAAGAAGATAACAACACCGCAGCAACGGCAAAAATCGAGTATATACTTTTATTCATAGCGATAGCTTACATTCCAAATTCACCGACAAATGTACAATGATATATTGAAATAAGAAAAATATTTGCGCAATTTTAAACTTTTGCGCAAATATTTAGCATTTATTTGGTGTCTTTCTCTAATTCGTTAGCAATACGGTGGCTTGTATAGAGTTGTAGCACTGCTGCCACCAAAAGGACGACGACCCAGTTGTTGTGTACATATCTTATATATGACAGTTGGTCGAGTCCGAGAAAATTCTTTTGATTGGCCAGCATAAGCAATCCTGCCACCAAAAACAAGAAGTCACTGATGATCTGGATACGACGCAGACGACGGATAGTGAAGTCCTTACCCTCGTAGCGCTGACGCAGTTGCATAGCGACGAACAACAGGGAACCAGGGGCAAAGACATAAGGTGCCCATGAACAGAACAGTACGTTGGCGCCAGCACCGACAACCATCAGCAATCCGCCCAGCAACAAGGCGAGTCCCTCAAACTTACTCAGTTGTCTCATCGTTCAATATGCTTTTACCTGTATAGTTGTCATCGCTCAACACATAGATATCTTCGTCATCTGCCTTCATGAAGTAACGCTCACGGGCTATCTTCTTGATAGCCTTGGGGTCGCTGTCGAGTTGCTTAATCTGAGCTTGATCGTTTGCATTCTGAAGGTTATAACGGTCTATCTCCTCCTGTAACTCACTGATACGCTGTCTATTGACGATATGATGCCAGATACTGTTCTCGTCAATAAATCCGATGACGAGAATGCCAATCAGTGTAACAACGATATATTTCAGCGCCTTTACATGATAGACTCGGAGCAATAATGACTTAATCTTTTTCATTCTCTTTTTCAATTACGTTTGCAAAATTACGAAATAATTCATAATTAATCGCTCTTATATCATAAATATTTTGTAATTTTGTAGGCAAATTCGTTATTATCATGGAAGAATATATCGTATCAGCACGAAAATACCGCCCAACGTCGTTCGACACAGTGGTAGGACAGCAGGCGCTGACAACTACGCTGAAGAATGCGGTGAGCAGCGGCAAACTGGCTCATGCCTATCTCTTCTGCGGACCTCGCGGTGTAGGTAAGACAACTTGTGCACGCATTTTTGCCAAGGCCATCAACTGCATGTCGCCAACAGCCAATGGTGAGGCTTGCGGACAGTGTGAATCGTGTCAGGCTTTCAACGAGCAGCGCTCGTTCAACATCTTTGAACTTGACGCGGCATCAAACAATTCCGTAGAGCACATCAAGACGCTGATGGAGCAGACCCGCATACCACCGCAGGTAGGTAAGTACAAGGTGTTCATCATCGACGAGGTACACATGCTGTCGACAGCGGCCTTCAATGCCTTCCTCAAGACACTGGAGGAACCACCCCAGCATGTCATCTTCATTCTGGCAACTACGGAGAAGCACAAAATACTACCCACCATTCTGAGTCGTTGTCAGATATACGACTTTGAACGTATGACTGTGCGCGACACCATTGACCACCTGAAAAAGGTTGCCCAAAAGGAGAACATCATGGTCGAGGAGGAAGCACTGGCAGTTATTGCGGAGAAAGCAGACGGCGGCATGCGCGATGCACTGAGCATCTTCGACCAGGCTGCATCGTTCTGCCAGGGCAACATTACCTACCAGAAAGTTATCGAAGACCTCAATGTGTTGGATTCTGATAACTACTTCCACATCATTGACCTTGCCCTGGAGAACAAGGCGATGGACATCATGGTACTGCTGAATAACGTTATCAACAAGGGCTTCGATGGTGGCCTACTCATTCAGGGGCTGGCCAAACATGTGCGTAACGTACTGATGGCGCGCGACGAACAGACACTGCCTCTACTAGAGGTTAGCGATCAACAGCGTCAGCGCTATCAGCAGCAGGCACAAAAGTGTCAGATACCATTCCTTTATCAGGCTTTGCGCATCATCAACCAGTGCGACATCAACTACCGCCAGTCCAGCAACAAACGTCTGCTGGTAGAACTGACGCTGATCGAGATAGCGCAGATTACCCAACCTGACGATAGCGTTGGCAGTGGGCGCAAGCCCAGAAGATTGAAATCCCTGTTTAAGCAATTGACACTATCCATTCAGCAACAGAAAGCAGCCCCGCAGGTAGCTGCTGCTGAATGCGTGGTGTCTACTGAGCATGGTGCGGCAACAGAGTCAAGTGCGTCTAATACTCCTAATCCCGCCAAGCCATCGAGTCCAGCTGCTCCTAATCAGTCCGCCCCCAAGCGCCCTATGCTGAAGTCGGCGGTCAGCATGTCGTTCAAAAACGTGTTGCAAAACGCACGTCCCAAGAAGATGTCTGTCATTCCTGGCACCCTGGATGCCTCCGACCCCAACGCAACTCCCAAAGACGAGGAGCAGTCGTTCAGTCAACAAGATCTGGAACTTCAATGGATGCTGATGTGCAACCGTATGCCACAGAAGTTAAGCGGCATCGCAGCACGCATGAAGAACATGAATCCTGTCATTACCGACTTCCCCAATGTCGAGGTAACGGCTGACAACCAGGTGGCACTGGAACAGTTGGAGCAGATCAAGGGCAGCATTCTAAGCACGCTGAAGCTTTATCTTCACAACAAGTCTATCAAGCTTTCCCTTCGTTTGGCCGAACAAGAAGAGATTGTCCCCATTCTCTCACGTCGTGAACAATACGAGCTGATGGAAAAAGAAAATCCCTCAATCGCGAAATTGAGGGAACTTCTCAGTCTGGAATTAGCTTAATTATGCATTAAGCATTAAGCATTAAGCATTAGATTAGCGTCATACCCAGTTTTTTACATTCTTCACGCATTTCGTCAGGCCAGATAGAAGCTTGAATCTCGCCGATATGGCCTTTGTGCAACAGCACCATGCAGAGACGGCTCTGGCCGATACCACCTCCGATACTGAGTGGCAGCTCGTCGTTCAGCAACTTCTTGTGGAAATATAGACTCTTGCGCTCTTCCTTGTTCTCCAGAGCCAACTGGCGTAGCAGACTCTCTTTATCAACACGAATGCCCATAGACGACAACTCGAACGAACGTCCCAACACAGGATACCAGATAAGGATATCGCCGTTCAGACCCTGCAGCCCATTCTCGCCCACCGTCGACCAGTCATCGTAGTCCGGTGCACGACCGTCGTGCTTCTCGCCGTTCGACAACTTGCCGCCTATACCTATTATAAATACAGCACCATATTTCTTACAGATAGCGTCTTCGCGTTCCTTGGGAGTCTTGTCCGGATACATCTGAAGCAATTCCTCAGCATGGATAAAGTGTATTTCCTCGGGCAGGAAAGGCTTTATCTGCGGATAAGTCTCGCAAGTCAGATATTCTGTACGACGAATGGCAGCATAGATGCGATTCACTACATTCTTCAGGAAGCTGATGGTACGTTGTCCCTTAGTGATAACTGCCTCCCAGTCCCACTGGTCGACATACAGCGAGTGCAGATTGTCCAACTCCTCATCCGCACGGATGGCATTCATATCGGTATAGATACCATAGCCTGGTTCTACCTCATACTCTGCCAGCGACAAACGTTTCCACTTAGCCAGCGAGTGGACGACCTCAGCACGTGCGTCACCCAAATCCTTAATAGGGAACGTCACTGCACGCTCTACACCATTCAAGTCATCATTGATGCCCAGCCCCTTCAACACAAATAGTGGAGCCGTCACACGACGCAAGCGCAGTTCGGTAGACAGGTTCTGTTGGAAAAACTCCTTAATCATCTTGATACCCTGCTCCGTCTGCTTGGCATTGAGCAAAGGCTGATAGCCTATTGGTTTTATCAGTTGACTCATCTTCTATGTTTCTATTTGACGATTTACAATTTATGCATTTTACATTTTGCGACTGCAAAGTTACTAATTTTATGTTAACAAGCAAGCAAAAAGCCCGATTATTTTTGCAAAACGTCAGCAATTCTTTATTTTTACCAACAATCTGCATCTTATTTCTAACATTAAGCCACATTGAGGAAAGAAAGAAATTTCCCATCATTTTCCATATTTTCTTTCAAAAAACAATAATATCTCATTAAAAAGCATTACCTTTGCACTCGAAACGAGAAACATCGGTCCCGTAGCTTAGCTGAATAGAGCGTCAGATTCCGGTTCTGAAGGTCTTGGGTTTGAATCCCAACGGGATCACACACCGAAAATATCGAGAAACTCCTCGTCGTAGCAATCATATAAAATAGTGAATGGTACTCGATACATGTTACATTGTTGATAATTCTGTACTTTACCTCTACTAATCTTTTAAAATGACTTGCTAAGATACTGGTTTTATTTGATTTACGCAAATTATTTCCTTTCTTTTTCTTCTACAACAACCTCTACTAACCTTCTACTTTACCTCTACCAAACCTCTACCAAACTTGCCCCCACTATCTTCTCCACGACTATCAGCTTACATGTCCTGTATCAGCCTAACCTGTACCTGTATCAGCCTAACCTGTACCTGTATCAGCCTAACTCGAATCTGTATTAGCCTAACCCAGAGCTGTATCAGCCTATCTTGTAGAAGGAAAGTAGAGGTTAAGTAGAAGATTAGTAGAAGATTAGTAGAAGATTAGTAGAGGATAAGTAGAGGTAAAGTAGACGTTGTTTTATTCATAACACATTATAAAACAACCACATACACAAGATTCGGTAGAAGGAAGAAATCAAAAATAGAAAATAATGACTGTAGTGTACTGAATAAGTTGACAAAATTTGAGTTCAACTTATGAGTAGAAAAGTAAAGAAAAGTAGAGAAGAAAGTCTCGAGATTCTTCGTGAATA
>CADBWR010000057.1 GCA_902798425.1 uncultured Bacteroidales bacterium
AATCGAATGGAAATTTGATGTGCCTAGTTTCTTGGAATACTATAGTAATTTCATCTCATTGGCAGGGATGGAGAGGATGACAGGTATCAATCAAAAGCAATTGTCAAACTACTTAAATCATCGTTCAGTTCCCAGAGCGAAACAAGCAGATCGAATCCTCTCAGGTATACACCGTTTCGCACGTGAGTTATTAAGCATAACACTATAGTTTTCTGATCACTCAGAGCCCTCGTCTTCTTCGCGAAGATAATGCAATCATGAACGCTAACCCTTACCATACCGACTCGCATCATATGGGCCGTCGTAGTCAGTATAAAGACTACCGATGGCCAGGAATCTATCATATCACTATGACGGTAAGCGATAGGCGCCAACAACCGTTGGGGCGTATTGTGGGTGATGTCAGCAAGCCTGATGGTGACCCGAATGCTCCGCATGTGGAACTGTCGGAGATAGGGAAAATGGTGGAAAAATTTTAAATTTTGTTGATTTTGCCTACATTGCCTACATATCTTACATTCTGCGCTAATAATCAGGTAGTTATATGATGTAGGCAAATGGAAATGAATGTAGGCAGGCGATTGCAAGGAAAATAAAACGTAATTTTTTAAGGGGAGTTTCAGGCTGTGGAATAATGTTTCCAGGCTATGGAATAATGTTTCCAGGCTATGGAATAATAAAGGCGCATGACATAGCTCCAATTTTCTTTCCCTTTTTTCTTGGTGTTCTCAGAATTAGTTTGTATCTTTGCAACGGAGAAGAAATTTACTGAAACGACATGAACGCTGACAATAGATATATTGAATTGCCAATAATGAAAAAACTATTATTAGCTGCTATAGTTGCCTTGTCATCGGCATTGGGCGCCCGGGCGCAGATGCTGGCTGCCAATGTTGACGGACTGTGGTTGGCAACGCTGACACCAAATATCGGTGCGGAGTTGGTGATAGGCGAGCGTAGTACGTTTGGCGTGCACGGACTGTTTGCCACCAAACCACTGGGCAAGGACGTGAAGATATATGCCATACAGCCCGAATACCGATATTTCTTCTCCGGACGTCCGATGTTCCGGGAGTTTATCGGTGTTGGTGCCATTGGTGCTTCTTATGATATTACATGGGCTGGCAAGGTGTATGACGGTACTGCAGTGGGATTGGGACTGACCTTTGGTTATGTATTGCCCATCAAAAAGCGTATCAATATCGACTTCCATGCTGGCTTCGGCATTATCCGCTATAAGCACAAGGAATACTTCGTCGGCGACCAGTATGATGTGGACTACATCTTTGACGGTGAGCAGCGCGCCAATGCCTCTGGCTACTACCTGTTGCCGACAAGAATAGGTGTGAGCGTAAGCTACATACTTTGGTAGTGAAGAATGAAGAGTGAAGAATGAAGAGTGAGGAGTGACCTAAAATAACGGATATGAGAAAACTTGTTGTACTGATATTGCTGATAATACTTGTTCCGTTCAGAATCTTTGCACAGGAGGTCGTTACGATCACTGGTAAGGTTACGGTTTACAATAAAGAGACTAAAAAGGAGATTAACGAGAAAGTACTCTATTCTCGTATGCTCCGCAAGGAAGAAGCCCGTGAGTGCCATGCCGCCTTTGAGAAGCTTACTGGTGGTAAAAAGGCTGATGACATGAATCTTGACATTGACTTGGAACCCAAGATAAAATTGCTAAAGAAAAAATATGGTTTTATCGCTAAGAACCAAACCAATATCAGGGGACGCTTCGAAACGGAGATACCTACAACTTACTGTCTGCTCTTTTTGACTGTCGATGACAGCCAGATATCAGAAATCGTAGAAATAGTACCAGGAAAGACAGAATACAACGTAAAGATTGATGTTCAGCGACTGATGGGAATTGAGGCTGTGGCTGCCCAAAAAGACAGAGCGAAAATAGGTGGTGGCACGGGCGACCCAGACGATGGCAATGAGTACTTCAGAATAAAGATGCACTTGTTAAAAGGTGATTCGAGAGACAATGCTCGAATGATTATTCAGACATATGCTGTGGATTGTCAGACAGATGATACATTGGCATATTGTACGCCAGTGGTCTATGAGGGTGCTAAGTATCATGAATTACAGGACAAACGCATGGGTTTTGACTACTTTAATAATGACTCGCTGCGTAGTGGCTATCAAGCTAGCAAAGTACTGTCAGATGATGACGAATATATCGATATTGATACGACATTGGTATATAAGAAAACGGACAAGAAAGCAAGCTTTCGTGGTCCGTTCCGCTACGTCATTGAGGACTATCACCGTGTGTACGCTTCCGGATCATATAGCGGAACGTGTCTAAGAGAACGCCCGTTTAAATTTCTTGACTTTACACCTGCTTTGGCCAATTTGGAACTGCTCGAAGAGTTCAAGATGGAGGCACAGTCAAAAGTTAGTAAGGAAAATCGTGACCTGGCACTGAGTTTCGAAGTAGGTAAGGCTGTGCTGAAGGATGACTCAATGAACACAGTGAATATGAATAAACTGATTGAAGAGTTGCAGTCGTACGGAAAAGATCTGCTTTCACCGGCCATCCAGGGTATGGCGTCGCCCGATGGTAATATGAAGAAAAACCAAGAACTGGCACAACAGCGTGCACAGCTGGCGGCATCGAAGATTCAGCGTTATCTGCCAGCAGGCATGAGAGTTGCATCGTCAAGTTCGGTATACACATGGTTAGATGTGGTAGAACGGTTGCAGAGAAAGGGTAAGATTGAGGAGGCTAACCAAGTGCGTGAGATTGTTACCAAGACGGATACTCCTGACCGCGAGCTCAGATTATTGGAATTCTATGACACAGAGATTGTCCCAATTCTTGATGGGATGCGTGTGATGAGAGCAACCTACAAAGTTATTCGTGACAAGGTACTCACGCCTCAAGAGGCCGTGATAGAGTTCCGTCAGAATATGCCGCAATATCAGAGTGGCGAGAAGAAATTTTCTGATGGTGACTATTATAACATCTTTGCCAACCTTACCGACAGCGCGGAGATTGACACGTTGGCAATGATTGCCTATAGGCACATTACCAAAAACCCAGATTATGCCATAGATTACAAAATAGCACCTTATGTGTGTAACTTGGTAGCTCTCATTAATTTAAGGAAAGGTACCCCCAACCCGAGTATATTAGAGCCATTTGTTGATTTGTCGAGAAAGAATATCAATGCTATTAAACCCATAGATAATGTCAGTACTATGGTTGTAAATCGTCGCGAAACACTCTTGAATCAGGCTGTCGCTTATTATCAGCAGACAAAGATGGATTCCTGCAAGTATTTTGTGAAGTGGTTGAAGAACTATGATAAAAATGACCCAGCATTAACAAGTCTGGAGCGTATTATGGATTTAAAGTCGCTACATTATAACAATTTTCGTACTCCTGATGAAGAGAATGACTACGAATCGGCTAAGAACTATGTGCTGAATATCAGCGACGAGAACAAGGCCATCCTCTATTCTGAAATTCCTGACTGGGGAAACACCAAGGGTGGTATGGAGTATGTTGACCAGATGCCCGATGAGAGTGCAAAGAAATGGTATCTGAAAGGTATCCTCTGGGCGCAGTTAGCTACCCGTGAGGTGGAAGGGAAGCACGAAAAACAGAGGGCGCGTCGTATGGAACTTATGTGCGAACGAAAGATACGTGATGAACTGGAATTGTCTAACGAGGAAGAGGACAACAGTGGTAAACCTGACCTTGGTGGTGGCTTCTTCCTGTTGACAGAAGACGAAGAGACGGATCTGATGATGACTGACGCTAGGCGTTATGCGCAATATAACCAGCAGAAACAGAAGTACATGGACGAGCACGACGGACAACTGCCTGTGGTGGAGGTCAAGGTGAAACCCAAGAATCCGGATGATGATATTGAAATAGAAGGTATACCTTTCTATTTGGCATATTTTCATCATTGTTTTGAACTGGAACCGAAATTTAAGCGTTATTATGCAAGTGAAGGCCATGTGTCTGAGGATATGCGCAAGTTGTATCAATATAAGAAAAGTGATATTCCAGCCTATAAAAAACTCTTCAGACTGTTGAACGAGTATCAAAAGAGAAAAGAAGAGGAGGAGTTGAAGAAGCTTGATACTCCTACTGAGAAAGATAAAAACATGAATGATACCAATGAACAGAAAAATACTACTCCTGTCGTTTCTGCTTTGTAGTTCTGTGTTGTTGCTTGGAGCTCATAATCAGGCAAATCACAGTGACTATTATGTGGCCCCTCCCGACACTACAGAGTTCGGTGAGGAATTAGATGATGCAGGCATTGTTAAACAGAAAAAGGAAACCAACAAGAAAGAGGTAGACAAATCTAAACGTACGGGTTTCGACGCTTTGGAGTATATCATGGAGCGTCGTTATCTTGGTTATGGCGAGGAGTTTACCAAAAAATGGGACGACCATCTATTTGTGGAGGCTGGTTTAGGTCTGGAGAAGATGGTGGCACCATCCGACAACTACCGCTTTAATACGCTGAGTGCCGTACATGTGGGCGTGGGCAAGCAGTTTGACAGATATAACTCTGCACGACTGACCTTCCAAGGAGCTTGGGGGTATCAGCAGGGTAAGGACCGCCTGTTTACGAAATACGGTCTGCGACTGGACCACTTGTTCAGTCTGTCGTCCTATTTCAGCGGTTTCAGACCGTCAAGACTGCTGGATATTTCCACCATTTTGGGTGTGGGAGTTCAGTATAGTAAACTGAGTTTCGAGAATATACTCTACGAAAAGGAGCAGCAGAAAATCATTGATAGCTATGAAGGCACCGGCGATCCGGCAGATGCCGAAGAGGCGAACATTATCCGGCAGAGCATACCTAAGGACCAGAGCGGTATGTCTTTTGAGGGCCACATGGGACTGCAGTTCCGCTTTTTCACTGGTCCACAAGGCTATGCCAACATAGAACCATATATTGGCTTAGCGACTGACAAAATGGATCTTAGCCAGAATCAGAACTGGAGGAAAATAGACGTGTTCTATGGGATCAATTTCAACTACATATACTATCTGCACAACAATCTGTCTGAACGTGAGCGGAAGTACTTCATCAAACACCGAGAGGAACACGATCTGGTTGACAACGACAGTAGCTATCTCCAGTCGTGGCAGCAGCCTTGGTTCGTGGAGTATAGCAATGGTGTCGACTTCTTGGGAAATAGTCAGGTAGGTTCGGGCAAGTCGATGGGCTCTAATTTCTCGCTGAGCGTAGGACGCTGGTTGTCGCCAGTGATTGGCTTCCGCTTGACAGGTTCTGTACACCAGACAACATGGCGCCAGAGCTTTATTACGACATCTGAGCCAGACGAGAAACCTGCTCGTGGATATACTGCTAATATGCACAATGTGTATACGGGAATTCGCCTGGATGCTATGTTCAATCCCTTCGGACTCTTTAAATCTTTCAGATGGGACAACCCCTATGGTATCTATCTGGTGGGTGGCGCAGAATATGGTTGGGTGGACAAGTACCAGTCTGAACGCTTGAGTACGCGCAGTGAGGCTTATAACATCGGAGCCCATCTGTGGTACCAGCTGAGTGACGGTCTGCATGTGTTCGTAGAACCGCTCTACAAACACTATGTATATAAGTTACCATACACGAATGTCGACTGGAACAAGAACTTCACAGATAATGGCTTTTCGCTGAGCTTTGGTCTGCAAGTTGCTACCCGCTCGCTACGTTTCCGCAAGATGGAGGAGGAAGGAGAGTACGAACCGTTGCGCAAGATTCGCGCAGGTCTGAGCGGTGGCTTCTATCAGATACACACCAAGATGAACTTTGAGGGTGACGGCGGTGTAGGACTGAATGCCAAGCTGTTCGCAGAATATCATGTAACGCCCATCCATGCTGCTCGTGCCTCGTTTGAGTTTGTGAATATGAAGCACTCTAATGTCTGCGAGTTCTATGATACCAATATAGAAAGTGCCACGCCAGAGTTGGCAACGATAACACGTACGGGTATGTGGAACCATAAGTTTAAACTGGGGTTGATTAGCGTGGGCTATCAGGCAAACCTCAGCAACCTCTTCGCAGGATACCCTTCGTGGCGTCGATTTGATATGAGTGTCTTTGCCGGTCCTACTGTTATAGTACCAATGGGAGATGAGTTTACTTTGTCGCCTGATGAACTGCTGATGCAAGGACATGAGGTTTCTGAAAAAGATCCGTTGAAGACGAAGGGAGGAATTGGTGCACACCTCGGTTTCAAACTGCGTTTTAAGATAATGCCCCACATCTCGGCAATGATGGAACCGACCATATATTTCTTAGGCAGTGCAAAATTGCCCAGTATTGATTTCCTGACAGTGAAATATCTGCAGACACTGAATTTCGGTGTGCAGTATGAGTTGTAGATGTATGATGGAAGAAGTAAGAAGTAAGATGGAAGAAGTAAGAAGTAAGATGTAAGAGTTATGATACGAAAGATATTTTTCCTATGTAGTTTGCTGCTGGTGGCAGTGTCGCCAGCGAAAGCGCAGGACGACCCCAAAGCTGCCGGTGCTGCCATCGACACTATCGTCCGTGTGTTCTCGGAAGCTGAAATTGTAGACCGCTTCGTGGCTGACATCTATAAGAAATTCGAGAAAGACACCAAGAAAGGTCCTATCTTGGCGGCTCGCATCGCCAAGGCATACTATAACTATGTGATGGTGCCAGGCAACCCGACACCGCAGTACCACCGCCGCGATGTACCCAAGGCGTTGGAGTATCTGAACAAAGCCATCGCACTGGATCCGAAATATGCGCAGTCGTACCTGGTAGCCAGTGATATCTTCTATAACGAGGCGAAGATTGACACGGCACTGATATGGCTGGACAAAGGTATTGCTGAAAACCCGACAGACTCGTCGCTCTATATCGAGTCTGCCAAACTACTGGCATTCTCTGACCCGGACGCTGCTGTCCAAAAGCTGATGGTGCTGAAGGAACGCGACTCTACCTTCCAGGTAGACCTGCAACTGGGACGTTTGTACTATAGGTTATATGATAAACATGGAAAATTGCCTATGGCCGAGATGGCTACTGCCTATGGCCGTGTGTTTGATAGCGCTGACCGTTCGAAGATGACGCTTTATGATATGAGCTATTACTGTATGGGATTGCAATTCGCTAATGATTTAGGCAGTGAACGCTTTGTAAAGCTTTATGATGTTACAAATTATGGTATGGAGATATTTCCCAAGGACTTTGCTATGAAACATTTCCACTTGCTTGGATGCCTCAATACAGAGAAATGGGATGATGGATTAAAAACCATGGATGTAATGAAAGCGATGCCTGATAGTGTGAAGAAATTCCAAACTGATGATTATCTTTGGTATGCAAGCTGTCTGGCAGGTGCTAAACACTATAAAGAAGCAATATCTCAGTTTGAATATGTGCTTTCTATGGATGATGTAGAGGAGAATAGAAGAAACCAAGCACAAGTTGCAATAAATAACACCATAGGCAAACAAGTGGACGAATTGGTTGATATGGGTGATTATGAACAGGCTGTAGCAATTATTGAGCCAGCAGTGCAAAAAACTCGTGACAATGGTAATCAAAACGATAACTTGGTGAATAAATTTGGAAGATTGTATCTGACATGGGCCTCTGAACTGAACGGAACGGAGAAGCAGGATGCTATTAAAAAGGCTGTCAAGGTTTATGCTGAGGGTGCCGAACATTCAGATTTAAATGCCAGTATGTTCCTTTATCAATGCATTCAGAACTGTGAGGCTTTTGATTCGGAAACAGATTATAAAAATTCATATGGATTGCCATATGCATCAAAGATGATAGCTTTATTGGCAACAAAGAACGATATTGATAATGCAGAACGAGCCCGTCTGGTGCGAGCATATCAATATATGATGCGTTATGAATATTTTAATGGTTTTGTTTTCCAGAAAAAGAAAAAGTCTAAGGGCGTAGCTCTAGAGTATGCATATAATGTACTTGAATTAGACCCCACAGATGCTCTCGCTCAGCGTTTTATATCTGTATTGGGAGGAAAATAAATGAAATCTAACCTCTATCAGACTGACTTGCATCGTATGGGCCGCCGTAGTTATGGGGATAGCTATCTAATTTAAGATGAGAATGATACGCAAGATACTATTGTCGGGATGCCTGCTGGTGGCATTGACGGTGGGTGTAGAGGCCCAGACACAGCGGCAGGTGGATTCGCTATTGAATATCTGCAGACCACTGGCACAGACGGACGTGAAAGCTGCAGAGGAGAAACTACTGAGATTTAAACAGCAGCACTTTGGCTTTCCTGCAGAACTGTATATTGCCCAGCTGTATGATGCGGCCGACAAGAAAGGTACGGCATACCGTGCCGAGGTAGCTCATGCCTATGACCAGATGTCGCTGTCACTGATGTCGCAGGGGGATATGGAACTGTATGTGCTGAGCCTGTTCTATAGCGGGCGTAATGATGCGTGTGTGGCAAAGGCCCGCGAGGCGTTGACCTATTATCCGCAGAGCCTGCCACTCAACAGGTTCTTCTTCCGTTCCCTGGTGTCGCAAGGACGTTACCGGGAGAGTTTGACGGCCTATGAGAACCTGACGCATGCACAGCCTGCTGTCCTGGAACATAGTGACAGCGTACACTATAGCGTGGCACTGATGGGGTGGGTGCGCTACCTGTACCAGCAAGGGAAATTCGAGGAGGCTGCCCAGTGGATGGAGCCTTTTGCTCAGCAGCGCCGACAACATGGTCAGATGACCGATGACGTCACCATGCAGCTGGCAAACATCTATATCGAGTGGGCAAAGAAGCTGGAGGGTGCCGAGAAAGAACAGATGCTGCTCAAGGCCGACAATATCTTGGCACAGCGCATCCCTGAGACCACGATGAACGATGACCTCTTTGCCTATATGCGGGTGCAGATGGTACAGTTCCAGTTAGACCCGGAGGCCCACAAGGGTACGGCATTGCCTGCCATCTTGCAGATGGAAGAGGTCTTCAAGAAGAAGGCAGACCTTGACGAGCGTCACAAAGAACGTCTGGTAACGGGCTACCGCTACCTGATGAGTTATTATTTTATAGAGAAAGAGGACTATGCTCTGGCTGCCCAGTATGCCGACAAGATACTGTCATTGTATCCGGCGGATGACGCGGCAACACAGGTGAAGAACCTGTATAAGAAAACGGAAAATTGGGGTCGGTTCTGAGTGATCCACTTTTTGCGGGATTTATTTGGTCAATTCATTCTTTTTGTCTACTTTTGCAATTAGAACCATAAGAATTGT
>CADBWR010000058.1 GCA_902798425.1 uncultured Bacteroidales bacterium
TCTGGGTCACGGTAACCTGGCTGCCCGTCTGCTCCGCGAGGAGACTGAGTGCTTCGCCTTCCTGGCTGGTCACGAGTCTTTCGCTGCTGCTGAGGGTGCCATCAAGATTGCCGAGATGGCCAACAAGGTTCGTAAGAAGCCTCTCCGCGTTATCCTGAACGGTCTTGGCAAGGACGCTGCCCAGATCATCAGCCGCATCAATGGTTTCACATACGTACAGACTCAGTTCGACTACTTCACCTCTGAGCTGAAGGTTGTCAAGGAGGTTCCTTATGGCAACAACCCCAGCCGTCTGAAGGTAAAGTGCTATGGTGCTGACGATGTTCGCGAGGGTGTAGCTATCCTGTGGAAGGAGAACGTTGACGTGTCTATCACGGGTAACTCTACCAACCCCACCCGTTTCCAGCACCCCGTAGCTGGTACCTATAAGAAGGAGCGCGTGCTCGCTGGCAAGCCCTACTTCTCAGTAGCTTCCGGTGGTGGTACGGGTCGTACCCTGCACCCCGACAACATGGCTGCAGGTCCCGCTTCTTACGGTATGACCGACACCATGGGTCGTATGCACTCTGATGCTCAGTTCGCAGGTTCTTCTTCAGTTCCTGCTCACGTTGAGATGATGGGCTTCCTGGGTATTGGTAACAACCCCATGGTTGGTGCTACCGTTGCTATCGCCGTAGCTATCGACCTCGCCCTGAACAAGAAGTAATCAGTGCACAAAATTCTATAATAAGGGGAGTGTCAACATCGACACGCCCCTTTTTATTTACTACTTCTGCCAGCAAATCATAAAAATAGGATTGGTGGTGCAAGATGCCGTAAAGACAGAGATTTGCAAAAAAAGAAACGAATCATAGATATTAACCCAAAAACCGAATGAATATGAAAAAGATGATGGCTTGTTTTCTGGCCTCTTTAGGTCTGAATGTTGCCTGTGCGCAGGCAAATTATGAGAATACGGACGTAAAGGGATTCGCGGAGTTGATGGAAGATGCCAACGTGGTGGTACTGGATGTGCGTACGGCCGAGGAATTCAAGGAAGGGCACCTTGAGGGTGCCGTAAACATAGACCAAGCACAAAGCGACTTCATCCAGAAAGCGAAAGAGGCACTACCTGCCAACAAGACTATTGCCATATACTGCAGAAGCGGACGACGTTCTGCCAGCGCAGCGGGAAAACTGGCAGCAGAAGGATATAAAGTGGTAAACTTGAAGGGCGGCATCCTGGCATGGAAAGAAGCTAAGATGCCTGTCACTACAGAGAACTACGAAGTGGATATCTTCAAGACCAAGAGCGGCAAGACGGTAAAGTTCCACGCGTTGGTTCACGCCAGCATCCGCATGGAGTACGACGGCAAGGAGATAGAGATTGACCCTGTTACGAAGCTCGGCAACAAGACCATTAACTATAGTGCGATGCCCAAGGCCGACTACATCTTCGTAACCCACGAGCATGGCGACCACTTCGACAAGGCGGCTATCAAGCAGCTGACAGGCGACAAGACACAACTGATTACCGACAAGCGCTGTGCAGACATGTTGGGCTATGGCAACATTATGAGCAATGGTCAGCAGTCGACATTCAGCGACATCTCGGTAGAGGCCGTGCCCGCCTATAATACGACAGAGGGACACACGCAGTTCCATCCGAAAGGACGCGACAACGGCTACATTCTGACCATCGACGGCCTACGCATCTATATCGCCGGCGATACGGAGGACATCCCAGAGATGCAAGGCATCAAAGACATCGACATTGCTTTCATGCCCTGCAACCAGCCATACACCATGACAGCAGAACAACTCGTCAAGGCCGCCAAGGCCGTCAAGCCCAAAGTGCTCTTTCCCTATCACTACGGACAGACAGATGTCAAGGGAGTACCATCGCTGCTGAAGGATGACGGCATCGACGTGAGAATCAGACACTATGAATGACTGCAGAATCGAGAAAAAAAACGATGGGCCATCCTTGCGGACAGCCCATTCTTTTTTAACCACATAAAATCAGCTACATTCCTTAGGGAAGGCTGATAGCCTCTGACGGACAAACGTCAGCGCATGTGCCGCACTCAGTGCAAACATCGGGGTTGATAGAATACTTCTCGCCCTCAGAGATAGCTCCTGCGGGGCACTCATCGATACATGTACCACATGCGATGCAGTCGTCACCAATTACGTATGCCATAATCTTTTGTATTTGTTTAGTTTGTAAATTAATAAATATTTGTGATGCAAAGGTAGGGATTTTTTTTTGAATAATACCTACTTTTGATGAGTTATTTTCATAATTTATACGTAGTCGAAATAATAAAAAGGCCGAATGAAGCGTTATAAGTAGTGGATATGAAACAACGAATCATCATCATACTGTCACTGTTTTGTGCACTGACAGCCACAGCCCAGCAAGACCGTCGCGTACAGCATAAACCCTATATTGACTTGCGTCCGCTGCACTTCGGTATTCTGGTTGGCATGCACCTGCAGGACATAGAGTTTGACCAGACAGGTCCCCACATGATGGAGGACGAAAACGGTGTCATGCAGGAACGCTACGTGCTCTGCGATGCCGACCGTTGGACAGCAGGTTTCTCGGTGGGTGTGCTGGGTGAACTGCGACTGACGAACAACTTCTCGCTGCGCGTGACGCCCACCATGCACTTTGGTGCCAAGCACCTGACACTGCTGAACATGAAGGAGAAGGACGAGACAGGGCAACTGATTAAAAAGACGCAGGACATGAAGAACACGTATGTCTCGCTGCCTATAGACCTGAAGTTTGCCGCTCCCCGTTGGAACAATATGCGTCCTTACGTAATGGCAGGCATCAACCCCATGATCAACCTGACCGGCGGCGATCAGGACATGATACGCATCAAGCGCTTCAGCACAATGGCAGAGGTTGGTTTGGGCTGTGACTTCTACCTGCCCTTCTTCAAACTGATTCCTGAGTTGAAATTCTGCTTCGGACTGAGTGACGTTCTGGATAAGAACCACGTCAACGAACTGCGCGATGCCAACCTTCGTGCTTATGCTGGTTCGGTAAGCGGCGCACAGTCAAAAATGATTGTCTTGACGTTCTATTTTGAATAACAAAAAAAAGAGGCCCGCGGGTCTCTTTTTTTATTGTTGACTGCTTATATATAGCTTATTTCAAATCAACAATCATCTTTCCGACAAAAACGGCCGACTTACCGTTCTGGTCGACAGAAACCGGTTTGCCATCCATATTGTTCCAGTACTCCAGCACAGGCATGTAAGTGTGTGTATGACCACCCAACACAAGGTCAATGTTGCGCGAGTTCTGAATCATATACTGGTCGTCCTCGCCACGGTTGCTGTTCCATCCCAGATGGGAGATACAAATAACCATGTCACACTTTTTCTGCTCTTTCAGCATGGTAGCCGTTTCCAATGCCACCTTACCGGGGTCCATATACTTCACGCCCTTACAGTTCTTGTCGCTGACCAGTCCCACCATCTTAGGACAAACAGCAAAGACACCAATCTTCACGCCATTACGTTTGATGATAATCCATGGCTTGGTAATGCCCTCCATCACAGTTCCCGTAAAGTCGTAGTTGGTACACAGAATGGGGAAGTTAGCCTTCTTGAACATCTTCGCCATATTCTCCAGACCGAAGTCAAACTCATGGTTGCCAATGGTCGTAGCGTCAAGTCCCATCTGGTTCATCAATCCTATCTCCACCTCGCCCTTAAACATGGTGAAGTATGCCGATCCCTGCCAAAAGTCACCGCTGTCAAAGTAGAGCAGGTCAGGATGCTTCTGGCGTTCCTCCTTCAGCATGGCAATGCGGCGCAGGAATCCGCCACGGCCTGCCTTCATCGTGTCTGGCAGTTGCGGATTGACGGGGAAGATAGCCGAATGGGTATCATTGGTATGCAGAATCACCAACTGCTTGGGTTTCTTGGCCTGGCCGCTGAGCGATACCAATGCCAGTAATATAATAAAGAGGTACTTTTTCATAATGCTTAATTCTTAATGCTTAATGCATAATTTTATTTTACGACTACGCGACCCTCGATTTGGGCATCTACCTCCTTGCCTTGCTTCTGCATATAGCGGAAGTAGTTCATAATGATGAACCGAGAATTATTGCTAGCATCCTTGGGGGCATTGACATTGCGACACTTTTTCAGCGCCTCCATTTTGTCGGTGCCACCTAGCAGATAGTCGATAGTCGTCAGACGGTAGTCCTTAGTAGGGTCGACGGGCTGGCCATGGATGGTAGCGTTGAGCAGGCGCCCGTCCTTGCTGATGGTCATGCGCACAGAACTGCTGACGCCCTCGCCACCGACAGACGCTATCTGACCGAAGAGTTCCAGGACATCGGCACCGCTCAGCGTAACAAAAGCTATTTTGTTCTCAAAAGGTGCTATGTCGAGCACATCGCCATAGGTCACGTCGCCCTTAGGCAGGTCGGCACGCACCCCACCCATATTATATAAGGAGAAGTCGGGCTTCTCGTTGTAATCCTTAGCTGCCCACATCAGGATATCGGCCAACAGATTAGACAGGTCTCCCTCAGGGCGCTGGGCCGTCATATAGTGCGTTGAGCGACCCACGACAGGGCCCATCACACTATCTACCTGTTGTTTATAAGGTTTGAGGAAATCAGCAGCCTGCTGGTCGGGCTGGCGGTCATAGCGGCTGTCCACCAGGATACGGCTGCGCTGGATAGACGCCACCTCATAGTGTGTCTTACATGCTGTGACAGTAAACGCCACAGCCACAAGCGACAATAATACAGTTTTTCTTTTCATAGTATTTAAGCGTTCTCAGCTGCAAATATACAACATTTCTCTCAATAACGCAATTTTTTACAGCAGAAAATGATTATCTCATCTCATAAAGACTAACAATTTTTGCGTTGTTAGTCATTTTTTCATTTTTGTAAGTATGTGCAGCCCGCTTTTTTACTACCTTTGCAGTGATGAAAACGATTAACCTTCTATATATTCGTCTTCTGCAGGTCAGCATTCTGCTTGCCAGTACTCCCCTATGGGCTGGTGTTTCCGCGGATTCTGACGAGGGCGCCACTTGCCGTCTGGAAAAGATTACTACCGAACGGCTGCCCGATCTGAATATTCCTCGCAGTGGACACGACGTCTGCTATGTCAACGGAGAGTTGACCATTTTTGGCGGACACACATCCGGATTCATACCCACCCCAACGGCTGAATATTATAAGGATGGGAAATGGCATCTGCTGCAGACCGTCTATAATCACGACGGTGGTTTTTCCGTCATCTTAAAATCAGGGAAAGTGCTCATAGGCGGTGGCTTCGAGAAGCATCTGGGCATTGGCCAGACGTTCGTAGTAGAGAAGTACGACCCCGTCTACCACACTTTCGACGGTTTTGGTTGTCTGGTGCAGAAGCGCGTCTCAGCACGTGCCATAGAAATGGCCGGCGGGCAAGTTATTATCTCTGGCAACTGGTATGCTGACGACACCATTGAGAAGTATGACGGCAACGAGACGTTTACACACTTCAAGAACGTCAGTCAGCAGCGCACCCTACCCTATATTTTCCGCACGTCAAAAACCAATGCCCTTATATTTAGTGGTATGGATACGCACGGGCAACCCCTTGACACCATTATCGTTGACCAGCTGCATGGCGAGTCTTTCCGTCCCCCATTGTTTGAGACTTGGAAACCCTTGTTCCACGACATGCCTTTCAACTGCGACAATTGCTTCATCGGCGACGAGTCACGCAACCTCTATACATATCTCTTCCCCATCATAGACCAAGACGGGCAAGTTGCTATTGCGCAGGTGCAAGACACCATTTTCTCCATTCTGCCCACTACGGCACCTATTCCGATGAAGAGTAAGTGGGGCGCCATCAAATACTATTCCCCCATCATTGTCAATCGCAAGACCCACCACACCTATCTGGTAGGTATTGACAACACTTTCCGCCACTACGTTCTCAGCGTCAAGTACGGACAAGAGCCAACACCAATGACCCTCTATTATACAGACCCCATAGACAATGCGGGCGGCAACCTGCCTGTGCTTACTGAAGACGGCAACATCCTGTTGACAGGGGGAAAGAACGGGAACGTCTCTAACGGGAAGGTCAGCAACAACTTCCGACCATTCAGCACGGTTCTCCTCTTGCGGCTTGACAGCAACACCACCACAGAGAGCGCCTCCTTCTCATGGCTCTGGCTCATTCTGCCAGTCCTTCTCCTCGCCCTGCTGCTGGGTTATTTCTTCCTACGACACTCCAAGAAGAAAGGTAGCACCAATTCGCAGGAAGACACTTCCCACACAGAGGAGAGAAGCCAATCCGCCGCCAGTGAACTGCTGATGCAGCGCATCTGTCTGCTGATGGAAGAGCAGAAGCCTTTCCTCAACTGCGAGCTGAAAGTCTCTGATGTCGCAACACTCCTGGCCACCAACAGCCGCTACATTTCTGAAAGCATCAAAGCCACGCGCGGCATCACCTTTGCACACTTCATCAATACCTATCGCGTGACCTACGCCCAACAGCTGCTGCGCCAGCAACCTGACATCAAAATGACCGAGGTCTATATCAAATCAGGCTTTGCCAACGAGACCTCTTTCTTCCGAACATTCAAGGCGCACACGGGTATGACGCCCAAGGAATGGCTACAGACATTACCTGAGTCCTAAAAAGGAAAACGACTAACAAAACAATTATTGTTAGTCGTTTTTCTGTTATTGTTAGGGGCACATCGGCAATTATACCCTATCTTTGCGAAAAATAATTGCTAATAACCAACAATAAATATTATGATCAAAACATTTTTCAAGCTATCAGGAGCCACGCTTATAACCCTCCTGTTATTGACCGCATGTGGTGGCAAGACAGATACCAGCGCATTAGAACAGACCATCGACTCGCTACGCCAAGCGAACCAACAGCAGCAGAACAGTCTGCAGGAAATGACCACCTTCGTTACCACGATGTCTGACGGCATGAATGCCATTGCCCAGCAAGAAAACATGATTTTCAACAATGGCGGCAATGAGGGTACTTCGTTAGACAAGGAGCAACTGAAGTCACATCTGGAGACTCTTGCCAACACCCTCACCGAGCAGCGCAGCAAGATTAAGGCACTGACCGACTCGCTGAAGGCCCGTGGTGCTGATCTGAGCAAGATGCAGGGACTCATTGACAACCTGACACGCCAGTTGGAGGAGAAAGACAAGGTCATTGCCCAGTTGCGCCAAGATGTCGAACAGAAGAATTTCAGCATCGCTGACCTGCAGAAGAAGCTGAATGTCGCTATGGCCGGTAGTGCCCAGTATGAACAGCGTGCAGCCAAAGCGGAGAAAGAGTTGGCCACCATCACCAGCGCCTACGTGCTGATGGGTACCAAGGAAGCCCTGCTCGACGGTGGCTATATTGACAAGCGCAAGCATGTGCAGACGGAAACCATGCCCAAAGGCGACTTTACCAAGGTCAACATCTACCAGTTCACAGAGTTGGACATCCCCACCCGTTCACCCAAGCTGTTGACCGACCATCCACGCAAGTCGTACAGCATCGAGAAGATTGACAAGGAGAATCGCAAACTGGTCATCACCAATCCGCAGCTCTTCTGGTCGTCATCCAGATACCTCATTATCCAAGTAAAATAATCATCTTAAAATAATACAACTATGAAAACTATCAAATTATTCGCATTCCTGATGGCAATGGCCATTGCTATGCCTGCAGCAGCACAAGTGAAAGTACTGGGAAAGAGCGGCAACACCTCTACCACTACCGCCAAGAAAACCACAACAACGACAGCAAAGAAGTCTGCTGCCCCCAAAGCGTCGTCCTCCAGCTATGGTAGCGACTATTCAAATGAAGGCTGGCAGGGTGGTGTTGGTATCGATTACCAGATAGCCGACAACTTCAATGCTTTCGGTCTCCATGCCCGCATCATGTATGGTATCAGTGAAGAGATGCGCCTGAGCCTGATGGACGAGTTCTACTTCAAGGACGGCTTGAGCTATCTCGACAACCTGGATTTCGACTTCCACTATCTGTTCAATGTGGCTGACAACATCCATGTCTATCCCTTCGGAGGTGCTACCATTCAGTTGTCAAAATCCAAGGATATGACGATGTCAGTTCCAGATATTGATAACAATGGTAATATTATTTACACGGACCAGACATTTGGCGGTGAGTCTATGTCGGCCTTCGGCTTGAACCTCGGCTGTGGTGTGCAGTATGCTATCAATGATCAGATTGCCATTTCTGCTGAAGCCAAATACCGCTTCTATTTCAAGGAGAACTACAAAGGCCAGTTCGTACTGGGCGCTGGTCTTATCTATCATTTCTAACATTCTTAAAACAAACCACTATCGCACATGGGGGATGGCTGGGGCGACGAGCTCTATGAGTATGAAGTTAATGTGCCAGCAGCCTATCTCTTAACATATTACTTCAATCCCAGTGGAAAGGCCCAGTACACCCCCGACTACGGAGAAGAGTATCCTGAAGTGACGGCAACGACCAAGCACGTAAGGAAATGGTATGAGGATGAGGGCTATATGACGGACGACGGATGGGTCAGCAAGTGGGTACTGAAGACCGAAACGCAGAACACCACCGACGGCCATCCCGTTTTCAATATCTCCCTCAAGTGGGACTAGTGTCTCGTTCTTGAGCGTGGTGAAAAATATTGCTAATAACCAACAATAAATATTACGAATATGAGAAAACAATTACTACTATCAATCTCTATTTTGCTGGCATGGTCTGTAGGCATGCTG
>CADBWR010000059.1 GCA_902798425.1 uncultured Bacteroidales bacterium
TTCGGGTACATTCTGGTCAGAAAAAACATTCTGCAGACTGTCCCACTGCTGCTGTGTCATAGGGCAAGCATGCTGAATAGAGTCACCCATGACCGACCAAGTGCGCTCCCAATCGGTGTTGTAGTACAAACCGTGGGTCTGAATGGTCTTGTTGAGTGGAGCCGTCACGTCTTCTTGGAATGGGTGGAACGACATCTCACGACTGCAACTTCCATCTTCGTTGATGATAGTGAGCATGCGCTCGTCGTGATTATTGCATGAGGTCAATAGCAACGCAGCGGCTGCCACAATGGTAAGGATTCTATTTGTTTTCATAAATCTTCTGTTTTAATTGTTGATAGATATGTGGTTGAGCCTTGCGCCGTTCCATATAGCACATCAGTATCTCCCGGGGTGTACCTTCTGTGCAGTAAGATGTTTGTTGTGTCGGCTTACCTTGATTATATGCTGTTTCTGTTTTTATTTCAGGTGTCTGTTGCAGCCAGAAGAACAGGCCCACCAGATAGATGGCGGCGACAGAGGTGATGGTGCGGAGGGCAACCAGTACGGCAGATGACTTCTTCTGCTCTTGCTTGCGCTGTTCCATGATGGCATCGTATTCAGCTTCGCCCATGGTCAGTTCGCCCAGCATCAGGCGGATGGCCTGCCACTCTTCGGGCATGTTGTCGCCCTGTAGCTCCATGGCCAGCTGGCGCTCTTCCTCAGGAGAGGTTTCTCCCTCCAGATATTTGTTGATGAGTTGTTGTATCTCTTTGTTCGTCATAGCTTCATTCTCCTTGTTAGTTCTGTCAGTACTTTCTTTCTCGCTGTCGATAGCATCACCGCTACTGAGACTTTCGGAATGCCCGTCTGTTCAGCGATGTCTGCTGTCGAGAGTCCTTCCGTCTGTCGCATCTCGAAAAGCTGTCGTTCTCGTGGCTTCAATAGTGCCACAACCTCGTCCATCATGCGCTGGGTGTCTTGGGCTTCTAAGCGTTCTTGCGGAGAGTCTGCCGTGTCTTCCTGGCGCAGCATCCTTGGACTGATGTCCTCAAAGTGTTGCTGTTTGGCACTCTGCCGCTTCCTATAGAGGTTGACACAGCAGTTCTTTGCCACCCTGACTGCTAGACCAGACACGTTGCGCCCGCTGTCTATCCGCTCGCAGTAGTGCCACAGCTGCACCATCGCGTCCTGTGCCACATCCTCGGCATCGTCCTGTGATCCGAAGAAGTCCAGCGCCACTTTCAGCATCTGCGACCTTAACTCTTGGGCTATATGTTCAAATTCTGACTGTGTCATACATATATAATACGTAGCAATGGCTCTATTATTAAGTCAGGATAGCGAATTTTTTTAGAAATAGCTGTATAAACGAAAAATTCTCTAGAGAATTTCTCTTGAATATAGCTGATAATCTCATTTCGAGGCCTTCTTCTCGCCTGCATGCACTTTCTTTGCTGCTATCTGCTCGTCAGTCATATTGTTTGCAAAGATAGGGCAAATCCACGATATCTGCAAGCAAACATCACGGAATTTTTGTTCAGAATGATGTAAAAATGCGACTTTCATGTTTTTCGTTCCGCGCAGCACGCGACCTGCGCAGAATAGTCCATGTCTTTACAGCATAATGTCCATATCGAAAATGCAGGAAAAACTGTAAATTTGCAGCCGGAAGTGACAGAAAAACAATGAACAATATGCAAGAGTTTAACAAAGGATTTATCTATTTCATTTGCCTGGTGTCAGCGATGGGTGGTCTGCTCTTCGGCTACGACTGGGTAGTGATTGGCGGTGCAAAACCGTTCTATGAGTTGTATTTCGGCATTACGGACTCTGTGAGTGACCAAGGACTTGCCATGACGATTGCCCTGATTGGCTGCATGGTGGGTGCCTGTACTTGTGGCTGGCTGGCAGACAAGATTGGACGTAAACGGCTGCTGATTGTATCGGCGCTGGTATTTCTGCTGACAAGCATTGCAACGGGAGCATTTTCTACATTCAGCCAGTTTCTCGTAGCCCGTTTCTTTGGAGGCATCGGCATAGGAATAGCATCCGGTCTTTCGCCCATGTATATTGCCGAGGTTGCCCCGATGCACATTCGTGGCAAGCTGGTCAGTCTGAACCAAATGACCATCGTAATCGGTATATTGGCTGCCCAGATTGTGAACTGGCAGATTGCCGAACCCATTCCTGCAGCGTTTACGCCAGCAGACATCGCCGCATCGTGGAACGGACAGATGGCTTGGCGCTGGATGTTCTGGGCTGCTGCAGTGCCTTCGGTGGCTTTCCTGCTGTTGGCATTCTTCATCCCTGAGAGTCCGCGCTGGCAGGCCCTTCATGGCGAAGGTCATTCGGCTCGTGCTACCCTTGAAAGGATTGGCGGCACAGCTTATGCTGAAGAGGAGATGCAGTCTATTGCCGCCGCCAATGTTGCTGCCAAGGAGCAGGCAGGTCTGGCCACGCTCTTCTCTAAGCCCTTCCAGAGAGTATTGCTGCTTGGTATCTTCATCGCTGTGTTCCAGCAGTGGTGCGGCACGAATGTCATCTTCAACTATGCTCAGGAGATATTCCAATCGGCAGGCTATTCTGTTGGCGATGTGCTCTTCAATATTGTGATTACCGGTGTAGCTAACGTGCTGTTCACCTTGGTAGCTATTTTCACGGTTGACAAACTGGGACGCAGAAAGCTAATGTTCATCGGCGCTGGTGGACTATGCTTGATTTATGCGTTGCTGGGCTTCTGCTACTTCCTGCACATCACGGGATTCTTTATGATTGTCCTCGTTGTGGCAGCCATTGCTTGTTACGCGATGACTCTCGGCCCTTGTACGTGGGTGCTCATCTCCGAACTGTTCCCCAACCGTGTGCGTGCCATCGCTGTGGCTGCCTGCACCTTCGCCCTGTGGGTTGGTTCGTCAACCCTCACCTACACCTTTCCGATGCTGAACAAGGGACTGGGCAGCTACGGTACTTTCTGGATTTACAGTCTCGTATGTCTCACTGGCCTTCTGTTCTTCCTGCGTCGCCTGCCTGAGACTAAGGAGAAGAGTCTGGAGCAATTAGAGAATGAGTTGATAGACAGATAAGAATAAAAGAAAAATAGCATGATGTCAGTAAAAGCATGGAGAGAACTGGTTACGATTCCCACTTATGAGGTCGGTAAACCAGAGAAAAACCCGATGTTCTTGGAAAAGAGAGTTTATCAGGGTTCGAGTGGCGTGGTATATCCATACCCCGTCATTGAGACGATGAGCGACGAGAAGGTTGACAAGGACTATCTGGCCATCTGGATTGAGAATGAGTATATCAAGGTGATGATACTGCCAGAATTGGGCGGTCGTGTGCAGATGGCTTATGACAAGATTGCCAAGCGCCATTTCGTGTACTTTAACCATGTCATCAAGCCCGCCCTTGTAGGTCTGGCAGGGCCATGGATTAGTGGCGGAATCGAGTTCAACTGGCCGCAGCACCACCGTCCTACGACCTATATGCCCGTTGACACCTGCATCGAGGAGAATGCCGATGGCTCGGTCAGCGTATGGGTGAGCGAGATGGAAAAGATGTTCCACCAGAAGGGTATGGCAGGTTTTACGCTACGTCCCGGCTGTGCCTATCTGGAAATCAAGGGCCGTCTCTATAACCGAACCGATGTGCCGCAAACCTTCTTGTGGTGGGCTAACCCTGCAGTGTATGTAAACGATGCCTATCAGAGCGTTTTCCCACCAGACATCAATGCCGTATTCGATCATGGCAAACGTGCCGTATCGTCGTTCCCCATCGCTACGGGAACCTATTACAAGATGGACTACTCGGCAGGTGTAGACATTTCGAACTACAAGAATATCTTCGTACCAACCAGTTACATGGGCGTCAACTCGCGCTTCAACTTCGAGGGTGGATACGAAAACGACACCCGTGCCGGTATGCTGCATGTAGCCTCACACCATTTCTCGCCAGGCAAGAAGCAGTGGACGTGGGGCAACGGTGACTTCGGACGTGCCTGGGACCGAAACCTCACGGATGACTCTACCGAGGAAGAGCGCCAGAAATGGGGATTCACGGAAAAGGGCTTCCGTCCCTACATAGAACTGATGGCAGGTGTCTACACCGAGAATCAGCCCGACTTCACGTGGCTGATGCCTTACGAGGAAAAGATGTTTACGCAGTACTTCATGCCCTACCGCGAGCTGGGCGTAGTGAAGGAGGCCAGCAAAGACCTCATCTTCAACATCAACAGTCTCTCCCCTGCCCACTCTCCCAAGGGCGATGAGAACAGATCCCTTGTTGAGTTCAAGGTTTTTGCAACTAACAAGCAGGATGTTTGCGTCATTCTGAGAAATGATAGCGGTGAAGTATATTACAAGAAAGATCTTACCCTCACGCCTGAGAAAGTGTTGGTAGAGAAGGTCGATGTGCGGGGTGCCAAGTTCAATGAGCTTAGCTTTGAAATAGTCAAAACCTTTGTCTACGGACAGCGTACCGTGCTTCAGTGGCACGCTGAAGCAGACGAGATACGCCCCATACCCGATAGTGCCGAGGCTGCTTTGCTGCCTGAGCAGATTAAGACCAACGAACAGCTGTATCTTACGGGTATGCACCTGGAGCAATATCGTCATGCGACCTGGATGGCCACCGACTACTACGAAGAGGCCCTGCGCCGCGACCCCAACGACATCCGCTGCCTCAATGCTATGGGACTGTGGTACATTCGCAAAGCTCGTTTTGCTAAGGCCGAGGAGTATCTGCGCAAGGCTGTCAAGCTGTCGATGAAGCGCAATCCGAACCCATACGATAGCGAGTCTATCTATAACCTCGCCCTGGCGTTGAAGTACCAAGGAAAGACGGACGAGGCTTACGAACTCTTCTGGAAAGCCACATGGAGCAAGGCTTGGGCTGACGCCGGCTACTTCGAAGCTGCGAAAATCAGTACCATGCAGGGACGCTACGAGGATGCCCTCGACGAGATTGAACGCTGTCTGAACAACAACTGGCACAACCACAAGGCTCGTGCCCTGAAAACCACCATTCTGCGCAAACTGGGACGAACCAGCGAGGCGCTGATTCTCATCGATGACTCACTGAGGTACGACCTCTTCAACTATGGTTGCCGCTATGAGAAATATCTGTTGAAACAGGACGACGCCGTGCTGGCAGATCTGAAAACGATGCTGCGCAAGTGTGCCCAGAACTACGATGAAGTGGCTCTCGACTATTGGGCTGCCGGTCTTGCTGACGAGGCTCGTGCTATTTGGCAGATAGCCATTGACGAAGGTGCCACCACGCCAATGACATGGTATTATATGGGTAGCCTTACCCCCAATGGCGACGGGTGTGACCTCTTCGAACTGGCAGAGGAAGCCGACTCCAACTATTGTTTCCCCAACCGTGCGGAGGATGTCATCGCCCTCGAAGTCGCCAAGAAGCACCATCCACGTGGAGCCAAGGCTCCTTACTATCTGGGGTGTCTCTACTATGCAGCCCGCCAGTATGACCTCGCCATCGAGAACTGGGAACTGTCGGCCAAGCTCGACCCCAGCTTTCCTACCGTCTGGCGCAACCTCGCCCTGGCTCGCTTTAACAAGCAGAACCGTCAGCAGGAAGCTCTTGAATACATGGAACGCGCCTTCCACCTCGACGAAAACGACGAGCGCGTGCTGATGGAACTCGACCAACTCTATAAGCGTCTGCACAAGCCGCACGCCGAGCGCCTGGCTTTCCTACAGAAATACCCAGCACTTATCCTGCGCCGCGACGACCTCGTGCTCGAAGAAGCCACCCTGCTCAACATGCTGGGACGCTACGAGGAGGCCAAGCAGCTAATAGACAACCACACCTTCCATCCGTGGGAGGGTGGCGAAGGTAAGGTGAGCGGACAGTATCAGATGTGTCGCCTGGAGATTGCGAAGCAGTTGTTAAAGAAAGATCCTGCCGACAAGCGTGCCAAGCAACTCTTGGAAGAGTGCCTCGAATTCCCGCCTCATCTGGGCGAGGGGAAACTCTTCGGCGCACAGGACAACGATTTCCTCTACTTCCTCGGACGTTACGAGGAGGGTAAAGAAGGGCCTACCGAACCGGCAGCTGCGATGTACTATAACGATGCGAAGCCCGACAAAATTTTCTACGCTGCTCTATGCTACCGCAAAATCGGTCAGGAGGACAAGGCTCGCAGTCTTTTCAACAAGCTCATCAATTACGGCAAGCAGCACATCTTTGAACACCAGGTAATGGATTACTTTGCCGTCTCGCTGCCAGACATGCTCATCTGGGAAGACTCTCTTGACCAAAAGAACATCATCCACTGCAAGTACATGCTCGCCCTCGGCTACTATGGCATGGGCGACAAAGAGAAAGCACTGCGTTATCTTGCTGAGGTCGAAGCCCTCGACAACAACCACCAGGGCATCCACCAGTTCCGCACATTCATTGACGCAGCGTCATAAGAGAGAAAGCCTCACTCCTATTCGGATGTGAGGCTTTCTTTATATTTTGTCGGGCTCATGCCCATAACTTTCGAGAACAGACGCGAGAAATATAGCGGATCTTCTATGCCTACTTTATAGCATATCTGGTTTACTTTCAGGTCGGTGGTTTTCAAAAGATAGCAGGCATGCTCCATTTTCAGATGATTGATATAGCTGAGCGGACTCATGCCCGTTCTGTTTTTGAACAGCTTGGAGAAATGGCTCTGCGAATAACCTACGTAGTGAAGCACCTCTTTGATGGAAATGCTATTCTCTATGTTTTCACGCATATAATGTATAGCCTGCTCCACGACATCAATATCAGTACTTGCTGAGAACGGCTGCTGACCAGCTTTGGCTCTACGGAACTGGCCTATATAGCGCATGGAGGCCAGAAAGCGAATCAGCAGACTGCTGGCATAGCGCAAATCGTCGATGCCCTCGCCGAAGTGTAGCGTTGTCAGTATCTCCTCGAAGATATTGATGCGGTCGCTGATACGTGAGTTCATCGTCACATTGATGGTCTGTGGCGTGTTGGCACCTTCAGCAAAGACGGGAGCCGCGATGCCTCGGAAGTGTACCCAGTAGATTGTCCACCCCTTGCCTTTGTCTGCTCCATACTCATGTGGCTTATAAGCCGGGAGCACGAAATACTGGTTTTTCTTCACCTCATATCGCTTGCCATCAACGACATAGAATCCACTGCCGTCCACGCAATAGATGAGTACATATTGATCTACCCCCTGGTCACGAACACGGTAGTGATGTTCGGCCTTAGGGTAGTAGCCGATGTCTGTAATAAACAGTCCTTTACACATCAAGTCCTGCTCTTCCATCTCTACCAGCATCGGAGGTAGCACTACTGCCCGTTCGCCCTGAAATCCGTCTTTCTTCTTAATCATTATACTTATATATACGCAACAACTGCCAAATTATTAAGTCGGGACAGCAATTTTTTTTCATGGAGAACAGAAAAACCTGCTCGTAGTATAACTAATACAGCCACGAGACAGCTGTTCCTGTAACTGGGATAAGCTAATACAGCGCTGGCTTAGCTGTATACGGAGCCGTACTAGTTGTATATTTCAAAAAGACCTAACATCCCTACCTGATTATTTGTAAAGTGTTGCAGTACAGTGTTTTGCAATACGGAACATGCTGTTTATCCCTACCATTATCCCTAACGTTATCCCTACCTGATCCCTACCTCGTTTGAAAATAAGCGAGCAGCAGTAAAAAATATACTTTATGGTAGGGATAACGTTAGGTCTCAGGTAGGGATGATGGTAGGGATAAAAATATCGAGGCGTCCATAATTCTCTACGACACTGCGAGTTATAAGTGTTATGGTAGGGAAGTGGGGATATTTAACCAGCCTTACCCTTGTTGCCGCGTTGCGTTGCAACGTTGCAATAAGGAGTATAATACATGAAATTGTAGAATAGAATTGTTATTCTATTTATCATAATCCTTCAATAGCCTCTAACTCTTTTCGCATCGAGTGGGGTGGAAGGTGCTTATTGCAACATTGCAACGCAACACTTGTTTCCTTTAGCACGACAATAAGCGCAGCCAAAATGCTGCGCTTATTTTTTGAAGTTCAATGCTTTACGGCCTTATTGATGTGGATCAGGGAGAACCGACCCGCTTTTTCGAATACTCCCAAATTTAATCTTTTTCATCATCATTGTGCTTTAATTTATATTTAATAGTAGGAATTGGAAACTTGGCCCCAATTCCTACTGCGATTATCTTACTTCACTACAACCTTTCGTGTCGTTCCGTCTTTCATGCGAATGATGTTTATGCCTTTCTTTGGATTATCCACGCGCTTACCATCGGTGGTGAATATCATTGCGTTGCCATTCTTGCAACCCATTATCTGCTCAATGCCCGATGGGTCTATTTCAACTATTTCCTTGAACCAGTTCCAATAGCCCGATGTCCGATAGGCTTCCTTGCTTCCCTTGGGCACATACAATGTTATATTCCATTGGTTGTGGAATACATTTTCATCAATTGTAGGTGGAGTCGGATTTAACACCGTGACTGATGTAAGTTCAGAGCAATAGTAGAAAGCCAAAGAACCAATGCTCGTCACACTGTTGCCGATAGTCACAGAGGTAAGGCCAGTGCAATCATAAAAAACTTTTTCGCCAATACTTGTCACGCTATTGGGGATGGTGATAGAGGTAAGGCCAGAACAGCCATAGAAGGTAAATTTGCCAATACTCGTTACACCATTAGGAATAACAACGTCTGTGATTTCGAATCGATTCCACACCATGCTGCGATATCCTCAACGAATACTTTTGTTAGGTTTTTGCATTCAGAGAATGCATCTTTGTCAATACTCGTCACGCTATTGGGGATGGTGATAGAGGTAAGGCCAGAGCATCCATAGAAAGCACTGCCGCCAATAGTTGTTACGCTGTTGCCGATGGTAACAGAGGTAAGGCCAGAGCATCCATAGAAAGCACTGCCGCCAATAGTTGTCACGCTATTGGGGATGGTGATAGAGGTAAGGCCAGAGCATCCATAGAAAGCACTGCCGCCAATAGTTGTCACGCTATTGGGGATGGTGATAGAGGTAAGGCCAGAGCATCCATAAAAAGCACTGCCGCCAATAGTTGTAACTTCATCACCTATAATATATTCTGTTACTTGCTTACCAAAAAAGACATCAAGACCTCTATAAAATGAGACAATAGCATTTGAATTCAGAGTGACGGAGGTCAGGCCAGTACAATTTTGGAAAGCTTCTTCGCCAATACTCGTCACGCTATTGCCGATAGTCACAGATGTAAGGCCAGAGCAATGATAGAAAGCACTATTACCAATACTTGTCACGCTGTTGGGAATAGTGACGGAGGTCAGACCAGAGCAGTTGGAGAAAGCATAATCGCCAATATTTGCCACACTATTGGGGATGGTGATAGAGGTAAGGCCAGAACAGCCATAGAAGGTAAATTTGCCAATACTCGTTACACCATTAGGAATAACAACGTCTGTGATTTCGCACCATGCTGCGATATCCTCAACGAATACTTTTGTTAGGTTTTTGCATTCAGAGAATGCACCTTTGTCTATACTCGTCACGCTATTGGGGATGGTGATAGAGGTAAGGCCAGAGCATCCCCAGAAAGCATTATTGCCGATAGTCGTCACGCTGTTGGGAATTGTGACAGAGGTAAGGCCAGTGCAATCATAAAAAACTTCTTCGCCAATACTTGTCACGCTATTGGGGATGGTGATGGAGGTAAGACCAGTGCAGCTGTGAAAAGCACCATCGCCAATACTCGTCACACTATTAGGGATGGTGAAGGTGGTAAGGTTATAGCAATGATAGAAAGCACTATTACCAATACTCGTCACATCATCACCTATTACATATTTTTTTACGTGACTGCCAAAAATATCTATCATTCTATAATTTGAGACAATAGCATTAGAATTTAGAGTAACAGAGATAAGGGCATCACAGCGTTCAAAAGCATTATTGCCAATACTCGTCACACCGCTGCCGATGGTAATAGAAGTAAGTCCAGAGCATCCATAGAAAGCACGATATTCAATACTCGTCACACTATTGGGAACGGTAATGGAGGTAAGGCTAGAGCAATCATGGAAAGCATCTGAACCTATACCCGTCACGTTGTCGGGAATGGCGACGGAGGTGAGGCCAGAACAACCCCAGAAAACACCACTGGCAATACTTGTTACGTTGTTGGAAATGGTGATAGAAGTAAGACCAGAGCAACCACAGAAAGCATCTGAACCTATACCCGTCACGCTGTTGGGGATGGCGAAGGTGGTAAGGCCAGAGCAATTTCGGAAAGCCCATCCTCCAATAGTCGTCACGCTGTTGGGAATGGTAACGGAGGTAAGGCCAGAGCAATCGTTGAAAGCCTTATAATCAATGTCCGTCACACTGAAGTTTGAATTATTGTAGGTAATAGACGAGGGAATTGTAATGGCACCCTTATAGGCCTTTGTGTATGGCCCTAATGAGGGCACAGACGTTACCTTAGCCTGATAATTATCCTCATCTAGATAATAGTACAAACCATCTACTATGACCTTTGTAGTCCCCCAATCCGCAAATGCTTGTAGTCCTATCATACTCATGAGTAGGGTTAGAACAGATGTAAGTTCTAAATGTTTCATAATCATATTGTTTTAAGTTAATATAGTTATTATAAACGTTTTTAGGTTCTGCCTGCAAATAGATAATAATCTTGATACATCCAAATTTTCAGTACAGGAAGTTGAAATTATTAACACAAAAAGAAAACGTGGACAATTTACTTCGTCTACGTATTTCGAGGTATTGGGGATAACCTTACAATCTTAAACGAGTAAAAGTCCACGCCATCAAGCGCGAACTCCAACTTTCGTTCTTGATTGTATTCTCTAATTCCCCAATTGTCGAAATACAAGAATCTAAAAGTGGATATTCAATCCTATATGTCCTTTTCAGTTATTTCATTCCTTGCCCATAGGCGTCACAGTTTTATTTGGTTTGACACTATTTGTAATTAATGTTATGCAGACTCGTGGGCATAGTTCTGATAGTTGCCCAGGATTTGCTCAATATGTATGACTTCAGGACAGGAATCCCAAGTTACTCCACCTCCCATCAAATACCAGTGCTCGCGTTCTTTAACAGGCAACTTCTTCAGTGATGGGAATGCAGAAATCGGCATCGTTACAGAGCGACCGTCCTGTAAGTCTACCTGAAATTTTCCACGTTTTGGGAATGACAGCCGCTTAATTTTTGGCGTTACATCCCAGTATCCTTCTTTCTTATACATTTTTCTTCTTTTTAGTTTTCTTTACTGTAATCATTTTAACGCGTTTGCCTTGCTTAAAGAGTGTCCATTGCTGGATAAGCTTATCACGATATTCATTGGCTATAGCCAAGATTTCCTTTGTTTGTGCATCAGTCAAGTCGCCTTGTTGTGCCACTTCTACTATGGGCTCCAACCATATCTTACATAACCGTTCTGTACCACGTTTACCTACATGTACATGTGCACGATTTTCGTTGTAATCTGTATTCCAAAACAGAAATTGCCAAATAATCTTAGCTGTGATATATAGTAGGATTTTAGGCATTACTTAAATTTTCTTCTTGTTTGTTCAACATAATTCACTGGCAAAGATAGCAAGAAATCTCTAAAGTTCCAAACTTTTAGCGAATTATTTGTGGAATGGGCATATTATATTAAATAATGTGTAAAAATGGTGGATTATTCATTGAAAATGACTACCTTTGCACGAAATATAAAAATAAGGATAAAAGCAATAAAGAAAAATATGGCACAAGAAGATGTATTTAAGAAAATCGTGAGTCACTGTAAAGAGTATGGTTTTGTATTCCCCTCAAGTGAGATTTACGATGGTTTAGGAGCCGTTTACGACTATGGTCAGAACGGTGTGGAGTTGAAGAATAACATTAAGCAGTATTGGTGGAAGGCTATGACGATGTTGCACGAGAATATCGTGGGTATCGACAGCGCCATCTTTATGCACCCGACAATATGGAAGGCTTCTGGTCACGTGGATGCTTTCAACGATCCCTTGATTGACAATCGCGACTCTAAGAAGCGCTATCGTGCTGACGTGCTGATTGAGGATCAGATTGCCAAGTACGACGAGAAGATTCAGAAGGAAGTGGAGAAGGCTCGCAAGCGTTTCGGCGACAGCTTCGATGAGGCTAAGTATATGGAGACCAGCGAGCGCGTGAAGGAGACCAAGGAGAAGCGCGACAACCTGCACGCACGCTATGCTGCTGCCATGCAGGGTCCAGACCTGGAGGCTCTGAAACAGATTATCCTCGACGAGGAGATTGTAGACCCCATCAGCGGTACCAAGAACTGGACCGATGTCCGTCAGTTCAACCTGATGTTCGCCACCGAGATGGGTGCCAGCGCTGATGCCTCTATGAAGGTATACCTGCGTCCTGAAACTGCTCAGGGTATCTTTGTGAACTACCTGAACGTACAGAAAACGGGTCGTATGAAGATTCCTTTCGGTATCGCCCAGATTGGTAAGGCTTTCCGTAACGAGATTGTAGCTCGTCAGTTCATTTTCCGTATGCGTGAATTTGAGCAGATGGAGATGCAGTTCTTCGTACAGCCTGGTACGGAGCTGGAGTGGTTCCCCAAGTGGAAGGAAACCCGTATGAAGTGGCACCTGGCA
>CADBWR010000060.1 GCA_902798425.1 uncultured Bacteroidales bacterium
ACAGCAAGACACTGAAATCCGTTATTTGAACGCTCCTTCTATCGACACGAAGAAGAAGAAGTACTGCCGTTTCAAGAAGAGCGGTATCAAGTACATCGACTACAAAGATCCCGAGTTCCTGAAGAAGTTCCTGAACGAGCAGGGTAAGATTCTTCCCCGTCGTATCACCGGTACCTCTCTGAAGTATCAGCGCCGTGTGGCTCAGGCCGTTAAGCGTGCCCGCCAGATTGCTCTGCTGCCTTACGTAACTGACATGATGAAATAAACAAGGAGGACGCAAGACATGGAAATTATACTGAAAGAAGATATTATCGGTCTGGGATACAAGAACGATATCGTGAACGTTAAGTCTGGTTACGGTCGTAACTACCTGATTCCTCAGGGTAAGGGTGTTATCGCCTCTCCTATGGCTAAGAAGATTCTCGCTGAGAACCTGAAGCAGCAGGCTCATAAGTTGGCTGCCATCAAGGCTGAGGCTGAGAAGAAGGCTGAGTCTCTGAACGGCGTTGCTCTGTGCATTGCCGCTAAGGTTAGCGCTACCGGTCAGCTCTACGGTTCTGTAGGTGTCAACCAGGTTGCTGAGGAACTGCAGAAGCTCGGTAAGGAGGTTGATCGTAAGATCATCACCATGAAGGATGCCAAGACTGTTGGTGACTTCGTAGCTCTGGTACACTTCCACAAGGAGGTTACCGTTGAGGTTCCTGTAAAGGTTGTAGCTGAAAACGCTGCTGAGCTGAAGGCTGCCGCTGAAGAGGAAGCTGCCATCCTGGCTGCTGCCGACGCCAAGAAGGCTGCTGCAGAGGCTGCTAAAGCCGCTGAGGAGGAAGCTCCCGAGGCTGAGGAAGCAGAGGCTGCTGTTGAAGAGTAATAACCTGCTGTAAAGCAAATCATAGTTATTGCAACAATGAAAAGAGATCCTTACGTCAAGGGTCTCTTTTTTATGTGTATGGAAATCGTTGTGGAGTGTGTAAGGTACGCACTATACGGAGAAAGGAGGATGGCATGTCATTATGGCATGCCATCCTCCTTGTGCATATCGTTACTTGTTGGCGTTGATGCGGTTCTTGATCTTGTTGACGTAGGCGTCGATGCCTGCCACAGCCACGATGTTGACGACGTCGCGGACAGACGCACCGAAGTCGATGAAGTGGATGGGCTTGTTAAGACCCATCTGAATCGGGCCGATAATCTCCACGTCGGCATCAAGCATCTGTAACATCTTATAAGAGGAACGCGCAGACGTGAGGTTTGGGAATACCAGCGTGTTGACATCCTTGCCGAAGAGACGTGTAAACGGATACTGCTCGTCGCGCAACTCGCGGTCGAGGGCGAAGCCTAACTGCAGCTCGCCATCGATGGGCAGGTCGGGATATTGCTGCTGCATGATTTCCACAGCACGGCGCACCTTCTTGGCTCCGTCGCTCTGTGAGGAGCCAAAGTTAGAGTGGCTCATCATGCCGACAACGGGCTTCTCGTTGAAGAAGCGCACGCTGCTGCTTGCCAGTTTGGCAATATCTACGAGCGTCTCGGTGTCAGGGTTCTCGTTGACCAGCGTGTCAGCGAGGTAGAGAGTGCCCTTGGGTGAGTTGATGATGTGCATGGTTCCAAAGTGCTTGAACTCGGGACGGATACCAATGACTTCGTTGACAACCTTGATGGTGTTGGAATATTTGGTGTAGAGACCCGTGATGAAGGCATCAGCCTCGCCCGTCTCGACCATCATCATACCGAAGTAGTTGCGTTCGAACATCTTGTCGTTGGCCTCCTGATAGGTATAGCCCTCGCGCTGGCGCTTCTCTGCCAAGATATGGGCATAGCGCTCACGACGCTCCTGCTCAGAGGGGTGGCGCAGGTTGACAATCTCGATGCCGTCCAGCGAGAGATCCAGTTCCTTGGCCATCTTGGCAATGACCTCGTCGTTACCCAGCAAGATGGGGTGACAGATGCCTTCTGCCTTGGCCTGTACGGCAGCTTTCAGCATGGTGGGGTGAACAGCTTCGGCGAATACCACGCGCTGAGGATGGGCTGCAGCCGTAGCGTAAAGCTTTTGGGTGAGTTTGGTCTCCTGACCCAGCAGGACGCTGAGTGACTGTTTGTACTTGCTCCAGTTCTTGATGGGTTTGCGAGCCACGCCGCTCTCGATGGCAGCCTTGGCAACAGCAGCGCTGACCTCAGAGATAAGGCGTGGGTCAACGGGCTTCGGAATGAAGTAGTTGCGACCGAACTTCAGGTTGTTGACTTTATAGACATCGTTGACGACATCGGGCACAGGCTTCTTGGCCAGGTCGGCAATGGCGTAGACGGCAGCCAGCTTCATCTCTTCGTTGATGGCGGTGGCGTGAACGTCGAGGGCACCACGGAAGATGTAGGGGAAACCGATGACGTTGTTAATCTGGTTGGGATAGTCTGTACGACCAGTAGACATCAGCACATCAGGACGTGCAGCCATAGCGTCCTCGTAGCTGATTTCAGGAACGGGGTTGGCCAGCGCGAAGATGACAGGATCCTTAGCCATCGAACGAACCATGTCCTGCGAGAGTACGTTACCCTTGGACAGTCCGACGAAGACATCTGCATCCTTGACGGCCTCTGCCAGCGTGTGGATATCGGTGCGCGAGGTGGCAAAGAACTTTTTCTGCTCGTTAAGGTCCTGCCGCTCAGTAGAGATAACGCCCTTGGAGTCGAGCATAACGATGTTCTCTTTCTGTGCGCCAATAGCCATATATAATTTGGTGCAAGAGATGGCAGCGGCACCAGCGCCGTTGACCACAATCTTGACTTTCTTAATATCTTTCTTGATAACCTCCAAAGCGTTCTTCAGTCCGGCAGCAGAGATGATGGCTGTGCCGTGCTGGTCGTCGTGCATGACAGGAATGTCGAGGGTTTTCTTCAGACGCTCCTCGATATAGAAGCACTCAGGTGCCTTGATGTCCTCGAGGTTGATGCCACCAAAGGTGGGGGCAATGCGCTCTACAGCTTCGCAGAACTTCTCTGGGTCTTTCTCGTTGACCTCGATGTCGAAGACGTCGATGCCGCCATAAATTTTGAAAAGCAGTCCCTTACCTTCCATAACAGGCTTGCCGCTCATAGCACCGATATCGCCCAAGCCCAGTACGGCTGTTCCATTGCTGATGACTGCCACCAAATTGCCTTTATCGGTATATTTATACGCATCGTCGGGGTTCTGCTGAATTTCCAGACAGGGGTAGGCGACACCTGGCGAATAGGCCAGCGAAAGGTCTGTTTGTGTACGATAGGCCTTGGTAGGCTTTACTTCAATTTTTCCTGGACGGCCAGCTTCGTGATAGGCCAAAGCTGCTTCTTTCGAGATCTTAACCATTTTGTGTTGTGTGTATTATTAATTCTTTTTCGAGAAAATTTTTCGCAAAAGTAATAAAAACTCGTGAAAAACGTGTAGTTTTTTAATCTTTTTTGTAACTTTGCAGTCGAAAATTGATATTTATGCAAGTTTTGAAAGAAACAACTGCTTATAAGACCTCTCTTCGAGAGCGGATCATAGAGAAAGCCATGCAGGATTTTTCCATGCATGGCATACGTGCTGTGAAGATGGACGACTTGGCCAGGCAGTTGAACGTTTCGAAGCGTACGATGTATGAAATCTTCGAAGACAAGGAAACCCTGCTCTTGGAAGGCATCAAGATGTATTACGAGCGTAAGCGTGAATATCTGTTTGCCTATGCAGAAGACGGGCACGATGTCATAGAGATAGTCCTTGAGGCCTATCGTATGAAGGTTGAGGAGGTACGTTCCGTCCATCCCTCTTTCTATTCAGATCTGATGAAATATCCTAAAGTGACGCGCTTCATGAAGAACATGCAGGAGACGTCGCGCGCTTCGTTCCTGGATTTTATGAACCGTGGTATTGAGGAGGGCTATTTCCGCAAAGATGTAAACTACAGGCTGGTACCGCTCATCTTTGATGCCCTTGGACAGCATGTCCTCTCAAACAGTCTGCTGCAACAGTACTCTGTGGAAGAGTTATACTCAAACTTCTTCCTGATAGCCCTGCGTGGATTTTGCACCAGCAAGGGTCAGCACGCCATCGGCAGATTGATGGGTACTGAAGAAGTGTGATAAGTCAGAACAACCCTTATAGCTTGGTGAACGACAGTGGCATCAGTTGTTTGATGCCATCCATGATGTATGTATGGTCTGTGCCGTAGAGCAGGATGCGGACGGGTTGCTTGAAGCGCGTCTCCGTCTCAATGATTACCTGTCTGCAAGGACCACACGGACTGGCGGGTTCGGCCAGAAACTCTCCACTGCTGTTGCGTACGGCTATGGCCAGCATTAAGACCGGCTGGTCGGGATATTGTGCACCAGCAGCAAAAATAGCCGAACGCTCGGCGCACAGCCCTGAGGGGAAGGCTGCATTCTCCTGATTGCAACCTGGAATGATAACGCCGTTCTTCAGCAGCAGCGCAGCACCCACATGGAAGTGAGAGTAGGGGGCGTATGAGTTGTAGGTAGACTCCTTGGCTTTTTCCACAAGTTCACGCTCTTGAGCAGTTAATTCGGAGAAATCTGCTACGTGAATGGTAGATTTTAGGATTAGTTCTTTCATAATATTTCGATTTTTGTTGCAAATATAATTATTTTTCTTTATTTTTGCACAAAAATTGAAAGAAAAAAGCATGAATCGCTCTATATTTTACATTTTCCTGTTCCTTTGGTGCCTTTGTCCCACCTTTTCTCACGCTATTTCATGGAACAAAACCTATCAGGACTATTTCGAACGATATAAGGATGTTGCAATCAGTCAGATGCAGCAGTATGGCATTCCCGCCAGTATCACGCTAGCACAAGGCGTGTTGGAGTCGGGAGCAGGGCAGAGCGAACTGGCTCGCAAGAGCAACAACCACTTTGGAATCAAGTGTAACGGATGGACGGGACGTAAGGTCTACCACGACGATGATGCTCGCGGCGAGTGCTTTCGTGCCTACGATGACCCGCTGGACAGCTATGTAGACCACTCGCTGTTTTTGAGAAACAGCCAGCGATACAGTCGCCTGTTCAAGTTGAAGAAGAAAGACTACAAGGGCTGGGCCAAGGGCTTAAAGTCCTGCGGCTATGCTACCAGTCCTACCTATGCCCATCGACTGATAGAAATCATTGAACTCTACGGACTGGACCGGTACGATAAGGATGGTGGCGGTACCGGTTTTACATTGACTCCATTCAAGTCGTCGAGCGGTGTGTCGCAGCGCGGCACCTTGCATCCGATTAATGAGTTCAATGACAACAACTTCGTCATTGCCAAGCAGGGCGATACGTTCCGCTCCATTGGTGCCGATGTCGGTGTTGACTACCGCCGTCTGGCCAAGTTCAACGAGCGCGACAAGGACGCCGTGCTGGAGGAGGGCGAATACATCTGGTTGAAGAAGAAAAGACGTCGCGCCCCCAAGGAGTATAAGGGCTTCGTCTATCGTGTTCAGGCTGGTGAGTCGATGTACAGCATCTCGCAGCGCTTTGGCATTCGTCTGAAGAATTTGTATAAGATGAACGACCTGACCCCCGATTACATCATTCAGGTAGGCGACCCCTTGCGACTGCGGTGAGCATTATAACCCTCCATGACCAATACAACACAAAAATGAAAATACTGTTTTTTGCATTCCTGTCATGCATAATGCTGACAGCCTGTCATGTACGTCACTATGGCGGCAAACAGATGCAGGTGCGCGTTGCGGGTGCTCCCAAAGACACAGATTCGTTGCACACTGGATACGAAGACGATGAGCCCTTGTTCTCGTTGCCTGGCGAATTGGTAGAAGATCCTGATTCGGCAGATGAATCGATAACCGACGATATGTCCGATGAATTTGATGAAGATATTGATATGGTCGACGAAGATGCCATGAAGGAATTAGACCGACTGATGCGCGGTCAGCCAGAATAATAACCTTCAGCCTTTAGAAAAACAGATCAGTCTTTCAGCAACTTGTCCAGAAAGTCGTCCAGATCTTTGTCCAGGTCGGCCATCAGTTCCTCGTGGAGAATGGCAGTGTCATCGTCTACAAGGTAGAGATCTTCGATGGTCTCTTTGTCATCGTCCTCCAGCACAAAGGAAAATGGTTTCAGTATGGACATCTGCTCTATCTTCTCTTTCTGCTTCAGCAGAATGGTGCGCAGCGTGGCAGCAACCTCTTGATAGAAGTTGTCGTCTTTGTTGTCTATCCATTGCTCTACGACACAGCGTGTTATCTCGTTGTCGTCATCATCGAAAGACATCAACTCGCCCGTATCCTGACTAACGCGTAAGTGTATGTCAGTCAGTAGAGTAGCCTCTTCTGTGGAAGGAAACTTTTCGATGGTCTTGCGGATGGCACGTTCTGCCTGTTGCAAAGTTTGTTCGGTTGCTTTCATGTGCTTGAATGATTAATGACGATACAAAAGTACGCAAAATGCAGGATAATTGCAAACGATTACGACATTTTTTTTAATTTTTTCTGATTAATGTTTTATATTTCTTATTTTCTTTGTATCTTTGCAATTGCAAACTCGAGATTGCAATACTAATGAATCAAAAAATCAGTCACTCGGGGATTATTGACAGTATTGAGGACGAATGCATACATGTTCGCATCGTTCAGACGTCAGCCTGTGCTGCCTGCAAGGTGGCTGGCTACTGCAATGCCGCTGAGTCGAAAGAAAAAATCATTGATGTATGCTGCGACAATGCCGCTGCGTACAGAGTAGGGCAGCACGTTGTGGTGTCAACCTCAGGACAGGTGGCTTTCAAAGCGTTGCTGTGGGGCTTCGGCATGCCTTTCTTGGTGCTGGTTGCTGTGCTGGTCGTTGTGCTGCAACTGACCGCTAATGAGGGCTTGGCAGCGGTAAGTTCGCTGTGTGCTCTTATACCTTATTATATAGTACTATGGCTGTTGCGCGACAAGATGCGCCAGCAATTGGCCTTTCAGATTGAATCATAACAAACAAAACAAATATTTTAAGATTTATGGATTTTATGTTGATTGCAGTAGCAGTATTGGGCGCCATCGCACTGATTGCCGCCCTGGTGCTGTTTGTCTGCTCCAAGAAGTTCTACGTCTACGAAGACCCGCGCATAGCTCAGGTTACTGAGCAATTGCCCGGTGCCAATTGTGGTGGTTGTGGCTTCGCTGGTTGTGGTGGACTGGCTGATGCCCTTGTGAAGGGGGCTGATGCCGGTAGCCTGGAGGGACTGAAGTGTCCTGTAGGAGGAGCAGAGGTGATGGGCAAGGTGGCCGACCTGTTGGGTATGGCTATTGCCAATGGAGAGCCTATGGTGGCTGTCGTGCGCTGTAACGGAACGTGTGCCTTGCGCCCGAAGATTGCAGAGTATAGTGGTCTGCGCACTTGTTCAGCCATGAATACCTGTGGTGCTGGCGAGACAGCTTGCGGCTTTGGTTGCTTGGGTTGTGGCGACTGTGTGGCTGCCTGTCAGTTTGACGCCATCCACATCAACCCTGAAACAGGTCTCGCCGAGGTTGACGAAGAGAAGTGTGTGGCTTGTGGCGCCTGCGTCAAGGCTTGTCCTCGCAACATTATCGAGCTCCGCAAGAAGGGCCCGAAGGGTAGGAGAGTGTTCGTCTCTTGCGTCAACAAGGACAAGGGTCCTGTGGCCATGAAGGCTTGTAAGGCAGCCTGCATCGGTTGTGGCAAGTGTTGTGTCGCAAGTGTGTGGCTGTATGTCCCACCGGCTCCATCCACGCTATCAATTTCCCTGCCCCTAAACCCAAAGCAGAGGTTCCCGCAGAGACCCATGTTGAACCTGAAGTAAAGAAGGAGGAACAAGCATGAACGTAAGAACATTCCGTATTGGAGGTGTACACCCCGAAGAGAATAAGCTGACACACGAGGTGGCAACTAAGGTTGCCGAACTGCCCAAGCAGGCCATCTTCCCACTGGGTCAGCATATTGGCGCTCCTGCCAAGCCCATTGTCCAGAAGGGCGACAAGGTGAAGGTGGGCACCCTCATTGCCGAGGCCGGCGGTTTCGTCTCTGCCCCCATCTACAGCAGCGTCAGCGGCACCGTCTTCAAGATTGACAGCGCCATCGATGCTACCGGCTATCGCAAGCCCGTCATTATTATTAATGTAGAGGGCGACGAGTGGGAAGAGAGCATCGATCGCTCTGACAAGCTGGAACTGGTGAAGGACCACCCCGAACTCACTCCTGAGGAAATCGTTGAGCGCATCAAGACAGCAGGTGTTGTGGGTATGGGCGGTGCCTGTTTCCCCACCTTCATCAAGCTCTGTCCGCCACCTACGGCGAAGGCTGAGTGCGTCATTATCAATGCCGTAGAGTGCGAGCCTTATATCACTGCCGACTATCGTCTGATGATGGAACATGCTGACGAGATACTCGTAGGCTTGGAACTGCTGATGAAGGGTGCTAAGGTCAACAAGGGCTATATCGGCATCGAGACCAACAAGCCCGCCGCCATCGACCTGCTGACCAAAAAATGTGCTGAAGCGTTCTCTGCTTCAGAATACAGCGTCGAAGTAGTGCCCCTGGCGCAGCGCTATCCGCAGGGTGGTGAGAAACAGCTCGTCGACGCCGTTATCCGTCGTCAGGTGCCTGCTCCTCCTGCTATCCCCGTCAATGTGGGTGCCATCGTGCAGAACGTTGGTACGGCCTTTGCCGTCTACGAGGCTGTGATGAAGCGAAAGCCACTCTTTGAGCGTTACACCACAGTTACGGGTAAGAAGTTGCAGAATCCTGGCAATTTCCTTGTACGTATGGGCACACCCATGAAGGACCTCATCGAGGCTTGTGGCGGTATGCCCGAGGGCGACAACAAACTGCTGGCTGGCGGACCTATGATGGGTAAGGCGCTGACCAGTGTCGAAGTGCCCATCTGCAAGGGAACTAACTCGGTTACTATCCTCTCTGGAGACGATGCCGTACGCAAGGAGCCCCAGCCCTGCATCCGCTGTGCCAAGTGCGTCAGCGCCTGTCCGATGGGCTTGGAGCCTTATCTGCTGGCCAAGCTCGCTGCTGTCCAG
>CADBWR010000061.1 GCA_902798425.1 uncultured Bacteroidales bacterium
AGGTGACGATGGCCACCACGATGCCCGTAGCATCCACTGGTGCCATCACCACATAGTACATCAGCATGAGCAGCACCAGCACCGGCGTGCCCCGCATCAGGTCGATATACACACGCGCTGTCTGCCGTAGCCATGCGTGGCGGCTCATGCGCATCCAGCACACCAGTCCGCCCAGTATCGTACCCAGCACGGCGGCAAAGAGCGTGATCAGCAGCGTCACCTGCAGACCGTCGAGAATCATGCGGTAGCGATCCTCCACTATCAGGTTGTTGCTGAAGCTCTCAGCCACATTGCTAAACATATCCATAACGCTTTTCAACTTTTTTATTTTGTCATAAATGCTTATACTTACTTATTGTCTCTACGGGGAACGCTGCCCAGAGGGAACGAGTCGAAGTCGTGCCGTCCACGGTCGGTATAGGCCGTGCCGGGAAAGAGGGCGGCGAGTTCCTGGTGGATGACGGTGGCCAGGCGGTCGCTCTCAAACGACTGCATGAGCCTCATGCGGAGGATGCCCTTGTACTCGCAGGCTATGATCCACAGCGGATAGGAATAGGAGCCGGCACTGACCCTCACGGTCTGCACCTGCCGGGCGATGGCATCGCCGCCTTGATGGTCAGAGAAGTCGAGATGTCCTGCGTAGGATATGCCGTAGGTGCAGAAGGCTGAGTCTTTCTGCCTACCGCTCTTGATGATCATGGGCGACACCTCTGTCACGGGCATCGGCGCGGCGAATATCTGGTCGAAGTCCGCCCGCAACTGGGCCACCGTCGTGTAGAGGTTCTCCGGACGGGTCTGCACCATCATCTCCTCGCGCAGCCGTCTGGCTCTCTCGCCTGCCGACAGGCGGTCGGTCTCTGCCGTATAGGGGAGCGAGAAGGGAATGGCGCCATTGCCACCGGTCTCAAAGTGGAACACCGGGCGCAGGTCCTTGGGCGTATAGCATACTATCTCCTTCTGTCCCACGTCGTAGCGCTGGCGGATGGCCCGCCCTATGACGGCGTTCAAGGCCGGCACCACCGAACTGCCGCTCTCGCGGGCGAAGGCCAGCAGCGGCGCCAGCGGCACGTCGATGTCGATGATGTGCTGCCGCGTGGTTCTCGTGCTGAACAGCCTTTCGGGCAGATGGAAGATGTCGTGCTCCTGAGGAATGAACTTACCCTTCGGCTCTCCTGGTGCGCCTCCCCCGAGGATGTGCTCGTGACAGGGGAAGGTGTCCATGCTGTCGGCAGCAGGCGGGTTTTCATCATCCGTGTGGCAATAGAACCTCAGCACGGTCCCGAGGAAGCCGCAGATAGACCGCATGTCGGCCAGTCCGTGGAACACATGGAGCGTGAAGCGACGCTCGCCGTAGCTGACATAGAGCATCAGGCCCCCGGTCTCCTTAGTGCCAAGGTGCCGAGGCAGTCCGTCGGCTTCACTTACCACTGCGACCTGCTCCGCCTCGGAGTCCTCCACGTAGAACCGCCGCCCCACGATGACGGGGCGTGCCCTAAAATTGCGGTGTACCCTCAGGGCGCTCACCACCGCCTGCCGCAGTTCGTCGGGCCGCACGCTATACGTCAGCTCACATTCGGCCTCTATCACTGTGGCCCGCTTGCCGGAGCGATTCCAGTAGAATGTCTCATCAAAAAAATACAGTTCTTTCATATCTTCTCTTATATCATCACACGGGGACTTTTACCTGTCCCCGTGTGAACCTAAGCTAATTATTATTATCAGCAGCAGTGGTAATCACAAATATGTATGGGCAAAAAGCAATCGGACCTCCTTGCAATTTGCAAGAAAATCCGTACTGATGTTTCTGCGATTAGTAGTGCCATAATAAATACGTATTTAAGTTAAAGTTTCGGTGCAAAGGTATGAAAAAAAATCCAATTATTCTCCCATTTGGAAGAAAATCTTCTTGAAAGGACGCATTTTGAGGTACTCTTCTTATTTTATTGTTATTTTACTAAAAAAACATAAAAACGGGGGCCTTAAAGCGATTTTTCCTGCTTGATGGGGTCTAGATTTCGAGAGTATTTGTACTTTTGCATTGTAGAAAACAAGGCATAAGTACGTTATATCTCTACTACAACAAAGGAAGAACTCCGATCTATCAAGGACAGTAATCCGATTTATCAAGGAAAGAACTACAATGGAACAAGCAATCAGCAAGGTATTATCTCCTATATATGTCCGATATGTATCCGGTATGTGTCCAGTATATGTTCGGTAGAAAAGCGGACATATACCGGACAGATAGCGAACAAGTAACGGACAATAACAGGAGAAACATTGGGGCTACTTTATGGATAGAACGGAGATCAGCATGAGAAGAATCGGAGAGGAATATGAGAAGAATCGGAAAATAATATGAGAAGATTATAAAAACAATTAAAATAGGAGAAAAGAGCGATGAAGATGAAAGGCAATCCAGGGTTGGGACTGACGATACCCAAGAGGATACGTGTTGCAGGGATGACTTTTTACCTGCGTAACGAGATGTTACGCTTCTGCGACACCATGTTCACTGAGCGACGGACGGCATATCAGAATTTTGCATCGCTGGCCAATCAGCTGCCGGCGGTGTATGTACCTAACGACGGAACCATGAATCAGTCATCGTTTCTGATGCCTGGTATTCCGATGAGCGACGGAATACTGCCAATGATTAAACAGGAGTTGGGTGAAGTGGATGGCAGGCCTGCGCTGATAACCGATCTCAAGGCAGGCGACCGGACACATCATGTCAAATTACGGCTTTATACCGCCATACAGACATTAGAGAACGGTGTTCTGCCACGTGTACGGTTCAGTATGCGCGAAGTGTCGTGGTGGGATATGACCGAAGCAGGCGGCCATCTGGCACTTGTAGACGATGAGTTTGCCGACGACATGAAGGGCTGGGCACTTGTACGGGTAAGTGACGACCGCTGCTCGCCACAGACCATTGTCACCCGCTGCACCCTATATCAACAGTATACCACCGAGGAAGCACTTGAGAAGGCTGCTGACAGTTATGGCGGACTGACCGATTATCTACTCTAGCCCAAGAACTAGACTCTATCATCGACACATTAAAGAAATAGCCGACACTTTCTCGTTTTTTGATGCACGCATTTGGTAAAAACCCAAATGCGTGCATCATTTTTTGAGAAAAAAAATATCTTTTGCGTAATTTTGCATTCGATTATGAATGAAGTAGTTTATTTACCAAATGAAAACGAGACTGCAATCGCATTCGTGAAGCGTGTGGTTGCAGAACAATCCAACCGTGAACCGCTGCGCATTGTAGTGCAGTTAGTAGAGATTGCTCTGGGTGAACTGCATGGTCGTCCTTGTGATGTCAGAATAACATCTTCGAGGCAGCGGTTTACCTTGACGCTCCGCCATGAGGGTAAACCCATCGATAATCGTATGATATGCTTGATGGATGATCATATTGATCGTGCGAAATACCAACCTGATGGTGACAGTTGGGTTTTGACTCTCCGTCGCGACATCCCTTCGTTTTATATTTCCCCAGAAGACGATTAAGAAGCTAAGAATAACATCATATGAAAAATGTCTTTCAAGTCCTTCAGTTTGTTCTTATATTGACTTTCGCCAGTTGCGGTAGGAATCATTCTGTAAGACAAATTCCCCACTTGGGTGATACACCTTATCAGGCAGACTCTGTGTTGGTGACTTATGCCTATCATCCGGATCGGGCACTCGTGATGCTCGACTCTGCTTTGCTGCTTGGCAATATCAATGAATACCGTGCCCAGTTTATCCGTGCCAAAATCTATAGCAAGTCGATTCTCAAGCAACAACAGGATTCTGCTATTCTGATCTGCGAACAGCTACTAAAGCATGATTCTGTGATTCATGCACCCCATGAGCAGGAGAATATTCTTGACCTGCTGATGATTACCAGTCGTACCAAGCACGACTTTGAAGGCTATATTAAGTGGGCAACCCAGAAGGTCGAGGTTTGTCGTCAGCTGGGTGAGGATACAGAACAATGGCGTACAGAGGCAGAGATCGGTATGGTGATGGCTCATCTGGGACAGCCGGAGGAAGGTATGGTGAAAATCGACGAGGCCATTCGTCAGCTTGATGAGCCCGGCAGTATCAACCGTATGGATGCCTTCATCATTGCCGTGAAACGTAAGATTACCGTACTGAATGACCGAGGGCGCTGTGCTGAGGTGATTCCTTTGGCACAACGTATCCTCGACCGGCTTGAACATTACGAACAGCATGCTGCCGACTATGCTGAAGACAGCTACCGCTTGTCGTGGAGCGACAAGCCAGCTGACCGCGACCGCTATATCGACTTCAGCCGAGCCCAGGCTAACGGTTTCCTGGCTGCTGCCTATGCCATGACGGGCGATGCTGCTCATGCCCGTGAATATCTCTCCCGTTTTGACGAGAGCGTTTATGGTCATAGTTTCAGTGCCCGCAGGATGATTATTCCAGCGCAGATGGCACTGGGTATGTATGATGAGGCGATGGCCACCAGTGATGAAATCGTGAATCGCATGGGCAGCGATACCATCAATGACGACTATGCCGTGATCCTGCACAATCGCGCCATCGTTGCCCGTGCCAAAGGTCGTCTTGCCGAGGCCTATGATCTGATGAACCGTCATGCCAATCTGGCAAAGGTACTCAGCGACAGTCTGCATGCTGGTGAGGCCCACGACTATGCCGCTCGCTACCATGCAAAGGAGCAGGAACTGAAGATTCAGGAGACAGAGACCGCCAGTCGCATTAAATCGATCATCATCGGTGTTATCATATTGTTGTTTATCATTGCTGGAACCTTTTCGTTTTACTATCGCCGTCATCGCCTGGTTATCAGCGAAAAGAACCGTGCTTTGGTACGAATGATTAACGGCACACCGTTTGTTGCGCCTGCTGATGAAACGGAAGGAACAGAAGAGTCCGATGAAGATAGTGAGCCAGAGGAATCAGAGACGAACTCAGCACTCTTTGATACAATCGATACTACCATCCGTACGGAGCACCTCTATGCCAATGCCTCACTTCAGCGTCAGGATATCTGTACGCGTTTCAGCATCACCCGTCATACGCTCAACAGCCTGTTGGCGCAGCATGTTGGCAGTTCCTCATTCCCACAGTACATCAATAATATACGTATGGAGGAGGCACTTCCTCTGCTTCGCGATAACGCTTCGATGACCATCACTGCCATCGCTGCTGCAGTGGGCTTCACACCCGCCAACTTCCGTGAACAGTTTAAGCGTCAATATGGTGTTACCCCACTGGAATACCGCCAGAGTCTATAGTTCTTCTGGTCGAAATGCCAGCCAGCAAGAACCAACCAGCACCATCACGCGTAACTTGCTAATGGGTATACTACCCCATTACATGATTCCATGCAATCCCTATAACCGCTTTGGTCATGCAGACGCTGTTGAAATAGGTCAGCCAAACTATTCAAAGACTATCAACCTTATCTTAAATGTGCCATCATCTGATTTCCTAAACAATTATAATAATTGTAGCAATAGTGGTCAATTTACGGTAAATTCATTAATTTTGCCCTTCATTAAAGTATGTATCGTATGTTTGACATGATAGATGCCACTGGGTCTGGCTACAAAAACGACCCACGTATGCGAAATGTAGAAGCAGAGATGATACGAAGTCATGAGCTATGCCTGAAGATCTCGTCCAAGAAACCTACAGACCCTGATTATAAGAGTCTGCTGGAAGAACTGTTCCAATGTGAGATAGATGACAGTGTAGCGATCGTTTCTCCTTTCTATTGTGATTGCGGATGCCGGATGAGCATCGGCAAGAATGTGACCATCAATAAAGGAGCAACGATACTTTCTCCTGGTCAGGTGGTGATAGAAGACAATGTCCTGATTGGTCCGGAGGTTAAGATCACAACGGTTGATCACGACCTGTACGACAGACATAACCTGTTCCATTTCGGAAAGGTGACCATCAAAGAGAATGCGTGGATATGCATCGGTGCCATTATCTGTCCTGGCGTTACCATTGGTAGAAATGCCGTCGTAGCGGCAGGCGCTGTCGTCACGAAGGATGTTCCTGACAATGTGGTAGTTGGCGGTGTACCAGCCAAGGTGATTAAAAAGATGAAGTAAATCTGCGAGTTACTTTGCGAGCCTCGCGCCATCGAGGGAAATACTTGTCCATGAGAGCATGAAAACGGGCATTGTGGCTTGGCTCTAAGAGGTGACATAGTTCGTGAACAACTATATGTTCGACACACCATTCCGGCAACAGCAGGACATAAGCAGAGATGCAGATGCTGCGGTCTTTGACGTTACACTGCCCCCAACGTGAGATAGTGGGTTTGTAATAGACGATGCTCGGCTGAACGCTCATCTCCCTAGCATGTTTTTCCACCATCGGCTCCACCAGTGCCTTCAATCGCTTCAGTGCTTCGTCAGTCTGGGCGCGAGTGGCTAATGGCAGTTTGTTGAAAAACGCTGTCCGTTGCTTCTGCCTTTCATAAGTATTCTTCCTTGCCTCGTTGATCCAGTTTTTATTCTCCTCGATGAATGCTATCACTTTCTCACGAGGCATTCCGATAGGTGCCGACACATGCACATCACCATTCTTGACAATGCGCATCGACAACCGACTGGTCCGCCTGTATGTTACCTGAATAGCCATTTCTCTTATATCATACTTTTCACTTGTCTGTCTCGAGAACAGAAACTTTAATGGCTGTTCTGCTGAGATATTGCCTGGCGACCTCAGGACGCATGGCTTCCTCGAGAGTTATGCCTGGAGGATTCATGCACTCCACGTGGGCAAAACCTGCCTTCAGGAGGTGTTCGCGATCGCTAATCCGACCTGCTATCAGACAAACGGGAACGTTGCCAGAATGTCTGAGGATTCCCATCGGCAACTTCCCCATCAGCGTCTGTCGGTCGGCAGAGCCTTCGCCTGTGATAACGAGGTCGGCATCCTTAACGATTTCGCTGAAGTGGACGATATTGAGCAACAGATCAATACCTGATCGGCATTCGGCGTTGAGGTATTGCAAGAAGGCATAGCCTAATCCACCAGCAGCACCTGCACCCTCTTTCTCTGAGTAGTCGTAGCCGAAATGCTTAGCAGAGAGTTCGGCAAACTTCCTGGCGCGTGCATCAAGATATCTCACCATAGTAGGTGTTGCACCTTTTTGCGGAGCAAAGACATAGGCAGCACCATTTTCGCCATACAGCGGATTCTTCACATCGGAAGCGATGGTGAAATGCACATTTCTGAGTTCTTTGATATCATCAAACGTGCCTTGTTTCGCCCACGCATCAACAAGTGCCTTGAGCATACCCATGCCGGCATCGCTGGTAGCACTGCCACCAAGTCCTACGATGATATGTTTCGCTCCATGACGAACAGCATCAACCACCAGTTGGCCTGTGCCATAACTCGTTGCAATCATCGGATGACGTTCTTCCGATGTCAACAGCATGAGGCCACTGGCTTGCGAGATCTCTATCACCGCCTCTTCACCACGTAGCAGATACCGCGCTTGTATGCGACGCATCAGCGGATCCCTCACGATGATTTGCTGTAGTTCTCCACCCATCGCTACGTGAAAGGCCTCAACGAATCCCTCGCCGCCATCGCTGACTGGCACTTGCACAACGTCTGCATCAGGATAAACGCTCAATACGCCATCCGCCGCTACCTGATTAGCCTCAACAGACGTCAGGCAACCCTTAAAGGAATCTATCGCTACAACAACTTTCATAGGTTATGTGCTTTAAAGTATGCCCATCTTTATTTCCTAAACTATAAATTCCGATTTCTTCGGCGCTAATACCACCATCACCCACGATATTTGAAATTTTACTCAGTAAAATGAGTAATTTTACTCAGTGCAAAAATATAAATAATAAATAGTACCACCAAACATTTTACAAAAAAGATACAGTTAGTCATGTTTTGTGGCTTAAAAACAAGACAAATTCTAAGTACGGGGCATAAGTAACAAAAAAAAGAGCGCAACTCCCGAATGGAATTGCGCTCAAAGTATAATATAGAATTTTGCTTACTCTTCCACTGCAGCCTGCGCGGCGGCAAGACGTGCGATGGGTACACGGAATGGAGAACAAGATGCGTAGTTCATGCCAATCTTAGCACAGAACTTCACAGAGCTAGGCTCACCACCATGCTCACCACAGATACCACAACGGAGGTCTGGGCGTACCTCACGACCCTTCTCTACAGCGTACTTGATGAGCTTACCAACACCCTTCTGGTCGAGAACCTGGAATGGGTCAACCTTCAGAATCTTCTTGTCAAGGTAAACAGGCAAGAAGCTGGCAATATCATCACGAGAGTAACCGAAGGTCATCTGTGTGAGGTCGTTGGTACCGAATGAGAAGTACTGAGCCTCAGTAGCAATACGATCGGCGGTCAGAGCTGCACGAGGAATCTCAATCATCGTACCAATCTCAAACTCAACTTCTGTTCCATACTCGGCAAAGGTCTCCTTGGCAGCCTCCAGAATG
>CADBWR010000062.1 GCA_902798425.1 uncultured Bacteroidales bacterium
GGGTCTTGTCACAGCCCGACAATGAAGGCCAAGATAAGCATGTAGAAAGCGTATGGTTTCCCTGTTTGGACGAGGGTTCGACTCCCTCCAGCTCCACTTTGTTAAGCTGAAAAATCTCACTAATGATTGGCTTATGGATTGGATGAATATTGGAGCAACCGTTTTGCTCGTTATTATTGGCATTGCCATCTATATTCACAAGAAAAAAGATGAAGAGTGATTACACCATGATGAGTGAACTCATGATGTAGTCGCTGACAAACAGACCTTTACGCGTTAGTGACAGATGATTGTCGTGCAGTTGCAGCAGGTCATCGTCCAGAAAGCGCTGTGCCTCTTTCAGACAGTAGCGGCGATGGCGGTTGGAGAGGTTAGTGAGGTCCAGTCCGTTGCTGGTTCGCAGGGCTACGGTGATGCGGTCGTTATAGTGTGTGTCGGCGTCAATCAATTCTTGCTCTGATGGTAGCTCACCATGCTCAATAGCCTTGATATACTGTTGGATATCAGCAACATTCCAGGAACGGACGGCTGTCCTTTCGGAGGGAGAACCTTCAAGCACAGTATAGCTGTGGGCAGCAGCTCCCAGTCCGATGTATGGTATGTCCTGCCAGTAACTGCTATTGTGGCGCGAACGAAAGCCCGGCTTGGCGAAGTTGCTGATTTCGTAGTGCTCGTAGCCTGCTGCTGTCAGTTTGTCGATCAGCACTTCGTACATCTGTCGTTCTAATTCCTCGTCAGGCATCTTTAACTTTTCATCTTTCATCTGTAATCTCCATAGTGGAGTGTCCTCCTCTATCATCAGACAGTAGGCTGAGATATGGTCAACGTCAAGAGCCAGCGCTGCATCAATGTCACGCAGCCAGTCGTCCAGTGTCTCGTCAGGAAAGCCGTACATCAGATCTATGCTGATATTCCGGATGCCGACTTTTCTCAATATGTCCACCGCCTGTCGAACCTGGTCTGCTTTATGACGGCGATGCAGAAAGCGAAGACGCTTGTTGTCGAAGGTCTGGGCGCCCATGGAAATACGATTGATGCCGAGTTGCGGCAAGACCTCAGCCCACACAGGAGTAACATCGTCTGGATTGGCTTCGATGGTTATCTCAGTGGTGAGTGGTGAGTGGCGCGTGGTGAGAGGATACACCTTATTAATATATAGAAAGAGCTGCTTAAGCTGTGGAATAGTCAGTTGGCTAGGTGTACCTCCCCCCAGGTATACCGTTTCTATTTTCACATCTCTCACTTCTGGTTTCTCACTTCTAAGCATAATCTCACGACAAACCGCGTCGACATACTGCTGACGCAGTTCCAGAGACGTGGTAGAGTAGAAGCCACAATAGATGCAACGACTCGCACAAAACGGGATATGTATGTATAAACCTGCCATTATAGGTGCAAAAGTACTAATAAAGTTTAATATTTCGGATAAAAATTTGGCGTTTTCTTCGAAAATGTCTAATTTTAGCCTCCGTTAACTGAAACACAAAATAATAACCTAATAACAATAAGCCTTATGAAAGTTTATCAGACTAACGAAATTAAGAACATTGCACTGCTTGGCAGTGCGGGTAGCGGCAAGACAACTCTTGCCGAAAGTATGGTTTATGAAGCAGGTATCATCAAGCGTCGCGGTACCGTAGAAGGAAAGAACACCATGAGCGACTACTTCCCTGTAGAACAGGAGTACGGCTATTCGGTGTTCTCTACTGTTTTTCATGTAGAGTGGAACAATAAGAAGCTGAACATCATCGACTGCCCGGGTTCCGATGACTTCGTTGGTGGTGCCATTACAGCTCTGAACGTGACAGACCAGGCTGTGCTGCTCATCAATGGTCAGTATGGTCCTGAAGTAGGTACGATGAATGCTTTCCGCAATACTGAGAAGCTGAAGAAGCCCGTTATCTTCCTGGTGAACCAGCTTGATCGCGACAACTGCGACTTCGACCAGATTCTGGCTCAGCTGAAGGAAGTATATGGTCCTAATTGCGTTCCCGTACAGTATCCTATCGCTACTGGTGCTGGTTTTAACAGTGTCATCGATGTGCTACTGATGAAGAAATATTCATGGAAGCCTGAAGGTGGTGCTCCCATTATCGAAGATGTCCCTGCCGATCAGTTGGAGAAGGCTAAGGAGTGGAAAGCCAAACTCGTTGAGGCTGCCGCTGCAGGCGACGACACCCTGATGGAGAAGTTCTTCGAGAGCGAGGACCTCAGCGAGGACGAGATGCGTGAGGGTATCCGTAAGGGTCTGGTAACACGTTCTATCTTCCCTGTGTTCTGTGTTTGCGCAGGTCGCGACATGGGTGTCCGCCGTCTGATGGAGTTCCTCGGCAACGTAGTACCTTTCGTCAGCGAGATGCCTGTCATCAAGAATGCTGCCGGCAAGGATGTTCCTGCTGATGCTTCTGCTCCCACATCACTGTACTTCTTTAAGACGGGTGTCGAGCCCCACATCGGTGAGGTTCAGTACTTCAAGGTGATGAGTGGCGTTGTGAAGAGCGGCGACGATCTTACCAATGCTGACCGTGGCTCTAAGGAGCGCATCGGCACCATCTATGCCTGTGCTGGTGCCAACCGCATCCAGGTTGACGAGTTGCGTGCAGGTGATATCGGTTGTACGGTGAAGCTGAAGGACGTGAAGACAGGTAACACGCTGAATGGCAAGGATGTAGAAAATAAATTTGACTTCATCAAATATCCTAACTCTAAGTTCTCTCGTGCCATCAAGGCTGTCAACGAGGCTGAGACCGAGAAGATGATGGCTGCCCTGCAGAAGATGCGCCAGGAAGATCCTACATGGGTCGTTGAGCAGTCTAAGGAGTTGCGCCAGATTATCGTTCACGGTCAGGGTGAGTTCCATCTGCGTACCTTGAAGTGGCGTATGGAGAACAACGAGAAGATTCAGATTGAATATCAGGAGCCAAAGATTCCTTATCGTGAGACCATCACGAAGATGGCTCGTGCCGACTATCGTCATAAGAAGCAGTCGGGTGGTGCCGGACAGTTCGGTGAGGTTCATCTGATTGTCGAGCCATATACCGACGGCATGCCCGATCCTACCAGCTTCACCATCAACGGCCAGGAGTTCAAGATGAACATCAAGTCGAAGGAAGAGAAGGATCTGGAGTGGGGCGGCAAGCTCGTCTTCATCAACAGCGTTGTTGGTGGTGCCATCGATATGCGTTTCATGCCCGCCATTCTGAAGGGTGTTATGGAACGTATGGAGCAGGGTCCGTTGACCGGTTCTTATGCTCGTGACGTCCGCGTCATTGTCTATGATGGAAAGATGCACCCCGTAGACTCTAACGAGTTGTCATTCATGCTGGCAGCACGTAACGCCTTCAGCGCCGCCTTCAAGGAGGCCGGTCCTAAGGTCCTTGAGCCTATCTACGACCTCGAGGTACTCGTTCCCGCCGACTACATGGGTGATGTGATGTCTGACCTGCAGGGTCGACGTGCCATCATCATGGGTATGGACTCAGAGAACGGTTATCAGAAGCTGACCGCTAAGATTCCTTTGAAGGAGCTGGCCAGCTATTCTATCGCCCTCAGCTCACTGACTGGCGGCCGTGCTTCGTTCACTACCTCGTTCAGCAGCTATGAGCTTGTGCCGAACGACATCCAGCAGGAGCTCATCAAGCAGCATGAGGCTGAGATGAAGGACGAAGACTAAATACCGTCTTATAATCTATAGAGAGGGGCTGAAAGACTTTTACGTCTGTCAGCCCCTTAATAATGGCAGAATGGAGGTTATACGATGAAACGTTCTTATATGAAACCAGCACTGACGGTTGTCCGTTTGCAGAGTACGTAACAGCTGTCTTAAAGGGCTACCTTTTTGCCTGTTTTGCTGATGGTATGAGTGTTGCCGCCTCTTCTGTCAGCAGCGGACGTATCTTGTCATAAGGCACTGTGAATGATACCAGTCCTACCGCATAGCACGCTATCTCGTACTGCTGATAGGTGAAGCATAACCCGTCCTTGGTGAAGTAGGGGGGATTGCTGGGCAACGGTATGCGGTTAACATCTTCTACTTGCAGGTTCTCTGCCAACTGCTCGTCATTGGTGATTGTCACCTCGCAGTCTTTGAAATAGCGCTTGGCACCCTCCTTGATGATTTTGTACAGTAGCGGCGATGACGACTTCTTGAATAAAGTCTGCTTGATGACGTCATGCTTCTCGGTAGCACGGTTGTACTCCATCTCATAGCCGAAACTCTTGCCGTCGCTCTTGCGGAAAGTCTTGCCAGCAGCCAGGAAATAGCCATGGGCACCACCCGTATAACCCTCAGAAGTCCGCATGTAGGTGACATAAGTGTCAGTCTCTTCGAGCTTCCATGTGCGCAGGAGGAAGTCATACACCATGTCGCCACCATAGCCTTCCTTCTTGGCGTCGTACCACATGCCGGAGAGGTCCTTAAACTGCTTAGAGGCTGTTCCGGCCACCAGCTTCTTGCCATCGTCGGTGTAGTTGATGTGGTGCTCCTCGTCAGTAGTGACATCGATGGCTAATTCTTCACAGATGTATCTGCGGATGCTTGCCACCAGTGCCTTCTCGCCGTCAACAGGCCATTCGGCACTGACCAGCACATGTGCCGTGGAGTCCGAATACTCTTTGGCAATGCTGTCGGTTCTTAACGTGTCGACGGTAGCAACGTCCACGTTGGTGCTGTCGACGCTGATGGAGTCGGCGTCTGTCCCTTCTGCCGTAGAAGCACGATGGCCGCAAGCTGTTAAAGCTGCGGCCATCGCTATGGTCATAAAAAGATGTTTCATCTTTTTATTTCTTAACTCTTAACTTCGAAGGATTACTCGCCCTTGATAGCTGCTACGCCAGGGAGTACCTTACCCTCGATGGCCTCGAGCAGAGCACCACCACCAGTAGAGATGTAAGAAACCTGGTCGGCCAGACCGAACTTGTTGACACAAGCTACAGAGTCGCCACCACCAATCAGAGAGAAGGCGCCGTTCTTGGTAGCCTCAGCGATAGCGTCGCCGATGGCACGTGAACCAGCGGTGAAGGCGTCGCACTCGAAGACACCGGCAGGACCGTTCCACAGAATGGTCTTAGCACCCTTGATAGCCTCGGCGAATGCCTTCTGGCTCTCAGGACCAGCGTCAACACCCTCGAAACCAGCAGGAACCTTGTTGGCAGGGCAG
>CADBWR010000063.1 GCA_902798425.1 uncultured Bacteroidales bacterium
ATAAACCAAATCAATAACAATTAGGCAGGGAAAGGTATATTGGCCAAGACTAACCTCTTGCACCTTGCACCTTGCCCCTTGCCCCTCAAAAGACATAACAATGGCAAAAAAAGAAGAAAAAGACGAGCTACTCTCTCCGCAACAGGAGAAGATGAAAGCCCTCATGGCTGCTATGCAAAAGATTGAGAAAGACTTCGGTAAAGGCAGCATCATGAAGATGGGCGATGAAAAGATAGAAAATGTGGAGGTTATACCCACAGGTTCTATTGGTCTGAATGCCGCACTGGGTGTCGGCGGCTACCCCAAAGGTCGTATCATCGAAATCTACGGTCCAGAATCATCTGGTAAAACAACGTTGGCCATCCACGCTATTGCCGAATGCCAGAAGAATGGCGGCATTGCTGCTTTCATCGATGCAGAGCACGCTTTCGACCGTTTCTATGCTGAGAAATTGGGTGTAGACATTGACAACCTCTATATCTCTCAGCCCGACAATGGTGAGCAAGCATTAGAAATTGCCGATCAGCTTATCCGTTCATCGGCTATCGACATTCTGATAGTTGACTCTGTCGCTGCGCTGACTCCTAAGAAAGAAATTGAAGGAGATATGGGTGATTCAGCCGTTGGCCTGCATGCTCGTCTCATGTCACAGGCCCTGCGTAAACTTACTGGTACCATTGCAAAGACCAACACCACGTGCATCTTCATCAACCAACTGCGTGAGAAGATTGGGGTCATGTTCGGCAATCCAGAGACGACAACGGGTGGCAACGCGTTGAAATTCTACGCCTCCGTACGTCTGGACATTCGCAAGGTGACTACATTGAAGGATGGCGACAATGTTATCGGTAATCAGGTGCGTGTCAAGGTAGTAAAGAACAAGGTGGCTCCTCCATTCCGCAAAGCAGAATTTGAAATAACCTTCGGAGAAGGCATCTCAAAAATTGGCGAGATTGTCGATTTAGGCGTTGAACATGGCATTATCCAGAAGAGTGGCTCATGGTTCTCTTACGATGGATCCAAACTTGCACAGGGACGTGATGCAGTAAAAGTTTTACTGAAAGACAACCCTGAGTTGTGCGAGGAATTGGAGGCCAAAATCATGCAGGCCATCAGCGAGAAGGTATAAGAACACCACTTTCTACATAAAGGAAAGCGCCCTGGCAGATTTGTCAAGGCGCTTTTTCGTATCATTCAATATGATCCAGAAGCAATTTGTTCTAACGGGGTAGCATTACCAGATGTCCATGAAGTTCTTGAAGTTCTTGAATTGCTTGAAGTGCTTGAATTGCTTGAATTGCTTGAACTCTTGGTAGTGTGTCCGCCACGACTCTTGGCAGAGCGTTTGCTCTTGGCACTCGTAATCTTGACAGGCTCATCGCTGGCTTTACGTGCCTTTGCTGTTGTAACATAGCCCTTCTCATCAAACAGCACATCAAGGATAACGCCATTTGAACGGGTATACTGCCATATCTCATCTCCTTGGGAGTCATAGGTTTTCTTAAATGGTTCACCCAATGCCATTTCAACCTCTTCCTTCGACATTCCAGTAATAACGCGACCCTCACGGATGGCAGCACGTGTCTCCTTACTGGTGTTACGGGCCTCACCTTCACCCAGACCGAAGATATAGCCAAAGAAATCTTCACGAGCACCTTCTGTTTCATCGTCATCGGTAAACAGCACATCCTTATAATAGACACGACGGCTTTCAGTCTCACGCATCGTCAGCGTATAGTATTTCGAATTTCTGACAGGTGTTATCTCATCAATGATAAAACCTGTAAAGCGTGGCACTTTCACATCGCGCACCTTACCGGAGCCCTTACTACTCATGGTTGTAACATACTTTGTATGGACCGTTTCGTTCAAATATTCACGTATATTTGATGACACTGTCATATTGGCACCCAAGAACTCGAAAGATCCGGCAAAATTGTATATGTCAGTCTCAGTAGAAACGGCATCGTCACGCAGACCGCTGTTGGTCTTAGACATACAGACATTCTGATAGAACTGGTTGCCATTTTCATCTTCCACAATGATCTTGACAGGATAGGTACGCGAACCCACACCAATTGCCTTGACTGTAACCAACATATTCTTGTCGACCAGAATATCCCGATAGTTGTCACTATCATAATCTGTATCTACGCGGAAATGCTGCGTACGAGTCAGCAGGGGTTGGTTCAACAACACCTCACGAGCTTTGTCGACATCGCCCAGATAGGCTAAAGTAGGAACTCCCATCTTGCTGTAGCAATAGTCCTCAAATGTACCAAAAGGCTGAACGAAATAGTAGGATTTTCCATCATCTTCACAATAGAAATTGATATGCACACGGCCATTGCTCAACATCTTATGGCCCTGATAGACCATAATACAATGGCGCAATGTTCCATTACCCACCTCCTTACCAGTTTCAGCATCGCGGAAAGTATTTACCAACAGGTCAAACTTTTCTGGGACAACCATAAAACGCATACCTTCTTTCCAGTCGCACATACTATAGTATCGGAAGTTTTTACCCATAAAGTCGGTAGGTTCCGTTTCGTCTGACACACGCCGAGTATTCTCGGCAGCGCCTTTCTTAATACCTTTTGTCTTGACAATATAGAGATTGTCCTGCGCCATTGCGGTCGACATGACAAATGACATAGCGGCAAATAACAACCATCTTTTCATAACTGACAGCATTTTGATTTTCTGGATGCAAAGATAAGAATATTTTTTGATACTTGTGCCAAAATGGCACTATATTATTGAAAAAAAACTATTTTGGCATACGCTTTGCTATCTTGCTACTGACATTTTTTGATTATTAACAAATAAAAATATAAGATTATGGGAAAGATTATTGGAATTGACTTAGGAACTACAAACAGCTGTGTTGCCGTATTCGAGGGTAACGAGCCTGTAGTAATCGCCAACAGCGAGGGTAAGCGTACAACACCTTCAGTAGTTGGTTTTGTTGAAAATGGTGAGCGTAAGGTTGGTGATCCTGCCAAACGTCAAGCCATTACTAATCCAAAGAACACGGTTTACTCTATCAAGCGTTTCATGGGTGAGAACTGGCAGCAGACCGAGAAAGAGATTTCTCGCGTACCTTATTCAGTAGTGAACGAGGGTGGCTATCCCCGTGTAGACATCAATGGCCGTAAGTACACTCCACAGGAAATCAGCGCTATGGTGCTGCAGAAGATGAAGAAGACTGCCGAGGACTACCTCGGACAGGAGGTAACAGAGGCTGTTATCACCGTACCTGCCTACTTCTCTGACTCACAGCGTCAGGCTACCAAGGAGGCTGGTCAGATTGCAGGTCTCGAGGTGAAGCGTATTGTCAATGAGCCTACTGCTGCTGCACTAGCTTATGGTGTTGACAAGGCCAACAAGGATATGAAGATTGCCGTCTTCGACCTCGGTGGTGGTACGTTCGATATCTCTATCCTGGAGTTCGGCGGTGGTGTGTTCGAGGTGCTCTCTACCAATGGTGATACCCACCTGGGTGGTGATGACTTCGATCAGGTTATCATCGACTGGCTCGTCCAGGAGTTCAAGAACGACGAGGGTGCCGACCTGAAGAGCGATCCTATGGCCATGCAGCGTCTGAAGGAGGCTGCTGAGAAGGCAAAGATTGAGCTGTCTTCAAGCACTTCTACCGAGATTAACCTGCCTTACATCATGCCTGTAGCTGGTGTTCCTAAGCACTTGGTGAAGACGCTGACACGTGCTAAGTTCGAGCAGCTGGCTCACGACCTCATCCAGGCTTGTCTGGCTCCTTGTCAGAAGGCTATGGCTGATGCTAAGCTGAACACCGCTGATATCGACGAGGTCATCCTCGTAGGTGGTTCAAGCCGTATTCCTGCCGTTCAGACTTTGGTAAAGAACTACTTCGGTAAGGAGCCTTCAAAGGGTGTCAACCCTGATGAGGTGGTAGCCGTAGGTGCTTCTATCCAGGGTGCCATCCTGAACAAGGAAGGTGGCGTAGGCGACATCGTACTGCTCGACGTTACCCCGCTGACACTGGGTATTGAGACCATGGGTGGTGTGATGACCAAGCTGATTGAGGCCAACACAACCATTCCTTGCAAGAAGAGCGAGACGTTCTCTACCGCTGCCGACAACCAGACAGAGGTAACCATCCACGTCCTGCAGGGCGAGCGTCCTATGGCTGCTCAGAACAAGTCCATCGGACAGTTCAACCTCACAGGCATTGCTCCCGCCCGTCGTGGTATTCCTCAGATTGAGGTAACCTTCGACATCGATGCCAACGGTATCCTCAAGGTTTCTGCCAAGGATAAGGCTACAGGCAAGGAGCAGGCCATCCGCATCGAGGCCTCTTCTGGTCTGTCACAGGACGAGATCAACCGCATGAAGGCCGAGGCTGAGCAGAACGCCGAGAACGATAAGAAGGAGCGTGAGCGCGTTGACAAGCTGAATCAGGCCGACTCTATGATTTTCCAGACGGAGAACCAGCTGAAGGAGCTTGGCGACAAGATTCCTGCCGAGCACAAGCCCGCCATCGAGCAGGCCCTCCAGCAGCTGAAGGATGCCCACAAGGCTGGCGACGTCGCTGCTATCGACACTGCCATCGCAGCCCTCAACAACGCTTGGCAGACTGCCTCACAGCAGATGTACCAGGGCGCTCAGGGTGCACAGCCAGGAGCCGACCAGTTTAATGGTGGTCAGCAGGCTGGTGGACAGCAGCAGGGTGCTCCTAAGGATGACAACATCCAGGATGCTGACTTCGAGGAGGTGAAGTAAGAATAGATAAGCAACGATAAGAATATCATAAGAAAGTGGTGTAATCCAAGTGGTTACACCACTTTTTGTTATTGTTAAACTTTGTTTCATTTCTTGCTATTTTCTGATTTTTACCGTAATTTTGCGTCATATTTGCGACACGACTTAATTGGCGATGAGATGCAACTTAAAAATACTTATACGGATTAATACATATTAAAAGGA
>CADBWR010000064.1 GCA_902798425.1 uncultured Bacteroidales bacterium
GCAATGATTTGTCATAAAATGAGAAAACTGCCTTAGCGGGAGTATGCCACTCATCTATTAGAGGCTTTTTGCCGAGGGTATGAAATATGCAGGTTAGATGCCTCATCATACTTCAATTGTGCATAACTATTTCTTTGAATAGGGTGAGTAGAATTATATCCGCCCCATCCATAATAGGTGCCTGCACTGAAAGCGTCACGAGCACACTCTGGAATCTTATCATCTTTACCATTTAGGATGTAAACATCCAGGAATTGTTCGTCGAGGGCAAAACAGTTGGTTCCAACATATTCCAGATGTGGAGGAAGCGTACAAGAGTACTGTCCTGGAACGGCTTTACCATCAGCGTTATTGTAGTTACCATACTTTATAGTATCCCCACGACCGTCACCATTGGCATCAATAGTGGTGGTATAAACACTAACTAATTGGTTATTATATCCCAGCGCTCCCTCCTCCAGACGAGTGTAATTGCCCGGGACACAAATTGCTTTAAGTGACTTTACGTTATATAAACAATAATGTGGTAAGACACTCTGTTCCTTTGCAACGGGCAGGTCAATGTACTTCAAATAGGTCTTCCAGTTTGCCCCTGCACCATAATAGGTAGCACCTGTAGTCGTTGTTGCCTGATCACTGCCACTGATAGTCATATCAGAAGCTGTGGGGAAGTAAGCGTTCTTCAGGTTAGCGCCTGCGATATTGATATTCAGAGTACCGAAAGAGCCATTGATATCCTGCTTGTTCAGATAGCCTGAGAAAAGAATAGAGTCTACAGGGAGATTGCCTTCCTTATTATCAGGCCACTTGTTAGCATCACCTGTAATATTAGAGGAGAAGTTACGAATCATGTAGTTGAGCATCTCTACATGGCTGAAATCATGATCTCTAGTACCATTTATTAAGTATGGCATATCTGTGTCCAGCTCAGCGCTCGTAGAATGAGCCTCAAAGAGTCCACGGAGCTTTGTCTTATCTTTAGGGTCTTCGACCGTGCGATATGCACCAACACCAAGGAGGTTCTTGCAACCAGAGAAAGAGAAATTCTTATAGCTCGTAGCTGCAATGCCCTTTGCCTCATCAACGTTTGAGCCCATGTTCGCATCATTGTTGGAAGTATCCTTATAGGTAGACTTCTTTGCAGAGCCGCTGGGCAGAACGAGATATTTAATGTAATTGTTTTTCAGACTCTTGAGTTTACCTGTAGTTCCTACCCAATTACACTCCAGAAGGTTCAGGCAAGGGTTGGAAACAAAATTCAAGAAATCCTCCACATCCTGATCACCTACAGTTCCATGAATATTGCAATAGCGTGCTTTATCTAAGGCATCATCATAATATTCTGCTGTCTTAGCTAAAGAACCTTCACCATTCAGATTGGTAATATGAAGGGTAGACTCCCCAGATGCTGGCTTATTGGCTTCCATACCCTCAAGTACATTCAAGGATCCATGAGCCGTGATCGGGAAGTTAACCCATGTGCTGTTCCTGAGAATTAGACGCTGTATATGAGCGAATTTAACATCGTTACCATTACTATCTTTACCAAAACTGCTGTTGTTGACAGATTCAGTAGTACCATCAAGCACCAAGTTGCTGATGCCATCATAGTCAAGATAGATAAGCTTTGACAAGATGCTACTTGTCGTATGGACTAACAAGTTCTTTGTCACATCTTTCTTTACAAATGCTGCACCTGCCTCCAGATATTCTTGGGCGTCCCTGATGACCCGAACCTCCAGATTATAATAAGGTTGTGTAGCATCCTCGGTGAAATCGATATTCTTCTTGGGAGTATACCAATAGATGTTTCCACCATTGTTAACGGTGCTTGCCCAAGTGAGTTTCTCTGCCGATGTCATGACAGTACCATCATCCTTTTTAATGGTATTCGGGAGCACAAAACTGGCGTTGAGATCCCAAGTCCCTGTACCATAGGATGTCTTGAGCGCGGACAGAGTAATGCCCGTCACTGGAGAGAAATCAAGGGCTGAGAAATAGTTGGTTTTACTATTAGCACTATATTTGATAAGACTTGCCATTTGGTCAGCGCTCAAAACCATAGGCTCACCATCGCCCTGAACGAACTTCACGGCGGTGCAACCCATAGCCTTGGCTTGTGCCTCAACTTCTTCGACAAAAGGTTTGGTTGTAGTTACCTCTTTTGTCTCAATATATGTAGAGCCTGGCTCTGTAGAAAAATAAGTAGCATTATCTTCAATGAGCTTATTACTATAAGAGGATGCATCATACCAGAAATACAATTGGCTTGGGTCGTAGAGATCACCCGCATTTACTGCGTCAACCCAATTTGGATTCGTTGCTACATGGCCTTTCTTGATTACAGTAGCACCTGCTGCTGTGAAGACAGTAGCCGTAGAAGTTGAAGTGATGTTGTAAGTTGTCAGGTCACCCGTAGCGGTAACAACAAGTGTATTACCGTCAGTAGTAAGCTCAGCACTTGGCGTCTGCGCGGCTATCTGCCCCCCCGGCAACAAATGCCAGTGCGAGGACGATCACCCGTGAGAGGGCGCTGAAAGAAGCGTACGCATGGGTTAGCGCCGTCCTTGTTTGCATAAATTTGTTCATGTTATCTTAATAGTTTTGTTGATTTATCTAGATGATGCTGTAATCTGTCTGTTGTAGTAAGCGCTGCAATCTCGTAGCGAATGTAGTTAGCACTGCAATTTGGATGCAAAGTTAGGAAATAATATAATAACCTGCAAGCCTTTTTGGGAAAAAATAGATGCAGGGAACGAAATATACACCATTTGGCAACATTCTATCCACCTTTTCATGAGATGACCTGCTTGCGCAGTCCGGCGATGACGCGGTGCACATCGTTGCGCACCGACTGCACGTTGATGCCGAGCATCCGGGCAATGTCGGACGACGGTAGCTCCTGCACGTAGCGCAGGTAGATGATTTCTTTCTGATGGGGCGTGAGCGTCATCAGCGCACGGTTGACGCGCAGGCGTCTGCGCAGCATGTCGTCATCGGGGCTATAGTCATCCATGGCCTCCATGATGCTCTCTTCCGCCTGCTTCCGCAGGGTGTCGCTCTCGTCGAAGGAGCACAGCCGCTCTTTGGAGAGGTTGTCGAGGAGGTTGTTGCGAAAGGCGTGGAGCAGGTAGGCCTTCACATTCTCGACCTCGGGCAGGCTGTCGTGGCGTTTGATGATGCGCACGAAGAGGTCCTGAATGATGTCTTTCACCTGTTCTCTGTCGGGCGTGAACTTCATGCCGTATGCCAACAAACTGTCGGCATACAGGTTGAATAGTTCCTCGAAGGCGCTCTCGTCGCCCTCGCGCACCTGACTCCATAGCATTTTCTCAGTAAGAAACCTCATGACCTGCTACTATTCATAAACATAGCAGTGGCAAAGTTAGGAAATTTTTCTTTCCCAACCAATTCTCTGAACCAAAAAACATAGCCATTGTTATACAAATTTAACAAAAATAAATGTTAAAACATGAGTATGACGCAGTGGTTTTCGCATCTTATCAATAAACGCAGCAGCATCGTTATGGATAAGAACCATACCTTATACCATCTCATGAGCGGTCTCACCACCAGTGAGCCTCGCCTCACCGATGATGAGCGCACCCACATGTGGGCCGCCATCACCCGCCAGGCGCACCGCGACACGCACCGTCGCCAGCTGCTGTGGGCGGTCGCCGCCGTGGTTCTTGTGCTGCTCATCCTCACACCATTCTACTTCTTCCACCATCGCCGTGGCGCAGACCTCGAGCAGATGCTTGCCGAGGTCAGCACGCGGCAAGTGCGCATCGCCACGGTGTACACCGCCAAAGGCACCGTTGAGGTGCCGTCGAAGAGTGTCGTCAGCCTGGATGTTGCCGCAGGGAAGCTGTCGGTCAGCCACAATGGCTCCGTTATGGCGGTCGATGCCGGCGATGCCGACGGCCTGGTGGCCTTCGCCGTTCCCGCCCATGCCCGTCTGGAGGTGGTCCTGGCCGATGGCAGCCACATCACGTTGCGCGAGCATAGCACCCTTGTCGTGCCGTTCGACATCCGGAAGGCAGACATCCGTCAGGTGGCGTTGCAGGGTGAGGCCTATCTCGCCGTGCATCATGAGGAGCAGCACCCCTTCGTCGCCATGGCCGGTGACCTTCGTGTCGGCGTCCTCGGCACGAAATTCTTGGTTGCTGCCGACAAGGGCCGTGCGCAGGAGACCGTCACCCTCCTCGAAGGTGCTGTGGCCGTGAAGAATGACCGTGGCGGCACGACGATGCTCAGTCCCGGCCAGACCTTCGTCTACGACAAGGCCACGGCCCGCAACACCATCCGCCAGGAGCGTGACGCACAGTCCCTCACCCTCTGGAAGGACGACCTCCTCTCCATCGACGGCGCGTCGCTGACCAGCGTGCTGCAGAAGATAGAGACGGCCTACGGCATCCGCATCCGCTACAACCGCCAGCTGACCGACACCATCTACCTCGGCGGACGGCTGGACACCTCGGTGGGCATCGGACAGGTGCTGCAACGCCTGGAGACCATCGCGCCCATCCGTGTCGTTCATAGCGGCGACCACTATGAGGTGCAGGGACGATAACTACACATTATTATATATGAAACATTGCTCTTTTGCCTATGAAAATCAGACCGCCATCACCAAACTAAAAAAT
>CADBWR010000065.1 GCA_902798425.1 uncultured Bacteroidales bacterium
CCATGCCGCAACGAGGTCGGCCAGTTGGTCGTTCTCTAACGTCGACAGGCCTTCGTTGTCTACCGGTTCCTCGGGTACATTACTATTGTCGTCATCCTTACAAGAGGTGACGCTCAAACTCAGGCTGCACATCAGGACAGCCATGAGCAGGAAATAAAAATGCTTTTTCATCATCTATTCTTTTATGTTAGTCAATAATCATTTTTAGTTTGGTAAAGAACTTCCTCTCGTTCCACAACTGCAGCAAAGGTAGCGATTATTTTTGAATTACCAATCGCAAAACCTTCAAAAAAGACGTTTTTTGCTAATATTGAGACAAAAATTGCATATTTTGCGAGTCTGTATAGATGTAAGATGGATGATGGATGATGTTTGATGTACCTCCCCTCCCGTTCGGGAGGGGCTGGGGGTGGGTCTGAAAAACCGCCGGGACTTACATCTCGGCGGTATTACTTTTATCATTATCCTTTATTTGGGATTCCTAAATGGACTCCCACTCGTCAGAAATCAGTCATCTACCCAATCATCGTTTCCCTCGGTTATCTCAGGAGTATCACCAGCTACACGGTTTTCTCTGTAGTAGCGATAAACCTCGTCATAGGGTTGGAGTTGCTCTCTGTTGTCATAGTTTTTGTATCTATGCAACTCTGCTGCTGTAGCGTGGCGTATTATGAAACGGGGATGAGAGTCGCCAAAGAACTTCTCGTTGATGTAATAGGGCTTTGCCATCGTACACGTAGAGACGTCCAACTCGATGTCCTTCGAGGGGTTGTTCTTGTCGTAAACAGCTTTAGTCACCTTTGAGAGGGGTTTCTTCGTCTGCATGTTGGCATTAGCGCCACCAGGGGTGTTGAAGTAGTGAGCCTGGTAGAGCGTGGGGGCATTGCCCGACTTCCAGGTCTTGCCATTATAGAGCAGGTAGAGTCCGTCTTTGTCGACGATCTGCTTCATGTCATCGAGGCTCATTCCAAATACTTTTTCGAAGAGCTTCTCATCATAATACTGATTCCTCAAATTCTGCCAGAAGAACTTGTTGTGATACTTCACGTTATTGGAGTGGAAATCGTGGAACATCCTCATACACGTAGGTTTACTTGCATACCTATTGACGTTTTCATTCCAAGTCGCAGGATGGACGATGGCGAAGAGTAGCTCGGCCAGATTCTGCATGTGCTCCTCATATGTGCCAAGCCCGGTGGGCAGCACATAGGTACGCTTGACATTAATCTTCTTTTTCTTGTTCACGTTCTCGTATTTCCAGGTATACAGGTTTTTCTGAGGCAGCGGACTAACTGAAATCCAGTGGCTGTCACCCTTGCCTTCGGGGTTGAAGGCAGGGCGTACGCAAATCCAATAAGCTACGTCATTGCCATTTTGGTCTGTATCGGCGATGATGTCGCCGAAACGGTAGTAGGCACGTTTGCCACCTTTCACACCGCCGTTCTCGTCGCCCTGCGACGGTTCGCGGTAGATTATCTTCTCGAGCTTAGGCACTTGCGGGATCTTGACGTCGACCGTAGCCCATGCCGTGTTACCGTCGCCCTTGGTGTAGGTCATCGTGCCGATGTCGGGGTCGTTCCAGATGTAGGACGGTGTCTCCTCAGTCACCAGCTGCGGGTCAATGTCAACGAGATGGGCAAAACGCTCGGCTGCAAGTTCAGGGCTGTTGGTATAGACGATGCGCGCCTGTGGGTTGTCGGGGTCTTCAATACCGATGATGGGGTCGAAGGTCTTGCCCTTGTAGTCGTCGGTGATATCGTCTTTGTCAACAAGTTCTCCCACGACGTTCCAGAACTTCGCCACAGTCTCGTCCTGCGTGTCCTGAGGGCCATCAGTAAACACAACATCCTCGTCATCATTGTTCTTGTCGTCATCCTTACATGAGGTGACGCTCAGGCTCAAACCGCACACCAGCGCGGCCATGAGCAGGAAATAAAAATGCTTTTTCATCATCAATTCTTTTATGTTAGTAAATAATCATTTTTAGTTTGGTAGAGAACTTCATCTCGTTACACAACCGATGCAAAGGTAACAATTATTTTTGATTTGCCAATAGCAAGACCAGCAAAAACGACACTTTTTGCTAATTTTGAGACAAAAATTAACGGTTCTTTTTGTAGAAAAGTAGCACCGTCCCCTGTTTTCTTATTTACTTGGAATCAGTTATAAACGAATTATATTTTGGGTTACCTCTGGCATTTCATCAGCAGGCTTTTCTACGTCACGATAATAGCGATAGACCTCAGTAACGCCTGGAATAGCCTTCCTGTTGTCGGGATACTTGCCTGTTGACGACAACTCGGCACCAGTAGCTATACGCACGATGTAGCGGGGGTCATCGTCACCAAAGAAATTCCAATTATAATAATAGCCACGACCAAGCACATTTTCAGTGACATTTAAATCGATGTCATTCTTGGGATTTTTCTTGTCGTAAACAGATTTTTTGACCTCTGAATATTTCACCAAATGGTTGTTCAACTCTGCATCTTTAGTGCCAGTATTGTAACTTGCCTGGTATAATTTAGGAGCAGAGCCACTTACCCAAGAATAGCCTTTATAGAGCAACTTGAGTCTACTACCGCTGACAAGATTAGCGAATGAACTGTACGGATCATTCTCAAGCCGGAATCCGAAGATTTCACTAACAATGCTTCTATATTCAAAAAATTTGCCATTAATACTCCATGCATTCTGTACATTCTTCCAGAATTTTTCGTTGTGATAATACAGATAATCTTTTTTGAAATCCTGGAACATTTTCACATTCTTATTATTCTTTTGGCTTACCAGAGTGTTATACCAATTATCAGGGCAGGTGATAGCGTAAAGCATTTCAGCAAAGTTCTGCATCTGCGCCTTGTTCTCGCCAAGGCCAGTGGGCAGTACGTACGTAATATGGACATCAAAGCCCTTGTCCTTGTTTACGTTATCGTACTTCCAGATATACTGATTCTTCAGTGGCAAAGGCTGGCTGACACAAGCCCAATAGGTATCGCGTTTACCCTCGGGGGCGAAAGCGGGACGCACGCAAATCCAATACTCCAAGGTGGTGGTGTTATCCTTGTTCTTCACTGTGCGGCTAACCACGTCGCCGAAGCGATAGTAGGCAATCTTTCCGCCAGCTACGGCAGGTTTCTTGGCATTCTCGTCGTTTTGGTCAGGTGAACGGTAGATAATTTTAGTAAGGTGTGGCACCTGCTTGATATTGACTTCGACCGTAGCCCATGCTGTGACTCCGTCGCCCTTGGTGTAGGTCAGCGTGCCCACATCGGGATCGCTCCATGAGCGGTTAGGAGTGGTTTCGTCTACATTGTCAACGCCTACCAGGTTAGCAAAGCGCTCGGCAGCGGCAGCAGCGTCGTTGACATAGACCACGCGTGTCTGCGGTTCGCCGTCCACCTCCTCGCCGATGGTCGGCTCGAAGGACCCATTTTTATAGTCTTCCGTGACGTCGTCAATGTCGACCAGCTGGCCTACGACGCTCCAGAACTTCGTGGCAGCCTCGTTCTGCGTGGCCTGAGGGCCAAGGTCTTCCTCTTCCTCATGACTGTCGTTCTTGTCGTCATCCTTACAGGAGGTGACACACAGGTTCAGACCGCACATCAGCACGGCCATGAGCAGGAAATAAAAATGCTTTTTCATCATCAATTCTTTTATGTTAGTCAAATTACTAGTTGATGAGCTTATCTTCCACTGGCTCTTTAGTCAAGTCGCCCCCCGCAGGATCTACGTCTCTATAGTAGCGGTAGATCTCATCAACGCCAGGAATAGCCTCCTTAACATTACCATTCCATTTTTTGTTCGCCAATTCCTTGCCTGTGGCGAAACGGACACACCAGCGCATCATATTGTCACCACGACTTTCTCCTTGGTTGAAGAATGAAAGATAGTAAGTTTGATAACCACCAGTCTTACGGAAATCTAAACGCCAAGCAGATTTAGTTGTCAAGTCGCAACGGGGCTCTGTGAAGGTTGCTTGATGCATGTTGGAATTGACACCATTGCCACTGGTATAGTTGGCCTGCCACAGGTGAATCACCTTTTTCTTTTTTACCCAGGAATAGCCCTTGTAGAGCAGTTTCATCCCATACGCAGAATTGTTCACCTCCTCAGCCACATATTGTCTGTCGGATTCAAATACAACCCCCCAAATATCATAAGTGGCATCACCTATGTTAATCTCCATCTTATCCCATCCATTGCTGACATTCCGCCAGAAGTACTCGTTATGATATTTCAAATTATTCTTATTGAAGTCGCCGAACATCTTCATCTTTTTGTTATCCACATTAAGGAGAATGTTCGATGCCCACGTTGTGGGATTGAGGATGGCATAAACCATCTCAGCCAAATTCTGCATGTGCTCCTTACTCTCGCCGAGCTTAGTAGGGAAATACATGGTTCCAAGCTCAGAGAAGGTATAGATATTCTTCATGGGCAAGACGTTGATACAAGCCCAGTGTGAGTCTTCTTTTTTCTCGGGGCCAAAGGCTGGACGCACGCAAACCCAGTACTCGGCAACTGTTCTAAACTTGTCCTCTTGCACATATCGACGCACCACGTCGCCGAAGCGGTAGTAGGCGCGACCTTTGAACGCCTTATTCTCGCCGAGCATCTCAGGCGTGCAGTATATAATCTTCGTAAAGGGACGCACCTGCTTGATATCCACGTCAACCTCGGCCCAAGCAGTGGTGCCGTTACCCTTGGTGTAGCGCATCGTGCCCATCTTCTCGTCAGTCCATGTGTATGACGGGGTATTCTCATCAATCTCTGCTCCCACGAGGTCAGCAAAGCGCTCGGCTGCCGCCTCCATCGTATTGGTGTACACATAGCGGATAGCCTCTTCGTTTTCATCAGGCACACCGATGACGGGTTTGAACTCCTGCGACAGCAAGTCTACTTCGGAACTCTCAACCTCGTCAAGGTCAGCCAGTTGGTCGAGAATGGCAATGCGGGCATTGTCCAAATCCTGCTGCTCCAAGGCTTGCTGTTCCAGTTCTTCTTCACTCGGTCCATTGTCTTTGTCGTCATCCTTACATGAGGTGACGCTCAGGCTCAAACCGCACACCAGCGCGGCCATGAGCAAAAAATAAAAATTCTTTTTCATAATCTATTCTTTATTTTCAATGTATTTAGTTTGCAATACGTTCATTTCTGGATAGACACATCCGTGTAGTTCTTTTGCTTTTTTCCCTTGTCAGTGAAGGTAAAGCTGCGGCTCGTGATGTTACGATAGCCCCATTCAGTGGGGTACTGATTGAAACGCTCCCTCTGTTTTTTATTCGGATGATACAGATAGTCGCAGCAGAAGTTGAAGAGCGCCTTAACATTACTCAGTTCATCATAGAATTGTTCGTGAGTCCAGTGCATGCCTATGACGCACACGTAGTACGTGTCTGCCTTAATAAAATTACTATAGCTACCTCCATTCTTATCCTGGAGGGATGACATGCCGATGAGTTCGTCATTATCGGTAATCTTAAATTTGTTCAGTGCCTTGAACTTGAAATGCGAGGCGTCTTTGTACTGCGACTTAATCGCGCTCAGCTCCAGGTCGTACACCTTATTGAAGGTATCTTCTCCCTTGACTAGGAAGATGTAGGGTACCCACTTGTCCGTAATCAACGTCCATCTCAACTTGTCTGCCAACAGGAAACCCACTGGGGCGAACGTGCCAGTTAAGATGTCGGTTTCGTCGTCAATTCTATCTTTCCAGGCAAAATTTGAATATTGGAACAGAGTGCCTTTCATTAATGGATTGGGCTTCTGCAATTCAGGAATATACGACTCGTCAGAAATGAGCGTGTTGATGAACGATACGCGGATGTTGTTGTCCTCGGGCACCAGCTGACGGATGGACTGCACGTTTTTCGTGGAAATCATCCTGCTGACCACGCTGTTCCACATAGTGCCGTTGCACACCACGTTCTGAAGCCAGTCGCCCAGCACCTCGGCCTTAGCCATATCGTCGTTGTAAACGGTGTCGTTGCCCACACCTTTCCATGTGAACTTGCCCTTGGTGTGAGTGTCCTGGTCGTTGACGGTGATGAAGCGGGCCTCCTGGCCGTATTTGTGATTCGACACGCAGACGTAGAAGCGATTCTTATACTTCACAATGTCGCCGCACTTGTAGTAGGGCTTGCCTTTCGCATTATTTGGCAGCACCTTGACGAGTCGGATTTCCTGTAGTACAGGTATCTGCCGAATCTTGTCGACGCTGATGGAACCCAGCGTGTTACCTTCACCATGGCTGTATTCTATAGTGCCCACCTGACTGTTGGAGTAGGTGAAGCCCACGGGGTTCTCGTAGTCAATGCCCAGCGAGCCCAGCATGCTGGCGGCAATACTGTCCGCCTCTTC
>CADBWR010000066.1 GCA_902798425.1 uncultured Bacteroidales bacterium
CCCCGAGCGCTCTACGGACGCTGCCGGCAACCGCACCAAGCAGTTCCTGCAGGACGTACAGCTGGAAGAGCTGCCTGAGAACAAGGTGGAGAAGAAGGGCGAGTAAAACCACGAAGGCCGAAGGGCTCGCGAGCGACAGCGAGAACGAAGTGGCAATTAAACGAATTAAACGAATTGATATTTTTACGACCACAGATTGAACGGATTAAACAGATTATAACCGCAGTGTTGGATTTATTCTGATTTCACTGATTGCTTAGCGCAGCAGAAATCTGAGTAATCCTTAGAAATCTGTTAAATACAATAGCAGTGCGCAGCCAAAAATCTGAGTAATCTGCGAAATCTGTGGTAGAAAAGAAAAAAATGTATTGAACTATGAAGAACAAGGAGTTTTGGAAGACGGTGATTCAGGTCATCGTGACGGTGCTGACGGCACTGACCACCACGCTAGGAGTATCCAGCTGTATGTAAACAAGAAGGGCGCAAAGGGGTTTGACTCCTTTGTGCCCTTCATTTGTAGCGGGACCCAGGATTGAACTGGATCAATCAAAGGGATGAAGTCCCTCTGATTGGAGGGAAATGTCCCTGTGATTCAGAAAACCTCGCAAGAAGAAATAAAAAAATCCTCCAAGTGTCTGCTTGGAGGATTTTTTGTGTCATGCTGTTTTATTTTGTAAATTCGATAGTACCAATCTCAGAGCTGCTGCCGTTCCTAACTTTGGAAATCTTAATAATGCCTTCAAATCCCTTTTCTGTGAGATAGTCTTCAATAAACTTCTTGTAAGTACTGATCACCTTGGCATCAGCAGGAATTGTTCCACCGTCTACCAGTGCTTGTAAACTGGCATCAGCCTGCTTAATTGAAGACAAGAAGGCAACGAGAACCAGTTGGTCATCTTGTGAGAGTTGGGCAACAACTGATGCATCGGCATATGCAGACATATTTCTACCCTGGAATTTCAATGTAGTGCTAAAATCTTCTCTTACATAAGCTACACTGTTATAGCCTGATGGAGTGTTGTCATCATCATCACCACAAGACTGCACACACATGCCCATCACTGCCACCAGCAGCATAAGCATCATTGACTGAATTTTTTTCATAATTGTTTGTTGTTAAATAGTAAAAATCGCAGCAAAGATAGTCATTATGTCTGAATAATGCAAATTTTTATTCAAGAAATTATAGTAACGCTCGATTTTATTTGGCGTTAATCTCCTTAATCAGTCTGTCGGCATGTCCCCAGCGGTCCATCATGAACAGCATATAGCGCACGTCGACATTGATGGTGCGTGCCAACTGACGGTCGAAGAAGATGTCGCTGGACAGCGAGTCCCAGTTGCCGTCGAAAGCCAGACCCAGCAGTTCGCCCTTGCCGTTGAAGATGGGCGAGCCGGAGTTGCCACCAGTGATGTCGTTGTTAGAGAGGAAGCAGAGCTGCATGGTACCCGTAAGCTTGTCGGCATAGGGACCGAAGTCGTTGCTGGAGAGCAGTTCGTGCATGACGGGCTCGGCAAAGTACTCTACGTTCTGGTCGGCCTTCTGCATCTTCTCCCATAGCGAACGGGCTGTGGTGTAGTAGCCTGAGGGCTTGCCGCCTAACGAGTACTCACCTACCTGTCCGTAGGTCATACGCATGGTGAAGTTGGCATCCGAGTAGTTGGGCAGATCCTGCTCCATGCGCAGCTTGGCGGCACAGAGCCACTGCTCCTGCTGTTCGATGCTGTCGGCAATAGCCAGCAGGTCGGCACGCAGGATGGCGCGCAACTCGATGAGGTCCTGGCCGTAGACCACGCCAGGGTCTTTGTCAAACTTCTTCTTATTGATATACAGTTTCTTACCGCTCTTCATCAGCATAGACTTGTCGTAGACATAGTCGACATAGGCACGGTAGTCACCTTTGAAGTCGCGGTCAATAGTCTTAAAGACATCGATATGGTATTTCTGGTCGACATGCTGGCGGTAGTTCTTCATCATGGCTGCCAGCAGTTCGCGGTCGGTCTCCTGATCCCACTCCTTGCTATTGTCGTCGAAGGTGACATACTGTTTTTTCTTCTTGTCCGTGGGCCCTTGTACGGCAATGCCGCTATGCACTTTCTTGGCACGCACTGACAGCTGGTCGCACTCGCGGCCCCATGTCTCGTTCCAATAGTAGAGCGCACGAACACTTTGGAAACGCTGCTGGTAGAGCTTTGCCAACTTGTCGAAGTCGAGCTTACCCTTCAGATAGCCGGTGCTGTCCTGCCACTGGCGAATCTTGTTCTCAAACTGTCGCTTTTGCTGGATGAGTCCGATGGAATCGATACATTTATTCATACCGATGGAGTTCTTCCAGTAGTTGCTGCTATGAGCATACTTCGACTCATACTGAATGCGGATAGCCTCCGAGCTGAGCATACGGCGCCACATAATCTCCTGCTTGACACCACGAGCCTGCACCATGGTTTTGTTCATGGCGTCACGGCGCTCCTGGATGCCGTAGCTTGACAGGTAGCGGCTGGTACTGCCCGGATAACCCATAATCATAGCGAAGTCGCCAGGCTTGTAGCCCTGCAGACTGACGGGAGCCCACGATGCGGGATGGTAGGGCACGTTGTCCTTAGAGTATTTGGCAGGACCATTGGTCTTGGGGTCGGCATAGATGCGGAATACCGAGTAGTCGCAGGTCTGGCGTGGCCACATCCAGTTGTCGGTCTCACCGCCATACTTACCCATCGACTTAGGAACGGTGAACACCAAACGAACATCGTAGAAGTCGCGGTAGGTAGTCATGTAGTATGCGTTACCCTCATAGAAAGGCTTCACCTCGACACGCAGGGTAGAGTCCTGCTGGCGAATCTCTTTCTGCCAGGCATTCTCCAGTGAGTCTACATACTCTGCCTGACGGTCCATGCTCATACCTTTCAGCTGCGGTACTATCTTGTCGGTGACATCCTTCTGCTCAATCATGAAGCTGACGAAGATGTCCTCGTTGGGCAACTCCTCTTCATAGCTTTGGGCGACAAAGCCATTGAGCATGTAGTCGTGCTCTACGGTAGAGTGGCGGCGGATAGCGTCGAAGCCGCAATGGTGATTGGTGAAGACCAATCCGTTGGGCGACACGACGACACCTGAACAGTAGCCACTGAAATTGATGACATTGTTTTTGATGGCGTTATCCGACTGATACAATTGTTCCATAGGCAGCTGGAAACCCTCTTGCTGCATCTGTTGGTAAATGGCGGTGGGCAGGTTATACAATGTCCACATGCCTTCGTCAGCGTTTGCTCCAAGAGCGCACAGACTCATAAGTGATAAGAATAGTTTTTTCATTATTAATCCTATTTTCTAAAGTACTTTCCAATTACGGGGAGGCTCTTCAGTGGCAGGTCCCGATAGATGATATATGCCACAAAGAGGACGATAAACAGGGTATTGAAGGCCAGTGCCCCAATCATCGGCCAATCGCTGCTGAGTTGCATGATGCTGAAGAAGACTGCCGTCAAAAGCACGTAGCAGAAGATATCCTTCATGGGATAAGGTATGGGATTCTTCTGCTGCCCTACGATGTAGCTCAGCACCATAGCCGTGCCGTAGCCCGCTACCCCACCCCATGCACAGGCCCAATAACCGTATTGGGGGATGAAGAAAATATTGACGGCAAAGAGAACCAGGCAACCTGCCAGCGAGAACCAGGCACCATAGATGGTCTTGTCGATGAGCTTATACCAGAACGACAGGTTGAAGTAGACACCCATCATGATTTCTGCTGCCATGACGATAGGCACCACGCCCAAGCCCTCGCGGTAGTTGGCACCTAATATATATTGTAGCAGGGGCATCCATCCCACCACGCAGAGGTATGCCAGCAGCGTGTCATGGCTATCTTCACGCACGAGCCGTAGTCGCCCAACAGGATGTTGGCCTGCTCTTGGTCGGGATAGACCAGCGGGAAGATAATCTTGTCGGCCACTTGGTTCAGGATGCCTGCTATGCCCAATATCAAAATGGGCCATGAGTAGCTGAACATCTGGCGCAGCAACTGGCTGTCAAACTTCCATTGTATCTTCAGCAGGTCGGGTATAAAGAACAACGTGATGAAGGATGTACACAACAGATTGATAAAGAACACGTAGAATACCGATGTCTTGCCCAGCACCACAAAGTAGAACACGTTCAGTCCGATGTTAAAGACGATGAACAGCATTTTCAGCGAAGCAAAGCGCACGGCACGCTTCTGGAAACGCAGGAAGCTGAACGGGATGGCCTGCAAGGCGTCAAGGGCTACTACTACACCCATCATCAGCAGATAGTCAGGGTGGGCAGTATAGCCGAGGACATTGCTAATGGGTGTTATCAGTCCGAACAGCAATAGCAGGAACAGGGCAGTCAACGAACCCACCACGGCCATTGCCGTTGTAAACACGGTGTCGGGCTTGTTCTTCTCGTCGTTGGCAAAGCGGAACAGGGAAGTCTCCATGCCAAAGGTCAGTATCACCAGTATCAGAGCCACATAGGCATAGACATTGGTGCTGATGCCGTAGTCGCCCGTGTCGTGCGGCATGTAGTAAGTATAAAGGGGTACCAGCAGGTAGTTCAGGAATCTGCCGACGATGCTCGACAGTCCGTAGATGGCCGTATCCTTGGCCAGTGATTTCATGTTTGCCATAGAAGCAACGACTCCTTATTATTTAAAAACTACGCAGCCACGCTTTCAGTTCTAACATCATCTCCAAATGGTAGGCAAACGACTGACGGATGCCAAAGCCGTGACCACCTGTGGGAAAGATATGCAGGGAGGCTGGTACCTTGTTATTATATAACTCCTCATAGTAGTTGATGCTGTTGATGGGCGGTACGGCGCGGTCGTCGTGAGCCAGTGCGATGAAGGCACGTGGTGTATGGTGTCCTATGTGCATCTCATTGCAGTATTCATTCACCAACTTGCGCTTAGGCTTTTTCCCCAACAGGTTGTCGCGCGAGCCCTGGTGGGTAATACCCTGCTCCATGGAGATAACGGGGTAGAACAGTATCTGAAAATTGGGCCTTGCATCGCCTGTGGCGTGGGTGGCAACAGTAGAGGCTAAGTGACCTCCTGCCGAGAATCCCATAATACCAATGTCGTTAGGATTAATGTGCCACTGTTGAGCATTACGGCGCACCAGGCGCATAGCCTCTTCAGCATCCTCGCCAGGCACTTGCCAAACACCATGAGGCATACGGTATTTCACTACGATAAGAGCTATGCCCTGACCATTGAAGAACGGTGCCCACTGATGTCCCTCATGGTCCATCGCCAAGTGAGTGTAGCCACCACCAGGACAACACACAACAGCACGTCCAGTGGCGTGCTTCTCGTTAGGCAGATAGACCCACACCTTGGCCATGTCCTTCGGATCGTTGTTGCTGGTCTTCGGACCGTCAGGCCACAGATTCATCTCTATCGGCTTCTGTGCCGATGCTGCTAATGCCACGAGTGTCATTAAAGAAAGAAGTAATCTTTTCATTGTTATTCCATTTTGCCCGACAAAGATAAGAAGAATTATCCTATTCTCCAACTTTTTTCTGCATTTGTTTTGAATAAACTACTCAGAAAAAGGTATAATCATTGGGGACTGCCGTCCCCATAATTATAAAAAATGGTGTCAATGCCATATTTTGAGTTTCAAAATTTACAAATTTGTTTCAAAATATGCAAAACGTGAAAATTTTATCTGTAAATGGTGGTGATTTTAAAAAAAATAACTATCTTTGCAGCGGTTGTGTATGAGGGAGTGACTCTCTTTAAAAACCTAAAAGACATTGAACAAACAATCTAAATCGTTAATAAAATGGTAAAGAAGAATTTTCAGTTGTGCCTCTGGATAGCACTGGTGTGCTGCCTGAGCCTGAGCGTCACCTCTTGCAAGGATGACGACAATAGTAATGTACCCGAGGAACCGGTAGACAACGAAGGCCTGTCGACGTTAGAGAACGACCAACTGGCCGACCTCGTTGCGGCATGG
>CADBWR010000067.1 GCA_902798425.1 uncultured Bacteroidales bacterium
GCCGACATACCAAACCTCGAAAACTACGGCCTTAAATCGGATGTGATTGTGGCTGATGTCTTTGCCAAGATGTTACGTGAGATGAAGGCTGCCAATAGTACTCGTCTCATCATCGACCTGCGCGGCAATGGTGGTGGTTGGACAATGATCATGTATGCTGCATTGTACGAACTTTATGGCAAGCGTTTCATGGATACCGACTTAGGCATGAACTTTGCCACCAAAGTATCGGATGGCTGGCTGAAGAAGAACAATACGACCTTAGAACAACTCAACCAGTATGGAGGAACATCGCTGAAGATGGGTGATTTCATTGAACGATCATCAAGCATCAGCAGTTTCGACTGGTTTATGTGTGCCGACAAGAGCATTCTCGAAGCACAAGACGGTGAACCCATCTACACGCCAAAAGAAATCTATGTGGTTACCGACGTGCAGACCTTCAGTTCCGCTTTCCATACCGCTTACATGCTGTGGAAGATGGGCGCCAAGGTGGTAGGCGTAACTTCCGGGCAGGCACCCAACACGTTTATGGAAGTTACACGATTCAAGTTGCCGAATACCGGTCTAGAATGCTCTGCCTCCAACTCACTCCAGAGTTGCTTCCCCACAGATCATCCTATGGCAAAGGCTTTCACCCCAGACATCCAACTGTCGTATGATGACTATCGCCAGTTCGACTTCAGTAAGGATGCAGAATTATTGTTTATCGAAAAGCTAAATTACAATGAAAATAGAAAAAAATAAGATATTCGTGTAGTTTTTCGTAACCGTACTGCGTCTAATGGGTGTAAAGATTCAAAAAACAGATGAGACAATGACAACATTAGAAAGACAGTTTGCGCAAATCGTAGCGGAACAAAAGAGCACCATCTATACCGTGTGCTACATGTTTTCGCAGGATGCCGACGAAGTGAACGACCTGTTCCAGGAGGTACTAGTCAATCTTTGGAAAGGCTTCGAGAATTTCGAGCATCGCAGTGACATCAAGACGTGGATTTATCGCGTCGCCTTGAACACCTGTATATCGATTGACAGGAAGAAGCGCCGCCAAGCCACAGCCCGACTAACCATGGACATCAACCTGTTTGAAGACCGCGACGAGGACACGCGCCAGGTGGACATGCTCCACAAGCGCATCTCCAAGCTGCAACCCTTCGATCGTGCGATAGTCCTGCTCTGGCTCGAGAACCTTTCGTATGAGGAGATTGGACAGATTGTCGGCATCAGCACTAAGAACGTCAGCGTCCGCCTGTTTAGAATCCGTGAACAGTTAAAACAAATGTCAAACGATTAAAAAACTTACCCATTATGAACGAGAATTTTGAATTAGAGGATATGCGCCAGCAGATGAACACTCTGAAGAAGAAGTTGGACCAGCAGCAGATAGTGAACGATCATATTATACGTCAGTCGATGAAAAAGACGGCTAACAGTATCAAGACTCGCTATTATGCCATTATGGCACTCTCGCTGCTGATGATTCCCTATACCTATGTGATATTAATCGAGAGACTGGGCATCTCGTTTGCATTCTGGATTGCTTCCGCCGTATTTATGCTTGTCTGCTGCGGAGCAACATACTACAACAGCCTGAATGTGAATATCCCCAATGCAATGGGCAGAAACCTGATAGAAGTAAGTAATAGGATGGCCCGTGCCAAGAAGTTCGATGCCAACTGGCTGTTCTTCGGCATACCTGCAGTAATAGTATGGTTGGGATGGCTCACATGGGAGTTTTATCAGAAAGATTTCGAAGCAGCACGCTACATGGTTTATGGCATAGCCTGCGGAGCCGTCTTTGGAGCAATCTGTGGCTTCAAGATGCACTTCAAGACCCAGCGCCAGTATCAGGACATCATCGACCAGATAGAGGAGATCACCACGGAATCGTAAAACGAGGAGACCGTTCTTGCAGCGTCAAAACATTAATAATAATGAAAAGATATAAGTATATCAAGAGTAACGCATTTACGGCTGGGGCCTCACTCGACAATCTGGCCGCATGCGTCTTTACGGGCCAAGAAACACTGTCGCCAAGGGCGATGTACTGAACTTCCGTATACTCTCACCCTCATACAACCTCCGTTTTGTGGTACAGAAGTGTTGGCTGAAGAACGATGCCCTGTGTCTGCGTGCCAGCAGCAGTGCATGAGCAACAGTAAATGATACTATTCATCACATTTTTATGCATTTTATCCCAGATATTTGGAGCATTCTGCAACTATATGTACCTTTGTAGCGTCAAAAAATAAAAATAGACGATGAAAAAAGGATTAAAGATTGCGCTGTTGAGCGTATTGGGACTGGTGATAGTCGCAGGAGTATTGGTGTGGATGGAGTTTGGTCCACTGGTTAAGGGAGCAATGTCGGCAGAGAAGCTCGACGACGGAATGTATTATATGGAATACAAGGGCGACGACGGCTTTGACGAACTGATGAAACGAGGCGGCTGTGCGAATATCAACGTTCTGGCCAATTATATCACAGACTTCTTGTCAAAAGGGCATTTCAAGACTGCCGAGATTGACTGCCCGCTCATGCCAGTAGGCTGC
>CADBWR010000068.1 GCA_902798425.1 uncultured Bacteroidales bacterium
CTACCAAGGAGTCTATCTGTTGCACCTGACGCTCGTCGCTATCGTGGGCTGCAGCAAAACGCAGTTCTACATTTTCCCGGCAATAGGCTCCCATACGCAACTCAGCGTTCTGCTTCTCACGCCAGATATCTGCCGAACACTGAGATACACCTATTATATAATGAGGTTTAGGGTTAGCACATCCTAATATAGTCAGTAGCAACGCCAACAGCAAGCCCCCCAAAAGTTGTTTATTCATCATTTTAGAATTGTATTAACAGGTTTTGTTTGCAAAAATACGAAAAAAAATAGAAAATACGTTCATTGTCTGTCTTTTTTGTTGCAATGAACGTTTTTTTTTAGCTTTTGTATCATAATTTATAGGGGCAAAAAGAGAAATAATGTATATTTGCATCAAAATTCTACACTAAAACATCAAACGACAATGAAGAAAAGATTTTTACTGACACTGACGACTGTCATGCTAACCTGTATGGTTGGAGCTCAGATCAAGCCTATCGTGCTGGGCGACAAGCACGCCATGTTGAGAATGGAGCAAAGCTACCGCTATCTGCTGTTGCCTGTACAAGAAACAGAAGACATCGCAGCCATCGCCGTGTTAGACAACTATAATAATATGGTACAACGCCTCAACGTGAAGCTGGCCGTTGACCGCGTAGACTATTATGTGCCTTACGAACTGAAGGGCGCTTGTCTGTTGGACATCGAATTTCACGGAGACCGCCGCCAGAAGGGCGCTGTAGGTGAGTTTGCCTGCTGGCGAGAGATGAAGTACTCCAATACTTTCGACACCACGAACAGTGAGCACTTCCGTCCTGTCTACCACCACACCCCACTCTATGGTTGGATGAACGATCCCAACGGAATGTTTTACAAGGACGGTGTGTGGCACCTCTACTACCAGTATAATCCTTACGGCAGTCAGTGGGAGAATATGACATGGGGGCACAGCACCTCGAAGGACCTAATCCACTGGGAGGCTCAGCCACTGGCTATCGAGGCAGACTGGTTAGGTTCTATCTTCAGCGGCTCGTGTGTGACGAATGGCAACGATGTGGTGGCTTTCTACACCTCTGCAGGTCATCATCAGACACAATCCATGGCGGTATCAAAGGATGGCGGCCGTACCTTTAAGAAGTATAGTGGCAATCCCATACTGACGACCAGCGACGTTGCCGACTTCCGCGACCCTAAAGCATTCTGGAACGAGGATGCCAACATGTGGAACCTCATTCTGGCTGCTGGTCAGGAGATGCGCATCTACTCGTCGAAGAATTTGAAGGCATGGAAGTATGAGTCGTCGTTTGGCAAGGAGTATGGCAACCACAGTGGTGTGTGGGAGTGTCCTGACCTGTTCAAGATAGACAACAAGTGGGTGCTCATCTGCAACATCAATCCTGGTGGCCCCTTTGGCGGTAGTGCTACGCAATATTTCGTAGGACAGTTCGATGGTCACAAGTTCACGTGCGAGTCGATGCCGAAGGTGACGAAGTGGCTGGACTACGGCAAAGATCACTATGCTACGGTGTCGTTCTACAATGCACCCGACAACCGCCGCACGGTACTGGCATGGATGTCTAACTGGCAGTATGCCAACCAGGTACCCACCAAGCAGTTCCGCTCAGCCAACTCCATACCCCGCGACCTGGGACTGTTCCGTCATGGTGAAGAGACTTACGTCAGCGTAATACCGTCCAAGGAGATGCTGGACGTGCGTGGTGCAAAGATAAAGAATCCTACCGAGGCCTGCGAGATTCTCATCGACACAAAGAGTCAGACGGAGATAGTACTCTCCAACAACAAGGGCGAAAAGGTGACGATGAAATACGACGGCCAACAGCAGACGTTTATGATGGAGCGTGTGAAGAGTGGCGACGTCAGCTTCAGCGAGGCATTCCCTGCTGTGACGGTAGCCATCTTCATCGACCGCTGCAGCATCGAGGTGTTTGATGCAGAGGGCAAGATGGCTATGACCAACCTGGTATTCCCGTCAGAGCCTTACAACAACATCAAGGTGAAAGGTGGAAAGGCTACGATCTATCAAGTTAAGAATTAAGAATTAAGAGTTAAGAAAGAGAGCTAAGAATTGATAATTATAAAATATTATGGCTAAACAAAACAAAACGATTTACCTGATTCCCGTCATGCTCTGCTTCTTCTGCATGGGCTTCGTGGACTTGGTGGGCATTGCCTCCAACTATGTAAAGGAAGACCTCGCACTGAGCGACTCGGTAGCCAACGTACTGCCATCGCTGGTGTTCTTCTGGTTCCTCATCTTCAGCGTACCCACGGGCATGCTGATGAACAAAATCGGTCGTAAGAAGACCGTACTACTGTCACTGGTGGTGACTGTCGTGTCACTGCTCTTGCCACTGTTTGGCGAGACGTTTACACTGATGCTTGTCGCATTCTCACTGCTGGGCATCGGCAACGCACTGATGCAGACCTCGCTGAACCCGCTGGTATCGACAGTGATGGGTGGCGGCAACCTGGCAGCAACGCTGACCTTCGGTCAGTTCATCAAGGCTATTGCCTCCTTCTCGGCACCTTATCTCGCTATGTGGGGCGCTACACAGGTCATTCCTGAGTTCGGACTGAACTGGCGCGTGCTCTTCGGCATCTTCTTCGTGGTGGGCATCCTGTCTACGGTGCTGCTCTTCGTAACACCTATCGAGGAGCCACCCATTGAGGGCAG